>NZ_FNEJ01000111.1 GCF_900100085.1 Salipiger marinus
AACCCGTCGGGTAGCAAGATCAAAATGGGGGCCGGCAAGGGTAGCGCTTCGCTGATGCGATTTTCAAAGGCGGCCTGCATCGCCTTGGAAATTTCGCAAGATCACGACTGTTTGTTACAGCTGGACTTGACGGGAGCTCGTGGCGCTATCGGCACAAATCGCCGCGAAAACGTTACCGGCGGGTTCCTGGGCGCGGATTTCGGGAAGATCCGGGAACGGCTTTTGCGGCGCGAGGAAGGGAATGGGATCGCCACGCAGATAGGCCTCCACCTGCACGACCAGCCAGCGCCGTCCTCGCGCGGGGGCCCGGCCCGGACCCGTGGCGGTCAGCTCGACTGGGGCAGGAAGCGGGCTTCGGTTTTCGCAAATGCCGGCGCTGACGGCCGAGGTGCTCAACCCGGTGATCTGCGACACCCAGCTGGCCTTCTGCAGGGGCATCAGCAGCAGCGCCAGGTCTTCCGGACTCGCCGCGGTGACGCCGATGATTTTTCGCAGAACGTCATGTATCGCGAAGCGACGGTTTTTCGCATGCCCGGTAAGCTCGCGGATCCCGAAGCGCGCCACGAGATGGGGAACCGCATTCTTGCCGACCTGGCTCCAGGCGGCCAGTTCGGCAGTCGTCATGACGGCAGGAAAGCGGAGGGTGACCGGAGAGAGCCGATGGGTCGCGGCGGTGTAGGCCGACTGATCGGCCGCGAAGTGCTGGTGGTGCTGCATGACAGGTCCGTGGTCGGTGTTGAGAAACACGACCTGCGGACTTCTGGTCTCAGAGAAGCCGTACGGTTTGCAAAACAAGCACGGTGAGCTCAGCCAATCAGCATGTCGCGGGGCCACTCAGAACTGCGACCCAAAGCTCGGATCCTTGAGGTGGCGTAAGGCCGGCTCGATCCGCTTGTTCATGCATCAGTGGATGACCTTTAAGGCGTCCCGCTCTTTCATCACGTCGGGGGCCCGAGGTGCAGCTAAGCACCGTGTCTTCAACAGATTAACTTTTCGCAGTTCTGCT
>NZ_FNEJ01000110.1 GCF_900100085.1 Salipiger marinus
GACGCCCGGATGGCATTGCTGGCGGTGACCCGCACCACCGGCGTCTCGATGGGCTCGGCGCCGTCGATGATCTCGCCCGCGTCATTGCGCGGCATCGGCCGCACCAGCTCCACCCCGTCGCCATCCTCCACCACCTGTTCGGGATAGAGCGAGACCGGCGCATCGCCGGGCCAGCCCTCGCGCAGCTCGGTCTCCACCTCGTCGAACTCCGCCAGCGGCGTGTCGCCGATGCGGATGTCCTCGATCTTCAGCGGGCCGTAGCCCCAGCCCAGCAGAGCGGTGACAAACTGATCCTCGCCAACGATCGACATATAAGGTGTCGCCAGATGCACCGGCGCCACCCGCAGGCGGCCCAGCACCAAGGGCAGCGCCTCGCCGGGGCGCAGCTCGTTGGACCAGCCCGAGACCAGATAGCGGTTGCGGCGGCTGTCGCGCTGATCCGGCGTGACCGGCGGCACAATGGCATTGACCAGCGCCGCGCCCAGCAGGTTGAGGCCCATCCCGACCATGGCCACGCCGAGCTTGCTGGTGACGCCGATCATCGGCGCCAGATGCGGGGCGATCATCAGCGCCGCCACCGAGACCACAGCGAGCAGGATCTGCCGCGCCCCGCCCTTGCCGGGCACCAGCCGGATCACCACCTGCACCCCTGCCTTGGGCCGGGTGACATGCCAGAAGCGGGGATCGATGACAGCAGCACCGGTCGGGCTGACCAGCATCACCCGCAGCTGGCTCCGGTCTTCGGCCAGGAGCCCGGGCAGTGCCTGGGTGACGATCTCGGCCAGAGACAGCCCCTCGGGCAGCTCCAGCCGCTCGCGCGCGGCGCCCGGATCCAGCAAGGGGGCGGTGAGAACCGGAATGCTCATGCCTGGCTCCGATGCCGGAAGGCGCCGACAAAGCGGCTGCGCCACAGCGGGCCGTCCGGATCAGCGAGCTGCGAGCCGCCCTCGTCCATATGCAGCATGCGCCCGCGCGCCACATGCAGCCCGACATGGCTGCGCCAGCGCCCGCGCCGGAA
>NZ_FNEJ01000109.1 GCF_900100085.1 Salipiger marinus
GGGCGTTCGGTGGCGATGTCGCGGGACAGGTCCAGCGTCTGCTGTTCGGTGTCGCGCAGGGCCGCGACCCGGCCCTCCACCTCGGCCAGAGTGGTGACATTTTCGCGGAAGCCCTCATTGGTCTCGGCGCGCAGCTGGGTGCCGGCCACGGTGGCCTCCTCGATCGCGGTCTTCAGATCGGCATAGGCCGCGCGCAGATCGGCCTCGCCGCCGGCGCGGTCGATGGCGGCGAGCTCGTCGCGGAAGATCCCCGCCTCCTCGGCCATGCCGCGCAGCGCCTCGAGGGCGTCATTCTCGGCCAGCCCCTCGCCCGAGGCGAGGATCCCGGCCAGCTGTTCGGCGAGATCGGCAAAGGCGGGACCGATGGCCTGCACCTGCGAAAAGCTGTCCATAAACGCGCTGGCGGAGATCTCGAGCCGCCCGGCCTGTTCGGCCATCTTCGCAAGATCGGTGAGGAAGCGGTTGGACGGCATGCCGGGCATCGGCGCACCGCTCTGCAGATTGGTTTTGAACAGCGCCCGGTAGCGCCCGGCAAAATCGTCAAACCCGTCGCGGTCGAAGAAGGCCCCGGTCATGCTGCTGCGCGCGGCTTTCAGCTCGCGTTCGGCATCCGACAGCGCCTGCACCAGCCCGGCGCGGGTCTGGCTAAGCATCTGCTGGGTGGCCGCCGAGACCTCGCCGCCAAGGCTGCGCTGTTCCTCTGCGGCGCGGCGGCTCGCCTCCTGATAGGCGTCGAGCGCGTCGGCGGCCTTGCGGGCGGCCACATCGGCGCGGTCGACGGCATCGGCGGCGCTGTCGGTGTCGATGCCGAAGGCTACGATCGAGGCGGCGGTGAGCGCGAGCGATAGCGGCCCGCCCAGCACCCCGGTCAGGGCCCGGGCGGCAAGGCCAAAGCGGGTCAGCGGAGCCACCGCGCGACCGGCGGCGGTGCCAACCCCAGTGGTCGCCCCGGCAATCTCGATCAGCGCCGCCTTCATCGCCACGCCCCGGGCGACCACCAGCGTCATGCCCTTGCCCACCAGATAGGT
>NZ_FNEJ01000107.1 GCF_900100085.1 Salipiger marinus
GCCTTCCCCGCGCTGTCGGCGGTGGCATCGAAAGGGCGTTCGGTGGCGATGTCGCGGGACAGGTCCAGCGTCTGCTGTTCGGTGTCGCGCAGGGCTGCGACCCGGCTCTCCACCTCAGCCAGAGTGGTGACATTTTCCCGGAAGCCCTCGTTGGTCTCGGCGCGCAGCTGGGTGCCGGCCACGGTGGCCTCCTCGATTGCCGTCTTCAGATCGGCATAGGCCGCGCGCAGATCGGCCTCGCTGCCGGCGCGGTCGATGGCGGCGAGCTCATCGCCGAAAATCCCCGCCTCCTCGGCCATGCCGCGCAGGGCCTCGAGCGCGTCATTCTCGGCCAGACCCTCGCCCGAGGCGAGGATCCCGGCCAGCTGTTCGGCGAGGTCGGCAAAGGCGGGACCGATGGCCTGCACCTGAGAGAAGCTGTCCATGAAGGTGCTGGCGGAGATCTCGAGCCGCCCGGCCTGTTCGGCCATCGTCGCAAGATCGGTGAGGAAGCGGTTGGACGGCATGCCCGGCATCGGTGCGCCGGTCTGCAGATTGGTCCTGAACAGCGCCCGGTACCGCCCGGCAAAGTCATCAAACCCGTCGCGGTCAAAGAAGGCGCCGGTCATGCTGCTGCGCGCGGCCTTCAGTTCGCGTTCGGCATCCGACAGCGCCTGCACCAGCCCGGCCCGGGTCTGGCTGAGCATCTGCTGGGTGGCCGCCGAGACCTCGCCGCCAAGGCTGCGCTGTTCCTCGGCGGCGCGGCGGCTGGCCTCCTGATAGGCGTCGAGCGCATCGGCGGCCTTGCGTGCCGCCACATCGGCCCGGTCGACAGCATCGGCGGCGCTGTCGGTGTCGATGCCAAAGGCGACGATCGAGGCGGCGGTGAGCGCCAGCGATAGCGGCCCGCCCAAGACCCCGGTCAGGGCGCGGGCGGCAAGACCAAAGCGGGTCAGTGGCGCCACCGCGCGACCGGCGGCGGTGCCAACACCGCTGGTCGCCCCGGCAATCTCGATCAGCGCCGCCTTCATCGCCACGCCCCGGGCGACCACCAGCGTCATGCCCTTGCCCACCAGATAGGT
>NZ_FNEJ01000106.1 GCF_900100085.1 Salipiger marinus
TGGCGATGGCGATGGCGATGGCGATGGCGATGGCGATAAAAGATAAATTCATCTATACTGGATGTCTCCTTAAAAAATTTAGCTATACGGTTGAGCCCAATTCGGTTGCCACCTTTCGAGAACGTTTGATCGATCAGGAGTAGGTAAACCCCAGGCGTCTTAAATGCGATAACAAAGGGGAGATATGAAGAGATGTTTTTGAATCGCTGTTCTTTTTTTACTCGAGGTAATTGCAATGGGAAAAATTAGGAATCCAATCAAGTTCTCGGAGTATTTTGGGATCGAGGCAGAAGCATTGGAAGGTCGCGGCATTCTCGACCCCACATTGAACGCTGATACGAAGCTCTTCATTGATCCTCTTCTCCTTGAGGGTTCTATTTATACGAATATTTCGAGCGACGCCCGCAAGACCTACGAGAGTCACTTTGAGACAATCATTAAGTTTCTGGCGAAGGCGAAGTCTCCTACGGATGTTGCATGGAAAAGCGCAGCGCGCATGCTTACCTTTCCAGAAATCAAATGGACTTGTCTTGGTTATGGCGCACAATCGGTTTCCGGCAGTGGCTCTGGTTCCGAAATGACCAGCCAGTACATCGAAACGGCGCGCCAGATTGTTGAACTTGGTATCGAAGATCCGGACCTATTCGTCGCAATGGCATTGTTTGAAAATGGCGTGGGGCCTGATCGTATCAGCGACATGACCTCGAACGTCATCGTGGGTGATCTAATCGCACTAAATGAACGTATCTTGCCCGAGCTTGGCGTCCCTACGCAGCCCATGACCATCGCGCTAAAGAACGGAAAAACTTACTCGGGCCTGTTGGCGGCAAACCCTTACATTGGTCCAAATGACCCGGTAATCCTAGTGCCTACCGACATTCTTCGCGCTTTACCAATCGCAGCTGATTGGTCCGATGTTGCCGACGCCGCATCGAAGAACGCCCAGCTTCGCGCGCGCGTGAACGACCAAATCGCGCGCATGTGGCGGGCGTTGTTGCAGAAAGTCGGCCTGAGTTGTGAGTGCCCCTTTCCCATTCAGTTTCATGCCACGCGGACGACGTGGGCGGTGCCGAGCGCGTTGA
>NZ_FNEJ01000105.1 GCF_900100085.1 Salipiger marinus
CGCAGTTCGGCGCGGGAATTGATGCCCAGCGTTTCCGCCTCGTCGCAGCGCACCACGCCCGCCGACAGGCCGCGCGCGCGGGCCAGCGCCACCACGTCGGTCAGGTAATATTCGCCCGACGCGTTGTCATTGCCCACCGCCTCGATCAGCGCGAAGAGCGTTTCGGACGCGGCGATCAGCACCCCGGAATTGCACAGGGTGATGCCCCGCTGCGCCTCGGTCGCGTCCTTGTATTCCACGATCTCCAGCAGATCGTCGCCTCGGGTGACCAGACGGCCATAGCGGCCCGGATCGGCGGCCTCGAAGCCCAGCACCACCACGTCCTGCGCGGCGCGCGCCGCGATCATCGCTTGCAGCGTGGCCTCGCTGATGAAGGGTGTGTCGCCATAAAGAACCAGCGCGTCGCCGTCGAAGTCTTTCAGGGCGTCGCGGGCCTGCGCCACGGCATGGGCGGTGCCCAGCTGTTCGGCCTGGATCACCACCTGCGCCTCCGGGGCATAGTCCAGTGTGGCGGCGCTGACGGCCTCGGCCCCATGACCGGCCACCACCACGCAGGCTGCAGGATCCAGCGTCTGCCCGGCGCGCAGCGCGTGCCAGAGCAGCGGCGCCTGTGCCAGAGGGTGCAAGACCTTGGGGCGGTCGGACTCCATTCGGGTGCCCTTGCCCGCAGCAAGGAGGATCAGCGCAATGCTCATATACAAACCTGTTTATTTTAAGTTTGCGGACGTTCTATCGACTTGAGAAGAAGGGGCAAGGTGATCCGACTTCACGTTGGATTGCGGGTTGTGTCAGAGAGCAAAAATTATGCAGACGGTTGTATTCGACCAAGATGCCACACTGGTGGACACAAGCGGCGATCCGATCGCCGCCGCCAATGCCTATTTCGAGAGGAGGGGATCAGCCTCAGGTACTCCGTCAGTGTCGAATAGGCTCCCTCGAAACCCATCGCCTTGGCCTCCCGGTGCAGCCGCCGGGCAGAGAGCCCCGGCCAGGCAGACAACCTGTCGACCAGATAAGCGCCATACTTGTCAGCCAAGCGCTCCTCCGGCTCGCGCGGCCCGTAGACCGGCGCCTCAAGCCCGCGCTC
>NZ_FNEJ01000104.1 GCF_900100085.1 Salipiger marinus
CAGACCTCGTGCCCACCTTTGGGCGTCCAGACCGCGACGAACGCCCTGGCGTTCCAAATCGCGTGGCGCGACCCTTGAAAAAAGACATCAGAGCGACAAGTTGATACCGTTCAGCGCGTCTAGTTCCAAGGCATGAGGTCGTCGATCTGCGCTGCAGGTCAGTGATTTGTGATGCGCTGCAGGGTTTGGGGGAGCCAGGCGTTCGGGTAGACTTGGTTCATCCGGCAGGTCTGAAGAAGTGTAGCGATGGTGGCCCATGGAGTTACAAAGCCTGAACGGCCTCAGCTGCCCGCTTACGGTAGTAACGCCTGAAAGGGGGAAGACCGCAGACATCGGAACGATGGCTGGCTTTGCGAGATAGGATCAAGAACGCTTCGCAGCGTTGAAATGCGCTTTGATTTGGAAGCCGCTTTACTGATCCAAGCGAGCATCGACGGCTGCTTGGCATCTACCGGGCAAAGCTCTCATCACACTGAACTGGAAAAAGATGTTCGGGCTTGGTGGTGGGTCCAGATTAGGGGTAGTCTGACGTATCACTCCCGTAACGGCGGGTTGGTTTGCGAGCACTATCCCGTTTTCTAGGACGTCGCACCGAGCCACCACAAAGCCGGGTTGCTGGTTGTCCGTCAAATCAACGCTTCCAGGTACTTTCAGGCGATCCTCTTGCCAACGTTTGGCAGCCCCTTCGGCTTCTTCCCACTCGACCCAATCTTGCCACTCGTTTGCGAACTCAGCTTTGAGGTCGGGATGTCCTCCCCACAAGATGCAGCCGAGCACATTGTTAAACAGCGGCGGGAAAATCGTGGCTACCAGTGTTCCGACGCTTGTGTTCAAGCGGATTCGTTGCTGGCGTTCATTTTCGTCGATGACTTCGCCGAACCTCAGCAATGGAGCATCTGTGCTTTGAACCACACTAGCTTCACACGCATCCAATACCTCGTTAAGAGAAATGTCGGCATTTGCCTTTGAGGGCAACAACGACAAAGCTAAAAGGCCAGCCGAAAGAGCAAGAGCTGTGGTGAGGTTTCCTTTAACTTTGATCATTGAAATATCCTCCATTTTCATATGGTATCTTCCTGTTTTAACGGGTTCTGCCGTAGAACTTACGCAGCCACTTTCAGTGTGAGTGCTGGACGTAATCTCCCCAAAAGCGCTGGATGAAATTTCCCCAGTTTGGCGCTGTTGCCGATGGTCCGGGGGGCATGCCCCCCGGAC
>NZ_FNEJ01000103.1 GCF_900100085.1 Salipiger marinus
TGAACTCGCGGCTGAACTTCCGTCTCGTCATATCCACTCTCCAGTTCATGGGTCACGATCTTATCTTCGTGTCCACGAAACCGGCAGCAGCTCAATGCGCCTCTGCAAGGTGGCGTTCGATCCGGCGGTTGGCGCGCTCGGTCAGCTCATGCTCGGCTATGGCCGCAAGGAAGCGCGCGGCCGGCCAGCCCTCCCGATCAGCTGTTTCAGCGAACCGCGGCCAAAGCGTCTTGATCGTGGGCAGGCGCAGTTCGTTCAGCATGATGCCGAGGCGGACCTCGTCGATAGAATAGACGGTCGTCATGCCATTTCTCCCATCTAGGCCGTCGGGGCGACGAGAGCAGCATAGGTGTCTAGGCCGACCTGCGTCACCGAGACGACCGGCAAAGCCTGTGGATCGGGTCCGAACTGTCGTCGCAGGGCGACGGGATCGGGCAGATGCCCGGCATCGGCCCGGTCTGCGCGATGGCGATTACCGCCTTCGCACCGACATGCGTGAGTTCCGACGAGGGCGCGACTTTGCGGCTTGGCTTGGTCTTGTGCCGCGACAGCATTCAAGTGGCGGCAAGCAGAAGCTGGGCCGAACCTCGAAGATGGGTCAGCGCGACATCCGGCGCCTGCTGATCGTGGGGGCGATGTCGATCGTCCATTGGCGAGGTCGCGACGGAGGCCGGCCGGGATCATGGCTCGCACGCATGCTGGCCCGAAAGCCGCGCATGTTGGTGGCTATCGCGCTGGCCAACAAGATGGCACGCATGCTCTGGGCCATGCTCGTGCGAGGAGAGGACTACCAAGACCCGACCGGCGCGGTCAGCTGACCGCGGCGTGCGGAGCGTCGGCGATGTGAGGAGAGCGATGACCCGTATGGGCAAATGATCGAACAGATCCGGGTTGGGGAAATCGGTGGCATGCAACGAGGCCAGAGCTCGCAATTTTGATCTGGTTCCCGATCCGCGCATCACCATACCGGCCCGCGGCATATCTTGGCCGCACCTGAGAGGCCTGAAACATGACCGCACTCGATCACGCATTCAGAAGGTCAGAGAAAATCCTTGCATCGAAGGGGCATCCAAACATGCATGCCGGTTCACATTTGGTTTGGCGTCCTGTCGAAAGATAGGTTAGGCCGTGTTGACAAAAGGGATTCACATCGTGCTACAGGCATGATTCAAGCTGGTGTCTACGATGGAGACCAGCTTGGCACGAAATCTTATG
>NZ_FNEJ01000102.1 GCF_900100085.1 Salipiger marinus
TCGCATCATAAGGCCGGATACATGTCAGCACCTGATGACGCGCCAGACGAAGCTCCGAAAAACCCTCTTGCGCATGGGGCGGTTATACATGTTGCACAAATCGGCTGATGACCGGGGTTCCCCTTTCCCCGGACAGACTTATCCCACGGGCTCTGTGACAGGGATGCCGAGCGCGGTGTAGCCGTTCAGAACGGCGATACGGACCTGAAGCTCCGCGACCTGTCGGTCGAAGTCCCGCGCCATGAGGCGCTGCCCCAGCAGTTTCACACAGTGCATCTTCGTTTCGACGCGGCTTCGGCGGTGGTAGCCGCTCCATCGTCGCCAGAGAGCACGACCGAGGTATTTCGATGCCCGCAGCGCTTCGTTTCGTGCGACCGCGCCGGCGGTGACGGTCTTCCACAGCTTGGCATTCTTGCGAGGCGGAATGACAGCGCGGGCGCCGCGGTCAGCGATTGCATCGTGGCATTTGCGGGTGTCGTAGGCACCGTCGGCAGTGACGCTGCTGATCTGCTCGTACGCTGGGATCTGGTTGAGCAGGTCGGGTAAGACCGGTGCATCGCCGATATGGCTCCCTGTGACCTCGACTGCGCGAACCTCCAGTGTTTCCTCGTCGATCCCGAGATGGATCTTGCGCCAGACGCGCCGTTTGGGTCCACCATGCTTGCGGGCGTGCCACTCGCCTTCGCCCTCGACTTTGATACCCGTGCTGTCGATCAGCAGGTGGAGCGGCCCCTTGGAGCCGCGATACGGGATGTTCACGGCCAGGGTCTTCTGGCGGCGGGACAGGGTGCTGAAGTCGGGCACCGCCCAGTCGAGGCCGACCAGCCGCAGTAGGCTTTCGACGAAGCCTGCCGTCTGCCGAAGCGCCATGCCGAACAGCACCTTCATCGAAAGGCATGTCTGGATGGCGGCATCGCTGTAGGTCTGCTGGCGGCCACGCCTACCTGTCGGCGCGGCATCCCAGCTCATCTCGGGATCGAACCAGACCGTCAGCGAGCCGCGGCGCTTGAGCGCTTCATTGTAGGCTGGCCAGTTCCTGGTCCTGTAGGTCGGGGGTGTAGGTCTGCTCATGTATCCCAGCTACCACGCTGGATTCATGAGATGAATCCCACATGGGATTTGTGCAACATGTATAACCGCCCCTTGCGCAAGAGGGTTTGTGAGTACATTTCGCGCGTTGTCGGGTGCTGACATGTATCCGGCCTCAAATGCGACTGATCTC
>NZ_FNEJ01000101.1 GCF_900100085.1 Salipiger marinus
CGCACCGGCAACCGGGCCGCGTCATCTATGACTGGCGCCATTACCTTGCCGTGGTCCAGCGCAAGCCGGGCGCGCTTCGCAACGGCGCCCCGTTTGTTGAGATGCCGGAGGGCTTTCGTGAGCTGCAGGACCAGATGCTGCGCAGGCCTGGCGGGGATCGGGAGATGGTCGATGTCCTGTCATTGGTATTGCATCACGACGAACAGGCGGTCCTGTGCGCGGTGGACATGGCGCTGAAGGCCGGCGTGCCGACCAAGACCCACGTGCTGAACCTGTTGCACAGGCTGGTGAGCAGCACTTCAGTCGAGCTACCAGATGTGACGCCACCTCCGGCCTTGACGCTGAGCAAGGAGCCCGAGGCCAATGTCGCACGCTACGATGGGCTGCGCACGTCCGGAGGCAAACGCCATGCGTCATGATCCCGCCGGCGCTGCTATCGTCATCATGCTCCGCAGTCTGAAGATGCCAGGCATGGCGCAGGCCGTGCATGACCTCATGGAACAGGGTGCGCCTGCGTTCGAAGCGGCGATCCCCATCCTGTCGCAGCTGCTGAAGGCCGAAATGGCCGAACGTGAAGTGCGGTCCATCTCTTATCACATGAAGGCAGCGCGCTTCCCGGCTCACAAGGACCTGTCGGGCTTCGACTTCGCCGCCAGCGAGGTCAACGAGGCCCTCGTTCGGCAGCTTCACCGATGCGAGTTCCTGGATGCTGCCGAGAACGCGGTCCTGATTGGCGGGCCCGGCACCGGGAAAAGCCATGTTGCGACTGCCCTCGGTGTCCAGGCAATCGAGCATCACCGCAAACGCGTGCGCTTCTTCTCCACAGTCGAGCTGGTGAACGCGCTGGAACAGGAAAAGGCGCTGGGAAGGGCCGGGAAAATCGCCGAGGCGTTGGTGAAAACCGAATTGGTGATCCTCGACGAGCTCGGATACCTGCCGTTCAGCGCCTCGGGCGGCGCCTTGCTGTTCCACCTCCTCAGCAAGCTCTACGAGCGCACAAGCGTCGTGATCACCACGAACCTGAGCTTCAGCGAATGGGCCAGCGTCTTCGGTGACGCCAAAATGACCACCGCGCTCCTCGATCGCCTCACACACCGCTGCCACATCCTGGAAACCGGAAACGACAGCTATCGCTTCAAGGCCAGCTCGGAGACCGCGAAAAAGAAGAGGAAGGAGACGCCAATGTTGACCCCATCATGAACCGACCGACATACTGACAGGCGGGTCAAATCTCGATGACAATGCTGGGTCAGTTCTCAGTGACATCCAACA
>NZ_FNEJ01000100.1 GCF_900100085.1 Salipiger marinus
CCGGGCTTGATCCGGAGGAACGGGAGGCGGATTTCTGAATGGGCTATCTGACCTCGGCGGAGGCGGTGATCCGCGCCGCCCTGTCGGCGGCCATGGCCCCGCCGCCGCCGCCGGACATCACCCGCTGGTGCGAGGAGAATATCGAGTTCGACGCCCGCTCGCCGATGCCGGGCCGCTTCGACAGCACCCGCTTCGCTTTCCTGCGCGAGATCCACGAGGTGCTGTCCCCGGAACATCCCTGCCGCGAGGTGACCATCCGCGGCTCGGCGCAATGGGGCAAGACCGTGTCGATCATCCAGCCGACGCTGGCGGCCTGGCACGAATACACCCCGCTCGACTCGCTGATCGTGCATCCCACCGGCAGTGCCGCCAGCGAATGGGTGAACAACAAATGGATGCCGATGCGGCGGCAGGCGCCGGGGCTGTTGCGGATCTTCGGGGCGGGACGCGGCGAGAACCGCGACAACATCTTCAATCAGGAGACGCTGGACCGCAACGGCTCGCTGAAGGTGGCCTCCTCGGGCTCGCCCGCCGATCTGACCGGCACCAGCCGCCGTCTGGTCATCATGGACGATCTGTCCAAGTTCGAGACCTCGGACAAGGGTGATCCGGAAAAGCTGGCGGAAAGCCGGGCCTCGGGCTTCGACGATGCCAAGCTGCTGCGCGTGTCGACGGCGATGATCAAGGGCACCTGCCGGATCACCGAAGCCTATGAGCGCAGCGACCGGCGGCTCTATCATGTGCCCTGTCCGCAATGCGGCTTTGCGCAGCCGCTGACCTGGGAGAACTTCCGGGCCAGCATCGATCCCGAACGCCTGCACGCGGCGCATTTCACCTGCGAGAGCTGCCGCGCCCCGATCCGCCATGCCGACAAGGAACGCATCGTGGCACAGGGGCGGTGGGTGCGGCAGCATCCCGGCGGCGATCACCCGGGGTTCCACCTGTGGCGGGCCTATGCACCGCAGCGGGACTGGGCCTCCATCGCGGTGGAATACGCGCAGATGATGGGCTGGTCCCGGCTCGAGGCCGGGCATTCTGCCCCCAGCGAGGCCGCGCCGAAGGAAGGCAAGACCGCCACCGCCAAGCCGATCAAGGCGGCGGTGGAGCAGGTGTTCTGGAACGACGTGCTGGGCCTGCCGTATGAGCAGGCCACCGATGCGCCGGACTGGGAAAGCCTGCGCGACCGCACCGAACATGCCGAACCGGGCATGGTGCTGGATCTGGGCATCCTGCCCGCCACCGGCTTCATCTTCGCCGCCGGGGTCGACTGTCAGGAGGACCGGATCGAGGTGCAGCTGGTGGC
>NZ_FNEJ01000099.1 GCF_900100085.1 Salipiger marinus
TGATGATGTAACCGCCCTCCGACGGCATCGCTGTGCCAAGGTGGGATCGCAACAATCCACTATGGGAGGCGGTTATGCCGGAGATTACTACGGTCGGACTGGATCTGGCGAAGAATGTGTTTCAGGTCCATGGAGCTGATGCAGTCGGCCAAGCTGTCCTGCGCAGGAAACTTCGAAGAGCTCAGGTGTTGGAGTTCTTCGCCAAGCTTCCGCCCTGCCTTGTAGCGATGGAAGCCTGCGCAGGCGCTCATTTCTGGGGCCGGGAACTGACCAGGCTCGGACATGACGTCAGGCTCATTCCGCCCATCTATGTGAAGCCGTTCGTAAAACGGCAGAAGAATGATGCAGCTGATGCTGAAGCGATCTGCGAAGCAATCCAGAGACCGAGCATGCGGACGGTGCCGATCAAGAGCGAAGAAACGCAGGCGGCGGCAAGCGTCTTTCGGGTTCGGGAACTGCTGATCCGGCAGCGGACCCAGAGCATCAACGCTTTGCGCGGGCACCTTGGGGAGTACGGGCATGTCGTGCCGCAGGGGGCAACGAATGCCCGCCGGCTGGTGGCTCTGGTTGAAGACGAAGACATGGAACTGCCGGTAGCGGCGAGAGCCTCGCTCTTGGCGCTGACAACCATGCTTGCTCAGCTCGAGCAACAGATCGCGGCGCTTGATGCCGAGATTGCGCGCCGTGCTCGGGAAAATCCCGTTGCGCGCCGGCTCATGACCATTCCGGGTATCGGCCCTCTGATTGCCACGGCGTTCGCGACGCTCGCACCGCCTCCGGAGCTCTTTGCCAAGGGGCGTGACTTCGCCGCTTGGCTGGGCCTCACCCCCCGGCAGCATTCGACAGGTGGCAAGCAGCGCCTCGGGTCTACAACGAAGATGGGCGAGCGCTCGCTGAGGCGATTGCTGATCATCGGCGCGAATAGCGTCATCATCAAACGGCACTGCCACGCTTCGGCCCGGCCTGGTACCTGGCTGGCCGGCATGCTGGAGAGAAAGCCAGCGATGCTGGTCAGGGTCGCGCTTGCGAACAAGATGGCCCGGATCGTCTGGGCCCTCATGAAGAACGAAGAGGCCTACCGAGCTCCGGCCGTGGCGGCGTAAAGCCGGCCATCGGTCGCGAGGCGTCGGAGCGTAGAGGGCAAAGAGAAGTTTGGCGCAACGGTCGTGAGACGGGGTCGGCAGAACCAGAGTGCAACAATGTGCCACCGAGCACGCGGCTTTGATCTGGAGCTGATCCTCGACCACCATACGGGCCCGCGGCATGGAGATCAGTCGCATTTGAGGCCGGATACATGTCAGCACCCGACAACGCGCGAAATGTACTCACAAACCCTCTTGCGCAAGGGGCGGTTATACATG
>NZ_FNEJ01000098.1 GCF_900100085.1 Salipiger marinus
TGGCATATCCCTTTCTCGGCTGAGAATTGACGGCGTCTGAACACCGCCATGATATGCCGCCCCTCAGGGCATCACCAACTTTCGCGTGTTTCTCACCGGCTGGGCGCAGGGGCGCAGTAATACCGAGCTCTTCGCCGAGATCCGGCGCTGGCACCTCGCCAAGGGCTGGCGCGACATCGGCTATCACGGCGTGATCTTTCCCGATGGCGAGGTCATTGAGGGCCGCCCCTGGGGCGAGATCGGCGCCCATGTCATCGGCCACAACGCCGGATCGCTGGGCTATTCCATGGTGCCCATCCGCACCATCACCCACATGGGCGCGCCCGAGGACTTCTACACCGACGCCACCCTGTTGGCGATGCGCGCGGTGATTGCCAAGGCCTGCGCCCGCACCCCCATCACCCGCATCGCCGGACACAATGAGTTCGCCGCCAAGCTCTGCCCGGGCTTCGCCGTCACGCCCGAAGACTGGGCCCCGGCAGGCTGGGCCTGATCCCCATCACCGGCTGGCGCATACCGCCGGCCTGTTCTGCGGCCCGCGTGCCGCTTCCCCCGCGCCGCTGGCGCATCTCTCCCAGAAAGGACACACCATGACCGGACAAATCGCCCTGCTGCTGCGGGTCTTCATCCTGCTGCCCCTCGGGGGCCTCGCCGCCACGCTGCCCTTCGTCTCTTATGACAAGGCAGCGGGGCTGGTCACCATCGACCTAAACGCTGCCTCCCTCGCCATGGCGGTGCTGCTCTACGGGCTGCTCACCGGCGGCACCTTCGCCTGGTCGCGGTGGGTGAAGGGGATAGGTGGGAAGACGTGACAACGGTCTTTTAGTGAAGAAAACATGGGCCGGAGGTTAGGCACGTCCGGCCCGTGGCGCGCCATCGAAAAATGCAAACATCGCCTGCAGATCATACTTATCTGCAAGTTGCGCGTTGCGGGGCTTATGCCAAGGCAGTCAAGGGCGGGGAACGGTCATTCGCCGCGATCGAGAAGGCACCCCTGGCGCACCGCCGAAGCGGACATTCAGGCAAGGGCCAAGGCCGAAGCCCGTTCGATCGACACCAAGAGCGGGAAGCCGACGTTCGCTGCGCCGGATGTAGACGGCCGCTGTGGGCAGGGAAGCGGACATGCTGGTCAGGCACTCCGGCGCTAAAGCGGCCGACAGTCCCAGCCCGTACCAGCCATACGATCCCGTCACATCGGATGGCCGTTCAAAGGAGATGGTCAGACTCAAACACTAGGTACCCCGAGCTTTAAAATCCGGACACGACGAAGGTAGGCCTCAGTGAGCTGCTGCCGGTTTCGTGGACAGCAGGTTAAGCTAGCATAGCGCGGGCCTCGAACTCCATCGGGCTGAGGTAGCCCAGTTTCGAATGCCGT
>NZ_FNEJ01000097.1 GCF_900100085.1 Salipiger marinus
GAGAAACACGCGAAAGTTGGTGATGCCCTGAGGGGCGGCATATCATGGCGGTGTTCAGACGCCGTCAATTCTCAGCCGAGAAAGGGATATGCCACATGCCAGAGACTACCATCACAGAACTGCCCGATCCATCAGGATTTGGCTCCGACCCGTTCACCGACGTTCTGCGCGATGGAGCGCGCAAGCTGATCGAACAGGCAATCCACGCCGAGCTGGCCGCGCTCATGAACGCCTTTTCCGGGGACAAGCTCGAGGACGGGCGGGCACGCCTGGTGCGCCATGGTCATTTGCCGGAACGCGACGTGATGACCGGCATTGGTCCAGTGCCCGTTAAGGTGCCGCGTGTCCGTGATCGGGGTGCTGACGACGACAAAATCACCTTCACGCCCAGCATCCTGCCGCGGTATCTGCGCAAGGCAAAGTCGGTCGAGGATCTGCTGCCGTGGCTCTACCTCAAGGGCGTGTCCACAGGCGACTTCAGCGAGGCTCTGGAGGCGCTGCTTGGCCCGAATGCCAAGGGCCTGTCTGCCAAGACCGTCACGCGGCTGAAGGCCGACTGGTGGAAAGACTACGAGGCTTGGCAGAAGCGCGACCTCGGCAACCGGCGCTTTCTCTACATCTGGGCGGACGGGGTCTACTTCAAACCGCGCATGGCCGAGGAAAAACAATGTGTTCTGGTGATCGTCGGGGCGGACGAATACGGCCGCAAGGAGCTGCTGGCGATGACCGACGGCTTCCGCGAAAGCACCCAAAGCTGGCGCGAGGTGCTGCTCGATCTCAAGCGCCGCGGCCTGAAGCAGGACCCCAAGCTGGCCGTCGGTGACGGTGCCCTGGGGTTCTGGACCGCGCTGCGCGAGGTGTTCGCTACGACGCGGGAGCAGCGTTGCTGGGTCCACAAGACCATGAACGTGCTGAACGCGTTCCCGAAATCCATCCAAGCCAAGGCGAAGGCGCATCTGCACGACATCTGGCAGGCCGCGACGAAAGCCAAAGCCAACGCCGCCTTCGATTTCTTCGTCGAAACCTACGGCGTGAAATGGGAGAAAGCGGTCGCCAAGCTGGTCAAGGACCGGGACGCGCTGCTGACCTTCTACGACTACCCGGCGGAACACTGGAAGCACATCCGGACGTCAAATCCGATCGAAAGCACCTTCGCCACCGTCCGGCATCGCACGAAACGCACTAAGGGATGCCTGAGCCGCAAGACCGGGCTGGCCATGGCGTTCAAGTTGATGATGTCGGCGCAGAAGAAATGGCGCAAACTCGATGGCCGGAACCGCCTGCCCGAGATCATCCAGGGGGTTGAGTTCCGCGACGGCCTCCGCCAACTTCAAGCTGCCGCCTGATCAGACGTCACCAACTTCTGCGCATATCTC
>NZ_FNEJ01000046.1 GCF_900100085.1 Salipiger marinus
CTCTCCACTCTTATCTTCTGAGGATAAGCCCATGCCCGACAACGGCGTCAGAACCATCGACCTTACCAACCTCGCCAGCGCCGAGGACCTGCTGGTGCATCAGGGCGGCACGCTCGGCGTGCTGCCCCGCGAGACGCTGGCCCTGCTGCTGGCCGCCAGCGGTGCGCTGGCTGACCGGCTGGCCGAACTGGACCGGGCCACCTCTTATGCCAGCATCCTGCGCCCGAGCTGGACGGCGCTGGCCTCGCTGGCGCCAGAGGCGATCGGCCAGCAGGCCGAGGTCAGCCCCGAGGATACCGGCAGCCACACCGACCCGCAGACCAGCGAGACCGTTAACAATGCCGGGCGCTATACCGCCTTCGGCACCAGCGCGGGGCAATGGACCTGGGTGGACGGCGGCGGGCTGGGCTCCAAGCTGAGCATCAGCAATTATCTGGGCGAGTTTTCGGGTCCATTCGCGAGCACCGTGCGGTTCAACATCGGTGCGGCTGGACAGGCTGCCATGGAGGCGGCGCTCGCGGACAAGGCCGACGCCGATGCGGTGGCAGCGGCGCTGGAAGACAAGGCCGATGCCACCGCCGTGACTGCCGCGCTGGCGGAGAAGGCGGAGGTGACGGCGGTGGATCGACTGAGCCGGAACGCGCTGGAGGTCTCGCCGAACCTCTTCGATGCTCAGGACCCGGACTTTGCAGAGGGCTACTTTATCAATTCCAGCGACGGCGAGCTGCAGGCCTCCGCTGATTATGATGCCACCGGCTTTATCCCGGTCACCGCCGGGCAGGTTTACTACCTGCCGGTGCGCCGCTGGATCGCGTGGTATGATGCGGCCTACAACTTCATCTCCGGCAGCAACCCGAGTAGCGGCGCGGGCACCGTCACTGCGCCTTCCACGGCGGCTTTTGGACGGTTCTCCATTCCAAATGCAGTCGGTTTTACCGCCGCAAATTTCTACGTGGTACAGGGAACGACCCCGCTGTTCCCGTACCAAGCGTATGGATATGTGGTGGTTGGGGACCGGGTCACCGGGATCGGCACCGACGCTCTGAAGAATGATGCTGTCACGCCCGCGAAAACGTCCTTCCTCGTGCCGTCGCGGAACCTTTTCGACAAAGCAGCCGCCACGCTCGACACGTTCATGGGGGCAAACGGTGTTGCCACCTCTGGCTCCACCTACGCGCTCTCGGACTATATCGAGGTGGAGCCCGGCGAGACCTATCACGGGTTCGGAACAACCCTCGGTATGCGATTTGTGGCCGCATTTGATGAGTCGCAAACAGTCTTGCCGGAGTATGGTTCAAACTCGGCTGTCACCACCATTACGGCCCCAGAGAGCGGGGTGGTGCGCTACTACCGTGTCACCTGCTTCAAGAGCCAGATCAACCAGTTTCAGTTCGAGGTCGGGACGGAGGGTACAGATTATCAGGACTATGGCTATTTGCTCGATCCTGCCATCCGGGTCACGGCCGAGCCCTCTACTTGGGCCGGGGCCGTCACTTACAGCTTTGGGGACAGCATCACCGCGCAGGGCGCGTGGCAGCCTGCTGTCGCGGCTCACTTTGGGCTCGATCACACGGCCTACGGTGTCGGCGGTCGGCGTGTCAGCGGGGCCTCGGGCATGTGTCAGGATGCCGCCATCGAGGCGATGCCGACCGGCGCGGATCTGATCCTCGTGCTGGGCGGCACCAACGACTGGGCCGGGAGTGTGGCGCTTGGAGCCGTGGACAGCAGCGATACCGCTACCTTCAATGGCGCCTATAATGTCATGTGCCAGAAGCTGACCACGCGCTTCCCTGCCGCGCGCATCGTGCTGCTGACCACGCCCTATGGAGAGCTGCCGGGGCGCCTGACGGACGGCAGCGGCTGGACCTCGGCCTCCGTCAACCTGCAGGGTGTGACCACGCGCGAGTATGCCGAGGCCGTGCGCGAGATGGGCAAGCGGTGGGGCATGCCCGTGGTGGACCTGTCGCAATGCGGATGGAACACGGTCAACCTAGACGACTTCATGGTGGACGATGGAGGAGACCTCCACCCGAACGCCGCAGGTGGCGCGCGGATGGCAGCGATCATTCGCGGGGTGCTGCGCGGCCTTGAACCTCTTGAGCCGTTCTGAGGAGGCCGCGCGATGATCCCCGCCATCCTCACTGCCCTGTCGCGACACTACATTGACGCCTATGCCGGGCTGCTGCCGGTGGCGGTGGTCACGCTTGTGGCCCTCACCACCGCCAGCGGCGGAATCCAGTTCCTCGCCGTATGGTCGGCCGTGCGCCTGATCCAACGCGGCATCCGCAGGGCGTGCTGCCCGGCATGAGCAAGACAGAAAAGCGCGTCCGCTGGGCGCAGGTGCTGAGCCTCATCGCGATCATCGCGTTGTTTGTCGCCGATATCGGCCTCGATATCCTCGCGAAGGAGGTGCCCGAGTGGGTCTATCCCATGCTGGGCCTGCTGGCGCTGGGGGTGGAGGCTCCCGCGCTTTCGCGCTTCGTCATGGCGCTGCTGCGCGCCGGGGCAGGCGGCGGAGGTGAGGGGCAGAAGTAGGACCCACCCGTCTTTGTGAGTGATCACGGGCCGGTCGTAACGCCGGCTCCAGTCTGGACTTAGGGACCCCGTCTCACACACACGATTCAGGATGGCGGATTACCGCTGCGCCCTATTCCAGCTGGCCCTGTCCCGGCGAAGACAGGGCGTGTCTACATTTCCACGCTGCCGCGATCAATCCAGCCGTAACCACGCCGGACCCCCCGGTGCAATCAGGAGGTGACGATTAAACAGGAAATTCGCCTACTGCAGGCCGCGGCATCGGCGCTTGGTTTTGCCTCGGGACCCTCGGTCGGGCTCTGTGGGCCTAAAAACCATGCCAGTATGAAGGCGCTGCGGGATGCGCAGCGGCAGGGAGAGGTGCAGAAATAGCGTCGATGTGAGCGCGGCGGCGCCGACGTTGCTGAGCGCAGTTGATCAGGTCAAGTTCGCTCTTCGTGACTACGGCGATCACTGAAACGACCAAACCCCTGACGCTCTTACGCAACACTTAATAGCAGACCCGAGTCTTGATCGGCGCCTCGAGATTGCATTCGTGTGGGTTGCGCCACGAGATGCAGGCACGTCGAATCAAATTTGGGAGAATGAAGTGAAACTCAAAGCTATTGCGTTTTTGGCGGTTCCGGCACTTATGATGGCTGGGTGCGACACATATACCGCGCAACAATACCAGAGTTCGGCACAGAACACGATTACCCTCCAAGAGCTTGCAGCTCGCGGAGAGCGTGCAACAGTGGGTGAAGTCCGCCTTGCCGAAGGGGTTGAGCCTCGGCCCACTTGTCGTCTCGCAGGGCCGCTTGATCTCGGGGGCGGCGACAACGTTGCCCAAACGATCAAGGAGGCCATGCAGGCAGAGTTGCTCGCTGGGGGGGTATATCGTCCAGGTGCGCGACCGGTGAATATTATCGTGACAGGGCTGCAGCCGGACTCTTTCAAGGGCGAGTGGAAGATCGGCCTCCAAGCTTACACGCAGCAAAGCTCTGGTTTCGCTATCCAGTCGACCACTCCTTTCAGCACCAGCTTCTCGGCCTACGCCGCATGCAATAACACTGCCACTGCGTTCAATCGAGCTTTGGCGTCGGCAATCCAGACGCTAGTCTCGGATCCGCGCTTCGCTCAGATGCTGTGACTGAAGGGGCCCTGCGTCGTAAGGCGCGGGGCCATCGATCCGGCGCTCCTCGAACGTTGTAAATCGAGCACTTTGCGTGGACCAAACTCATTAAACTGCAGGCTGCGCTCATCGCCTAGACGATGGGCGTTTTTGGCTTTCTACATATAGTTCATTTTGTGTCGGGGTGAGCGCGGCAGTCCTGAGTAGGGGCGTACGTCAGACGTTGAACATCAACTCGCCGCGCTCACCCAGTTTGGTAGCGCCCGCGCAACGCTCCTGCAAATGCGGAAAGCAGCCATAAGCGAACTTACGCCCCGCCGTCGCGCGGGGCCTGTTCCTGCGCCTCGGCGCATCGCCCGCCCGAGCATTTCCGGAACTTCACCTAGCCCCGCCTCGCGCGGGGTTTTTCTTTGCAAGGAGATCACCATGAAACAGGAGATCCGCCTGCTGCAGGCGGCTGCGTCGGCGCTTGGCTTCGAGCCCGGCCCGGCTGACGGACTGTGGGGGCCGAAAACGCGCGCCGGTCTGGAGGCGCTGCGCGATGCGCATCAGGGCCGCTGGGGCGACCCGGTGCTGCAGATTGGACGGGCGCTGATCGACCTGGGCTATCTGGCAGAGGGACCGCTGAGCCGCGTCTGGACGCCGGAGCTGGACCGGGCGCTTGGCGCGCTGATCGCCGCTGATGGTCTGCCGCGCTCTGGTGCCGTCATCGAGGCCACGACGCAGCCCGCCAGCCCGCCGCTGCGGCCCGGCCACGGCAACCGGCTGTTTCAGGGTGGCGCGGGGCATCTGGTACAGCTCTTCGTGATCCATACCACCGCCACGCCGGGCGGCTGGGGGCATAGCCGGCGCAATGCGGAGCTCTTCGCCGAGATCCGCCGCTGGCACCTCGCCAATGGCTGGCGCGACATCGGCTATCACGGCGTGATCTTCCCCGACGGCGAGGTGATCGAGGGCCGCCCGTGGGGCGAGATCGGCGCCCATGTCATCGGCCACAACGCCGGATCGCTGGGCTATTCCATGGTGCCGGTGCGCACCATCACGCGCATGGGCGCGCCCGAGGACTTCTACACCGAGGCCACGCTCTCCGCGATACGCGGCGTGATCGCCCGTGCCTGCGCCCGCACGCCCATCACCCGCATCGCCGGGCATAATGAGTTCGCCGCCAAGCTCTGCCCGGGCTTCGTCGTCACGCCCGAGGACTGGGCCCCCGCAGGCTGGGCCTGATCCCGCTTCACCGACTGGCGCCTGGCGCTGGTCCTCTCTGCGGCTGCGTGCCGCGCAACCTCCGCGCCTGTGGCGCATCCCCGAAAAGGAAAAGATCATGACCGGACAAATCGCCCTGCTGCTGCGGGTCTTCATCCTGTTGCCCCTCGCGGGCCTCGCCGCCGCGCTGCCCTTCGTCACCTATGACAAGGCGGCGGGCCTGATCACCATCGATGTCAATGCGGCCTCGGTCGCGGCGGCTGTGGTTCTGTATAGCCTCGTCAGCGGTGGCACCTTCGCGTGGTCGCGATGGGTGAAGGGAGTTGGCGGGAGAACATAAGCGCACATTGCTCTACCACTGATATCTAGCTGCTGCGCCTAAGCGGTGTGGCAGCTTTCTACTGCGCAATTCTTCAGGCGTAGCGAGGTCTAGTTTTGCCACATTGTCAATTCTGGCTCATGTTCGTGGTAAGTCCAGCACTCCGTCGCACTGTCAGCTAACGTCACGGTTGTGAGCCGCAAGAGTTACTAGCCTTCTCTGGAGGAATTTCGGGGAGGCAAGGATTTGGACATTGAGAAATTTATCCGCCGCTGGAAGGCATCTGGGGGAAGTGAAATGGCAAACTTCCAGACATTCGCTAGCGAGTTGTGCGATTTGCTGGAGGTAGAGCGTCCTCGGCCTGCTCAGAGCGACGGCCAGAGCAACGACTATCGCTTCGAAAGACCCGTCACTGAAACCCACACGGGTGCGATCCGTCGCGGCCGCATCGATCTGTATCGCCGTGGTTCGTTTGTCATGGAAGCAAAGCAGGGAGCAGGTCCGAAAGCGGCGGCAGAGCAGCTGCCATTATGGAAAGATAATACTCGTCTTAAACTGGGTCACGGCCGACGTGGTACCCGTTCTTTTGAGGATACCATGCTCCGCGCCCGCAACCAGGCTGACGGGTACGCTCGCGCTGTCAGTAGAGAGGACGGATGGCCACCCTTTCTTTTGGTGGTCGATGTGGGGAGCTTCATAGAAGTTTATTCTGATTTTTCTCGCCAAGGTCAGGGCTATACGCAGTTCCCTGATGGTACCCGATACCGCATCCATCTTGAGGACTTACGAGAGCAAGCAGTTCGAGATCGCTTGCGTTCAATTTGGACCGATCCAGAGACGCTTGACCCCTCAAGATCGGCGGCTCGTGTCACTCGTGAGATCGCGCATCATCTTGCTCATCTCGGCCGCAGTTTTGAAGGCCAGGGACATGGCGGCGAGGATGTGGCCCGCTTCCTCATGCGCTGTCTCTTCACCATGTTCGCCGAGGACGTGGAACTGCTGCCCAAGGACTCCTTCCGCGACAAGCTGAGGGAGTTGCGCGGGAAGCCTGAAATGGCCGCCCCGGTGCTCCAGTCGCTCTGGGAAACGATGAACACCGGTGGCACCTCCACAGTGCTTATGGCCAAGCTCCTGCGCTTCAACGGCGGGCTGTTCCGCGACGCCACCGCGCTGCCGCTGTCCGAAGTGCAACTGAGTCTACTGATCGAGGCGGCCGAGGCCGACTGGAAACAGGTGGAGCCAGCGATCTTCGGCACCCTGCTTGAACGGGCACTCGACAAGAAGAGCCGACACAAGCTGGGAGCCCACTATACGCCGCGTGCCTATGTCGAGCGGCTGGTAATGCCGACGATTATTGAGCCGCTACGCGCGGACTGGCGCAGCGTTCAGGCGGCCGCTGACCTGCTTCGCAGCCAAGGCAAGGAGCGCGAGGCGCTGCGGGAGGTGCAGGATTTCCATCAAAAGCTGTGCGAGGTTACGGTGCTCGACCCGGCCTGCGGCAGCGGGAACTTTCTATACGTCGCCCTGGAACTTATGAAGCGGCTCGAGGGTGAGGTCGTGGCTACTATGGAGGAACTGGGGGAGATGCAGGCCAGTTTGGGCCTTGCTGGCCACACCGTGGATCCGCACCAATTCCTAGGGATCGAGCTGAATCCGTGGGCCGCCAACGTGGCTGAGCTGGTGCTGTGGATCGGCTACCTGCAATGGCACTACCGCACGCATGGCAAAGCCGCGCCCTCTGAGCCGATCCTGCGCGACTTCAAGAACATAGAACATCGCGACGCCGTACTTACTTGGTCGGACCGCACTCCGCGGCTGGATGAGGATGGCGCTCCGGTGACCCGCTGGGATGGCACGACCACGATGCGCCATCCCGCGACCGGAGAGGAGGTGCCGGACCCATCGGCTCGGATTCAGATCTATGACTACGCCGACCCGCGCCCGGCGAAGTGGCCGGAGGCCACTTTCATCGTCGGCAATCCTCCGTTCATCGGTGCGAGCCGGATGCGCGAGGCGCTTGGCGACGGCTACGTCGAAGCGCTGTGGCAAGCCTATCCGAAGATGCCGGGCAGCGCCGACCTAGTGATGTTTTGGTGGGAGAAGGCGGCGCTGAAGGCACGCGCCTATGACGGCCAGACCGGAGTGAGGCGCTTCGGTCTGATCACCACCAACTCCCTGCGGCAGACCTTCAACCGCCGGGTGCTGGATCCGCATCTGGGAGATGCGAAACGCCCCCTGTCGCTGCTATTTGCGATCCCCGACCACCCTTGGGTGGACGCTGTGGATGGCGCGGCGGTGCGCATCGGCATGACCGTAGCGGCGGCGGGCAGCCGTCCGGGGCGGCTGGTGACGATCATATCTGAGTGCGGCGATCGGAACGAGGCCGAGGGGCGGCAGGTCGAACTGAAGACCGAGATGGGATTGATCTTCTCGAACCTGCGGATCGGGGCTGATGTTGCAGGGGCAGTTGCTTTGCGTGGGAACGACGGGCTTGGATTCAGAGGGATGCAGCTTATTGGCGCGGGTTTCATCGTCTCACCCGCACAAGCGCGGGGCCTTGGCCTTGGCTCCTCTCCGGGGCTGGAGAGGCATATTCGCCCCTATCGCAACGGCCGCGACCTGATGGCATCACCGCGCGGCGTCATGGTGATCGACCTCTTCGGTCTGTCGGAGCAAGACGTGCGTACGCGGTATCCGGTAGTCTTTCAGCATGTCTTCGACAACGTGAAACCAGAGCGGGACGCAAAGGCGCAAAACTCAGCCGATAGTGCTGCGTATGCGCGATTGTGGTGGCTACATGGAAAGCCCCGACAGAAGTTGCGCCCGGCACTGGAGGGCCTTCCGCGCTACATCGCTACTGTTGAGACGACTAAACACCGGGTTTTCCAATTCCTTGAAGCGGAAGTCATCCCCGACAACATGCTCGTCGTGATCGGTCTCGATGACGCCGCGGCGCTCGCCACGCTTTCCAGTCGCATCCACGTCACGTGGGCACTCGCTGCGGGAGGGCGCCTTGGGATCGGCAACGATCCACGTTACAATAAGTCGCGCTGTTTCGACCCGTTCCCTTTCCCCGATCTCACTCCCTCACAGCGCACCACCCTCCGCCAGCTCGGAGAGGAACTCGATGCCCACCGGAAGGAGCGGCAGGTCCGGCATCCTAAGCTCACACTGACGCAGATGTATAACACCCTCGAAAAGCTCCGGGCTGGCCAAATGATTGAGGGGAAGGACAAGCTGGTCTACGACGACGGGCTGATTGGCCTGCTGAAAGATATACACGACCGGATCGACGCCGCCGTGGCGGAGGCCTATGGCTGGCCTGCCGCCCTATCCGAGAACGACATCCTGATGAACCTCGTCGACCTCCACCGCGAGCGTGCTGCGGAAGAGGCTCGTGGTCACGTCCGGTGGCTCCGTCCCGAATACCAGAACCCCGAAGGTCGCACCGACCAAGCCAAAACTGGCGTGCTGGAGATTGCCGCCGCCGCCAAGACCGGCAAGACCCCGTGGCCCAAGACGCTCCCGGACCAGATAGCTGCTGTCCGCGGGGTGCTGGAGGACCTCGGGGAGGCTGATGCCGAAACCGTTGCTCGCACCTTCATGCGCGGCCGTGCCACGTCGGTAGAGCGCCTCCTCGAGACCCTCGCGGGGCTCGGCATGGCAGAAATAACCTCTGAGGGTCGCTACGTAATCTGAGGTCCGCGATAACAGGCGAGGCCATGAAGACTGAATGTGTGTCAGCATGGCATCCGCGCGCCGGAACGCGGCACCTGACAAGCCCGCCGGTTTTTCGCATTTTGTTGTAGCCCCGCGCCCAACCCGGCGCCGGGTTTTTTCTTGTGCCCCCGCCCTATCTGCGGCGCATGACCCGCTGGCACGTCTCGCCCCGACGACTATGTCGTGCGCCGCGACGGGCGGGACGTGGGGCGCAGATAGGGCGGGAGCGCCTCGGCATGAGCGCAGGAAGCGAGTTGATTTGGTGGTGGGGCAACATGGACCTACGCGGCCACGTATGGCTGTTTGCGAACGCGCGAGGCCGCGCTGGAAGAGGTGCGGCGGCGGATTAGGCGATCTGAATCAGACTGCCCTTGCGAGCGCGACTGCCTGCTTTCAAAAGGACATTAAGAAGAAACGAACAGCAAGATCTTAAGATTGTTCTGTAAATTTTTCTATGCTGATACGGTTGCTTGCGGTTTAGTTCGCCATAGGATAGCAGGTGGCGGAGCGATCTTTGGCCGGTCCACTAGAGTTTGGAGGATTACGCATGAGTTGGGCGCCTGTCCATTCCGCGCATGCGATCGAGCGCATCAGGTTCGAAGTGATCTTTGTAGATGCGCTACCAAAGAAGGTGATCGACGCCCAGCGGCGGCTCTTCGAGGCGCAAACGCAGAAGTTTCGATTCGATGCCGTTAAAGATCAGAAAACGCAGAAAATTTTCATTGGTGAACCCAGCAACAAATCGCCGATTATACAGGAATCTGAAGGCTGGCAATCTGTTCGAATTGCTTCCTCAACCATGCAGCCGGCCGAAGTGGTTGTGTTGAACCCCCAGATGCTCGTGTATGAATCTTCCGAGTATAGGAATTGGACAACCGCTAAGAAAAGATTCATCAGCGTTGTCGGTGAAATGATTTCTCGAATAAGTGATATCGTTGATTTTAGATCATTTTCTCATGACTATACGGATCGATTTGTCTTTCAGGGGGCTCCAGAGAAAGCGAACGCAAAACTGATTCTTTGCGGGGAGCTATTCCCGCTGCTTCCAGAGAATACGATTCTCGGAAACGAACTTTGGCATATTCATCGTGGCTGGTTCGAGACGAGGAACGGATTGCGTATCTTGATCAACCAGAACCTTGATATGCAGGATGGAACGACGCATATTGGTGATGCGGTCAGAAGCCTGCAGATATATACCAAAGCCGAAGCAAGGCTTGACGCTGATAGTCAGGTGGTCTCTGATCTAGAAGAATTTCTTTCGAACTTGCATCTGATTTGCAACGAAAATTTTGCGCAAGTTCTGTCCGGGGAGGGGAGAGAAATGTTGCACATTGATCAAAAGGGTGCGGGCGGTCATGGCTGAAGTAGGAGTTATGACGAGCACGGCTCATTCCGCGGCGCGTGCTTCGCGCTTTTTTATTCCTGCGGCCATAGCGCTGTCGGGATCTGCAAGTACGGCTGAGAGCTATGAGCTAATTTTATCAGATAGCGAAGTCCACATCGCCCAATCCTGCAGCTTTGCGAAATCTCCGGTGACCAAGCCGATCAAGGGGTGGGGTTCGCGGACTCTGAAGAAAGTTGATGAGATGTTAATCTCATCTAGAGAGGCGAAACATACGGCGTTTGAGATTGAAAGATATATTGATGCGGTGGCAAACGCCAATTGGATCAATTCGGCATTCCGCTCAGAAGATTGGAAAAGCGCCTTTGACCAGTTCGAGTTAATTCACGAACTTGAGGATGGCTGGGACGGTGATCGTTCGGTTCCCGCGGAGGCTGAGACACTTGCGGACTCGAAAGCGCTCCTTGAAACTCTTGAGGGCTCTAGTGTTCGAGCTCCGCGCGTAGGCCTCGACGCCGATGGAATTGTTGTGCTTACTTGGCGAACCGGAACGCTCGATGGTGTGATCTCAATCTACGGTGACGGTACCTTCACCTACTACTTCGAAGGTGAGGCGAATGTCGCGTCCGACGGTGAGGGTGCAATTGGAAATGATCTCGACCCGCAACTCGTCGAGCTCCTGAGTGTTTAAGCGGAGCCGGATTTGTCGGAGCTATCGTCGGCGCAATTTCTCAGAATGGTTTGGCATCCATCCCATTTCGACGGAGACACCCTCCTAGGTTCAGCGTTCTCGAGGTCAGACTTGGCTGGTGACGATGACAGAGACGGAAAACCTAGCTACCTCAGCGTGGATAAGCGCGACGAGTTGAGTAAGGTCTCGGTAGACTGGCGCATCGCATTTCAGCAACGCGATGGCAAGGATGTCTCCGAGGGGCGGGCGACGGCAAGATTTGTCGTGTTCG
>NZ_FNEJ01000042.1 GCF_900100085.1 Salipiger marinus
GCGCGCCGAGTTCGTCGGCGAAGATGAAATCGTCCGCCCCGCCGCCGCCGGTCAGGGTGTCGTTCCCGGTACGCCCGCTGATGTTGTTGTCGGTGGAATTTCCGACCACCAGATTGTCGAGGTTGTTGCCGAACGCGGTGAGGCCGCCCACCAGTTCACCGGTCTTGCCGACAACCTCCTGGAGGAAGATATCCTCGATCCCGAGCATCAGGCGATAGCTGTTGTAGGCCAGAACCGTGTCGTGGCCGTGCAGCGTTGCTTCGAGGAATGTCAGATTCGGCGATATCCCCGGCTCTGTAGCCGTATCCTGCGCGTGACGCAGGATATAGGTGTCATCGCCATCGCCGCCTATCAGCGTGTCGATACCTCGACCACCGTCGAGTATGTTGTCAGCATCGCCGCCTACGATCAAATTTGAAAATCGGTTCCCCGTTCCGTAAATGGCCGACCCGGTTAGTGCCAGTCGTTCGATGGCCAGCCCACTAAAATCGAAGTCCACGGATGAGAAAACAACGTCGCCTCCCGAAGTGGGCAACCAAGCGGCTCTTTCAACGACCACATCGCCAGCATCGTCAACGTAATAAACGTCGTCCTCGCGTCCGCCCATCATAAGGTCAGACCCCAACCCCCCGTCCAGCCTGTCTCCGCCTAGACCACCTTTCAAGGTGTCGTTTCCATTGCCGCCAAAGAAAAGATCGCGCTCTTCACCACGTCCAGAGGAGAGCAAGTCGTCGCCGTCGTTACCAAAAAGCCAGTTGGTCCGACCGCTGAACCCTGTGATCACATCATTGCCGCTGGTGCCTTGCCACTCATAGTATGAGTCGGACGGCGAGTCTGGTAACCGCAAGGTAACTGTAATCATGGGTGCTCTTCCTCAACTTCCACAAGTGATGCATCTGCTCTGACCCCCAAGGTTGGACCGCCCGGAGGCAGAGTTTTTCGGCTTTATCAGGGTGACAGGCTGGTGATGCCCCGCGATCTCGTCAACATGATCGGGACCTTGTTGCCGATCGCGCCATGTGGCCGTTCCTCGTTGTCGTATCTACGCCAAGCCTCCAACTTTTCGGCTGTGTCCGCAAGCGTCAGGAACCAGTGCGCGTTCAGGCATTCCGCCCTGAACCGCTCGCAAACGAGGCGCTTGGAGCGCCGGCAACGGCGCGTGGTCACGCAGCTGCAAAGGCATAACCAAATCTTAGGGTCAATAACCGTTACCAGGGTAGACAGTTATTCCTGTGTGCCAGATAGTTTTATCACGCCGGTCCAATATCGGGACGTGGCCACCCGGCCCTGACGCACCGCCCCGGGTGTCGGGGTCAGATTGCGCCGCCCCTACTCTCCCCTTGTTTGGAGCCTCTTTACGGTGTGACGACGCAGGGCCCCGCACCGCTGGATCGGCGAATGAATAAATCGACAACAGGGAACACCATGAAACTCAACACTCTCAAGACAGTCGCCGCCGCCGCAGCCACGGCTGTGGTCGTCTCCCTCTCTCCCGCACTGGCGCAGGACAGCGATCTGCAGCGCATCCTCGACGAAAAGGTCGTGCGCGTCGGCGCGGTCGAAGCGTACCCCTCCTACCGCCAAGACCTCGCCAGTGGCGAATGGGAAGGCATCTACCCCGAGATTGTCGAGGCGCTGTTCAGCCAGATCGGCGTCGAGGTGGAATTCGTACCCACCGAGTGGGGCACCGCCGCGGCCGGCCTGCAGTCGGGCCGTTTCGACCTGATCGGCGGCTTCTCGGCACGGCCCGAGCGCGCGCTGGTCGTAGCCTTCACCGATCCCGTGGCACAGGTGCCGGTGGGCGTCGCCTTCTCCTCCGAGGAGAATGCCAGTCTGGCCACCAACTGGGACAGCCTCAACAATTCCGACGTCCGCATCGCCGTTGCCGACGGATCGGCCACGATGCGCATGGTCCAGAAGATGGCGCCCAATGCCACCTTTGTGCCCGTCAAGACCGAGGACGCCGCGATTCTCGAGCTGGAAAGCGACCGGGTCGATTTCTTCGCCAGCACGGAATCGAGCCTCACGCTCTATGGCCGCGCCCGTGCCGACGCCGTGACGGTGAACTACCCTGAGCCCAAGATTGGGCAGGATTCCGGTTTCGCGCTGCGGAAGGCTCAGCCCGAGTTTCAGGACTGGCTTACTGTCTCGCTGAATTCGATGGTTTCGGACGGGACCATTCCCGCCATCCGCTCCAAGTTCCTGAACCCGCAGGAATGATCCCGAGTCGGCCCGGCGCCCCCAAGCGCCGGGTTACATTCAAAAAGGGGAGCCAGCCGTGCCACTTCTCGAAGTTCGCGACCTCCATAAGTCATACGGCGCACTCGACGTGCTCAAGGGCATCGACCTGACGGTCGATCCTGGCGAAATCGTCGGTTTCATAGGGGCCAGCGGATCCGGAAAATCCACGCTGCTGCGATGCATGAACCACATGGAGGTGCCGACAAAGGGAATCGTGATGCTGGAGGGCGAGATCGTGGGTGTCACCCACAAGGGCGACCGGCTGGTCCCGCGCCCCGCGCGCGACCTGAGTCAGCAGCGCCGCAAGATGGCGATGGTGTTCCAGCACTTCAATCTCTGGCCGCACAAAACCACGTTGGAGAACGTCATGGAAGGCCCCGTGACGGTCCAGAAGATCCCCAAGGCCGAGGCCCGTGATAGGGCGCTCGCGGCGCTGAAGCGGGTGGGCTTGAAGGAAAAGGCCGATACCTACCCCAGCCGGCTCTCCGGCGGGCAGCAGCAGCGGGTCGGCATCGCTCGCGCCCTAGCGCTCCAACCGCAGGTGATCCTTTTCGACGAACCGACCTCGGCTCTCGACCCAGAGCTGGTCAACGAAGTCCTAAACGTCATCCGGTCCCTAGGCGAGGACGGCATCACGCTCGTCATCGTCACCCACGAGATGCGCTTTGCCCGCGAAGTCTGCGACAAGGTGATCTTCCTCGACGAAGGGCGTGTCGCGGACATGGGGTCGCCGGACCACATCTTCGGCACGACGGAAAATCCGCGCACCCGCGCCTTCGTGCAGAACTACTTCGGCTGACCGCCCCGCTGCCCCTTGCCTGCCAATCGAACGAGCGAGACTGATGGAATACGACTGGAACTTCGCGATCGTCTGGGACTACCGGATGGTACTGCTGCGCGGACTTGGCCAAACCGTCCTGCTGGCCGGTATCACCATCGTGCTCAGCACCATCCTGGGCCTCGTGCTCGCCACGCTGCGCGACTCTCGCATTCCGCTGGTCTACCCGGTGCTGTCGACCTTCGTGTCGGTAGTCCGGGCCGTCCCGGTGCTCGTCCTGCTGGTCTGGATGTATTACTGCCTGCCGATCCTGACGGGGCTCAAGATGAACGGCTTCACGACCGTCACCATCGCGCTCTCGATCTACTCAGCTGCCTTCTATTCGGAGATCTTCCGCGGCGGTATCCGGTCGATCGACCGCGGGATGATCGAGGCGGGCCAGTCGGTGGGCATGACCCGCGGCCAGGTCTTCCAGCGCATCGTCGGGCCGCTCGCCTTCCAGCGCATCTTCCCGCCTTTCGTCAACCAGTGCATCCTCGTCCTCAAGAATACGACGCTGGCAGGCTATGTCGCCGTACCCGAACTGCTTTATCTAGGGCAGCAGATAAGCGTACGCACCTTCCGCCCGCTGGAACTGCTGACGGCCGTGGCCGTCCTGTTCATCGTGACCATCGTGCCGCTGACCCTGCTCGCCGAGCACATCGAGAAGACGTTCCACAACAAGTACTACAGGTGACGCCATGACAGCGCGCAAGGAAACCGTCGTCGTCGGCGCCGGGGTGGTCGGGCTTGCCGTCGCCCTGCGTCTGGCCCGGATGGGCGAAGAGGTGACGATCCTCGATCCGTTGCCGCCGGGGGGCCGCGCGTCATTCGGCAACGCCGGCATCATCAATCCCGCGACGGTCATGCCGATGTCCCAGCCGGGCATGTTGCGCAAGGTGCCCGGCTGGGTGACGGACCCGCAGGGGCCTCTCTTCATCCCGCCCCGTTACTTCCCGGCCGCGCTGCCCTGGCTCCTGGCCTATCTGCGCGCAGGCAGCCCGCAACAGGTGCGCCGCATCGCGGCGGGCATGAACTGGCTCTACCGCGACTGCGTAGCCGATTGGGAGTACCTCACCGGATCGGACTTCATGACGGGCAACATGTCCTTTGAGGGCGCGCTCCAGCTCGGGCTCGGCAAGGCCGACCCTCGCGCCGCGGCGCTGGGGGCGGAGATCCGCAAACACTACGGCATCGAGTCCGAGACACTGGACGAGAGCGCTCTGCGTATGCGCGTCCCCGACGTCATGCCAGAGATCACCTCAGGCCTTTTGCTGAAGGCGGGCGGCTTCACCCGCGACCCCGCAGCACTTTGCGCTCACCTGGCGGCGGAATTCGTGGCACTGGGAGGCGAGATCGTGGCGCGCAACGTGCTGCGGATCGAACGCCAAGCGCCCCGCCTGCTTTCGCTTTTTACGAACCTGCATCCGGTGACGTGCCGCCGCGTGATCGTGGCTGCCGGCGTCTGGTCGGCGGAATTGCTTGCCCCGCTCGGTATCCGTGTCCCGATGCAAGCGGAGCGCGGCTATCACGCGACGCTGCCTGGCCACAACGTCCGCCTCGACATGCCGGTTAGCTTCAAGGACAGGGGCTTTTCCGTGGCGCCCATGGCGGGCGGCCTGCGCGTCGCCGGCACGGTGGAATTCTCTGGCCTGCATCGCCCGCCGGACATGACGCGCGCACGCCGGCTGGTCGATCATGCACACGAACTCTTCCCCGGGATTACCCATGACGAGCCGCTCCTGTGGTCGGGCTTCCGGCCTTCCCTGCCGGACAGCCTGCCGGTCATCGGCGCGACCGACGAATCGCGCGACGTGATCATGGCCTTCGGACACAGCCACTGGGGCATAACTGGCGCGCCCGGCACCGCTCGCGTCGTCGCCGACATCGTCCGAGGCGAGATGGCGCCCGAGATGGCCGCTTACAGTCACACCCGTTTCTGACCCTTCCCTACCGGAGTTCCCTATGACCAATCCTCTTCAGATCGAACGTAAGCTGACCGACAAGAAGATGAGCAAGATGTCGATCTACAACGGCGTCGCCTATTTCGCCGCCACGCCCGACCGGCCTTTCGACACCGCCGACACGATCAACAGCCAGGCCAAACAGATCTTTGCCCGTGTCGAGGAACGCCTGGCCATGGTCGGCTCGACCAAGGCGGACCTGCTGTTCGTCACTATCATCCTGTCAGACAAGTCCTACCTCACGCAGTTCAACGAGCTATGGGAGGCTTGGTTCGAAGGTGTCACCCCGCCCTCGCGCGCCTGCCTGTTCGCCGAGTTGACGAACCCCGACATGAAGATCGAATTTATCATGCATGCCCGCGCAGGTGACGCCGCCTGATCTGACGGGCCTACCGTTGCGAGACTGGTTCTCGGGTCTGCCTTTCAGGCCCGAGGGTCTGACCCGGCGTCTACAGGCCCGGATATATCGTCGGGCCTCGGATACCGGGAAAGGCTTCCGGGCGTGCCTCTCCTGGCCCGGCCATTGACCACGCCGTCTCCTAGCGGTCCGCCAGCGGCCCGACCGAGGGCAGCGCAAGAGCCTCCTGCGTCAGCAGCTTCATGGTGTCCCGCATCGCCTTGATCAGCGACTGCACTACAGCGCGGCTCTGTGGCGCGTCGATCCAGACCGCGTGGTATTCGAACCTTATCCCCGGCTCAAACCGGCGCAGTACTAGCCCGCGTTCCAGCCAGGGCCGAGCCGAGAAGACATCGGCAAACGTCACCCCGATCCCCGCGTGCGCCATCCCTGCGGCGCCCAGGATCAGCGGCACTTCGGCCACCTCGCGCGGGCGCACCTGCGCATCAGCCAACACCTTGTCGACCTTCTGCTGCTGGCCCTCGTGGCGGGAAATCGAGATGAACGGTAGATCGTGCAAGTCCTGTGGCGTGACCACGTCGCGCGCAGCCAGCGGGTGATCCGCGTGCATCGCGCACATGGCATGGCTGCGCCAGATCAACTGGCTGCGCACGCCCTGCACGCGCTGAAAGCTCATGGTGAACCCGATATCAGCGTTGCGCGCGGTAACCATGGCCAGCACGCCGCCCGCATCGCGCATGGTCACAAAAAGCTGCAGGTCCTGCCTGTCCAGCCAGCCCGCCATCGTGCGCGGCAGGACCTCCTGTGCGATGACCGGCACAGCGGTCACCACAATGCGCGGCGGCCCGTCGCTTTTCATACGTACGATCAGGCGCTGTAACTCCTCCATGCCGACGAACAGGCGCTCGGCCTCCTCGAACAGGCGCTGCGCACGCGCAGTCGGCATCAGGCGGTTGTTGATCCGCTCGAACAGGGGAAAACCGCAACGTTCCTCGGTCTGGCTGATGAACTTGCTGACGGCAGGTTGCGACATCCCCAAGCGCCGTCCGGCGGTGGTCATGTTCCCAGTGCGCATGACGGCGCGGAACACCTCAAGATGGCGATGCTTGACCTCGCCATTGGCCAGCGGGCCGGTCTCCCGGTCGTCCCGCTCAGCCATGCGCGACCTCACGCCCTCCGGTCTGTTTTGCGATCATCTTGACTGTCCCTCAACCGGGCCAAGCCTAGGGGGACGCGCCGGAGCCCGCAAGGTGGCGCCTGCCTGCTGGCGCGAACGACAGCACCTCAGGCCATCAGCCCCCGGCGCACGAGGTTCGCGACCGTCACCAGCAGCACCACCAGCGTCGCCTTGCGGAACGCTACCGCGTCGATCCTGTCCTGCACCTGAAGGCCCCGCCAGGTCCCGATTCGGGCCAAAGGCAGCATGTCCAGCGAGAACACCGCTGTCTTGGCTTTCAGCACGCCCGAGCCAATGTGCGCCACCGCCAGTATCACCGCGCCCAAGCCATAGATCATACCCTGGATACGCTTCTGGCCCCCTGGAAGTCGGCAATTGTCCGAAAACACGCAGCCTCCTTGGCTTCGTTGGTGTTGAAGTCATCTCCGCGCTAGCGCACCCCGCATCCTTGGCGGCATAGCCATCCCACGGCTATCCAAATTCACGGTGAGGGAGCCGCAGGGGGCAGGTCACTGCTACCGTGGGACTGGCAGCCAGCGGAGCAACGCTGCGCGGCCTGACCACGGTCTACGCCGAATGCTTACTTCCGGACAATGAGGCGCGTGAAATTGACAACTTTGCTCGGATCTGTGGCGCCTCTGCATGGTGGGCAGTGACAACCGCGCCAAGCCGATTCGCTTCGGAGAGGGGAGCGAGCTCACATGTGCGGGATCACAAAGAAGATATGAACCTGTGCAAGTAGGGGTCGAACTGGCTCGGCGCCTCCCAGAACGGAGCATGGCCGATACCGGGAAGCCGGTGAACGGTGCCTTCCCACAGATTCTTGTAGGGCAGGGCGGCGATGAAGTCGTTGTCGATGAACACGTCCTCCTCACCGTTCACGATGGCCAGCGGGACCGGACTGTTCACCGCGATCTCCTGTTGATCGACGCTTTCCGGGGCTAGGATGCGGCTGAACATCAGCTTCCGCGCACGGCCGTCAGTACGAGCGACGGCGTCGCTCAGGAAGGGTTCGAAGGGCGCGTTCGCGCCGCAAGTCGAATGGGCGTAGTCGGAGACGTTCTGTTCGGAGAGCGCATCCTGCCCGGCAAGGCTCATGTGCTCGCTGGGCTTGAACCCCGCCCCGAGGGACTCGTCGGAGCGCGCGAAGGGCGGCGTGCCCGAGATCATCAGCCCGGTAATCGAAGCGCTGCGGGTGAGCATCTCGAGCCCGATATGGCCGCCCAGAGACCAGCCGAGTATAGCGTATTTCGGTATGTCAAGCGCTCTCATGACTTCGATGGCGGCGTCAGCGTAGCCCGGCATCCAGTAAGTCCTCTCGGGATCGATCGCGTCGCTGCTTTCGCCGTGGCCCGGCAAGTCGATGGCGATGCAGCGAAACGCCTTGCCGATGGTGCCCTCCAGCTGGTTGCGGAAGACCTTTCGACAGGAGGAATTGCCGTGGATCATCAGCAGGACAGGCCCAGAGCCGCCCGTGTCGCTGGCGGCAATAGCGGCCTGAGAGGTTTCAATCCGATGAGTTTCCATGTGTTCGTCTCTATGTCTTTCTTCCGGAAGTCAGAAAACGGCTGAAGATGTTTATCGCGCCGCTGGGCGCGATGCGCAGCACGGTGATCATGGCGGCGGCCACGATGATGAAGCGCGCCTCTTCAAGGCCGCGGGTCCCAGCCATCGCTTCGGTCGCGAAGGTGAGCGCCAGCGCGGCGAAGACCGGGCCGAGGATCGAGCCGGCTCCGCCGATGAGGACCATCGACAGGATCAGGGTGGCCACCGAGAAACCGAAGACCTCGGGAGAGGCGACGCGAAGGTAGATCGCGTAGAACCCGCCCGCGATGCCCGTGAAAACGGCGGAGGCAACCAGCACCAGGACCCGCTGGCGCGCCACGGAAATTCCCCGCGCGGCAGCGTAGTCGGGATTGTCGCGCACCGCCCGCAGCGATTTGCCGAAGGGCGAGTGCGCCAGCAGCAGCAATGAGATGACAGACACGGTCAGCAGGCCGAGGGCGACGTAGTAGTAGGCGAAGCGGAAGTCGCGGATGAATGCGTAGTCGCCGATGCTCAGGTAGGGCAGGCGGACGAGCCCCTCGGCGCCGCCGGTCAGGTCGCCCTGGCTCAGCACCACCTGCATGCAGAGCTGGCCGAAAGCGAAGGTGACGAGCACGACGTAGATCCCCTGCAGCTTGGCCACCGGCAGCGCGATCACCAGGGCCGCGATCGCGGCGGTGACGCCGCCCGCCGGGATCGCAAGCCACGGAGAGATGTCCAGCGCCGTGGTCAGGATCGCGGCGGTGTAGACGCCGATTCCGAAGAAGGCGAGGTGACCGAAGTTGAACAGGCCGGCCAGGCCAAGGCTGAGGTCCCAGTTCACGGCCACGGTGCCATAGATGAATGCGACAATGAAGATGTGACGGGTGTAGGTGTCGGTGACGACGGCGGGCACTAGGGCCAGCAGGATTAGCGCCGCGAGCGCGACGAGGCGTTGATTGCGAGTCATGCGGCTCTCCCGAACAATCCGTTGGGCCTGAAGACGAGGACGAGGATCAGCGCCATGAACAGAACTGCGGGGGTCCAGTAGAGGCCCAGCCAGAGAATGAGCAGCGCCTCCATCATGCCGATCACGTAGGCCGCGCCGGCCGTGGCGCCCATGCTGCCGAGTCCTCCGAAGATGACGACGATCATCGCGTTCACCAGCGGGTCGGTGCCCAGACCGGGCGTGACGAAGCGGATCGATCCCAGCAGGACGCCGGTCAGCCCCGCCAGCGCGGCGGAAAGACCGAATGCCAGCGAGAAGGTACGCGGCACGTCGATGCCGATGAGCGCGGCGGAGGAGGCGTTCTGGCCCACCGCGCGTAGTGATCTGCCGCTGCGGGTCCGGCCGGTATACCACCAGAGCGCCAGCAGCACGACGGGCGCGAGCACGATGATCAGCGCTTCGTGGGCCGAGACCGGTGCGCCGAAGATTTCGACCTGGCCCTCGACGACCCGGGGCAGCTGCTTCAGACGCGGCCCCCAGATTATTGAAATGCCCCGTTCAAGGATGGTTGAGGCCGCCAGCGTGGTCATCACCGTAATCAGCATCATGCTGCGGTTGCCATAGAAGGGGCGGACCAGCAGCAGCTCGATCAACACGCCGGCAATCACGGCCGCCCCGATACCGGCGACGAAGCCCGTGAAGAGACCAAGCCCCAGCTGTTCCGAGACCGTCCACGCGAAGTAGGCCCCCACCGTCATCAGCGCCCCGTGCGCGAAATTGAACACGCCGAGCGTGGTCCAGATTAGGCTCAGACCCGACGCCATCAGCGCATAGAGCGATCCCAGGAGGAGGCCAGATACGAGCGTGGGGATGAGAACGCCGTCCATTAATGTGCCTGCTTTCCGAAATACATGTCCATGATCTCCTGGTGGTCGGGGGCGTTGTCGCGATCGATCTCGCTGGCCACCTCTCCCTGCTCGACGAGGTAGAGCCGGCCGGCCAGCGCAAGGAGGAATTCGACGTCCTGCTCGACCACGATCAGCGGCACGCCCCTGCGGGCGATCTCGCTGATGGCGTCGCGCAGCTCTGCCTTGAGACGGGGCGATAGTCCCAGCGTCGGCTCGTCGAGGATCAGCAGGCGCGGGTTGCACATCATGGAGCAGCCGATCGACAGCATCTGCCGTTCGCCACCCGACAGCGTCTTGGCGCGCTGGCGCCGGCGTTCAGCGAGACGCGGGAACAGGGAGTGTACCTCTTCCAGCCGGGTCTGCCAGCCGTCTCGCGCGCGCGGACTGAACGCCGCGAGCTCCAGCGTCTCCTCGACGCCCATGTCACCGAAAAGCGTATTGCCCTGCTGGGCCTGCACTAGCCCGGCGGCGACGATGGCCGAGGGCTTGGCGCCGGTGATGTCCTGCCCGTCGAACAGGATCGTGCCGGACGTCGGGGTCAGCAGGCCCGAGATTGTGTGAAGTAGGGTCGTCTTTCCGTGACCGTTGGGCCCGAAGAGGCCGATGGCCTCGCCGTCGCCCACGTGCAGGTCGATGCCGTGCAGCACGGGGACGGTGGCATAGCCGGCGCGCACCCCTTGCACGTCGAGAAGCCTGCTCATGCCGCGGCACCTCCCAAGTAAGCCTCGACCACGCGCGGGTCGCGGATGACCTCCTGTGGATCACCCTCGGTCAGCACCGAGCCCTGGTTCAGGACCAGCAACCGCTGGCTGACCGACAGCAGCAGGCCCAGCACGTGTTCGATGATCAGGATGGTGACACCCGTGCGGTTCACCTGCAGCAGCAGCCTGTCCAGCGCCGCGATCTCGGGCCGGGTCAGGCCCGACGCGGGTTCGTCGAGCATCAGGACGGAGGGCTTCGACGCCAAGGCCGACGCGATCATCAGCTGTTTCTTTCCGTAGACCGAGACGTCGGCGGTGCGCATGTCGCGTCGAACGACGTCGAACTCCACGAGGTCGAGCGCCTCTTCGGCCGCGTCGCGCAGTTCCGCGCCCCGCAGGCCGCCACCGTAGTGCCCGCCGAGCGCGGCAGTTTCGCGTGCCGTCAGGTCGGGAAACTCCGCGTCCTTTTGGAAGGTCCGCGACAGGCCGGCCCGGAAGATTGCGTGCGGACGGCGGCCGTCGATGCGGGTGCCGTCGAAGTGGATCTCCCCTCCGGTCGGGCCAAAGGGGATGCCGGTGATGCAGTTGAAGAGCGTGCTCTTGCCGGACCCGTTCGGGCCCGCGACCCCGAAGACCTCGCCGCGCGTGACGGCAAAGCTCACGTCGTCGACCGCCGTCAGCCCACCGAACGTCTTGGTGACGCCCCGAAGCTCAAGAATCGGATCCGGCATGGCGATCACTCCATCCAGGGCGACGTAACGAAATCGCCGTTGGCGTAGGCTTCCGGCGAGAACAAGACCCGCTTGCCGTCCTGGATCTGGTAGAACTGCAAGGGGACGTGCTCGGGACCCTGCACGGCAAGGTGCGTTGCTGGGTCAAACTCAAGCTTGCCTATTGCCGTGTCAGTGCTAGACGCGCCGATCCACTCGCCGATGGCGACGCGGTCGGACGGGTTGCCCACGGCCTCCAGCGCGTCGGCGTAAAGCATCACCGACTCGTAGAGCATCGGGCCGTAGACCCCAGGGGTGGAGCCGTAGGCCGCCTCGTAATCGCCCACGACCTGCGCGGCGCGTTCCGACGCGTTGCCTGGAAGGGGGGCGCCGAGCATGTTGTAGAGAATTCCCGAGGACTCGCCGGCGGTCAGGTCGAGGAATTCGGGGACTGATGGCGCGTATTGGATGAAGACCAGGCTGTCGGTCGGTTGCTCCATGAACTGCGACACAAAAGCGGCGGCGTTGCCGGGCAGATAGTCGGTGTTGATCACCACGGCCGGCGGGTCCTGCCGGACTTGGGCAAGGAAACCGCGCCAGTCGCCAATTTCGCCGAAGGGCACGAGGTCGTTGACCTTGATCTCCCACCCGGCGCTCTCGAAGCTTTCCACCAGGCCGTCGGCGATCGTCTTGGAATAAGGAATGTCCGACGAGATGAGCGCGAGCGACTTCTCCTCGACCGAAACCTTTCCGTCCTCGATTAGCTGCTCGATCACCGGCAGGACGCCGGTGTTGTAGGCGTCGAAGGAGGGAGAGAGGGACCAGACCGTCGGGAATGCGTCCGGGTCATCCGCGATGATGTCGCGGGTCTGCGCGGCGTTCGCCGAGATCAGGTAGATCATCTCCATCTCCGACATCATCTCGATCTCGAAGTTCGAGCCCGAGGCATACCCGGCGACGATTGCTCCCATGGCGCGGTCGCTGAGCAGGCGCTCGGTAGCGGTGGCGACGGCGGCGGCGCTCTGATCGGCCGCGTCGCCGACGACAAGCTCGAAGGTGTAGTCGCCGACGCCCCCACCTTCGTTCAACTGGTCGATCGCGAGCTGCGCCCCGTTGACCATTTCCTGGCCGTCCGCGGCGGCGGGGCCGGACACCGGCGCAAGCACGCCGATCTTGACGACCTCTGCCTGGGCGAAGCTCGGCAGGCCGACGCTCGCGACCAGAGCGGTCGTAGCGAGGAACGTTCTTCTCTTGAGCATTGTGTTCTTCTCCATGGTGGGCTGCGAATTCTTCTTGTTATTGTTTCTTTATCTGACGCCGCAGATGTCGAGAATCGCAGCGGCGATGACCTTGGTCGACTTGTGCAGCGACGCGACGTCGACGTACTCATTGTCGCCGTGAAACCCGTCACCCGACGGGCCGTAGATGCACGCATCGACCCCGGCGCCGGCGTAATGCGCGGCGTCGGTCACCGCGTCGAAGCCGCGGATCTCCGGCGCGTCTCCGAGGGCACTGTGGTGGGTGACGAGCGACTTTACCAGCGGATGATCCACCGGCGTGTCCATTGGGGGAAAATGCAGCCCGCCCAATTCCCACGCGATCTGCGGCGGGTTCGCCTTCGTCCATGGGTCGAGCCCGGCGAAGGCCATCACGAACTCCTCGAACTGGTGCCGCACGTCGGCGGATGTCTCGTGCGGTAGGAACTTGAGGTCCATATCCAGCGTCACCCGGTCCGGCGTCATCGCGGGGTTGGTCCGGATCGACGGCAGGCCGTCCTGGTCTATGCCGACACCGCCGTGGATTACGCCCGGATTGATGGTCGAAAGGCCCGGCGGGCAGAGCGGATGGTAGTTGTTGCGGCAGCGCGAGGCTTCGAACTCCTTGAGCGCAAGCAGGAATCGGCCAGCGATTTCGATGGCGTTGACCGCAGGGACGAGCCGGCCGGGCACGTCGGGCTGCGGAAAGATGTCGTTGTAGCGCATGCCCGCATGACCCGAGCGGCCGATGAAGGTGACCCGCACCCATTCCAATCCGCCCTCTGCCGGCACGACCTTGTCCCAGGTAGGTTCAGCGATGATGGCGTTGCGGGCAAGGTGCCCCTTGGCGACCGCGTCCATGGCGCCAAAGCCGCCCGCCTCCTCGTCAACCACGCCCTGAATCGACACCCGGCCGTCCAGCGTGATGCCGGCTGCCTTTATGCTTTCGACGGCGGCAATGCAGGCGGCAAGTCCTGCTTTCATGTCCACGGAGCCGCGGCCCCAGAGTTTGCCGTCGCTGATCTCCCCACCGAAGGGGTCGACGGTCCAGTTGGCATGATTACCCACCGGCACGGTGTCGATGTGACCGCAGAGGATCAGGCTCCTCTGGTCGCTGCCGGGTAGGGTGCCGACGATGTTGGGGCGCCCCGGCAGGACGTCCCAGCTGTCGGTCTCGCAGCCCAGCGACTTCAGCCGGTCCTCCAGCAGCGCGGCCACCTGGTCCTCGTTGTTGAGGCCCTGCTTCCTCTCGAACTTCGGATTGACAGAGGGGATGCGCACCATCTCCTGCGTGAGGTCGAGCACCCGTTCAGGCGTGCCGTCTATCTCGTCCCAGACCCTGTTGAGCGTTGTCATTTCGCGGCTCCCTTCAGTTCGTCAATGAGTTCATCGGTGGTCATCTGCCGGCAATAGCCCTTGATCGCGTTGATCGAGGCAGCCTGGCGCTCGGGCGTGTAGGTGAGGCAGGCGTCGGTGACCTGGGTGACCAGGTAGCCCAGGTCGCAGGCGTCGCGGACTGCTCCCTCGACGCACTGGTCGGTGAGGAGACCCATGATCACTACTTGGCGGACACCGAGGCAGCGCAGGACATAGTCGATGTTGGTCGAGACGAAGACCGAGGAGGAGGATTTGGGCAGCCAGATCTCGTCGTCGCCCGGCGCCAGTGCGTCCAGCGGACGCCCGTCCCAAGATCCCTTGGGCACGTTGAACCCGGTGATCTTGTAGTCGAGGCTGCGGTCCCGGCCGTCCTTGGTGAGGCTTTCGATGGTCGTGTACATGACTTCGATGCCGGCGGTGCGCGCAGCGTCGCGCAGGCGCTGCATGTTGGGCAGGGTCTCGGCCTCGAAGGTGTCGAAGAAGGCACCGTACCGGGTGGCGAATTCCTCTGCGCTCAGGTTCTTGAACTCGCCGCCGTCGCGGCGGGCCGAGAAATTCTGGACATCAATGTAGATCAGGGCCGAGGCGGTGGGGTCGAGGGGGACGTCGCGGGTCAGCATTTGCTCTCCAACAGGTTGCGGACCGCCTTGCACAGGAGCGAGGCCATGTCGGCCTGCCCCTCGGGCGTCCGGATGAGGTCGTGGCGGATCTCGACCAGGCTGTGCGGCAGGCCCGATGCTTCGCCGTGGGTTGGCACGAACCAGTCAGATTCGTCGTCGATCTGGTAGGGTTGGTTGAGCGCCAGGTTCATGCCCGGGCGTATGTCGGCGACGGCATTGAGCAGGGCCTGCGACGTCGCAGTATCCTTCCTGCACAGAAAGCCGATGTGCCACGGCCGCGCACCGGGTCGGGTGCGCATCTCCGGCGTAAAGCTGTGGATCGACAGAAGCAGCTTTCGCGGGCCCGACCGCGCCGTAGTGACGGCTTCGTTGTAGGGCGTGAAGATCTCGTCAATGCGCCGTCGGCGATCCGCCGCGTTCAGCGCCGCATTGCCCGGCACCTGCACCCCGTCCGAGACCGCGGGGAATGCGTCCGGCGCCCCGGTCGGGCGATTGCAGTCGATCACCAGCCGGCTGTAGCGCTGCAGCACCGCTTCGCAGCCCAGCTCCCGCGCCATAGCCCGCGTCACGGCCGCGGCGCCGATGTCCCAGCCCACGTGCAGGTCCAGGGTCTCGCGGTCGAGGCCAAGGCCATCCAGCACCTCCGGCACGCTTTGGCCGGCATGTTCGCAGACCAGCAGCACGGGAATGTCGGTCCGTGCGGGCAGGCTCTCCACTGGATGCGGATCAATGCCGTGGGCGAGCAGGGGAGGCAACAGGTTCAGCAAAGCCGCCTCCGTTGCAGGTCTGGCAGGGGCCGATGGTGCATCTCACGCAGTATCATCATGCCTCCACAGTTGATGATAAATTTTCAAAGTCAAACTATTCGTTCAATTTGATGCAGGATATTCTTTCTTTTTGAACGACTTTTGCGCTACCGGTGTCTGACTATCTTGATTGATGGTATTTCGGCAGGTTCGACCGATGCGAGCAGGCGGCCCGTGTTCATGACCTTTAGCTTTTCGCAGGCGGGCATGATTAACTACAGATCCTGTTCGATCAGGACGATCGGATGAGGATGAGGTTGGCGCAGAAGCTGACGGAATCCACCGCCAGCACACTGCCAAAGTTCTTCGAGACGCCTCGAACCTCTAGGATCAGTAGATTTCGCCGTAGCGGGCGCATTTCGCCGGCCAGTCTAGCCCTTCGAGCTGTGCCATCTCGCCGGTCTTGTGCGCGACGTAGAGATCGACGAAATCGTTTCCGAACCAGTCGCGTGCCGCCGACGAGCGCCCGAAGGCCTCCAGCGCCTCGGACAGCGAGGTGGGCAGCCGGCGCAAGCCCTTCTTAGCCAGTTCAGCGGGGTCGAGCAGCGACAGGTCCTCCTGCGCCGGGGCCGGGGGGGCGACCCCGTCGCGGACGCCCTGCATGCCGGCGAAGACGATCGCGGCAAGCGCCAGATGCGGGCTGGCCGCGCAATCGGCCGCCCTGACCTCGAAGTTGAACTGCCGGGCCACGGTTTCGGCGTCCTGCGCCGAGACCGGGCAGATCCGCACCGAGGCCTCGCGGTCGCGGAAGCCCAGGTTGTTGAAGGCCGCGCTCCAGCGATGCGGGGTCAACCGCAGGTAGCTGATCTCGGTCGGGGCCAAGATCGCGAGGATCTGGTCGAGGTACTTCAGAACGCCCCCGATGAAATGGCGTGTCAGGGGGCTCATGCCGTGCGGGTCGCCCTCGTCGTGCGTCAGGGGATTGCCGGCGTTGTCGAGGAAACTGAAATGGACGTGCAGCCCGTTGCCGACGCTGTCCGGCGCGAGGATCGGGCTGAAGCTGGGGATCAGGCCGAAGCGTTGCAGGACATCATGGGTCAGCAGGCGCAGGATCGCCGCCTGGTCGGCCGAGGTCACGCCGCGGGCGGGCTTGGTGGTCACCTCGTACTGCCCGGGGCCGTATTCCTTCATGAAGGTATCAGGTTCGCAGCCCGCCGCCCGCAGCGCGTCCAGGTAGGCCTCGGCCCAAGCCTGTCCGTCGCGGAAGCCCTTGAAGCCGAAGGCATCGCCGGGACGCGGCGGGTGGTCGCGCAACTGGAACTCGTGCTCGAACGCCGACAGCACCGTGGCTCCGGTGAGTGCGTGGAATTCGTCAAGCGCGCGTCGAGCAAGCGAGCGGGTGCAGAAGGGCCAGGGTTCACCCTCGAGCGACCGGATGTCGCCCATCGCGAAGTCGAGACGCTGGCCGTCCTCCAGCACGAAACGGGTGCTGGCGTCGGGCACCAGCGCGAGGTCGCCGAACGACCCGAACGGGCTTTCCGAGATCGTGTCGAAACAAGTGATCTGCACGTTGGTCGGCGTCCAGCCGACGCCTCGGCGCGACCGCTTCTCCCACTCGCTCGCGGGGAACGACTTGCCCCGTATCAGTCCCGCAAGGTCCGACGTCCCCACGAAGACCAGCTCGTTGCCTGTATCAGTCATCACTTCATCCCTGCCGCGGGTTCGACCCGCAGTTTGTCCCAATCAGAAATTCGTTTCT
>NZ_FNEJ01000094.1 GCF_900100085.1 Salipiger marinus
ACTTGCTCGCGATTATGGGTCGGCCCCGCGTAGCATCTGGATCTGCGGCCAGATGGCGGCCCAGTAGGGCGCGGCCGTTGCGGCAAGTATCAAGGTCATGCGCCGGGCTGAAATGATGAGACGAGCGCCGGCGCGCAGCACGCGTTCCCGCAGGCGGCGCAGGCTCCAAGGGGCTTTCGTGGCGCGCGCCATGGCCCGGCGCGCCACGTGCATGATCTGGTAGGCGAGCATGGCGACGAGCAACCGGACTTCGTTGCAGGCGAAGGCATCGATGGGGGGCGTGACCGATTTCGGCTTCTTGCCGCGCAGATGGGTCTTGGCGCGATTGGTGGAGGACAGCGCTGGAGACAGCACGTCCATCAGCTCGCCCATGTGGCCTTCTGCTTTGCCGCGCTGGCGATAATGGTCCAGCAGGGCCTGCCCCTTCATCTGGAAGCGCGAGATCGAGGTGACGAGGAAGAAGCGGTCGAGCAGCAGATCGCCCTCGCGCTCCTTGACTACCAGCACCACACGGCGGGGCTCGTCCCAGCCCTGCGCCTGGTATTCCAGCTCATGCGTCCAAAGCCGCGGTTCCGTCGGCCGTCGTCCCGGCGGTCGCTTCATGTGCGGCGCCGCGAGCCTGTCGAGGGCTGCGTTCGCCCGCAGGCGGGCGACGTGGTGGATGCCGCGCCCCTCCAGGCCCGACAGGAGCGCGCCAGAGGGGAAGCCTGCATCGATGCGCACGGTCGTGATCTTGCACAGGCTGGCCTCGGCCCGATCGACGACGTCGAGAATGACGTCCAGCGCACCGTCGGCAGTGCCGACATTTCCGGGGCGTAAACGCGCGTCGAGCATGTCGCCGGTCTCGGCGATGGAGGTGACCAGCGGGTGATAGACCCGGGTCCGGTAGTGCCCGTTCCACTCGGCCTTCGGTTGATGGCCATGCACCTCGATGGGCAGACTGTCGACGTCCAGCGTCATGCGAGTGCGCCGCTGCCCGCCATTCTCGGCGCGCAGGTTCCGACCGGCGAGTTCGAGGGCAGCCTCCCGCAGAACCTTCAGGTTGCCTGGCTCCGCCAGCATCGCTGTGCAACGCGAAAGCGTGGGCTGAGAGGCCAGCCCAGGGTGCCCAGTCAGCGGCGTCAGCCCGGCCGACGAGGCGGCCGCCACACGCATCGCTGGATCATGCCGCAGGGCATCCGCATCGTCGTGGTCCTGCCAACCCTGAGCGACCAGGAGCACCATGGTCCGCAAGAGCGACGGCAGGTCATGCACGACATCGGCTTGGCGGCGGCTGTCCTTCATCCGCGCCGCCATCCAGCCGATAATCCCGGTCGCGTCGAGAGCTTCTCGCAGCAGTACTGCGCCAGGATCGCCCGTCAGGCGCTCGGCGCGAGTTTCGATCGAAAGAGAGCGGTTGAATCCGGCCGTGACCGGCCGTAGCGTTTCACCCATGCGTGCGTCCGAAGCTGCTGGCGGATTTTGGTGTAGCAACTTGATTCTACGGCGCTTTCAGGCGCACGCAACCTGCCCCCATCGATTTGGATGAATAAACCGGG
>NZ_FNEJ01000023.1 GCF_900100085.1 Salipiger marinus
TTAACGGGCACTGGACCAATGCCGGTCATCACGTCGCGTTCCGGCAAATGACCATGGCGCACCAGGCGTGCCCGCCCGTCCTCGAGCTTGTCCCCGGAAAAGGCGTTCATGAGCGCGGCCAGCTCGGCGTGGATTGCCTGTTCGATCAGCTTGCGCGCTCCATCGCGCAGAACGTCGGTGAACGGGTCGGAGCCAAATCCTGATGGATCGGGCAGTTCTGTGATGGTAGTCTCTGGCATGTGGCATATCCCTTTCTCGGCTGAGAATTGACGGCGTCTGAACACCGCCATGATATGCCGCCCCTCAGGGCATCACCAACTTTCGCGTGTTTCTCCCAACGGTTTTTTTGTCACGAAAGCTCAAACCGGGGACTGGCAAGTGAGACGTGGGATGATTGAGCGGGGCCACCGGCGTTGGCGATCGTGGCGCAATGCCGCCTGCTGTCGATCTCGTGCTCGTCTCTCTGGCATGAATCGGTCGGAGCGACGGAGAGCACCTTGAGCTGATGCGGGTGATTGACCAGCACTTCCTCGACACGTCCGTCTACGCTGTCCGGCGGAGGACGTGCCATCTGCGAAACGAGGGGCGTGGCGTGAACCAGAAGCGCACCACGCGTCTGATGCGTCTGATGCGTCTGGTGCCGATCTACCAGAAGCCCAACACCAGCAAGCCGAGAAAGGGGCCACAAGACCTATCCCGGTCTGCGCGTGGACCGCCTCGGCCAGATCTGGCGCGCTGATATCACCTATCTGCCGGGCTTCCTTTGCCTCGTGGCGATCATGGACTGGTTCGCCCGAAAGGTTCTGGCCTGGCGCATCTCCAACACGCTGGAGGCCGACTTCTGCGTCGAGGCGCTGAACAGGGCCATTCGCTGCCTTAAGCGCCTGGGGTCCTGAATACGGATCAGGGTTCACAGTTTACATCCTTCGCCTGGACCAACCGCCTGAGGCGGGCCGGCACCCGGATCTCCATGGACGGCAAAGGACGGTGCATAGATAACGTCTTCATCGAGCGCCTCTGGCGGTCCCTGAAATCCGAATGCGTCTACCTGCACGCTTGGGAAACCGGATCGCCAAAGCCGTCATCGGCCGCTGGATCATATTCTGCAATCAATAGGCCACACCCTGTCTAGGGCGGGCAGCCGACGCTGCCGGAAGGAACTGAACGCCGTTGCACCCGCACTGAACACGCGACCCATGAAAACGCGAGGCTGGGAAACACCGGCAGAGGCTCTCGACCGGCTGCTCAATCAGGAGATGATCGAAGGTGGTGCGACGACCGGTTGACTCCGTCCAATACCTGCCAGTCCGCAATACCGAGCGGCTGAATGACATCGGCATCGAGCCTTCGTTTGGCAGCGTCGGAGACAGCTACGACAAGGCTTTGGCGGAAACGATCAATGGTCTCTTCAAGGCCGATCCACCGCCGCGGACCAATGCGCAGCTTCGAAACGGTTGACGACGCCACTCTGGAATGGGGCGACTGATTCAACGCCCGCCGCCTGCTTGGGCCCATCGGGCCCATCCCACCAGCGGAAGCCGAGGCCAGCTTCTAGGCGGCTCTGGAAATTGAAGGCATGGCTGCGCGACTGACGTCAACCAGCCTCAGGCAAACTTCGTGTGGTCCCGTGCGGGCGTCTGAGCCTGCAGGAGGGGCGTTTTCGCCGAGGTCGCGCGGGTTCTGGGGGAGCTGTGCCGGGGGAGGCGCGGCCTTGGGGGGCCGCGCCCTGTGGGTCTGTCCGGGGGTCAGTCCTGTCCGGCGGTGCTGGCGGCCTGCTGCATCCGCTCTTCGATGTTCAGAACGCTCAGGCCCTTGAGGATGTCGATGGCATAGGCCAGCTGGTAATCCTCTTCACGCAGGGCTGCGGCCTCTTCGGCCTTGGTGCGCTCTTCCTCGATCTGGCGGATCTCGTCTTCCGACAGGCTGTCATTGTCCAGACGGCCACGCAGTTCCGCCTCGGAGCGGCTGAAGCCTGCGGGGGCCTCTTCGCCCTCGTCCTCGGGGTCGGGCAGGCGCTGTTCCACCACGATGTCGGGGGAGACGCCAAGCGCCTGAATCGACCGGCCCGAGGGCGTGTAATAGCGCGCCGTGGTCAGCCGCATGGCGCCGTCGCCGCGCAGCGGCATGACCGTCTGCACCGAACCCTTGCCGAAGCTCTTGGTGCCCACGACCACCGCGCGGCGGTGGTCCTTCAGCGCGCCCGCCACGATTTCCGAGGCCGAGGCAGAGCCGCCATTGATCAGCACGACCATGGGCTTGCCTTCGGCCAGATCGCCCGCCTCGGCGTTGAACCTTTCGCCATCGGCAGCGTTGCGGCCCCGGGTGGAGACGATTTCGCCCTTGTCGAGGAACGCGTCCGACACCTTGATCGCCTGCGTCAGCAGGCCGCCGGGGTTGTTGCGCAGATCGAGCACGATGCCTTCGACATTCTCCATGCCGCCCGCTTCGGCCACCCGCTCTGCCAGACCCTCTTCGAGATTGGGGAAGGTCTGGTCGTTGAAGGTGGTGACGCGCAGCACCACGGTATTGCCTTCAAGCCGGGTGCGCACCGCCGTCAGCTTGATGGTGTCGCGGATGATCGACACCTCGAAGGGCTCGTCGCGGCCTTCGCGCACCACGGTGATGAGGATCTCGGACCCGACCGGCCCGCGCATCATCTCCACCGCCTCGTCAAGGTTGAGGCCCAGCACGGATTCGCCATCGACATGGGTGATGAAATCGCCCGCCTCGATGCCTGCTTCCTGTGCAGGGGTGCCGTCGATGGGCGAGACCACCTTCACGAAGCCGTCTTCCTGCGTGACCTCGATCCCCAGACCGCCGAATTCGCCGCGGGTCTGCACCCGCATGTCCTCGGCATCATTGGGCGCAAGATAGCTGGAATGCGGATCAAGCGACGTCAGCATGCCGTTGATCGCGGCTTCGATCAGTTCGCCCTCGTCCACTTCCTCGACATATTGCGACCGGATGCGTTCGAAGATGTCGCCGAACAGGTCAAGCTGTTCATAGACATTTGTGGTTTTTGCGGCTTCCTGCGCCAGCAGCGGCCCCACGAACTGGGTCGTCGCCACCACGCCTGCGATCGTGCCACCCGCGGCGGCCATCAGAAACTTCTTCATGCCCAATTCATCCCTTGTCGCTGGCGAACCACTCTAGCGGGTCCACGGGGGCGTCGCCTTCCCTTACCTCTATATACAGCGTCTCCGTGCGTCCAGCGCCGGAGGCTTCACGTGACGGTGACGGATCCTCGCCCGTGCCGGGCTCGTCGCCGCCCATCAGCCCAACCGGTGCGCCTTCGGGCAGGATCTCGCCGGTCTGCGCATAGGTGGTGTCGAGCCCGGCCAGCACCAGCAGCAGGTCGGGCTGCGGCTCCAGAATGGTGACCAGCCCGTAATCCAGCAGCGGACCGCTGTAGCGCACGGTGGCGGCGGCGGGGGTGGTGACCAGCGCCCGCGACCGGGTGGCCACCACGATGCCGGGGCGGCTGACGCCTGCGGCATCGGCTTCCCCGGCCCGGCGCAGGATTTCGCCCCGCACGGGCAGGGGCAGGCTGCCGCGCCGCGCCGCGACGGGCGGCAGGTCGGCGGGGGTTTCGTTCGTGGCGATCTCCGACAGGCCGGAGGCGAAGCCCTCCAGCGTTTCGGTGGCGGCGATCAGGATGGCGGTGCGCACCGGATCCTCGGTGAACCGCTTCGGCAGGGCGGTGCGGTCGGCCACGGCCTGACTCAGCTCGGTGCGCGCGGTCTGCACCCCCGCCAGCCCGTCGCGCAGGGTGGCGGCGGCGTTCTCCTGCAGGGCGCGCAGATCGGTCACCTCGGTCAGATCGGCGCGCAGCTGCTGCGCCTCCTGCGCCAGACCCGGCGTGACCGAGGCCAGCATCATCCCCGCCCGGGCCGACCCCACCGGCCCGTCGGGATGCAGCAGCGCCTGCGGCCCGGACGCGGTGCCAAGCGCCGACAGCACCCCCAGAAGCTGCGAGATCTCGCCCTCCTGCGCGGCCAGACGGCGGCTGAGTTCGGTTTCGCGGATCGCGGCCTCGCGCAGCCCGTCGCGCAGGGCCGCCAGTCCCTCCTCATAGGCCTGCACCGTCTGGGTCAGCGCCCGCACCTGGTCACGCGCGCTTTCCGCAGCGTCAAGCTGCACCGAGGCTTCCTCCAGCGCGCGGGCGGCGTTGCGCGCCGCCTGCGCCTGATCCTGCGCCGCGGCGGGGGCGGCCAGCAGGGCAAGGACCAGCGCTGTGCGGATCATTCCCCGATCAGGCTCTTGCCCGTCATCTCGGCGGGCTGCGGCAGGCCCATCAGCTGCAGCAGCGTCGGCGCCACATCGGCAAGGATGCCGTCGCGCAGCGTCGCGCCCTCGGGCCCGCCGAACAGGATCACCGGCACCGGGTTGGTGGTGTGGGCGGTGTGGGGGCCGTTGGTTTCATCATCCCACATGGTTTCGCAATTGCCGTGATCGGCGATGACCAGCATCGCGCCGCCCGCCTGTTCCAGCGCGGCCAGAACCTGTCCCAGACCGTCATCCACCGCCTCGCAGGCGCGGATCGCGGCGTCCAGATCGCCGGTATGGCCGACCATGTCGGGATTGGCGAAATTGGTCACGATCAGATCGTATCCCTGTCCGATCACCTCGACGAATTTTGCGGCCACCTCGGGTTCGCTCATCTCCGGCTGCAGGTCATAGGTGGCGACCTTGGGCGATTGCGGCATGAAGCGGTCTTCGCCTTCCTCCGGCTCTTCCTTGCCGCCGTTCAGGAAGAAGGTGACATGGGGGTATTTTTCGGTCTCGGCCAGACGGAACTGCCGCAGCCCGTGCTGCGCCACCCATTCGCCCAGCGTGTTGACCAGCACGCGCTTGGGATAGGCGGTGGTCATGAAGCTGTTGTGGCGGCTGGAATATTCCACCATCCCCAGCAGCGCCGACAGATCCGGCAGATCGCGGGCAAAGCCGTCAAATTCGGCATCACCGATGGCCGACAGGATCTCGCGCGCCCGGTCGGCCCGGAAGTTGAGACAGAAGAGCCCGTCCCCCGCCGCCACCCCGGCATAGTCCCCGATGACGCTGGGCAGGATGAATTCGTCGGTCTTGTCGTCGGCATAGCTCTGCGTCACGGCGGTGACCGCGTCGGGGGCGGCAACGCCCTGACCCCGGATCATCGCATCATAGGCGCGTTCGACCCGCTCCCAGCGGGTATCCCGGTCCATGGCGTAATAGCGCCCGATCACCGTGCCGATGCGGGCGCCTTCGGGCAGGCTGTCGGCCAGATCGGCCACAAACCCCTTGCCCGAACTGGGTGCTACGTCGCGGCCATCGGTGATGGCATGCACCACCACCGGCAGGCCGCGATCCGTCAGCAGGCGCACCGCCGCCTTGATATGGGTGATATGGCCATGCACCCCGCCATCGGAAACCACGCCCATCAGATGCGCGGTGCCGCCCGCCGCCTTCACGGTTTCGGCAAAATCCACGATGGCGGCATTGTCGAAAAAGCTGCCATCCTCGATGGCGAGATCGATCTGGCCCAGATCCATCGCCACCACCCGGCCCGCGCCGATATTGGTATGGCCCACCTCGGAATTGCCCATCTGCCCCTTGGGCAGGCCGACATCGGGGCCAAAGGTGGTCAGCGTGGCATGGGGGCAGGTGGCCAGAAGCCGGTCCATGGTCGGCGTCCGGGCCAGCGCGGGCGCGTTATAGGCGGTGTCTTCGCGCAGGCCCCAGCCATCAAGGATGGTCAGGACGACGGGTTTTGGTGCGGTCATGTCAGGCGCCCTTTCTTCGGGAAGTCCTCCAAGCTCTTAGCAGGCCCGTGCCCGCTTGTGGAGAGCGCGCGCCCGCCCGGTCAGTGCATATGCCCGGCATGGCTGTGGGCGGTGGCATCCGCCGCGCCGATTTCCACATGCGCCTCCAGATGCAGGTCGCCGAACTGCACCTCCAGATCCAGATCGCCGCCGTCTTCCAGCGGCTGCGGCAGATCCGACAGGCGCAGCGCCAGCACCTTGGGCGCCAGCATCAGCTTCTGCCCCGGTCCCAGCGGCAGGGCGGGCAGCACGGTCCATGTCTCGCCCGTGGCGCCATAGCCGAAGCCCACCAGATCCAGCGGCTGGCCAAGCGCCTTGCCGCCGGTCAGCACCACCTCGGATCCGGTGGCGTTTTCGATGTCCATATAGACCAGCGCCGCATCGCCGCGTGGCGTGGCGGCGGCCCAGGCGTGGATGACGCGCAGGCCCTCGGCCTCTGCGACATGGTCGGCATGGTCATGGTTTTCGGCAAGGGCCGGGGCGGCGAGCAGGCACAGGGCAAAAGCAGAAAGGGCGGCGCGCATGGGATACCTCTAGGTGCGAAGGTCGGACAGAAGCGGGCGGCGCACGGCCAGCCACGCGGGCAGCAGGGCCATCAGCAGCGTGACGCTGACAAATCCCGCCACCAGATGCAGTTCCGGCCAGCCAAGGCCTGCGGTCACCAGCACGTCGGTGCGGGCGGTCACCAGCGCCGAAAGACCGCGTGCCGCGACAAATCCCAGCGCCAGCCCCAAGGCTGCCCCGCTGAGGATCAGGGCGGCGCAATAGCTCCAGACCACGGCGAAGACAAAGCGCAGCGGCGCCCCGATCGCCCGCAGCAGCGCAAGGCTGCGCGCGATCAGCCGGACAAGGATCATGAGGCCGATCAGCACCGACAGCGCCACCAGCACCTGCGTCAGCCCTGCCATCAGCGACATGGCCGACCGGATGTCGCGCATCAGCCCGTGCAGCTGCGCCAGAACCGTGCCCGGGAAAAACGCCATCATGTCGCTGCGGGTAAAACGCGAGCGCAGCGCGTAATTGCCCCAGAGCTCGGTGGCGCGCACCAGCACGGCGGGGGTGCCGGGCATATACTCGGCATCGAAGGGCGGGCCGATGCGGTCGGTGCCGGGCGCGTGGCCGCTGGCAAGGCCATGCACCTCCCACACGCCCTCGACGGGCACAAGGATGGCGCGGTCCCACGGGCTGCCGGTGGCGGCCATGCGCCCCGTCACGGTATAGGCGTGCCCGGCATGGGCGTCGCCTTCGGCCATGGCGCCATGACCATGCGCCGGGGTGAAACTGTCGCCGACATCCACCGGCGCAAAGGCGCCTGCCACCGCCTCCTGCGCCGTGGCAAAGCTGCGCCCTGCCGCCAGCGGCCCGGCAAGATGGGTCACGAAATCTGCCGTGGTGCCCACCACCGGCGCGCCCGCATGGCTGTCGCCAAAGGCGATGGGGGCGGCCAGCGCCACGCCTTCGGTCGCCGCGATCTCGGCATATTGCGCGCCGGTGATCAGCGCCATGTCCGAAGGCTGCAGATAGACCGAGGCGAGCATCACCGTCACCTCGCTGCCCGGAGCCGCGACGATCAGGTCGAATTTTTCGGCGGCGCGGGCAGAACCCTGCCGCAGCCCGCGCTCCTGCGCCAGCAGCCCGACACCCAGCCCCACCGACACGGCGATCAGCAGCACGAACAGCCCGTTGACCCAAGAGAACCGCCGCAGCATCGCACCGACCAGCGGCAGCGGGCGCAGCCCGCGCATCACCCAAAGCCCCAGCAGCAGCCCCGGCGCGACCAGCGCCAGCGCCAGTGCGGCATCCTGCGCCGTGGCGGGCAGCGACATCCACAGATCACGCATGGCTGTCCTCCGCGATGCGGCCATCGGCCAGCCGCAGCTGCCGGGTCATGCGCACGGCAAGGCCCGCATCATGGGTGACCACGATCAGCCCGCGCCCGTCCTGCTGCGCCAGCCGCACCAGATCGGCCCCCAGCGCATCGGCATTGGCCCGGTCCAGCGCGGCGGTCGGCTCATCGGCCAGAATGACCGGCGGATCGCCCGCAAGCGCGCGCGCGACGGCGATGCGCTGCCGTTCGCCGCCCGAAAAGCTGTCCACGGGGCGCGCGCCCGCCTGTCCCAGCCCCAGACCGGCCAGCCAGCGCGCGGCGGCGGCGCGGATCGGCGCACGGGCAGCGCGCGGCGCAAAGGCGCTGGCCAGTGCGGCATTGCCAAGCGCCGACAGTTCCTCGAACAGATGGCAGTCCTGAAACACCAGCCCCAGCCGGTCGCGGCGAAAGGCGGCGCGCGCGTCTTCGGACAGCGCGGCAATGTCGGTCTCGCCCCAGATCACCCGGCCTGCATGGGGGCGCACCAGCCCCGACAGCACGTGCAGGAAGGTGGATTTGCCCGCCCCCGAGGCGCCGGTCAGCGCAAGGCTCTGCCCGCCGGGCAGCGCCAGATGGTCGATGGCCAGCAGCACCCGGCCTTCGCGGCTCTGCACGCGCAGCCCCTCCACCCGCAGATCCGGGGCTCTCATCGCTCAGATCCGCCGGAAGGTGGCGTCGGTCAGCCGCACCTTGGAATAGAAACCCAGCTCGGGGTCGACCTCGTCGCCCAGTTCCAGCACGCCTTCGACCACGATGGGCACGTTGAACGGCACCACGTCGACGATGCGCTTGGCATAGACCGCCAGAATGTCATCGGGCCATGGCATCCCCGGCTCGCAGAACGGGCAGACCGCCATGGGGCGCTTGGTCAGCACGAAGAACACCGAATCGGCCTTCAGTGGCGGCGCCATGAAGCCCTCGACCGCCAGCCGCCCGCCTTCGGCGGAGAGCGCCGCGTCGGAAAAGCTCAGATCCTTGTTGTAGAGATCGCGCAGGAGGATCGGGCCGTCCTGCGCGACGGCGCGGGGGGCAAGCAGCGCAAGCGGCAGCGCAAGCAGATGGCGTCGGTTCATGGCATGTCCTTTCGCGGCAGATATGGCGCGGGCATGTGACACCCGCATAACGTCCGGCAACGGCACAGGCCCCGGAGATGATCCGGGGCCTGCACATCCGTAACGCAGCGCCGGGATTATTCGGCGGTAACGGCGTGGTTCATCACGTGGAAGATCACGTTCTGCTCGATCACGCCGCCAAACAGATGCGACCAGGGACCTCGGGCAAACACGGCCACGTCTTCGCCCGAATGGGTTTCAGAGGACATGGGGATCAGCGCCTGCTGCAGGTAGTCGGGATCGGTCGCTTCTTCTTCGGTCAGGTCCGGACGGCTGCCCGAGAAGGTGCCATCGGCCTGTTCGATCAGCACCGATCCGGCGCCGTTCAGGTAACCGGCCACGGTGTAGGGCTTGCCATCGGCGCCAAGGTTCGGCGTGCCGTTATGTTCGATGCCCGCTTCGTTCTCTTCCATGCAGAGACCGACGATGTTGGAGCCGCGCCCGCAATAGCCGTTGAAGGAGATGGCGTGCTCGTGGTCGGCGGTGACGATGATCAGCGTGTCTTCGGCATTGGTCAGCTCCATCGCCTTGGCGATGGCATCGGCAAAGGCCTTGCCGTCAGCCAGCACGCGATAAAGGTTGCCTTCGTGGTTGGCATGGTCGACGCGGCCCGCTTCGATCGACAGGTAGAAGCCTTCGTCATTGGTGGACAGGGCTTCGATCGCGGCTTCGGTCATTTCCGCCAGCGAGGGCTCGCCGGTGCGGTCATGTTCGTATTTCATGTGGCTGGCCTCAAAAAGGCCAAGGATGGGCGCGTTGTTGCCTGCGGTCAGGGCAGAGAAATCCTCTTCGCCGAACACGACCTGCGCGCCGAGCCCCGTGGCTTCTTCCACCAGATTGCGGCCATCGGTCCGCTTGCCGGTCTTGCCTTCCACATCGGTCACGTCGGTCGGCAGGAAATGCGCGCGGCCCCCGCCGAACGCCACGTCGATCACGCCTGCCTGCATCTGGTCGATCAGCTGTGCGGCGATGTCCTTCTGCTCGCAGCCTTCGGGCAGGGCAGAGTTGTCTTCCCAGTCGCGGCTCACGGTGCGGGCATAGACCGCTGCCGGGGTCGCGTGGGTGATGCGCGCGGTGGAGATGACGCCAACCGACTTGCCCATCTCGGTCGCGATTTCCGAAAACAGCTTGGTCCCGGCATCAGCCCCGGCGGCGCAGTCTTCGACAGCCACGGTGTCCATGATGTTGATCATGCCGTTCTTGCCCTTGACGCCCGAGTTCATCGCCATGGCGGTGGGGGCGGAGTCGGGGGTCTGGCCGTTCGAGGAATAGGTCTTCACCAGCGCGACATGCGGGAAGGTTTCGTGAGGCTGGACATACTCATCCCCCAGACCGCCTTCCTGCTGGCCGGAGAACAGGCGGATGGCGTAGTTGGTGCCCACGCCGTTGCCGTCTGCGGTGAACAGGATCACGTTCTTGGCGGTCGCGGTGTTCGGCTGCACGGCCAGACGCTCGGCGATGGTGTCCTGAGCGGCCTGATACCAGTCGGACCCGGCCTGCGGCAGATCCTGAGCCGAAGCGACAGTGGCAAGGCCGAGGACGGCGGCGGTGGAAAGGAGAATCTGTTTCATGATTGGGCTCCATGACAATCTGCGCGGACCCTAGGAGCGTCAGGTGACAGATATGTGATCCAGTCGGATTTTTCCTTTGATTTTGCGACGTTATAATATAGCATCAGAACCTGCGGGGGCGACCGGAAAAGGCGCCGCGCCCCCGCGCTCCGGTCCGGAGGCGGGGGCGCGGCCTGTGTCAGTCGGCGCGGTGCCAGTCGGCGATGTTCCAGATCTGGCTGTCCCAGCTGTTCATCCGCACGCCTTCCAGCGTCGCCGCCTTGCCCGAGATGGTGTGGCGGTGGATCAGCGGCAGGATGGAATAGGACTCCACCAGCAGGTCGTTCATGGCCCGCCCGATCCGGCCCCGGTCCTCCAGCGATCCGGCGGTGCGGAATTCCCGGATCAGCGCCTCATAGGGCTCGGAACAGAAGCGCTGGATGTTGTTGCCCTGCCACTGCGTCGCGGGCGAGGGGATATTGGCGCAGCTCCAGTTGCCAAGGAAGGCTTCGGGATCCTGTCCCTTGGCGTTGTCCGTATACATCTGGACATCGGCAAAGAATTTCTGCCGCGTGTCGGGTGAACCGGGATCGCCGCCAAAGAACACCGAAGCGTCGATGTTGCGCAGCTCCGTCTCCACGCCGATCTGCCGCCACCAGTCCTTGATCAGCGCCTGACTGTCCTGCCGCACGCCATTGGTCGAGGTCTGGAACAGCAGCGACAGCTTGCGCCCGTCGCGGTCGCGGATGCCGTCCCCATCGCTGTCGGTCCAGCCCGCCTCGTCCAGCAGGGCGGCGGCGCGGTCCAGATCCTGCGTCGCACAGTCCGCATGGGTGTCAGAGGCGTAAAGCGCGGGCGTTGGCACCACGGCGCAGCCCGGCACCCCCGCATCGCCATAAAGCGCCTCGGCGATCACCGCGCGGTCGATGGCCAGCGACAGCGCCTGTCCGACCCGTGGATCGGTAAAGGCCGGATGCGCCCCGCCCGCCACGGTGGCGCGCGCCTCGCCAAGCGCGGGGTCGGGATCGGTCTGGTTCAGGAACAGGAACTCCACCGCCGGGCTGTCCGAGGTGATCACCTCGCCCGGGCCGCCGGTCATCTGCGCCAGAATGTCGGGCGACAGCTGCAGGTTCCACGCATAATCCACCTCGCCCGTCTGCAGCACCGCCCGCGCCGCAGAGGCCGGATCGCCGCCGCCCTTGATCGTCACCGTGGCGAAGGCGGGCTTGTCCGCCTCGCGGTATTCGGGGTTGAGCGTGTAGGTGATCACGTCATTGGCGCGGAACTCCTCCACCCGGTAGGGGCCGGTGCCGATGGGATAGGTGTTCTGTTCGGTGCATTGCGCGACGCGGGCGCCGGTGCAGTCGGCAAACTGCGCCTCCTGCAGCAGCGGCGCTTCGGAACTGACAAGGGCGGTATAGGGATAGGGCTTCGGTTCCGAAAAGCGGATTTCAACGCGCCGCTCGTCCAGGGCCACCACCTCTGCCACCCCGTCGAACAGCGACAGCGCGGCGCAGCCGCTTTGGTCATCCGTGCAGTAGCGCCATGTAAAGATCGCGTCCTGCGGCGTGACCGGGCTGCCATCGGCCCATGTCAGCCCCTCGCGCAGGGTCCATGTGATGCGGGTCAGGTCGGCGCTGACCCCGCCGTTTTCCAGCGTGGGAATGCTTTCGGCCAGCACCGGCACCAGCGCGCCGGTCTCGTCGAAGCGCGCCAGCGGCTCCAGCACCAGCGAGGCGGCCTCCACCTCCTTGGCGATGCCCGACAGATAGGGGTTCATCGTCGACGCGGCCTGCCAGTACAGAATGCGCAGGTCGCCGTCGCTGCCGCGTTCGGCGGTGGCGGTCATCGGAAGCAGCGTCAGCGCCGTTCCGACCATCCATGAAAAGGTCTTCATCTGGGCTCTCCTGTCGGTGTCTGTGCCGGTCACCCTGCGCGGCCGGTCGGTGTTGGCTCCCGCGATGCGGCGGGCGCAGAGGCGGGGGCGGGTGTATTAAATGTTGCGTAGTCTTCATGATTCCGTCAACTTGTATCAAACGATACACAGGAATTACTGCGTCTTCCCATGACATCCTCCGATGATCTTGCCGCCCGGCTGCGCAATTCGGCTGTATCTCAGGCCGAGCGGAAGCTGGCTGCGGCCTTTGCCGAAAACTTCCCCGCCAGCGCGCTGGGCACGGTCGAGGCGCTTGCTGGCCGCGCCGGGGTCAGCGGCCCCACCGTGCTGCGCTATCTGGCCAAGCTGGGCTTTGTCCGCTTCGCCGAATTTCAGGCGGCGGTGAAACAGGAGGTGGACCGGCAGCTGGGCTCGCCGCTGGTGCAGATGGACCACCCCGCAGAGCAGGCGGGCGGGGCAGGGGATCACCTTTATCGCCGGGTGCTGCTGATGCAGGCGGAAAGCTTCCGCCGCATGGCCGAACGGGTGGTGCCCGCCGAATTTGACGCCATCGCCGATCTGCTGGCCGATCCGAAACTGACCATCCGGCCGCTGGGCGGACGCTACAGCCGCAACCTTGCGCAGCGTCTGGCGCTGCAGCTGGGGCAGGTGCGGGCCAATGTGGCGCTGCTGGAGCAGCCGCTGGGCTTTGCCTATGACGCGCTGGTGGATCTGGGACCGCGCGACGTGATCGTGCTGTTCGATTACCGCCGCTATCAGGAGGATCTGCTGCGCTTTGCCGAAGGCGCGCGGGCGGCGGGGGCGCGGATCGTGCTGCTGACCGATTTCTGGCGCTCTCCGGTGGCCGCGCTGGCAGAGGCGGTGCTGACCGCGCCGGATCAGTCTGCCTCGCCCTTCGGGTCGCGGGTGGTGCCCACGGCGCAGGTCGAGGCGCTGGTGGCGGCGGTGGTCGACCGCGACCGCGACGGCGCCAAGGATCGCCTCGCCCGGCTGGAGGCGCTGCGCCGCCGCGGAGATCCGGCATGATCGAGGCGCCCGTCCTGCTGAACCCCGAAGGCCGCTTTCCCGGGCTGATCGTCGTCGATCACGCAGGCACCGCCACGCCCGCCCGCTTCGGCGCGCTGGGTCTGGCCGAGAACTGGCGGCACACCCATCATTTCTGCGATCTGGGCGTGGCGCCGCTGGCCCAAGCGCTGGCGCAGCGGCTGGATGCGCCGGTGCTGCTGGGCACGGTCAGCCGGCTGGTGATCGACCTGAACCGCTGGCTGGACGATCCGCGCTCGATCCTGACGCAGGTGGAGGGCGTGCCCGTGCCCGGCAATGTCACGCTGGACCCAGCAACACGCCGGGCGCGGCAGGACGCGATCTTCTGGCCCTATCATGCCGCGATCACCTCGGTCTGGGACCGGGTCACCCGCCGCCACCGCGACCCGCTGTTTTTTGCCCTGCACAGCTGCACCCGGCAGTTCGGCGGGCAGCGCCGCCCGTGGGATGGTGGCACGATCTGGAACGAGGCGCCGACGCTCGCCCATCCGCTGCTGGAGGCGCTGGGCACGTTAGGCCTCACGCTGGGCGACAACCAGCCCTATTCCGGGCGCGAAGGCGCCTACACGCTTGACCGGCACACATGGGGCAGCGGCTATCGCGCCTGCGGGTTCGAGGTGTCCAATGACCTGCTGGAGACGCCGCAGGGGCAGGCGGACTGGGCCAACCGGCTGGGCGACGCGCTGTCCACGCTGACACAGACAGGGGCAGTGGCATGACAGACCAGATCTTTCGGATTCCGCCCTATGCGCTGACCGCGCTCTGCGCGCCGCAGGCCGGGCCGCTGCGGGGCAGCCTGCGTGTCGACGTGGCGCTGGTGGGGGCGGGGTTCAGCGGCTGCATCGCCGCGCTGGAGCTAAGCCGCCGTGGCCTGTCGGTGGCGCTGATCGAGGCGGGGGAGGTCGGGCAGGGCGGGTCCGGGCGCAACCACGGCCAGTGCATTCCCGTCTTCGGCTATCTTGACGAAACCCAGCTGCCCCCCGCAGGCTTTGCCCTGCTGCGCGACGCGGGCAGGCTGGTCTTTGACCAGATCGCCGAACTGGGCATCGCCTGCGACCCGGTGCAGAAGGGCTGGCTGCAGGCCGCGCATTCCGCAAAGGGGCTGGAGCGGGCGCGCGCCACCCATGCCAGATATGCCGCCCTTGGCAAGGCAGATGCGTTTCTGGACCCGGAGGAGATTGCGGCGCTCAGCGGCGTGTCCGGCACCTTTGGCGGCTGGCTGCATCGCGATGGCGGCCATCTGAACCCGCTGGCCTATGTGCGCGGCCTTGCACGGGCGGCGCAGGCGGCGGGCGCGCGGCTTCACACCCGGACACCTGTCACCGGGCTGCGGCGCGGGCGGGACGGCGCGTGGACCCTTGCCACCCCGGAGGGAGAGATCACCGCCCGCAAGGTCGGGCTGGCCACCAATGCCTATGGCATGGGGGCGGTGCCCGCGCGGATGCGGGCAAGCCTTGTGCCCATGACCTCTTACGCCATTGCCAGCGCACCGCTGCAGCCGCACCAGCGCGCCGCCGTGCTGCCTTCGGGCGTGAATTTCAGCGACACGCGGCGCGATCCGATGTTCTTTCGGGTCGATGCCACGGGGCGCATCATCACCGGCGGGCTGGTGGAACTGCGGCGCGGGCGGTGGACCGCACCCACCGTCGCCGAACAGGGGGCGCGGCTGGCGCGGCGGTTCCCGGAACTGCAGGGGCTGGTCTGGACCCATCACTGGACCGGCACCGTCGGCATTTCGGCGCGGCAGCGCCCGGCGATCTTTGAACTGGAGGAGGGGCTCTGGGGGCTTCTGGGCTATTCCGGGCGCGGCGTGCCCACCTCTGCGGTGCTGGGCCGGGCCTTTGCCGCCACGCTGACCGATCCGGCAGAGGGCGCGCGGCTCTGGCCCGCCGATCCGCCCGCGCGCATCCCTGCGGGGCGGCTGATCGGGCTTGCGGTGCAGAGCCTGCGCGGCCCGGTGAACAAGCTGCGCGACCGGCTGTCCTGATCCGGGGGCCGGCGGGGTCTGCCCGCGGCGGCGCATCGGCACCGCTGGCGCGGCTTCACCTGCGGTCCCCGATGGGCTAAGGGCAGCGCAGACTTCGGGACAGGGACATTGCCATGCTGCCTTGGGAACTTCTGGCCACGGCATCGGCGCCGCAGGGCGACACGCTGCGCCTGCTGCGGCGCGGCACCGAATATTCCATCCGGCTGGAGGGCGGCAACGAGCTGATGAACAGCCGTCTGGGCGGGTCAGAGGAATCGCTGGCCACGCTGACGCTGGACCGGATCGGCGCCCGTCCCGCGCCGCGGCTGCTGATCGGCGGGCTGGGGATGGGTTTCACCCTGCGCGCCGCCCTTGCCGCCACGCCCGCCGCCGCGCAGGTGGTGGTGTCGGAAATCGTGCCCGACCTGATCGGCTGGGCGCGTGGCCCCATGGCCGAGGTGTTCGGCGGCTGTCTGGAGGATCCGCGCGTGCTGCTGCGTGCGGGCGATGTGGCGGCAGAGATCCGGACCGCCGCACCCCCCTATGACGCGATCCTGCTGGATGTGGACAACGGCCCCGATGGCCTGACCCGCGCGGGCAATGACGGGCTTTATGGCGAAGCTGGCCTGCGGGCGGCGCATTGCGCGCTTAGCCCCGGCGGTGTGCTGGCGGTCTGGTCCGCCGCCCCCGATCCCGCCTTCACCCGGCGGCTGGGGCGCTGCGGCTTTCAGGCCGAGACGCACAGCGTGCCGGCAGGGCGGGGCAAGCGCGGCCCCCGGCACATCATCTGGACCGCCCGGCGCTAGGTCACAGCAGCGCGCGGATCGGCTCCAGCAGGCCCTTGCTGCGCAGGGTGCGCACCGGATAGGCGTCATCATTCACCAGCCGGTCAAGGCTGAAGCCCGGCTCGATCCGGGCCAGCCGTTCGGCCACGGCGCGCGCCTTCTCCAGCTGCCCGTCCAGCGCGTAAAGCGCCAGCAGATGCCGGTGCGCGGGCCGGAAGGAGGGCGCGGCGCGGGCCGCCGCCTCTCCGGCCTCGATGGCCATATGCGGCTCGTTGCAGGCCACGCTGACGATGCAGTGATACAGATCCCACCAGTGGCGGAACGGCGAATGCCGCGCGATGCTGCGGGCGTGGCGCGACATGTCCAGCGCCTGCCGGTGATCCCCCGCCAGCATCCGCGCCACCGCCAGCGACAGCCAGCCAAAGCCTCCCGCCGGGTTGCGGTCCACCGAGCGTTCCGCCAGTTCAAGCCCGCCCGCCGCATCCCCCATCGCCATGACCCGCACCTGACTGACCAGCGCCTGCACCAGCGCGTTGTCGGCGCCCTGTTCCAGCGCCTTGTGGTTCAGCATCTGGGTTTCTTCGTAAAGTGCGGCCAGATCCGGCTCCAGCAGCTCGATCATCTGGATGGTGCGGATCAGGCTGCGCCACGCGATATAGATGCCGTTGCGGTCGACCTCATGCGCCTGCAGCAGCAGGCTGTCTGCCTCGCGCAGCGCGTCCGGCTGGAAGGTGAACATGCGATAAAGCGCCAGCCGCGCCAGCGCCGTGGCCCGGGCTTCGGGGCGGGCATTTTCGATGGCCAGCGGCAGGCGGCCCAGCGTGCGGTCCGCCGCCTCGAAGATCATCGCGCAGATCGCGTCGTCAGAGCCAAGGATGGTCTCTGCCGACACGATGGGCTGCAGCTTGGAATAGAGGATGCGCGCCGAGGGAAGATGCACCACCTTGGCAAAGACATGCAGCCTGCCGTCGCTGTCCATCAGATCGCAGGTGATTTCCAGATCGCCGCGATCCTCGGCGCCCGCATCCACATGCCGCCCGGACTGCCGCCATGCCCGCACCTGTTCGGCGATGTTTTCGCCGATGCGGTTGGCAAGGATGTCGCCCAGCACCTCGGGCAGGCCGGTGCCGTTCAGGCTGGTGCGGCAGCGGATCAGCAGCCCGCCGGGCAGAGCGGGCCGCGCCGCCCCCACCCTGTCGGCAAAGCGCGAGCGTTCGCTGCGCAGCCAGTCCTCGAATTCGGGATCGCGCACGTCCAGCCCTTCAAGCAGGTCGAACCCGTCTTCGATGCGGAACTCGTTTTCCAGCACGTCCACATGCAGGCGGGCCGGATCCAGCCAGACGCTGCTGCGGTCGGCCCCCAGCACATCCTCCCACGGACCCAGGCTCCGGCGCAGCTTGCTGAGCGCCTGCCGCAGATTCGCGCTGGCCTGTTCGGGGGCAAAACTGGACCACAGCTTGTCTTCCACCCAGCGGCGCGGGCGGCGCATGCCGGGCGACAGCATCAGCAGGGCCAGAACGCCCTGATTCTTGGCGCCCTGCGGGGTGATGTCGACGCAGTCGGGTCCGGTCACGCGCAGCGGACCGATCATCTCCACCCGCAACAGCTGTCCGTCGGTCGTCACACTCCTGTCCCCGCGGCGAGACCTCACCGGGGTTTACGCTAGCACCACCTCACGTTTGCGGCAACGGGCGTGAAATGATCGTTAATTGTTTCGAGGGGGGCTGAAATTCCTTTGACCGAACTTGCGGCAGCCCGATTAGATGCAGGGCGGACAGGGCTGCAGCATACGGGGGCAGGATGACGATTTTTGGCGGGCAGGGAGGCCAAGGCGGTCAGGGCGGCCAAGGCGGTCAGACCGGGCAGGGCGGCCAAGGGGGCCAGGGGGGGCAAGGTGGTCAGGGCGGCCAAGGGGGCCAGACCGGGCAGGGCGGTCAGGGGGGCCAGGGCGGGCAGGCTCATGCCGGTGGCACCGCCTCGCCCTATCTCAGCCTTGCGCTGGCCAATGCGCGGGATGGCACCGTGGGCTACTGGTCGGGGGCGGCCTCGCGCAGCCCGGTGACCACGGGGCAGAGCGCGTGGAAAGCCGTGCAGCGGATGGATGCCTTTCCCCGCCGCGCCGTGGTCGATCAGGCGCTGGGATCGCTGTTTGCCATCGATCTGGCGGACAGCGCCGCCGCCAATGCCGTGGGCCATCTGACCCTGCGCGGCCAGACGCTGGTGACGCTGCACAAACCCGATGACGCTTTGCTGGTGCGCAGCCAGCTGCCGCATCTGCGGGCGGCGGCGGATCTGCGCATGGACCGGCTGGCCGAAATTCAGGTGCAGACCTCTGACATCCTGTCGTTTTTCGGGATGCTGGGCTACATGCACCCCGAAGCCACAAAATGGACCCACTGGTTCGCGGGGGCGGTGCTGCGGCTCTGCACGTTGCTGGAGATGCCGCTGAAGCTGGGCTTCGACGTGGCGCGGCCCATCACGCTGGCCTATGAGGTGCAGCCGATCATCCAGACGCCGGGGCATGGCGCATGGCCCAGCGGTCACGCGACAGAGGCTTTTGCCGTGGCCACGCTGCTGCTGCGGCTGTTCACCGAAGGGCCGTTCGATCCCAAGGCGGCGCTGGCGGCGGGCAGTCCGTTCTACCGCCACGCCGCGCGGATCGCCGCGAACCGCACGGTGGCCGGGGTGCATTACCCCACCGACAGCATGGCGGGCGCGGTGCTGGGGCTGACGCTGGCCGAGGCGCTGGTGCGGCTCTTGGATGGCGCGCTGGCCGATCCGGTGGCAGAGGTCCAGACCGCGAGCCGCACCTATCGCGGCGACACCTATGAGGGTGATTTTACGCTGGGGCGGCTGGCGGCGGAACTGGCTTCGGGACAGCATGTGACCGAAACCGCAATTACGCTGGATCCGGTTCTTGTGCCGGTCTGGATGCGCGAGATGTGGCGCAGCGCCCTGACAGAGGGATAACGGGTTTGTGTGAGGCCGGAGCCGCTTTGGTGGGGGCTTTGGAGCGTGCGAGTGGGCCGGGGCAGCGATGCTCCGGCCATTGCTTTTGCGGCTCAGTAGCCCGGCTGTTCCTCGGGGGCGTGGCCGGGCGCCCATGGCGACACCACCCAGACCCCCAGCCGCGCGCTCTGGTCATGCGGCACGCTCCAGAACCCCAGATCGGCGGAAAAATCGCTAAGCTGGGTTGAGCCGGGCACCAGCCGGTTGCGGCGGATCCGGTCGGCGGAGAGGCCAAGCGCACGGGTGATCCGCGCTGCGGCGGCGCTGGTGCCGTTGAAGGCCCGGCTGCTGCCGGAGGTGGTGCCGGTGCCGGCAAGCCCGGTCAGGCCGGGGCCCCGGTCGACCAGCGCCGCCACGGTGGGCATGGGCAGGCACCAGTCCGCCCCTGCCGCGCTGTAGGGTGCGGGCCAGAGCGTGCCGCGCACCGGGTCATGCCGCGCCGCCCCCGCCGTGACGATCTGCCGTCCGCTGGCGCTGGCCAGCGCGTTGAGCGTGCCGTTATGGCGGATGGCGCAGTCCGGGGCCAGCGCGCTGTGATCCTGCCGGTCGGGATGCCAGTCATAACCTTCGGGACTGTCGAAATAGGACTGCCGGGCGCGCGGGCGGTAGCCGGTCAGGCTGTCGTCGCGCTGGATCTGCAGATGCAGGTCCAAAGGCGCCGCGCCGCTGTGGCGGCAGATCACCTGCCAGCGCCCGGCGGGGGCCAGCGGTTCGGGATCGGCGCAGTCGGTCGGCGCCAGCGCCACCACCAGATGCGCGGGCTGGATCACCCCGCCGCCCAGCCTGCGGCGGGCGACATGGCTGATGCGGGCCACGGGGGCGCAGCCCTCCAGCAGGTCGCGGCAGGTGCCGGGGCGCATCGGCACAAAGCCGGAGGCGGGCCCGCCCGGCGGCACCAGCGCAATCTCCAGCCCGTCCAGCGTCTGGCCGGGGCCGGGGCGCAGTTCCAGATAGCTTTCGGTCTGGTCGCCGGGCTGCACGATCCAGTCGATCTGCTGCTCGGTCTCGGCCCCGGCGGCAAAGCGCAGCCTTGCGGTCAGCCGGTCCTCAAAGCCATTGCCGAAGGACCAGATCACCCGCACCGGCTGTTCCTTCACCTCTTCCCACAGCCGCGCCTCGCGCGCGATCTGGTATTCGGCAAAGCGGGTGCCGTCCTTGGGCCCGGCGGCGATGCCCATGGACAGATTGACCAGCACCGGCGCGGTGGGGTCGATTTCGGCGGCGCGGCGCAGGATCCAGCGCATCGCCATCACCATGTAGCTTTCCATCAGGATGCCCGAGGTATCGGCAATGGCCTGCGGCGGCAGCTGCACCGCCAGAAGCGGCCAGTCCCGCACCGGATCCCCGGCATCGAACGGGTCGGCGCCCGCCGCCAGATCCAGCATATGGGTGCCATGGCTTGCGGCATGTTCGGTGGACCGATGCGCCTCGTGCCGGATCAGACGGCTGTTGATCTCGGCATAGACCGAAGCCTCGTCCACCAGCCCGTCGAGCAGCGCGTCGATCTGCGCGCGGCCCAGCACCTCGCCCGACCGGGCGGTGCCGGGGCTGCCCGCCTGCTCCAGCGCCTGCAGCCAGACCGCGTGGAACCGGGTCGCGCCCTCCTTGCGGAAGCGCGCGTTGAGAAAGGCGATGCCATCGTCGATCAGCGCCACGATGGGCTGGCCGCTTGCGGCGGGGGCTGCGACCGGTGCCGGGGCTGCCGCCATGGCGGGTGCCTCGGTCAGCGCCACCGGAAAGCCGGTGTCCAGCACCTGATAGAACCCCGCCGCGTCCGGGTCGGGCGTGCCCAGCTCCCGATAGAGCGCATATTCGTCGGGCAGGCCCGCATCGGTGGCGGGATCGGCGCAGCGGGCGGTCAGCACGGCAAGCTCATGCGGCTCCATCACCAGCGGATCGGCCGGATCGCTGACGGCGGTCAGCAGGGCGGCGCGCGCCGCCTCGGGCTCGCCGCGCAGGCGGATGAAGATGGGCTCGTGCAGTGGGCCCGTGGGGACGGGATGCCGCCGCTGGCGGGTGAGCCATGCAAAATCCAGACAGGCATCGCGGATCTCCGCGGGGGTGACAGCAGTCCAGCGCAGCGACATGGCCGATCCTTTCTGACGGTGGCGGGCGGGATCAGCAAAGCGGCGCGGCTGGCGCTGCGTCAAGCGCGCTGCGGCGATTTGCGGTCAATTCACGCGCCATCCCATGCAAACCCCTGTGCCACATACGCGGTTTTTGCCGGGAGGTCGCGGACGGGTCACGGTGGGTTCACGCAGTTTGGGCAGTCTTTCCTTACCTTTGGTAAAGAGATGCGGCGCAGCAGGGACCGCAAGCGACGGGGGAACGGCACCATGTCAGCACGAACCGCAAGCGACAGACGGAACTTTCGCGTCATCGACGGCGGGCGCAGCGCCGGAGAGGGGCTGTCAGCCAGCCTGCACCCCCCGGCGGCCCCGCAGCTGTCGGCGGCGGAACTGGCGGCGGACATGGCCGAGCTTTATGCGCTGGCGCTGGTGCGGGATGTGCCGTTCACGGCGCTGCAGGATCCGCATACCGGCGTGTGGATCGACGGGCGCACGCGGTTCACGCTGCATGAACTGCTGTGCGAACTGCGCAGCCTGTCGTGGTTCGACGCCTCTGGCCGCGTGGCGCAGGACACCGATGCCGAGGCGGGGGCGCGCCGCGATCTGCGGCTTAATGGCGATGGCCAGCTGACCCTGCGCAGCCTGTTCCGGGGCGTGGTGGCGCGACCGCTGTCGGGGATCCGGGTCTCGGCCTTTCACGAGGATGACAGCAGCGCCGATCCGGTGGCCGATCCCGGCGCGCGTCCCGCCGCCGAGGCGCCGATGTCGGCTTGGGTGGAGTGGCTGGAACGCAGCACCGGCGCCCGGCTGACGCTGCCCGGCCACGCCACCTGTGGCGTGGGGCCCGATCTGACGCCGCGCCTGCTGACCGACCGGCTGCGGCAGGCGCCGGTGGCGCGGGTGCATTTCAACGCGGCCCTGATGCTTCTGGTGCGCGGCACCGCCTTTGACGAAGGGCTTGACCCGCAGGGCGGGACCGATCCGATCAGCGCGCAGCGCCTGCTGGCCCTGATGGCCGAGGCGGCGGAACGGGCGGCGGCGCTGGCGCTGCGGCGGCAGGCCCGTCTGGACCGGCTGAGCCGCCCCGGCGTGGTGGCGGCGCGGCTGACCGCCCTTTTGGCGCAGGACGAGCCGCGCGGCGGCGATCCGCTGCTGCGCGAAGTGGCCGAGGAACTGCAGACCGGTGCGCCCGGCCTGCTGCACTGGATCACCCGGCTGAATGCGCGCCACGGGCGCACGGGCCGCTTCCATGACATGCTGCTGCTGCCGCCGCTCTGCGGCGAGGGCGGGATGCCGCACCGGGCCGAAGGCGCGGTGCAGGGGGTGGTCACCGGCGCGCTCTGCACGCTGCTGAAGGCGCTGTTCGACACGCGGCGGCAGGCGCTGCTGCGCATGGTGGGGGAGGCGGCAGGCGGGCTCGACATCACCGCCGAGGCGGACCGGCTTGCGGCGGACGTGCTGCTGCAGCGGTCGCTGGCGGGCAGCCATTTTCAGGCGGAGAACCATCAGGATCTGCGCATCGGCGAGGCGGTGGCGCTGCAGGTGCTGCGGGACTGGCTGGAGGGGCTCGATCACGGCGCAAGCCTGAGCTTCTGCAATTTCGACGGCCAGCGCATCAGCCTTGTCAGCCACCGCCGCGCCACCGGCCAGACCGAGGTCGGCTTCTGCCGCGACGGTCGGCCCGCCGCATGGCCGATGCTGCACCGTCCGGGGCAGGGGCATCTCGCCGTGATCTGACACAGGCCCGGGAACCCGGAGGCGGTTTTGCGGGTTGATCCTGCGAAGACAGACCTAGGAGGGTTTTGAAATGAACTGGGATCAAATCGAAGGCAACTGGAAGCAATTCACCGGCAAGGCCCGCGAACAGTGGGGCGATCTGACCGATGACGAAGTGCAGCAGGCCAAGGGCAACCGCGAGCAGCTGGCCGGCGTCATCCAGAAGAAATACGGCATTGCCAAGGAAGAGGCGGAGCGTCAGGTCGACGACTGGCAGCGCACCCTCTGACCGGCCTGTTTCCCTCAGGCACATCAGACAGACGGGGTCCTTCGGGGCCCCGTTCTGCTGTCTGCCTCAGTGACAGATCTTTGCCGTTTCGGCGCCGTCCCATGGCAGGATCAGCGCGGGACGGCTGATCGCCGTCTCCAGCCCGGCCAGCGGCATCGCCTCTGAAATCATGGCGCGCATCCGGCGGGTGCGCGGCGCCTCCGGATCCAGCAGGCGGCAGCAGACATATTCCTCGACCAGCGCGCCCTGCTGTTCATAGCCGTAATCCAGAAACCGGCTCTGCCCTTGGGGATCGAAAAGATAGGGATCGGCGGTGCGCCCGTGTTCCGATGCCGCCTTCAGCGGGGTGTAGCCGGTGCGGGCGCGGTTCTGCCATTGCCAGACATGGGTCATCTCATGGGCCATCAGCATGGCGGCATAAAGGTTGATGCGCTCCGGATACTCCGCCATGTAATCGTCCAGATACAGATCCTCGCGATAATAGACATGGTTGAACAGCGCCATGGCGCCGGGCTGCACCGTCACGGTTTCCCCGCGCGAGGGCGGAAAGATCCGTTCCATGCAGGTCAGCCGCGGGCGGATCGGGCGCTGGTAGGTGACGGCGGCGGCCCAGAGCCCTTCGTGAAAGCGCACGCGGCGGGGATCGACCTGATCCCCCTGCACGTCCTGCACGAAAGCGCGTTCGTTGGGCGTCAGCGGGCGCCCGCAGGCGGCGGCCAGACACAGGAACAGGGCAAGACACAAAAACCGCATGGCCAGACTGGAGCCCGGATTCAGCAGAAGATCAAGGCGCTTGACGCGCTTGGGCGACATGCCGCGGCAGCGTGCCGGAGATTTCGAGGATCAGCTTGCGCTTCACCGCTTCGGCAAAGCTGTCACGGCTTTCGGCGGTGACGACAAAAGCGCCGACGCCGCCGATGATGCGCCGCTCATAGACCGCTTCCAGCCCGCCCTGCGCGCGGCCCGGATCGTCGGGGCGCAGGATCGGCAGGGCATTGATGGTCACACCCTGGGCCACCACCTGATCGCGCGATTCCTCGATCCCCGGACCGGACCAGTTGCCCGCGCTGTCGCCGGAAAAGTCGATGACGCGGCGCCAGCCTTCGATGTCATTCTGATCCATCAGCCGCAGCCCTTCCAGCAGCGCGGCCCCGATGGCGTTGCGGCCATAGGCCTGCCGGGGCTGGGCCAGCAGCGTGTCGGCAAAGCCCTGCGCCGCCTCCGGCCCGTCGATCAGGGTCCAGTCCACCACCTGCGCCTGATTGGCGGCCCATTCCACATAGGTGACGGCGATATGCCCATAGGCGGTGCCCGTGATCACCGCCAGCACCTCGGGGTCGGTGATGGCCTGCGCATACCCTTCACGCTGGAACAGCAGTTCCTGCTGGGTGATCGATCCTGAAGCATCGGCCAGCAGCACCAGTTCCAGATCGGTGTCCTGCGCCGCGCCGGGACCGGCGGCGCCCAGCAGGGCCACGAAAGCGGGCAGCACGAGGCGCATGGGCCAGATCCCTTTGCGGTTGCTGGGTCAGTCTGCCGCGCCAACGGACAGTTGGGAACCCCCCGGCCCGCACGCGTCCGTGAACGGGCACTGGATCGTTGCACGCTGGGGCTGTATCAGGCAGATTCATCCCTGTGTGCCCTTGCGGTCTGGCAGGCTGGCGCACAGGTGAAAGGCGTGACCGTGCTGACTGAAGAGAAGTCGCTTCTGGCTGCGGAGCTGGCCCTTGGGCTTCTGACTCCGGAGCACCATGCCCGCGCCCTGCGCGCGGCAGAAGCGGATCCCGAACTGCGGGAAGAACTGGCCCGCTGGCAGCACCGCCTTGTCCCCTATCTGGAACCCGCGCCCGAAGTGTCACCCCCCGCCCGCAGCTTTGCCGCGATCGAGGCCCGGCTGTTCGAAGAGCCGAAACCGCAGAGCCTTTGGGCGCGGATCATGGCGCCCGAGCTTCGCGGCTGGCTCATGCTGGCGGTGCTGGCCAAGCTGGGGGTGCTGGTCCTGCTGGCTTACGCGCTGTTTTCGCCGTAGGCGCGGTCCTGACAGGGCAGACGGCCAAGCGCGGTCCAGATCGCCAGCGCCGTCACCAGCGTGGCAAGGAACACGACCACGACCATGTCCAGATGGCCGGAAAGCCCTTCCCGATAGGCATAAAGCCCGGTGGCGAGCAGGGGAATGTGCACCAGCAGGAAGCACATGAGCTGAAGCTTGAGGAGGTAAGATCTGGTCATTTTCATTATCAGACGTCTGGCTGAGGGTAGGTTAAAGCAGGGACACTCTGAACTTTACGCCTCAAAAGTCTGACAGGTTCCATTTGCCCGCGCAACGACTGCGGGCAAAAAAATGACGCGCTTTCGCGTCATGTCAGTTCCGGTGTTGCAGCGAGGACGCGGCCTCAGACGTCCAGTTCTTCGACGAACCGTGCGTTTTCAGAGATATACTGGAACCGCAGCTCCGGCTTCTTGCCCATCAGCCGTTCCACCAGATCGCTGGTTTCGCCCGGCAGATCCTCGTCGATGGTCACCCGGATCAGCTTGCGGGTGGCGGGATCCATGGTGGTTTCCTTCAGATCCTTGGCGTCCATCTCGCCCAGACCCTTGAAGCGCTGCACGTCGATCTTGCCCTTGCCGCCCAGCCCCTTGGCCATCATCCGCTCTTTCTCCGCGTCATCGGCCACATAAAGCCGCCGTGCGCCCTGCGTCAGCCGGTAGAGCGGCGGGCAGGCCAGATACAGATGCCCCTGATCGATCAGCGGCCGCATCTGGGTGAAGAAGAACGTCATCAGCAGCGAGGCGATATGCGCCCCGTCCACATCCGCGTCGGTCATGATGATGATCTTTTCATAGCGCAGATCATCCAGATTGAACTTCGCACCCATGCCCACGCCAAGCGCCTCGCAGAGGTCGCTGATTTCGGCGTTGGACCCCAGCTTGGACGAGGCCGCGCCCAGCACGTTCAGGATCTTGCCCTTCAGCGGCAGCAGCGCCTGCGTTTCGCGGAAGCGCGCGCCCTTGGCCGACCCGCCCGCCGAATCGCCCTCGACGATGAAAAGCTCGGTGCCCTCGCGGTTCTTCGCGGTGCAGTCGGTCAGCTTGCCCGGAAGCCGCAGCTTCTTGGTGGCGGATTTGCGCGCGGTTTCCTTTTCCTGACGGCGGCGCAGACGCTCTTCGGCGCGCAGCACGAGGAAATCGAGGATCGCGCCCGCCGATTTGGTGTCGGAGGCCAGCCAGTTGTCGAAATGGTCGCGCACGGCGCCTTCGACCAGACGGGCGGCTTCGGTCGTGGCCAGCCGGTCCTTGGTCTGGCCGACAAATTCCGGCTCCCGGATGAAGCACGACACCAGCGCGCAGCCGCCGGTCAGCAGATCCTCGCGGGTGATCTGCGCAGCCTTGCGGTTGCTGACCAGCTCGCCATAGGCGCGGATGCCCTTCAGGATCGCGGCCCAGAAGCCCGCTTCATGGGTGCCGCCCTCGGGGGTGGGGACCGTGTTGCAGTAGGACTGGATGAACCCGTCGCGCGAGGGCGTCCAGTTGATCGCCCATTCCACCTTGCCCGCCGCGTTGAATTTTTCGCGGAATTCCACCGTGCCCGCAAAGGGACGGTCGGCATAGGTGCGCGAGCCGCCCAGCGTTTCGGTCAGATAGTCGGACAGACCGCCGGGGAAGTGGAACGTGGCCTCGACCGGGGTTTCCTTGTCGTCGATGGCGGATTTCCAGCGGATTTCCACGCCCGAAAACAGATAGGCCTTGGAGCGGACCATTTTGAACAGCCGCGCGGGCCGGAACCGGTGCGCGCCAAAGATCTGCTCGTCGGCGTGGAAGGTCACCGTGGTGCCGCGCCGGTTCGGGGCGGCGCCGACCCGTTCCACCGGCCCCAGCGGATGCCCGCGCGAGAAGCGCTGTTCGAACAGTTCCTTGTTGCGCGCCACCTGCACCACCAGACTGTCGCTCAGCGCGTTGACCACGGAGGCGCCCACGCCATGCAGGCCGCCCGAGGTTTCATAAGCGTCGCCCGAAAACTTGCCGCCCGCGTGCAGGGTGCACAGGATCACCTCCAGCGCGGATTTGCCGGGGAATTTGGGATGCGGATCAATCGGGATGCCACGGCCATTGTCGCGCACCGTCAGTGCGTAATCGGCATGCAGCTCCACCTCGATGCGGGTGGCGTGACCCGCCACCGCCTCGTCCATGGAGTTGTCAAGGATTTCGGCCACCATGTGGTGCAGCGCCCGTTCGTCGGTGCCGCCGATATACATGCCGGGCCGCTTGCGCACCGGTTCCAGCCCCTCGAGCACCTCGATGGAGGAGGCGTCATAGGTTGGGCCTGCGGTTGCGGCAAGAAGATCATCGGCCATATGTGCTGCTCGTTCCCGGATTCTGATTGCGCCCGACTATGACAGAGCGGGCAGGCAGGGAAAAGCCCCGCCCCATGATACGGTGGGTCCGTCCCGGCGTCACGCCGGATCTTGGGGATCCTCCGGGCTGTCCGGAGACAGGGTCGACCAGTGTTCGCCCATGGCCACGATGCAGGAAGTGCCGGAGGCATAGGCGATGACCATGGTCCAGTCGCCCTGCGGGCCGGTCCACAGTTCCATCACCTGATCGGGGCCCTGCAGGCCGGTCGAGGTCAGCCGCGCGCCGAACTGTCGGCTGAGCCGGTCGCTCATGCGGGGCGCGGCGTCGCAGACCACCTCCGCGATGGGGGAGGCGGCGGGAGCCTGTGTCGCAAGCAGCAGGGGAATCACAAAAAGACCGCGCATGCACAGGAGTGTAACAGCGGTGTGAAAAATCACCTAGCGCGGCGGCTGTGGCGCAAGAAAAAACGCCCGGCCCTTGGGGGCCGGGCGCTGCGGGCGTCGCTCGATCAGAAGCGGTAGTTCAGCGACACGTTCAGCTGCGTCGCGTCAAGCTCCAGATCGCTGTCGTCGAAGTCCTTGAACTCGTTGTAGGTTAGCTCGGTGCCCAAGGTCCAGTTGTCGGACACGAAGGTTTCGGTCCCGAGACCCACATAGTAGCCGTCGGAATCGCCTGCATCCAGCGTGCCGCCATCGGTGAAGGCCTTGGCATAGCCGCCGGTGCCGTAGATCAGCGTGTTGCCAGCATCATAACCGGCGCGGGCGCCAAGACGGAAGATGCCGTCCAGATCGCCGGCATTGCCCAGATCGGCGTCGGTGCGGTCATACTGCATGCCGGCACCGCCGACCCACGAGCCGAAGTCGTGGTCATAGTTCAGGCGGGCGCCATAGACGCCTTTCTCTTCGTATTCCTCGGAGGATTCATCGGTGTTGAACCCGCCATAGCCCAGCTGGATACCAGCCGAGGGACCGGTCCAGTCGCGGCCCAGCGGGGCGGCGGGAACGGGAGCCGGGGTTGCGATGACGGGCTCGACCGGAGTGGCCTCGAGGTTGCCAGCCAGAGCGGGCGCGGCAAAGCCGCCGATCAGCAGGGCGGGAAGGGCGATATGCGAGAATTTCATAGGTTCTGCTCCTTAGTTTATTTGTCTTCAGGCCCGTTTCGGGGCGTGTGACTGCGGTTGAAACCATATCGGGAGCGGGAATGATCCACACAACAGGGTCACGTCTTTGTGCTGTTGCGGAACCGTCACGAAAGCCGGGGGCAAACGCCGCGACCGGCCAAAGCCCGCCACCAGCCCAAGCGGATCCGGCGGGATTTGGCTGCCCCGGATCCGCGCATGGAACCTGACGTCAGGGCAGGTGCCGCAGGGGCTGAAAGCGCGTGCAGAGCGGGGTTCAGGTGGCCTTGGTCTGGTTCACGCGGGCCGACAGCGCGGCATGGCTTTCCACCCGTTCGGAATAGCGGTCGACCAGTTGATCGCGGATGTCGCGGGTCAGCAGGGTGAAGCGCACCAGTTCCTCCATCACGTCGACGATGCGGTCGTAATAGGGGGAGGGTTTCATCCGGCCCTCGGCATCGAACTCGTCCCATGCCTTGGCGACGGAGGACTGGTTGGGGATGGTCAGAAGCCGCATCCAGCGCCCGAGGATCCGCAGCTGGTTCACGGTGTTGAACGACTGCGAGCCGCCGCAGACCTGCATCACCGCCAGCGTCTTGCCCTGCGTGGGCCGCACCCCGCCCAAGGACAGCGGGATCCAGTCGATCTGCGTCTTCATCAGCCCGGTCATGGCGCCGTGGCGTTCGGGGGAACACCACACCATGCCGTCGCACCATGTGGTCAGATCGCGCAGTTCGGCGACCTTGGGGTGCTCAGGCTCTGCGCTGTCGACCAGCGGCAGACCGGCGGGATCGTAAAGCCGCGGCTCCGCCCCCATGGCGCGCAGCAGCCGCGCGGCCTCTTCGGCGCAAAGCCGCGAATAGCTGCGGTCGCGCAGCGAGCCATAAAGCAGCAGGATGCGCGGCGGTTCGCTGCTGCGGTCGGGCGCAGCCAGATCGGCGGCGGCGGGGATGCGGAAACAGGCGGTGTCGATATTGGGCAGGTCGGTCATGGGCGGTGGCCTTCTTCGGTCAGGACCAGTTCCCCGTCTTCCTTGTAAAGCGGGCCGGGGGGCAGGGTGTCGAGCAGATCGAGCACGGTTTCCGACGGGCGGCACAGGCGCACGCCGCGCGGGCAGGCGACGATCGGACGGTTCACGAGGATGGGATGGGTCAGCATGGCGTCAAGCAGCGCGTCATCGCTCACCCCGTCCTCCAGCAGGCCCAGCTCTGCGGCGGGGGTGCCACGGCTGCGCAGTGCGTCGCGCGGCCGGAGGCCCGCTGCGGCGAACAGTGCCAGAAGCTGCGGGCGGGTCCAGCCTTCGGTCAGGTAGTCGATCACCACGGGGTCGGTGCCGGAGCGGCGGATGAAGTCCAGCACGTTGCGCGACGTGCCGCAGGCGGGGTTGTGAAAGACGACGATCATGCGGGGGTTTCCGGGAAATGGCGGCGGGTGCGGTTGGCGAAGGCCACCAGCGACAGCATCACCGGCACCTCGACCAGCACGCCCACCACGGTGGCCAGCGCCGCGCCGGAGGAGAGGCCAAAGAGGCTGATCGCCACCGCTACGGCAAGTTCGAAGAAGTTGGAGGTGCCGATCAGCGCGCAGGGGGCGGCGATGCGATGCGGCACGCGCAGCAGATGCGCGGCACCATAGGCCAGCGCGAAGATGCCATAGCTCTGGATCAGGATCGGCACCGCGATCAGCGCGATGACCATGGGCCGGTCAAGGATCACCTGACCCTGCAGGCCGAACAGGATGGCGACGGTGGCGATCAGCCCGATGATCGACAGCGGCTTGGCCTGCGCGGCAAAGCGGGCGATGCGCTCGGGGCTGCGCAGCGCGCGGCGGGTCAGCAGCCCGGCCCCCAGCGGCAGCACCACATAAAGCAGCGTCGCCAGCACCAGCGTTTCCCACGGCACCACGATGTCGGTGACCCCCAGCAGCAGCGCCACGATGGGGGCGAAAAGCACGACCATCACCAGATCGTTGACCGACACCTGCACCAGCGTATAGGTCGCGTCGCCCCGGGTCAGCTGCGACCAGACGAAGACCATGGCGGTGCAGGGCGCGGCGCCCAGCAGGATCAGCCCGGCGGTGTATTGTGCCGCATCCTCGGGCGCGATCCACGGCGCGAACACGTAGTCAAAGAACAGCACCGCCAGCAGCGCCATGGTGAAGGGCTTCACCAGCCAGTTCACCGCCAGCGTCACCATCAGCCCGCGCGGCTGCCGCGCCACATTGGCGACGGCGCCCAGATCGACGCTGACCATCATGGGAAACACCATGGCCCAGATCAGCACCGCGACCACAAGGTTGATGGAGGCGACCTCGGCACTGGCGATGGCGGTGACAAGGCCGGGGGCCAGCGTGCCAAGCGCAAGCCCGGCCAGCATCGCCAGCGCCACCCACAGGCTCAGAAGGCGTTCGAAAAGCCCAAGCGGCTGCGGGGCAGGGTCGGTGGCAGAATGGGTCATAAAGTCCTCTAAACGTCAGCAGGGGCAGGACAGCTGGTCCAGCATGGGTTGGCACTGTTCTGGCCTGCCGCCGCAACAGTCCTGTATCAGGAAGCCAAGAAGATCGCGCATCTGCTCCATCCGGGCGAAATAGCGGATCGACCGGCCCTCGCGGGCAGAGCGCACCAGCCCGGCGGCGGCCAGAATGGTCAGGTTGTTGGACAGGGTGTTGGCGCGGATCTGCAGCGCCTCGGCGATCTCTCCCGCCGCCATGCCCTCGGGGCCCGCGCGGACCAGCAGGCGGAACGTGTCGAGCCGCAGGTCATGGGCAAGGGCGGAGAGGGAGTCGAGCGCATCTGTCTTTTCCATGTTTCATGTAATAATGAAATGATGGCGCGCCTGCAAGCCCCGCTCCGCGTGGTGCGACCGATGCGCTCAGGGGCTTCCGCGCTGCGCGGGTCCGGCGCTACAAGAGCGCATGATCCGACGCAGCCGCCAAAGTCTTGTGCTGATCTCGGCCGCGCTGCTGCTGGCGCTGGCCAGCATCGGCTTTGCCGCGCGCATGGCGCCCGAAGCAGCTTCGGCTCAGGGCGGGCTGGGGGCTTACCTCGCCATGGGGGGCAGTCTGGAGGATCTCTGCGCCGACGGGCTGCCCGGTCATGACCATGACTGCCCGCTCTGCCGCCTGCTGTCCGATCCGCCCGACATGGCGCCGCCTGTCCTTGCGCTGCGGCTGCGCTGCGCCTTCGGGGCGGTGCCGCTGGCCGATCTGCGCCTGTCGCCGCGCCGGGGCAATCCGCATGTGGCGCCGCGCGCGCCTCCGGCTCTGGTCTGATCCCGTGGCGCCGGGTGCGGCGCCTGACCAGACCTTTGCGCAGGCCGCTTTGCGTCCCCGCGCCTTTTCCGGAGAAAGACCATGCTGAAAACCACGCTTTGCGTGCTGGCGCTTTGCGCCGCCCCCCTTGCCGCCGTAGCCCAGCACAGCGGCGATGCCTTGCCCAGCCCGACCGGATCGAGCCAGAGCTTGGGCGATCTGGTGCTGACGGACGGGTTTTCCCGCGCCACCCTGCCCAATGCCCCCGTGGCGGGCGGCTTTGTGACCATCACCAATACCGGCAGCGCCGATGACCGGCTGATCGCCGCGAACTCGGACGTGGCCGGGCATGTGGAGGTGCACGAGATGGCGATGGAGGGGCAGGTGATGCGGATGCGCGGCCTGCCCGAGGGCCTGCCGATCCCGGCGGGGGAAACGGTGACGCTGAAACCCGGCGGCTATCACCTGATGCTCATGGACCTGCGCGAGGCCCTGACCGAAGGCGAAACCGTCTCTGTCACGCTGACCTTCGAACGCGCCGGCACGGTCGAGATGCCGCTGGTCATCGGGGCGTCCAACGCCACCGCCGTGGCGGGGCAGTCCGCCGGGCAGTCCGGCCATGACGGCATGGATCACGGGGCGATGGACCATGGAAAGTAACCCCCACCGCCGCATCACCCTGCTTCGCGTCGCGCTGTGGGGGCTGGTCCTGCTGGCGCTGCTGGCGCTCCTGTGGGTCCGCGTCATCGCCCCGCGGCTGACGCAGGATCTGACCGACACGCTGGGGCAGGGCAGCTATCAGCTGACCGCCACCGATGGCACCACCTTCACCGAGGACACGCTGCGCGGCGCGCCCTCTGCGGTGTTTTTCGGCTTCACCCATTGCCCCGAGGTCTGCCCGACCACGCTGGGCGACATTGCCACATGGCAGGAGGGGCTGCAGGCCGAAGGACGCGATCTGCGGGTGTTCTTTGCCACGGTCGATCCCGAACGCGACACGCCGGATCTGCTGGGCGAGTATGTGTCCTGGGTGCCGGGCGTCACCGGGCTTTCGGGCGATCCGGCAGAGGTGAAAAAGGCCATCGAGGCGTTCCGCATCTTCGCCGCCAAGGTGCCGATGGAGGGCGGTGGCTACACCATGGACCATTCCGCCATGGTGCTGCTGTTCGACGCGCGGGGCCGCTATGCGGGCTTCATCTCCTATCAGGAGGAGTATGACCGGGCGATGGACAAGCTGCGCGGGCTGACCGGCGCCTGAGCCTGACCGGCGGGGAGTCGCCGTGTGATCGGCGGCCCCTTGCCGGGCGCGGTGCGGCGGGCCACTCTGCGCCAAAGCCAGACAAAAGGCAGAGGCAGGCAAATGACCCTTTCAAGACGATCCCTGATGTGGAGCGGTGGCGCGCTGGCGCTGCTGGCGGGCTGTGGCGGCGGCATGGCGCCCATGGGCGGCGGTATGGCGCCGGTCGATGATCCGGGCCTGCGCCCGCAGCCCAATGCGGGCTGGGATGCGTGGGTTGCAGGGTTCCGCGGGCGCGCGCAGCAGGCGGGCATTTCGCCCGGCACCTTCGATGCGGGCTTCCGCGCGGCGGGGTTCCTGCCCGGCGTGGTCGACCGCGACCGCAACCAGACCGAATTCACCCGCACGCTGGAAGATTACCTCGCCATCACCGCCTCTGAAACCAAGGTGCGCGAGGGAAGGGCGAAGCTGGGCCAGTATCTGGCGCTGCTGCAGGAGATCGAAGGCCGCTATGGCGTGCCGCCGCAGGTCGTGGCGGCGGTCTGGGGCATGGAAAGCAATTACGGCAGCCGCCGGGGCGACATTCCGGTGCTGTCGGCCACCTCCACGCTGGCTTATGACGGGCGGCGGGGCGCGTTTTTCGAGGCGCAGGCGCTGTCGGCGCTGCGCATTCTGGAACGGGGCGACGTGACGCCCGCGCGGCTGGTGGGCAGCTGGGCCGGGGCCATGGGCCACACGCAGTTCATCCCCACCACCTATCAGGATTTTGCCGTGGATTTCCGGGGCGACGGGCGGCGCGACATCTGGTCGGAAGATCCGACCGACGGTCTGGCCTCCACCGCCAATTATCTGGCGAAAAGCGGCTGGCGGCGCGGCGAGCCCTGGGGGCTGGAAGTGGTGCTGCCTGCGGGCTTCGACACCGGGCTGGCGGGACGCGGCAGCACGCGGGGCGACTGGGCCGCGCTGGGCGTCCGCGCCGCCTCGGGCGGGGCGCTGCCGGGGGGCGCGTCGTCGCTGATCCTGCCTGCGGGGCCGACCGGCCCGGCCTTTCTGGTCTATCGCAATTTTGGGGTGATCCTGCGTTACAATAATGCCGAGAAATACGGCATCGGCGTCGGGCATCTGTCGGACCGGCTGCTGGGGGCGGGGCCGCTGCGCGGCAGTTTCCCACCCGACCGCTTCGGCCTGACGCTGGAGGAGCGCAAGGCGCTGCAGGCCCGGCTTAACGCGGGCGGATTCGAGGCGGGCACGCCGGATGGCGTGCTGGGCTCGCGCACCACGGCGGCCATCGAAGCCTATCAGGCGCAGGCCGGGCTCGCGGTGACCGGAGAGCCGTCGCCCGCGCTGCTCGCGCGGCTCGGCGGCTGAGAGAGGCGGGGGAGGGGGCTCTGCCCCCTCTTGGCCTGCGGCCAATTCACCCCCGGAGTTTAGGGGCAAGATGAAGGGGCGCGCCGCCGGTCAGTGTGGCGGCAGCGTGTGGCGGCGGCGCACCGTCTGCGGGCGCCCGGTCAGGCCGAGCCGCGCGTCGTTGCGCGCCTGCCGCGACACCACCCGGCCCTTGGAGATCACGCAGAGCCGGTCGGGACGCAGCCGCAGCGCCTCGACGGCATCGCCCGCATCCAGCACCACCAGCGAGGCGCGCTTGCCCGGTGCCAGCCCGTAGTCCGGCAGGCCAAGGATGGCGGCATTGTCTTCGGTCACCATGGTGAAGCAGCGCGCCATGTCCTGCGGCGAGGTCATCTGCGCCACATGCAGCCCCATGAAGGCCACGTCCAGCATGTCGCCGGTGCCCAGCGAATACCACGGGTCGCGCACGCAGTCCTGCCCCCAGCCGACGCGGATGCCCTGCGCCTGCATCTCCCGCACCCGGGTCAGGCCGCGCCGCTTGGGGTAGCTGTCATGCCGCCCCTGCAGCACGATGTTGATGAGCGGGTTGGGGATGGCGGCGATCTGCGCCTCGGCGATCAGCGGCAGCAGTTTGGAGACATAGTAATTGTCCATGGAGTGCATGGAGGTCAGGTGGCTGGCCGCCACCCGCCCGTGCAGGCCAAGCCGCTGCACCTCATAGGCCAGCGTTTCGATATGGCGCGACAGCGGGTCGTCGGTTTCGTCGCAATGGATGTCCACCGGCAGGCCGCGATCGGCGGCGATCTCGCAGAGCTGCGTCAGCGAGGCCGCGCCCTGTTCCATCGTGCGTTCGAAATGCGGGATGCCGCCCACCACGTCCACGCCCATGTCCAGCGCGCGCAGCAGGTTCTGCTGCCCGGTGGGGCTGCGCAGGAAGCCGTCCTGCGGAAAGGCCACCAGCTGCAGGTCGAGATAGGGCTTCACCCGCTCGCGCACCTCCAGCATGGCGGTGACGGTGTTCAGATGGTCCGGCGTGGTGTCCACATGGGTGCGGATCGCCAGCAGGCCCAGCGACACGGCCCAGTCGCAATAGGTCAGGGCGCGGTCCACCATCTCGTCGACCGTGGCCTGATCGCGCAGTTCGCCCCAGAGGCTGATGCCTTCGAGCAGCGTGCCCGAGGCGTTGATGCGCGGCGTGCCGTAGCTGAGCGTCGCATCCATGTGGAAATGCGGATCGACAAAGGGCGGGCTGACCAGATCGCCCTGCGCGTCGATCACCTCGCCCGCGTCGCTGCCGGACAGGTCGCCCATGGCGGCGATGCGGTCGCCGGTGATGCCGATGTCCAGCACGCGGCCATCGGGCAGGGTGCCGCCCGTCACAAGAAGGTCAAAGCTGGCCATCAGCGCTCTCCACGGTTGAAAGGGGTCATCAGGGCGGCGGGAATCTCGGCCCGGCGCGACATCAGGATCAGCGCGAGGATCGACAGCAGGTAAGGCACCATCAGGAACACCTGATAGGGCACCACCTGTCCCAGCGGCGTCTGCTGCATGCGGATCTGCAGCGCGTCGAAGCCAGCAAACAGCAGCGCCCCCAGCAGCGCCTTGCCCGGGCGCCACGCGCCGAACACCACCAGCGCGATGCAGATCCAGCCGCGACCGTTCACCATCTCGAAGAAGAAGCTGGAAAAGGCCGACATGGTCAGGAAGGCGCCGCCCACGGCCATCAGCCCGGATCCGGCGATCACCGCCCCCATGCGCAGCCCGGTCACCGACAGGCCCTGCGCCGCCACCGCCTGCGGGTTTTCCCCCGCCGCGCGCAGCGCCAGCCCCAGCGGCGTGCGGTAGAGCACGAAGGCCACCATCCCGGCCAGCCCAAAGCCTGCCCATGTCAGCGCGGTCTGGGAAAACAGCGCCTCGCCCAGCCATGGCAGATCCGACAGGCCCGGGATGTGCAGCGGCGCGAAGGGCTCGATCCGGGGCGGGCTCGTGACCTCGGGCAGGGCCAGACGGTAGGCGAAGGAGGCGGTGGCGGTGGCCAGCAGCGTGATGCCCAGCCCCACCACATGCTGCGACAGGCCGAAGGGCACGGTCAGCGTGGCATGCAGCGCGCCAAAGGCCATGCCCGCCAGCAGCGCCACGCCCACCCCCGGCCACAGCCCCAGCCCGGCATAGACCGCGATCCAGCCGGTAAAGGCGCCGATCACCATGATCCCCTCGATCCCGAGGTTCAGCACGCCCGCGCGTTCGCAGATCAGCTCGCCCATGGTGGCAAAGATCAGCGGCGAGGCGATGCGCAGCACGGCGGCCCAGAAGCTGGCCTGCATCAGGATGTCGAAAAGCTCGGTCATCCGCGCACCACCCGCATCCGTGTCAGCAGCAGCGCCAGCACCATGAACAGCAGCGCCGTGGCCAGCAGCATGTCGGCGATGTAGGTGGGCACCCCCGCCGCGCGCGACATGCTGTCGGCGCCCACGAAGATGCCCGCGACGAACAGCGCCGACACCACCACGCCCAAGGGATGCAGCAGCGCCAGCATGGCGACGATGATGCCGGTATAGCCAAAGCCGGGCGACAGATCGGCGGTCAGGTTGCCCTTCAGCCCCGCCACCTCGGAAAAGCCTGCAAGGGCGGCAAGCCCGCCCGAGATCAGCGCCGTCTTGACCAGCACCCGGCCCACCGGGATGCCTGCAAACCGCGCCGCCTGCGGGCTGAGCCCCACGGCGCGGATTTCGTATCCCAGCGTGGTGCGGGTCTGCATCAGCCAGATTCCCGCCGCACAGATCAGCGCCAGCGCGAAGCCCCAGTGCAGCCGCAGCCCCTCGGCCAGCCGGGGCAGGCGCGCGTCGCGGGGCAGGGCCGGGGATTTGGGCCAGCCCATGCCCATCGGATCCTTCAGCGGCCCCTCCAGCAGGTAAGAGATCAGCAGCGCCATGATGAAATTCAGCAGCAGCGTGGTCACCACCTCGTCGACGCCCATCCGGGTCTTGAGCAGCACCGGCCCCAGCAGCACCAGCGCCCCGGCCAGCACCGCCGCCCCGGCCATCAGCGGCAGCGCCAGCGGGCCGGGCAGGCCCGCCTGCGTGCCCACCACCACGGTCAGCAGCGCGCCCGCGTAAAGCTGCGCCTCGGCGCCGATGTTCCAGAGCTTGGCGCGGAAGGCCACCGCCACCGCCAGCCCGGTAAAGATCAGCGGCGTCGCGCGGTTCAGGGTTTCCAGCGCCGCGAACTTGCTGCCGACGGCGCCCTGCAGGATCAGCCCCAGCGTGGCCAAGGGATCGGCCCCCGCCAGCATCGCCAGCGCCGAGGCGACCAGCACCGTGGCGGCAAGCGCCAGCGCGGGCAGGCCCAGCCTGCGCGCCAGAGAGGGCGCGGCGATGGGTTCAAGCCGCATGATCGACCCCCGCGCCCGCCATCCATTGCCCCAGCTCGGCGGGTGTCTTGCTGCCGCGGGGAAATTCCGGCGAAAGCCGCCCGTCGCAGATCACCCGCACCACATCCGACAGCGTCAGCACCTCGTCCAGATCCTCCGAAATCAGCAGCACCGCCGCGCCCGCATCCCGCGCCGCGATCAGCCGGTCCTGCACATAGGTCACCGCGCCGATGTCGAGCCCGCGCACCGGCTGGTTGGCAAGGATCACCACGGGGCCCGCCTCCAGCACGCGGCCAAGGATCAGCTTCTGCATGTTGCCGCCCGACAGCAGGCGGATGCGCGCCTCGGGTCCGGGGCAGCGGATGTCGTAGGCCTCGATCAGATCCTGAGCCGCGCGGCGGGCGGCGCGCCAGTCCATGAGGCCGCGCCGCGCCACGGGCGGGCGGGCATAGGTTTCCAGCACGGCGTTTTCGGTCAGGCTGAAATCCGCGATGGTGCCGGTCCTGTGCCGGTCTTCGGGGATGCGCCCGATCCCGGCGGCCAGCGCTGCGCGCGGCGACCACTGGCGCACCGGCACGCCGTCCAGTTCCATCCGGCCCGCCTGCGGCGCCTCCAGCCCCGACAGCAGGTCGGCCAGCGCGCCCTGACCGTTGCCCGACACGCCCGCAAGGCCAAGGATCTGCCCCGCCCGCAGATCCAGATCGATGCCGCGCAGCCCGGGGCGGGTGCCCTGCGGCGGCGTGACCACGCCCGCCAGCCGCAGCCGCACCGCGCCGGGGCGCGCCGGGCTGGGCGCGGGCGGGGTGATCTCTGCCCCCACCATCATCTCCGCCAGTGCCTCGCGGCTGGTGTCGGCTGTCGCCACCTCTCCCGCCAGCCGGCCATGGCGCAGCACCAGCACGCGCTGCGAGGCCGCCATGACCTCGTGCAGCTTGTGGCTGATGAAGATCACCGACAGCCCCTGCGCCACCATCCGGCGCAGCGTGTCGAACAGCGCCTCGCTTTCCTGCGGGGTCAGCACCGCCGTCGGCTCGTCAAGGATCAGGATCCGCGCCTCGCGATACAGCGCCTTGAGGATCTCGACCCGCTGGCGTTCGCCCACCGACAGCGCGCCCACCCGCGCGTCGGGATCGACCGCCAGCCCGAATTCCTGCGACAGCCGCGCCACCCGCCGCCGCGCCGCGCCGCGCCCCAGCGACAGCCGCCACAGCGGTTCGGTGCCCAACAGGATGTTGTCCAGCACGGTCAGGTTGTCGGCCAGCGTAAAATGCTGATGCACCATGCCCACGCCCGCGCGCAGCGCCGCGCCCGGCAGGCCGGGGGGCAGCTTCTGGCCGAACACCTCCACCTCGCCCTCATCGGCGGTGTAATGGCCAAAGAGGATGTTCATCAGCGTGGTCTTGCCCGCGCCATTCTCCCCCAGCAGCGCCACGACCTCGCCGCGCCGCAGCGCAAGGCTGATGCCGTCATTGGCCAGCAGGGCGCCGAACCGCTTGGTGATGTTGGTCAGGCGCAGGACAATGTCCTGCGCCCCATGGTCTTGCGTCATCAGGAAGAGGTCGGCTCTGTATCGTTGATCTCGACGGTAAAGCTGCCATCCCGGATCGCCGCCTCGCGCGTGGCCACCAGATCCAGCGCCGCCTGCGGCACCTTGCCTTCGAACGTGCCCAGCGGAGCCAGCGAACAGCCCCCCTCCTTCATGAAGGAATAGATGCCGTAATCCTCTGCCGCGAAGCTGCCAGAGGCCACCTTGGCCAGCGCCGCCTGCAGGGTCGGCTCGAAATGCCACAGCGCCGAGGCGACCACGGTATCGGGGTAATCCGCCTGCGTGTCGATCACGTTGCCGATGGCCAGCACGCCGCGTTCCTGCGCCGCATCCGACACGCCGAAGCGTTCGGCATAAAGCAGGTCGGCGCCGCCTTCGATCATGGCAAAGGCGGTTTCCTTGGCCTTGGGCGGATCGAACCACGACCCGATGAAGCTCACCTGAAACGCCGCCTCGGGCTTGCTCTCGCGCACCCCGGCCATGAAGGCATGCATCAGCCGGTTGACCTCGGGGATGGGAAAGCCGCCCACCATGCCGATGGTGCCGGTCTCGCTCATGGCGCCCGCGATGATGCCGGAAAGGTAAGAGGCGTCCTGAATGTAATTGTCGAAAACGCCCAGATTCGGATAGGCCGGATCCGGCGGAAAGCTGGAGCCCAGCAGGAAGGCGGTGTCGGGATAATCCAGCACCACCTCGCGCGCCTCCTGCTCCACGCCAAAGATCTCGCCCACGATCAGCTGCGCGCCGCTTTCGGCATATTCGCGCATCACGCGGGGGTAATCGGTATTGGCGGTGTTTTCGGTGAAGCTGTACTCGATCTGCCCCGCCGCCTTGGCGGCTTCGGCGGCCAGATGGATGCGGCTCACCCATTGCTGTTCCACCGGCACCGTATAGATGCCCGCCACCCGCACCGGGGCCTGCGCCCGCAGCCGCGTCGGCAGACCGCCAAACGCCGCCAGCGCCGCCACCCCGCCCGTGCCCATCAGCATCCGCCGCCGGGTAAGCCCCGGGCCGCCGCGTGTCCATGTCGTCATGATCAGACCCATCCCTGTTATGTCTGGCCGGTTTTTGACCATGCGGTAAGGAAGGGCGCGAGTCGCGGCAATCCCATTGGGCCGGTCTGCGGCAGAATTCGCCTGTTTGCCCGGCATTGCCAAGGGTTTTGCCGAAATAAATGGCGCAGGCTTCTTCTGACCGCAAATATCCCGGGGGAGTCCGCGCCCGCGCGGACGGGGGCAGCGCCCCCGCCTTGCGGCGTCATCCGCTGTTGGAAAGGCCCGGCCTCGCCTCTGCGGCTCCGACCAGCGCGATCACCGATTTGTCGATGGCGAGCATGTAGCCGCGGCGGGTGATGTTCTTGACCAGCAATTCGCTGACGATCTGGTTGCCCAGCCCGTCGCGCAGCCGCTTGATGCGGGTGGCGCCTGCGGCCTCGTCGCAGTCGGCGGCATCGCGCCCGGAAATCACCGCCTCGATCTGCGCGCCGGTCATCATCTCGTCATCCATGCGCGCCTCGGCCAGAACGGTCAGCGTCTCGATCATCGCCTCGGTCAGCTTGAAGCCCATGGTGTTGAGATAGACCATGTTCTCCTCGCGCGAGATCAGCAGCGAATTGACCTGAATCCCGGCGCGTTCGATCTGCGCCATGCGCCGGTTCAGCGTCACCAGCATGACCAGAAACACCAGCGCCGCCACCAGCAGCGCCGTGGCAAAGACCAGCAGCACGAAGATCACCACCCGGTAGCTGACCAGAACTTCGGAAAAGGCGGTGCCCGACTGCGCGAGAATCTCAAGCAGCCGGACCTCGGAGGGCGCGGTCAGCGTGTCATTCTCGACAAAAATCCGCTCCACCCGCGCGTTGAAGGCATTGCCATCGGGCAGGGTCAGCAGCAGCCCGGCCCCGGCAGCCATCAGCAGCGCCACGATGGCCGCGATCCCGAAGACCACGATCCGGGTTCCGGCGCGGCGCGCCTCAGTAGCGGAGATAGAAGTCACCGGCATTCGCCTTCTTCTCGGCAGAAGGTTCCTCTGCCGACAGATGCACCACGTTCAGCAGCGTCCAGCCGTTGCGGTCCAGCCGGATCTCCATCTGGGCTGCGGCGGCATTGGCGGGCGGGCAGGCCGCCCCGGGCAGGGTCGAGATGCCGTAATGCAGGCGCAGCGGGTTGTCCTGCTTGGCCTTGTATTCGACAAAACAGGCTGCCTGTGCCGCCGAAGCGGGCAGGACGGTCAGCAGGAAAAGCGCGCAGGCCATGGGTTTCATGCCGCGACACTGATCGCGCGGCCCGCACAAATCAATAGCGAAGCCCGGACAGGGCGCGGTTATCCGATAACACTTTGGGGATATTGCCCGTTTTCACGAGCTGGCCAAGGCTCGGGCAGGGTGCGGTGCTGCCGCACGATCCCCTTTCAAGGAGCTTTCCCATGTCCCGAACCTTCATCTCTGTCGTTCTTGCCACGGCGCTGTCGCTGGCCGTGGCGCTGCCCGCCCCGGTCCGCGCCGACGAACAGGACATCGCCCGCGCCGTGGGCGTGGCCGCCACGCTTTTTGTGCTGGGCAAGGCGATCCAGAACGCGCGTGACAAGGACGACGACAAAGACCGCAAGGACCGGCACGACGGCTGGCAAGGCCGCGCGCCGCATCCCCACGGATCCGCCGCACCGCATCTGCCGCGCCCGTGGCAGCCGCATCTGGACGACCGCCACAAGCCGCTTCCCCGGGTGATCGGGCGCCCGCACGCGCCGCAGCCCGCCGCCCGCCACCTGCTGCCGCGCGCCTGCCTGCTGGCGGTGTCTGGCGCGCGCACGGATCACGTTCTGGCCGAAGGCTGCCTGCGCCAGCACGGCATCCGCCTGAACAGCCTGCCCGACCGCTGCCGGATGCAGGTCGCCACCTCGCGCGGGCGCGCCACCGCCTTTTCCGAACGCTGCCATGCCGGACAGGGCTACCGCGTGGCGGCGGGTCCGCGGCGCTGATCGGCAGCCCTGCCGCCGCCCCGCGCGACAGAACAGCCGACCGCGCGCCGCTGAGGCTCGGCAAACCCGACGCGGCGGCGGCACCCGGATGCCCGCCGCCGCGTGTGTGGCGGCCTCGGATGCCTCCGGCGGGGATATTTGGGGCCGCTGGAAGCGCGGACGTGGTTTCCATTGGCTTCAAATATCCCGGGGGGCCGCGCGGCACGCGCGGCGGGGGCAGCGCCCCCTCGGCCCCACCATCCGCGCGCGCGCCCCGTATGGACAGGGACGCGTGCGCAGCCTATGTCAGCCCATCATGGCACAGACAAAGTCCGACCCGAATTACAAGATCATCGCCGAGAACCGGCGGGCGCGTTTCGATTATGCCATCGAGGACGATCTCGAATGCGGCATCATGCTGACCGGGTCCGAGGTGAAGAGCCTGCGCGAGAACTCCGCCAATGTGGCCGAGAGCTATGCGGCGGTGGAGGAGAGCGAGCTTTGGCTGGTGAACTCCTATATCGCTCCCTATACCCGGGCGATGTTCCCGCATGAGGAACGGCGGCGGCGCAAGCTGCTGGTGTCCAAGAAGGATCTGTCGCGGCTCTGGAACGAGACCCAGCGCAAGGGCATGACGCTTGTCCCGCTGGTCATGTATTTCAACCACAAGGGCATCGTGAAGCTGAAGATCGGCATCGCGCGCGGCAAGAAGAACCACGACAAGCGCGAGACCGAGGCCAAGCGCGACTGGAACCGCCAGAAGCAGCGCCTGCTCAAGCAGGGCGGCTGACCGGCGGAGAATTGCCACAGATCCGGTCAGCTTTCTGCGGCGGGGATTGTCTTTCCTGTTGGAAGGAATAAGCAGCGCCCGACCGCGGCTGCCGCGGGATTTCTGCGTGATCGGGGGATTTACGCATGTTTTTCGGGATGATCGTCGGCGCGGTGTCCATCGTGCTGTGCGGACCATTGTGGCCGCGGCTCAGTCAGGGCCGCACCGTCGATGCCATGTCGGGCACCGTGGGCGGGGGCCTTGGCGGGCTTTGCGCGCTGCTGATCGGCTCGGGCGAGGCGGGGGTGGCCGCCGAGGCGCTGGGCGGGCTTGCCGGGGGCGGGCTGGGGCTTCTGCTGGTGGGCATCATCGCCCAGTCCTCGGCGGAGTGAGCGGCGGCGCCCTTGTCAGCGCGGGGTTCCCCGACTAGAGACAGGGCGATGCCGACTGCCCGGGGGGAGCTCATGGCCCTTGACGATCCCAAGACGCTGGTTTCGACCAACTGGCTGGCGCAGCACCTGAAGGATCCCGATCTGCGGGTTCTGGACGCCAGCTGGTACATGCCCGGATCGGGTCGCGATCCGAAAGCCGAATATGACGCCGCCCATATTCCCGGCGCGCGGTTCTTCGACATTGACGAGATTTCCGATCTGCGCTCGGACCTGCCGCATATGGTGCCGCCGGTGGACAAGTTCATGTCCCGGATGCGCGCCATGGGGGTGGGCGACGGCCATCAGGTGGTGGTCTATGACGGCGCGGGGCTGTTTTCCGCCGCGCGCGTCTGGTGGCTGTTCAAGCTGATGGGGCAGGATGACGTGGCCGTGCTGGATGGCGGCTTTCCCAAATGGCAGGCCGAGGGCCGTGAGGTCGAGGACATGCCGCCCGTCATCCGCGACCGGCACATGATGGTGCGCCGCCAGAACCATCTGGTGAAGGATGTCACGCAGGTTTCTGCCGCCTCCAAGCTGCGCGATCACGAGATCATCGACGCCCGCGCGGCGCCGCGGTTTCGCGGCGAGGTCCCGGAGCCGCGGCCCGGCCTGCGGTCGGGGCATATTCCCAGCGCGCGCAACGTGCCTTTTGCCACGCTGCTGGCTCCGGATGGCACGCTGAAGCCGCCGCAGGCCCTGCGCGAGGTGTTTCTGGCCGCAGGGGTGGACCTGTCGAAGCCGGCGATTACCTCCTGCGGGTCCGGCGTGACCGCCGCCATTCTGAACCTTGCCCTGACCCGCATGGGCAAAAGCGACCATTCCCTGTATGACGGGTCGTGGAGCGAGTGGGGGCAATTCCCCACGCTGCCCGTCGCCACCGGAGAGGACTGATGTTCGAGACCCTCAAGGAACAACCCGCCGACAAGATCCTGATGCTGATGCAGGCCTACCGCGAAGACCCGCGCGAGCAGAAGATCGACCTTGGCGTCGGCGTCTACAAGGATGCCAGCGGCAACACGCCGGTGATGCGCGCCATCAAGGCCGCCGAAAAGCAGCTGTGGGAGCGTGAGACCACCAAGACCTATACCGGGCTTGCGGGCGATCCGGTCTTTGCCGATGCCATGGTGGATCTGGTGCTGGGCGATGCCGTGCCGCGTGAAAACGTGGCTGCCGCCGCCACCCCCGGGGGCACCGGCGCGGTGCGTCAGGGGTTCGACATGATCCGGATGGCGAACCGCAAGGCGCGGATTTTTGTCTCTGACCCGACATGGCCGAACCATCTGTCCATCCTCAAGCACATGGACATGGAAGTGGTGACCTACCGCTATTTCGACGCCGAGACGCGGGGCGTGGATTTTGTCGGTATGATCGCGGATCTGCATCAGGTGCTGCCGGGCGACGTGGTGCTGCTGCATGGCTGCTGCCACAACCCCACCGGCGCCAACCTGAACATTTCGCAGTGGAAGGCCGTGGCGGATCTGCTTCTTGAAAAAGAAGGCACGCCGATGATCGACATCGCCTATCAGGGTTTTGGCGACGGGCTTGATGCGGATGCGGCGGGCGTGCGGCTGATGGCGTCGAAGATGCCGGAATGCCTGATCGCGGCCTCCTGCTCCAAGAATTTTGGCATCTATCGCGAACGCACGGGCCTGCTCATGGCGGTCAGCCGGGATGCGGGGGCGAAGAAGCTCAACCAAGGCACGCTCAACTACCTGAACCGGCAGAATTTCTCGTTCCCGCCGGATCATGGCGCGCGGCTCGTTGGCATGGTGCTGACCGATCCCGAGCTGCGGGCCGACTGGATGGCGGAACTGGAAGAGGTGCGGCTGTCGATGCTGGGCCTGCGCGAACAGCTGGCCTCGGAACTGCAGCGTCTGTCCGGGTCGGACCGCTTCGGCTTTCTGGCGCAGCATCGCGGCATGTTCTCGCGGCTGGGGGCTACGCCCGAACAGGTGGAGACGCTGCGCAGCAAGCACGGCATCTACATGGTCGGTGATTCGCGGCTGAACATCGCCGGGCTGAACAGCGCCACCGTGCCGGTTCTGGCCGAAGCCATCGTGAAATCGGGCATCTGAGCCTGAAGGGGGGCGGAACGCCCGCCCCCTGACCCCTAGCCATGTTCGGCCAGACTGTCCTGCGGGGCCTCGTCGCGGTCGAACATGCCGTAATCCCGCAGCACATGGCAGACCTTCAGCCGGTAATCGCTGAACACGCCCTCGCGCCCGCGCCGCTGCGCGCCCCGGTGACCGGAAAGCGCGCGCCAGCGGTCCACGGCGGCCTCATCCTCGAAAAAGCTGATGGACAGCAGCTTGCCGGGGTTGGTCAGGCTTTCGAACCGTTCCACGGAAATGAAGCCTTCGACCTGTTCCACCATGGGGCGCATGGTGGCGGCAATATCGAGATATTCGTCCCGGCGCCCCTCGGCGGGGATGACTTCGAAGATGATGGCGATCATGGCTGGCTCCTCCGTTCCGGGCAGCATGGCGGGAATGCCGCGCTTTGCAAGCCGCCGCTGCTACGGATTTACACGGGCGCCGCACGCGCCTATGTGCGGGGCAGCAGCGGAGAATGGCATGACGCAGAACAGGCAGAGCCAACGGGGCGTGGTCTATGTGGCTTGGGGCCGCGACCATGTTGACGTGGCACGCCGGTCTGCGGCCAGCGTGAAACGGTCCAACCCCGGACTGGGCACCGCGATCTGGTGCAAGCCGGGCGATGACGTGAGCGGATTCGATCAGGCGCTGTATATCCCCGAGGGGCTGAAACGGCCCAAGGTCAACGTGCTGGGCGAAAGCCCGTTCGAGGAAACGCTGTTTCTGGACAATGACACGCTGGTGCGCGCCGATCTGTCCTCGCTGTTCGATCTGCTCGACAAATACGAGATGTGCGGCGCGCAGGTGATCCTGTGGCACCGCCCGCGCCATCTGAAGAAGATCGCGCTGGACCTGCCCGAAACCTTCCCCGAGATCAACACCGGCGTGCTGCTGTATCGCAAGACGCCCGCCGTGCTGGACTTCTTCCGCGACTGGGCCGAAACCTTTGCCGTCTCCGGCATGGGGATCGACCAGCCCTCGTTCCGCGAGGTGCTGTGGCGGTCGGAGGTGAAATTCTACGTCTTCCCGCCGCAGTTCAACAAACGGGTGTTCGAGGCGTCGGAACTGCTGTGGTCGGATGCGCCCAAGCCGCGCATCCTGCATCTGGAACTGCTGAGGCCACAGAAAAACGCGCTGCTGCGCTGGCTGTCGGACCGGATCCGGTAGCGAAAGGGGCGCAAAACGGGCCCGAGTCGCGGCGGTTGCGGCGGTTTGGGAAAAAAGGAAATCAAGTCAGATCAATCCCATGGGGCGGCAGCCGGAGGCTTTGTCCGGGCTGCCGTTGAGATATGGCCCTTGCGGTGTTATCTTTTTCCCATGCCCTGCGCCGGGGTGACATTCGGCGCGTGTCATGAAGGAGGACAATGTCCTGTCACTTACTGCCGATGCGGCCACTGCCGCTGATGCGGGCCTGCCCATGACCGGGCTGACCCAACCCGAGGTCACCAGCGAGTCCATTCTTGCGCTGATCTTGCGGAGCCTTGACGACAACAAGGCCGAAGAGGTCGTGCAGATCGATCTGCGCGGCAAGACGTCTGTCTGCGACCATATGGTCATCTGTTCGGGGCGTTCGTCCCGTCAGGTGTCTGCGCTGTCGCAGAAGCTGGTCGAAGACCTCAAGCACGAGCTGGGTGTCCCTTCGAAGATCGAGGGGCAGGAAACCGGCGACTGGGTGCTGATCGACACGGGCGATGTGGTCGTCCATGTGTTCCGTCCCGAGGTGCGCGAGTTCTACCAGCTGGAAAAGATGTGGATGCCGATGGGCAAGGTGACCCAGAACCCGGCCTGACCTTTCGTCATGCGGGTGCATCTTTGCGTGGTGGGCCGCCTTCGGGCGGGCCCCGAACGCGATCTGATCGACGACTATCTGAAGCGGTTCGACCGAACCGGGCGGGCGATGGCGCTTGGCCCGGTCACTGTGCATGAGGTGGAGGACCGCAAGGGCGGCGGCATGGCGGCAGAGGCCGACCTGCTGCGCCGCGCGCTGCCGTCCGGTGCCAAGATCTGCGTGCTGGACGAACGCGGGCGGGTGATGAGCTCGCCTGAATTTTCCGACACGCTGGCCCGGCTGCGCGACGAGGGCGCGCCGGATCTGGCCTTTGTCATCGGCGGGGCCGACGGGATCGACCCCGCGCTTCGGGCTCAGGCAGACATGGCGCTGTCCTTTGGCGCCATGGTCTGGCCGCATATGCTTGTGCGGGTGATGCTGGCCGAGCAGCTGTACCGCGCGGCCTCGATCCTAGCCGGCAGCCCCTATCACCGCGTCTGAGCCGGCATAGCCATAGGCATAGACCAGCAGGATGATGCCAAGGATCACCCGGTAGATCACATAGGGCGTGAAGCTGACCGACCGCAGCAGCCGCATCATCAGCGTCAGCGCCAGCAGCGCCGAGATGAAGGCGAATCCGGCGGCAATGGCACCGTCCACCGCAGCCTGCCGGTTGGCGGTTTCCACCACTTCCAGCCCCAGCAGCGTGCCGGAGGCGATGATGGTGGGTATCGACATCAGCATGGACAGCTTGGCCGCGTCATGCCGGGTGTAGCCCATGAAGCGGGCGCCGGTGATGGTGATGCCCGACCGCGAGGTGCCGGGAATCAGCGCCACCGCCTGCCACAGGCCAAGCAGGACCGCGTCGCGGAAGCTCCAGTCGGTTTCGGTGCGGATTTCGGGGTTCTTCTGGTCGGCCCACCACAGCACGATGCCGAAGATCAGCATGGTCCAGCCGATCAGCGCGACCGACCGCATCATGTCGGCAAGCCCGGTGACCTTGAGGATCAGGCCCACGACGATCACCGGCACGGTGGCCAGCGCAAGGCACAGGGCCAGCTTGGCCCCGGGCGTGTCGACACGGCCCGTAAGCAGGCGCAGGGTGCCGATGGCAGCCTCGCGCACGTCGGACCAGAAATACAGGATCACCGCGAACAGCGTGCCCACATGCACGGCCACGTCGATGACCTGCCCCTGATCTGCCATCCCAGTGAGATTCGGCAGAAGAATCAGGTGGCCCGAGGAAGAAATCGGCAGAAATTCGGTGATGCCCTGGATCAGGGCGAGTATAATGAGTTGGGACAGTGGCATCGCAGCGCCTCTCCGGGGGACTATCGGCGTCTGCTATATCCCCTTGGTTTTCTGGGGAAAAGAGGTAAATGGTTCCGGTTCGATACCTATTTTGACGCGATTTTCGCGACCGGGGAGGGCGTGTCTCCAAAATAAACGCATAATAGGTCAGTAAGAGTGACTTTTCTTCCGGCGCGGCTTTGAGTAAACACGCGCCACCGACTGATCTGCTTGGAGACAAGGCGTCATGGCAAAGCAACCCATGCTGAAATTCGTGAAGATCGCCCGCGACATGCCCGAGAAACGCTCGGCGGATGTGCGCAAGGAGGATTTCCACGAAATCTACGCCGAGTTCGCGGCGGCGAAGGCGGCGGAACAGGCCAGCCGCTGCAGTCAGTGCGGCGTGCCCTATTGTCAGAGCCATTGCCCGCTGCACAACAACATCCCCGACTGGCTGAACCTGACCGCCACCGGGCGGCTGCGCGAAGCCTATGAAATCAGCCAGTCCACCAACACCTTCCCCGAGATCTGTGGCCGCATCTGCCCGCAGGACCGGCTTTGCGAAGGCAATTGCGTGATCGAACAGTCGGGCCATGGCACCGTGACCATCGGCTCGGTCGAGAAATACATCACTGACACCGCTTGGGAAAACGGCTGGGTCACCCCCGCTGCCCCGGCGGTGGAACGGCCCGAAAGCGTGGGCATCATCGGCGCGGGCCCCGGCGGGCTGGCGGCGGCGGACATGCTGCGCCGTGCGGGCGTGCAGGTCACGGTCTATGACCGGTATGACCGCGCGGGCGGGCTGATGACCTATGGCATCCCCGGCTTCAAGCTGGAGAAAGAAGTGGTGATGCGCCGCAATGCCCAGCTGGAAGCGGGCGGCGTGCGCTTCGTGCTGAACTGCGCCGTGGGCGAGGACATCACCTTTGACGAGATCCGGTCGCAGCATGATGCGGTCATCATCGCCACCGGCGTCTACAAGTCCCGCGATCTGGGCGGGCCGGGCGCGGGTGCGCGCGGCATCGTGCGGGCCATCGACTATCTCACCGCCTCCAACCGCGCGGCCAATTTTGGCGACAGCGTGCCGGAGTTCGAAAGCGGCGAGCTGAACGCCGAGGGCAAGAAGGTCGTGGTCATTGGCGGCGGCGACACCGCCATGGACTGCGTGCGCACCGCGATCCGGCAGGGGGCGACCTCGGTCAAGTGCCTCTATCGCCGCGACCGCGCCAACATGCCGGGCAGCCAGCGCGAGACCCAGAACGCCGAGGAAGAAGGCGTGGTCTTCGAATGGCTGACCGCGCCCAAGGGCTTCAAGGGCGACGCGGCGGTCGAAGCGGTGGTGGTGCAGAAGATGCGGCTGGGCCTGCCCGACGCGTCCGGGCGCCAGACGCCGGAACTGATCGACGGCAGCGACTATGACGAACCCGCCGATCTGGTCATCAAGGCGCTGGGGTTCGAACCCGAGGAACTGCCGACGCTCTGGGGCTGCCCCGAGCTGGAAGTGACACGCTGGGGCACGGTGAAGGCCGAATTCACCAGCGGGCGCACCTCGCTGCCCGGCGTCTATGCCGTGGGCGACATCGTGCGCGGCGCGTCGCTGGTGGTCTGGGCGATCCGCGACGGTCGCGACTGCGCCGAGGCGGTGCTGAAGGATTTCCAGTCCGCGGCGGCGATTGCCGCGGAGTGAGGCCACGGCCTCTGTCCGTTTCTCTGGGTCGGCCCCGCTGACCCGCACCCGGAAAGGTCCATGCCATGACACGCAGAAGCGGTCATTGTCTGTGCGGCGCGGTGCGATTCACCGCGACGAGTTGGGGCAGCTTCGGCGTCTGTCATTGCGAACAGTGCCGTCGCTGGGCGGGATCCGCGCTGTTTGCGGCGGATGTGGCCGAGGGCGATCTGGACGTGCAGGGCGCCGAGCACATCCGCAGCTTCCGCAGCTCCGACTGGGCGACGCGGTCGTTCTGCGGGACCTGCGGTTCGGTGCTGTGGTATCGTTACGACAAAGGCGTGGACGGTGCCGGGGCCTATGAGGTCTGCCTTGGCCTGCTGGACGACGCCAATGGCTTTGCGCTGAAGCGCGAGATTTTTGCCGATAAGAAACCGGACAGCTGGGCGCTGGACGGGCAGCACGACCGGCTGACCCGTTCCGAATGCCTCGCGATGTTCGGATCGCAAAGCGACGGGGCCTGAGCCCCGGTCCCGAAGACCGAAGAATACCGGCGCACCCGCGCCACCAGAAATTCCGGCGCAGCCGCGCCGAACCACGCTAGTCCGGCCGCATCACGGCCCCGCCATGGAGGTATCAAGCCATGACCACTTTCGACGCCAACTGGGCTGCCGCCGAAGAGACCAAACGCAAGTGGATGGAAGAGAACAGCCTGTTCCGCGACGAGCACGAGCATTCGTCCTGCGGCGTGGGTCTTGTTGTCTCCATCGACGGCAAGCCGTCGCGCAAGGTGGTCGAGGCGGGGATCACCGCGCTCAAGGCGATCTGGCACCGTGGTGCCGTGGATGCCGATGGCAAGACCGGTGACGGCGCGGGCATCCATGTGCAGATCCCGGTCAGCTTCTTTTACGATCAGATCGACCGCACCGGCCACGCGCCGCGCAAGGACGAGCTGATGGCGGTGGGGCAGGTGTTCCTGCCGCGCACGGATTTTGCCGCACAGGAAACCTGCCGGACCATCGTGGAAACCGAAGTGCTGCGCATGGGCCATTACATCTATGGCTGGCGGCATGTGCCGGTGAATGTCGACTGCCTTGGCGAAAAGGCCAACGCCACGCGCCCCGAGATCGAGCAGATCCTGATCTCCAACGCCAAGGGCATCGACGAAGAGACCTTTGAGCGCGAACTGTATGTGATCCGGCGCCGCATCGAAAAGGCGGCGACGGCGGCGGGGATCAACGGGCTTTACATCGCTTCGCTGTCCTGCCGGTCGATCATCTACAAGGGCATGATGCTGGCCGAACAGGTGGCGGTGTTCTACCCCGACCTGATGGATGCGCGGTTCGAATCCGCCTTCGCGATCTATCACCAGCGCTATTCCACCAACACCTTCCCGCAATGGTGGCTGGCCCAGCCGTTCCGCATGCTGGCGCATAACGGCGAGATCAACACGATCAAGGGCAACACCAACTGGATGAAAAGCCACGAAATCCGCATGGCCTCGGCCACGTTCGGAGAGATGGCCGAAGACATCAAGCCGATCATCGCGTCGGGGGCGTCGGATTCCGCAGCCCTGGATGCGGTGTTCGAGGTGCTGGTGCGCGCGGGCCGCAACGCCCCCATGGCCAAGACCATGCTGATCCCCGAAGCGTGGTCCAAGCAGGCGGTGGAACTGCCGCAGGCGTGGCTGGACATGTATTCCTACGTCAACTCGGTGATGGAACCGTGGGACGGCCCGGCGGCGCTGGCCATGACCGATGGCCGCTGGGTCTGTGGCGGGCTTGACCGCAACGGCCTGCGCCCCATGCGGTATGTCGTGACCGGTGACGGCCTGCTGATCGCGGGATCCGAGGCGGGCATGGTGCCGGTCGACGAAGGGTCGGTGCGCGAAAAGGGCGCGCTTGGGCCGGGCCAGATGATCGCCGTGGATATGGAAGAGGGCAAGCTTTACCACGATACCGAGATCAAGGACCGTCTGGCCGCCAGCCAGCCCTTCGGCGAATGGGTGGGCAAGATCGTCGAACTGGACGACGTGCTGGGCAAGGTGTCGGAAAAGCCGCTGTTTGCCGGATCCGAACTGCGCCGCCGCCAGATCGCCGCAGGCTACACGATCGAGGAACTGGAACAGGCGCTGGCGCCGATGGCGGAGGACGGCAAGGAGATGCTCGCCTCCATGGGCGATGACACGCCTTCGGCGGTGCTGTCGAAGAAATACCGCCCGCTGTCGCATTTCTTCCGCCAGAACTTCAGCCAGGTGACCAACCCGCCCATCGACTCCCTGCGCGAATTCCGCGTGATGTCGCTGAAGACGCGGTTCGGCAACCTCAAGAACGTGCTGGATGAATCCTCCTCCCAGACCGAGATCCTCGTGCTGGACAGCCCCTTTGTCGCCAACACGCAGTTCGACGAGCTGGTGAAGCATTTCAACGCCGGTCTGGTGGAAATCGACTGTACCTTCCCCGCCAATGGCGGCGAGGGCGCGCTGCGCGACGGGCTGGCGCGGATCCGGGCCGAGGCCGAGGATGCCGTGCGCTCCGGCGGCGGTCACATCGTGCTGACCGATCACCACCAGTCCGAGGACAAGGTGGCGATGCCGATGATCCTTGCCACCTCGGCGGTGCATTCGTGGCTGACCAAGAAGGGCCTGCGCACCTTCTGTTCGCTGGGCGTGCGCTCGGCGGAATGTATCGATCCGCATTATTTCGCGGTGCTGGTGGGCTGCGGCGCGACCATCGTGAACCCCTATCTGGCCGAAGACAGCCTTGCCGACCGCATCGACCGTGGCCTGCTGGACGGGTCGCTGACCGACAATGTCGCGCGCTACCGCGAGGCCATCGACGCCGGTCTGCTGAAGATCATGTCGAAGATGGGGATCTCTGTCATCTCCTCCTATCGCGGCGGCCTGAACTTCGAGGCGGTGGGGCTGAGCCGTGCCATGGTGGCGGAATATTTCCCCGGCATGCTGAGCCGGATTTCCGGCATCGGCGTGCATGGCATCCAGCAGAAGGCCGAAGAGGTGCACGGGCTTGGCTTCCGTGGCGGGCGCGACGTGCTGCCCATCGGCGGCTTCTACAAGGCGCGCAAGTCCGGCGAGACCCATGCCTGGGGCGCGCAGAACATGCATCTGCTGCAGGCCGCCTGCAACAAGGCCAGCTACGAGCTGTGGAAGACCTATTCCAAGGCGATGCGGGCCAACCCGCCGATCCATCTGCGCGACCTCTTGGATTTCAAGCCGCTGGCAGAACCCGTGCCGCTGGAAGAGGTGGAAAGCATCACCTCCATCCGCAAGCGTTTCGTGACGCCGGGGATGAGCCTTGGCGCGCTGAGCCCGGAGGCGCACAAGACGCTGAACGTCGCCATGAACCGCATCGGCGCCAAGTCCGACAGCGGCGAGGGCGGCGAGGATCCGGCACATTTTGTGCCCGAACCCAATGGCGACAACCCCTCGGCCAAGATCAAGCAGGTGGCGTCGGGCCGGTTCGGCGTGACGGCGGAATATCTCAACCACTGCGAAGAGCTTGAAATCAAGGTCGCGCAGGGCGCCAAGCCCGGCGAGGGTGGCCAGCTGCCCGGCATGAAGGTCACCAAGCTGATCGCGCGTCTGCGTCATTCCACCGAAGGCGTGACGCTGATTTCGCCGCCGCCGCATCACGACATCTATTCGATCGAGGATCTGGCGCAGCTGATCTACGACCTGAAGCAGATCAACCCGCGCTGCAAGGTGACGGTCAAGCTGGTGGCCTCCTCCGGGGTTGGTACCATCGCGGCGGGCGTGGCCAAGGCCAAGGCGGACATCATCCTGATTTCCGGCCATAACGGCGGCACCGGCGCGTCGCCCGCCACCTCGATCAAACATGCGGGCCTGCCGTGGGAGATGGGCCTGACCGAGGCGCATCAGGTTCTGGCGATGAACAAGCTGCGCGACCGCGTGACGCTGCGCACCGATGGTGGCCTGCGCACCGGGCGCGACATCGTGATGGCCGCGATGCTGGGGGCCGAGGAATATGGCATCGGCACCGCCGCGCTGATCGCCATGGGCTGCATCATGGTGCGCCAGTGCCAGTCCAACACCTGCCCCGTGGGCGTCTGCACGCAGGATGAAAGCCTGCGCGCCAAGTTCACCGGCAATGCGGAAAAGGTGGTGAACCTCATCACCTTCTACGCCACCGAGGTGCGCGAGATCCTCGCCTCCATCGGGGCGCGCAGCCTGAATGACGTGATCGGCCGTGCCGATCTGCTGCGGCAGGTCAGCCGTGGGGCGGAGCATCTGGACGATCTCGACCTCAACCCGCTGCTGATCCGCGTCGATGGCGCCGATGACATCGTCTACAACCGCGACAAGCCGCGCAACATGGTGCCCGACACGCTGGATGCCGAGATCGTGCGCGATGCCGCGCGCTTCCTTGAAGATGGCGAGAAGATGCAGCTGAGCTATGCGGTGCAGAACACCCACCGCACCGTCGGCACCCGCACCTCCAGCCATATCGTGCGCAAGTTCGGGATGCGCAACGCGCTGCAGCCCGACCACCTGCATGTGAAGCTGACCGGCTCTGCGGGTCAGTCGCTGGGCGCCTTCGCGGCGCCGGGCCTGAAGATCGAGGTGTCGGGCGATGCCAATGACTATGTGGCCAAGGGTCTGTCCGGCGGCACCGTGGTGGTGCGTCCGCCGATGATGTCGCCGCTCAAGGCGGAGGACAACACCATCATCGGCAATACCGTGCTTTACGGCGCCACCGATGGCTATCTCTTCGCGGCGGGCAAGGCGGGCGAACGCTTCGCCGTGCGCAACTCCGGCGCGAAGGTGGTGGTCGAAGGCTGCGGATCGAACGGCTGCGAATACATGACCGGCGGGGTCGCGGTGATCCTTGGCCCGATCGGCGCCAATTTCGGCGCGGGCATGACCGGGGGCATGGCCTATCTTTATGATCCCGAAGGCATGGCGGGCGATCTGATGAACATGGAAAGCCTCGTCACCTGCCCGGTGACTGTGGACCATTGGGAAGCGGAACTGCGCGGGCTGATCGAACGCCACCTGCGTGAAACCGGCAGCCGCCGCGCGCAGGACATCCTGCAGCACTGGGACAGCGAGCGCGGCCATTTCCTGCAGGTCTGCCCGAAGGAGATGCTGAACAAGATCACCCATCCGCTCGGCTTCGAGCAGGACGTGGCGGTGCCTGCGGAATAACGCGGGCCTGCTCAGCCGTGGCGCGATCTGAGGGCCCCTTGCGGGGCCCTCTTTTTTGGGACGGGGCTCAGGGGCGTGGCGCCTCGGGGCCGCGATCCTCGGGCTTCGGACCTTTCGGGCCTTTGGGCCCCATGTGGCCGGACATGGCGGGGTGATGCGGCACCGGCTCGGCCTCCGACACCATCTCCGCCAGCGGCTGCGCGGCGCGCAGGCAGGCGTCCACCGGCGTGTCGCCACAGCTCAGGTGCAGTTTGCGCCCGCCGCCAAAATCCACCTTCACCTCGGCGCCGCGCGACCGCTCGCCGTGATGCCTGCCATGCGGCGACATCCCGGCATGCGGGGACATGGAGCCGGGCCGATGCGCTTCGCCCATCGGGGAGGGGCGGGCCCCGGGTGAGTCGGGCGCCTGCGCGGCTGCGGGCGGCGTGGGCGAGGCGGTCTGCGCCGCGACCGGCAGGGCGCTGGCACAGGCCAGCAGGCTGGCGGTCACGAGGGTGGCGGAGGCGGGGCGGGAAAACAGGCTGAACATCACGAGCGAACCTTTCCTTTAAAGAATACAGCAGCATCCGCCACGCGCGGCAGAGCCTGCCAGAACCAACGGCCCGAACGGCCAAGCGGTTCCTTGCCGATCCCTGCGCCCGCTCCAAGTCTCGGCCAGCGGACCCATTGCGACCGAATCTCATCCTTTTGCACAATTTTGACATATTTTCTTGCCGGAATGGCCCTTCTCTCTGATATGATCGGAACAGCCGCCTTGGTCCCGCCGGGCGGCCCGTTCGGTAGTGAGTGGGCACCAGTTCCCAGGGTATGGGGGAGTATCGGACCGTTGTCCTGCGTGGACGCGGAGCCGTCCGCGGGGACAGGGACCCCGCGGCTTCCCCACCCATCGCAGGCTTTATTCGCGGCCTGTGGCCATGTAGATCGGACCACATGGCCCAACGCACACGCTCTTCCAGATCAGGCTCGAAAGCCGCATCCTCCCCGCCTCCGGCGCGCCGCCGTGGCGGACGGGCCCGGCTGCTGCGCCGTCTGGTGCTGGCCGCGCTGGCGGGCGTGCTGCTGATGGTGCTGGCGGTGCTGGCCTATCGCGTGGTGAACCCGCCCGGCACCCCCTATATGTGGATGGAAACCCGCAGGCTCGACGCGCCGGTCGCCTATATCTGGGTGGACGCCGAAGAGGTGGCGCCGGTCCTGCTGCGCGCGCTGGTGGCGGCGGAGGATGCCAATTTCTGCACCCATTGGGGATTCGACATGCGCGCCATCCGCGCCGCCATCGCCTCGGGCGGGCGGCGCGGCGCCTCAACGATCAGCCAGCAGGTGGTCAAGAATGTCTGGCTCTGGCAGGGGCGCAGCTGGCCGCGCAAGGCGCTGGAGGCGATGATGACCCCGCTGGTGGAAGCGCTCTGGCCCAAGCGCCGCATCCTCGAGGTCTATCTCAACGTGGCGGAATTCGGCGATGGCGTCTTTGGGGCCGAGGCCGCCGCCCGGCATTATTTCGGCGTGGCAGCCGCGGATCTGACCGCCGTTCAGGCCGCGCGGCTCGCCGCGATCCTGCCCGATCCCAAGGACCGGTCCGCCGCGCGGCCTTCGGCCTTTGTCGAACGCCGCGCCGCCCAGATCCGGGACGGCGCCGCCACCATCGACCGCGACGGTCGCGCCGCCTGCTTCCAGTAAGGCTTCATCTTGCCCGGCAAACTCCGGGGGTGAATTGGCGAAGCCAAGAGGGGGCAGAGCCCCCTTGCTGTTGAAACCCGCAGCAATTCGCGTCAAACAGGGGAAACACGTTTCTCCCAAACCTTCGGAAGACCTCTTGCCCATGGCCAAGCTTTATCATGTGCCGCTCTCGCCCTTCTGCCGCAAGGTTCGCCTGAGCCTCGCCGAGAAGAAGATCGAATGCGAACTGATCGACGAACGCTACTGGGAAAAGGACGCCGACTTCCTGCGCCGCAACCCGGCGGCCAAGGTGCCGGTGCTGAAGATCGACGGCAAGACCATGGCGGAAAGTGCCGCCATCTGCGAATGGCTCGAAGAGAAATACCCCGAGCCCGCGCTGATGCCGCGCTCTGCCGATGCGCGGTTCGAGGTGCGGCGGCTGGTCGGCTGGTTTGATGACAAATTTCACCACGAGGTCACCTCGAAACTGCTCTACGAGCGGGTGAACAAGAAGATCATGAAGGCGGGCTTTCCTGATTCCGGCAACGTCAAGGCCGGGGCCAAGGCGATCAAGTATCACCTTGATTACCTCGCATGGCTGCTGGACCACCGGCGCTGGCTGGCGGGGGATGTGATGACGCTGGCGGATTTTGCCGCGGCAGCGCATCTGTCCTCGCTGGACTATATCTCGGATGTGGACTGGAACCGCTCTGCGGCGGTGAAGGACTGGTATGCCAAGATCAAGTCGCGCCCGGCCTTCCGCGCGATCCTTGCCGATCAGGTGCCGGGCTTCCCGCCGCCCGCGCATTACGCCGATCTGGATTTCTGATCCCGAGGGGGGCAGGGGGCTCTGCCCCCTCTTGGCTGCGCCAATTCACCCCCGGAGTTTAGGGGCAAGATGAACGAGCAAGGACAGCACGACGATCTGAAGGCGCGGCTGGTGGAAGAGGCACGGGCGGTGGGGTTTTCGTCCTGCCGCATCTGCCGTCCCGGCGACGTGCCGCAGGTCGCGGAGCGGCTGGCGGAGTTTCTGGCGGCGGGGCGCCATGGCCAGATGGGCTGGATGGCGGAGCGCACCGGCTGGCGCGGCGATCCCACCGCGCTCTGGCCCGAGGCGCGGTCGGTGATCATGCTGGCGGAAAACTACGGCCCCGACCATGATCCGCGCGCCGTTCTGGCGCGGCCCGAGCGGGCGGCGGTGTCGGTCTATGCCCAGAACCGCGATTATCATGATGTGGTCAAGAAGCGGCTGAAGCGGCTGGGGCGCTGGCTGATGGCGGCGGCAGAGGCCGAGGCGCCGCAGATCAAGGTCTTTGTCGACACGGCGCCGGTGATGGAAAAGCCGCTGGGGCAGGCGGCGGGGCTGGGCTGGCAGGGCAAGCACACCAATCTGGTCAGCCGCGATCTGGGCTCGTGGTTCTTTCTGGGCTCGATCTTCACCACGCTCGCCCTGCCGGTGGACGGGGCGGAGCGGGATCACTGCGGCAGCTGCCGCGCCTGTCTGGACGCCTGTCCCACCGATGCCTTTCCCGCGCCTTATCAGCTGGATGCGCGGCGCTGCATTTCCTATCTGACCATCGAACATGCGGGGCCGGTGGCGGAGGATCTGCGCCCGCTTCTGGGCAACCGCATCTATGGCTGCGACGACTGTCTGGCCGCCTGTCCGTGGAACAAGTTCGCGGAGCAGGCGGCGGAGATCAAATATCATGCCCGCGATGATCTGCGTGCCCCGGCGCTGGCCGATCTGGCGCGGCTGGACGATGCGGGGTTCCGGGCGCTGTTTTCCGGATCGCCGATCAAGCGCATCGGGCGGGACCGGTTCGTGCGCAACGTGCTTTATGCCATCGGCAATTCCGGGCGGGGCGATCTGCGCGAGGTGGCGCAGGGGCTTTGCGCGGATGCGGATGACACCGTGCGCGATGCCGCGCACTGGGCGGTGGCGCGGCTGGCGCAGGGGTGACCGCGCCGGGCACAGCCCCCCGTGCGGGGGCGCACGGGGGGCTTCCGGGGATACGAGGCAAGTCCCGGGCCTCCGCGCCTGCGCGCGGAACTGGGGCGCTCAGGCGCGGTCGTCGAGCAGAAGCTCCACCGCGCCATCGGCTGTTTCATAGACCCCGATGACCTTGTCGGGCGTCAGCCCCTCGGCCTCGAGCGTCTGGGTGACGGAGTCGTTGTCGGCAAGCCCGGCGCGCAGCACGTCAAGCTGCGGGGTGGCTTCGGTCAGCGCGTCCTGCAGCGCCACTTCGCTTTCCTTGGCCTGTCCGTCCAGATCGCTGAGCCTGCGGGTCTGCACCTCGGTGGCGGAGGCCAGCGTGTCGACATCGGCCATGGCAAGATCGGCGTTGTAGAGCGAGGAAATCAGCTGCCCGTAGCTTTTGGGCGCGTCGGAGGCCAGATCCGCCGTGGTGCTGGGGCCTGCGGCGATGCCGCCGCCGGGCAGGGAGGTTTCGTTTTCGGGCGCGGTGGCGGCGGGCTCGTCCGGGATGGACGGGCTGCGGGTGTCGGTCCCGGCCTCCTGCGCGATGGCGGCGCCGGACAGCGTGGCGGCGGTCAGGACGGCGAGGCCGAACTTGGTCGTCATGCGGATGGTCATGGGCAACTCCTTGCGAATGGGCTGCGGGTCTGCGGGTCCGGGACCAGCCCCGGTGTCATGAGTAGATAAGGCGCGGCGCGCCGGTTCGGATCCCTTGGCCCCGGGCGGCGGCGGCGGTTCGCCGAAATGGCCGGATCGCGGCGGCGGAGCCTCGCCGGTGGCACGCGGGCCTGCTGCCGCTTCACGCCCGCGCGGGGGCGGTGTAACAGGCTTTGAAAACCGGATTGCGCACCCCATCTAGGGGGGAGACTGACTCGGAGGGAGCCCATGGCGACATATCACAAAGACCCCGATGCGATTGCAGCACTCGACCCGGAGCAATACCGCGTCACCCAGCAGAACGGCACCGAACGCCCGGGAAGCGGCGCCTATCTGGGCAACAAGGAGCCGGGCATCTATGTGGACATCGTGTCCGGAGAGCCGCTGTTCGCCTCCTCGGACAAATATGAATCCGGCTGCGGCTGGCCCAGCTTCGTCAAGCCGCTGGAGCCCGCGCATGTGCAGGAACTGCGCGACATGACCCATGGCATGATCCGCACCGAAGTGCGCTCGGCCCATGGCGACAGCCATCTGGGCCATGTCTTTCCAGATGGTCCGGCGGACCGGGGCGGACTGCGCTACTGCATCAATTCTGCCGCGCTGCGTTTCGTGCATCGCGACGACATGGAAGCCGAAGGCTATGGCGCCTGGCTGGATCAGGTGGAGGATGTGGCATGACCGAACGCGCAATTCTGGCCGGGGGCTGTTTCTGGGGCATGCAGGATCTGATCCGCAAGCTGCCGGGGGTGGTGTCAACCCGCGTGGGCTATACCGGCGGCGATGTGGAAAACGCGACCTATCGCAATCACGGCACCCATGCCGAGGCGATCGAGATCACCTTTGACCCGGAGGCAACGAGCTACCGGCGCCTGCTGGAGTTCTTCTTTCAGATCCACGATCCGACCACGCTGAACCGTCAGGGCAATGATCTGGGCCTGAGCTACCGCTCGGCGATCTACTACCTTGACGAGACGCAGAAATCCGTGGCGCTGGACACCATCGCCGATGTGGAGGCCTCCGAGATCTGGCCGGGCCGCGTCGTGACCGAGGTCGAGCCCGCAGGCGCCTTCTGGGAGGCGGAACCGGAACATCAGGATTATCTGGAACGCTTCCCCAACGGCTATACCTGCCATTATCCGCGGCCCGGCTGGGTATTGCCCCGCCGCGCTGCCGCCGAATGACCGTGACCCGGACCCCGGCCTCTGGTCGGGGTCTGGCGCCGGTGGAACCGCGGCAGGGGTCCGCGCGTCTTTGGCCAGACAGATCGGGACCGCGGAGACGGACAGGATGCACAGCATGACACGCGGCGGACCCGCAACCCCGGCGGATCGCCCGGTGGGAGAGATTGTTGACCGGATGGAGCAGGCGGCGCAGGGGCCGAAGGTCAGCGTGCGCGCGCTGATCGAAAGCTTCGGCCAGCGGTCGTTTCTGCCTGCGCTGATGGTGCCCGCGCTGCTGGTGGTGTCGCCGCTGTCGGGGATTCCGCTGTTTTCCTCGATCTGCGGCCTGACCATCGCGTTTATCTCCGGACAGATGCTGGTGTCACGCGATCATCTGTGGCTGCCGGATTTCATCATGGACCGCAGTTTTCGCGGCGACCGGGCGCGGCAGGCGCTGAAGAAGCTGCGCCGCGTCACCGACTGGCTGGACCGCAACGCGCGGGCGCGGCTGCGGGTGCTGACCGCGCTGCCGATGCGCAAGGTGCTGCAGGGGGCCTGCCTGCTTTGCGGCGCGGCGATGCCCTTTCTGGAACTGGTGCCGTTCTCGTCCTCGATCCTTGGCGGCGCGGTGCTGAGCTTTGCCACCGGGCTGCTGGTGCGGGACGGGCTGTTCGCGGTGCTGGGCGCGGCGGTGGTGGCCGCCGCCGTGCTGGTGCCGATGCTGGTGCTGGGCGCGATCTGAACCTTTCGGCTCAGCCCAGCGGGCCGCGCAGGATCAGCGCCAGCCCGGCCAGAAGCACCAGAACCAGAAGCAGGATCACGCCCCGCCGTCCCCTGTCGCGCTCGCGCGGAGCGTGGGGCAATGGCGTGGGCCGGTCGCTGGCGCCTGCGTCGCCGGGACCGGCGCGCACTTCCCGTTTTGTGGAGGAGGGGGCGGGGCGGTCGGGATTCCGGGGCTGGGGGGCGGTCATGACGGGCTCCTTTCAGGATGGTGTCATGACAGGGAAACGCTTCTGTGCGGGCGCGGTTCCGCTCAGGCCGCGCTATGCCAGCCCTGATCGCCGAAGGTGAAGCGCCGCGCGCTGTCTTCGACAAAGCGCCCGCCGCGGGCGACCATGCGGCGCACGGTGATGTCCGGATGCGCGATGTCCAGCACGGCAAAGTCGTTTTCCTGACCGCGCAGCCGGGTCGACAGGCCGGTGCCCACATGCACCTGCAGCACCTGCGCGTGGTTCTTGCGGGACAGGAACGGTTCGGTGCGCCAGCGGTGCAGATGCCCGCTCAGCACCAGATGCGCGCCGCAGTCCGACAGCCGCTCGATGGCGCGTTCGGCATCGCGCATCAGCGATTTCTCCACATCCTCGTCCTGCTCGAAAGGGTGATGCGCCAGCACCACGTTCACGCCTTCGGACTGGGAGAAGATGCGGCAGGCCTGCCGCATCTGCAGCCAGCGCACCCGCCCGCGTTGCCAGCGGAACCGGTCTACGGTGTTGAGCCCCACGACACACAGCCCCTCCTGCTGGTGCGTGGGCATCATGTCGTTGCAGATATAGCGCCGGTAGCGGCCATAGGGCCGCATGAAGCGCAGCCACAGATTGTCCAGCGACACGTCGTGATTGCCGGGCACCGCCATCCACGGGGCGCGCAGCCGGTCAAGGAAGCCGCGCGCGGCGCGATACTGGCTGCGCCGGGCGCGCTGGGTGAAATCGCCGGTCACCGCCACCAGATCGGGCTTGGCGGCGTTAAGCGCGGTGACCAGCGGCAGCAGCAGTTCGGGCGAGGTGCGTCCAAAATGCAGGTCAGAGATATGGGCGATGCGGATCATGCCGCAGTGTCGCCCGCAGGCACGGCCACACGCAACGGGGTATCGCGCAGGCGGAAGGTGATGGGGGAGGTCATCACCTCCTTTTCGCCGTCGCGCGCCACCAGAACGCGGCGCCTGCGGGTTTCCAGCACGATTTCCTGCGCGGCCACGATGTTGAAATCCTCGCCGCGCTGCGCGGTGCCGGTGGCCAGCCGCGCCGCCGCCCGCACCAGATCGCCGCGCCGCGCCCCCTTGGAGGTCAGCAGCACGAAGCGGCCCTTCCGGATCTCCTCGGCCCCGTCCAGATTGAACTGGTCCAGCTGATAGGCGCTGTTGGCGACAAAGGCCAAGGGCGTGCGCAGCAGCTGCTCCTGCCCGTCGATGCGGGCGCGCATCATGAGCGGGCGGCGATAGCCCGCCAGCGCAAGGATCACCGACCAGTAGGCGGCCACGCGCGACCGGCCCCAGCGCTGATAGACGCCTTCGCGGGTGCGCAGGATCATCGGATAGATGCCAAGGCTGGCATTGTTGAGGAAAATCTTGCCGTTCACCTCGCCCAGAGGCAGGTCGCGCAGCACGCCCGTGGCCAGCACCTGCACCGCGCCTTCCATATCCTCGGGGATGTCGAGCCCGCGGGCGAAATAATTGAAGGTGCCCTGAGGGATCACGCCCATGGGCAGGCCCACTTCATGACAGACCGAGGCGACGGCCCCGATGGTGCCATCCCCGCCCGCCGCCACCAGCATGGCGCAGCCGCTGTCGCGCGCCGCCTTGCGGGCGCTGTCGAGGATCGACAGATCCGGCGTCAGGCAGTGGATCTGGGCATCCAGCCCCGCTTCCTCCAGAAGCTGTTCAAGGCGGGCGCGGCGCTGGTCCCCGTCCGCATGAGCGCCGGATTTCTCGTTCAGGATCACGCAGATCTTGGATGGGGGCACGGGGTCTGTTCTCCGATGAATTACCCGGTTCCAACGCCGCGACAGGCCGCGTGGTTCCTTGCGCCGCAAGGGCATGGGCGGGGGGCGTTCCGGCCAGCACCAGCACCAGCAGATAGGTCAGCAGCAGCACGATCTGCAGCGCGATCCGGGGCAGGCGGGGCTGGGGCATCGGGCATCCTTTCATGCTCTGCGCGGGCATTGCGGCCTGCAGCTCCGGCCCGACTCGCGCCGTCTGTCCGGGCCTGCCACGGCTGTCAGGGGTGACCTTTGCCGGGCGCGCCTTAATTAAAGGTTGAAATCATGCCGCACCGCAGCCACCGGGGCGGCATTGCATCTGATAGGGGAACGCCATGACGGAAACGGAGCCGCACAGCCAAGGCACGGGAGCAGCGCCGCAGCACCGGCTGGAAACACGGTCGATCGGCGCGCAGGGCTGGATGCGGGCGCTTTGGCGCACCTACATCCAGATGGACGAGCGCAATCTGGGGTTGATCGCGGCGGGGGTCGGCTTTTACGCGTTCCTGTCGCTGTTTCCGGCCATGGCGGCGGTCATCGCGATCTGGGGCTACTGGGCCGATCCGGTGGCCATATCCGAACAGATGGAGCTGCTGACCGAGGTGGTGCCGGAAGCGGCCTATGAGCTGCTGTCGACACAGGTCACGCAGCTGATCTCTGCCAATGAATCCACGCTGAAATGGGCCTCGATCCTGTCGATCGTGCTGGCGATCTGGTCGGCGCGGGCTTCGGTCGCGGCGCTGATCCGCGGGCTGAACGCCGTCTGCGGCATGCCGCACCGCGCCAATCCCGTGCGGCGGGTGGCGGTGGCCTATGGCATGACAGCGCTTTTGGTGCTGGTCGCGCTGCTGGCCTTTGCCGCCGTGGTCGTGGTGCCGGCGCTGCTGTCCTTCGTCGGGCTGCCTGCCAGCGTCGAGGTGGCAGTGGAAGCCGTCAAATGGCTGGTGCTGCTGGCGGTGATCTATCTCGCCATCGCGCTGGTCTATCGCTACGGCCCCAACCGCAAGCGGACCCGGTCGCGGATGCGCTGGGCGACGCCGGGCGCGGTGCTGGCGGTGCTGGGCTGGGCTGCGGGATCGCTGGCGCTTGCGATCTATGTGCGCAACTTCGGTTCGCTGAACGAGGTCTATGGCTCGCTGGGGGCGGTCGTGGCGCTGCTGATGTGGTTCTATATCAGCGCGCTGGTCACCCTGCTGGGGGCACAGCTGAACGAGGAACTGGAGGCGCAGATGCCCCAGATCCGCGACGCGGCAGAGCCCGACCCCGCTGCGGCGGAGGCCAGCGCAGCCCAGGCCGGAGCGATGATTCCGGGCGGTGAAAATTTTTGAGAAACTTGCGGAACCGCCGCGCGCTCCGGGGGTTATAGGGGCAAGGACACACAAAGTCCTGTCCCTGATCCCCGGGTTACCCCCCTGTCCCGACTTCCCTCATGTGGCCCGGGAATTACCAAGGCCCCGTCCCTCCCCGGACGGGGTCTTTCTTTTTGCCGCAGATGCCTTGGCACCGCCGCGTGTGAGCGGATGCAGAAAGGCCCGCCAGTGCGGCGGGCCTTTTGAGTCTTGGCATAGGCGAAGGGGTCAGCCGTTGCGGATCGGGGCCTCGCCGATGATGTCGAAGAGCTTCAGCAGGATCACCGTGATCGGAATGGCCATGATGCCGCCGAGCGGACCCCAGAACCACAGCCAGAAGATCAGCGCGACAAAGATCAGGAAGGGATTGATGCGGATATGCTTGCCCACCAGCTGCGGCGTGACGAACTGCGCCTCCACCATGTTGCAGCCGAGATAGATCGCCATGGGCACGAAGCTCATGAAGCCGTCAAAGGCCACGATGCCGTTCAGCAGCAGCCCCACCGCCATCGCGGCGGGCCCCAGATACAGCACGAAATTCAGCAGCGCCGCGGCGATGCCCCAGATCGGCGCCCCGGGCATGCCGGTCGCGGCCAGCGCGGCGCCCACCACCAGACCCAGCCCGGCATTGATCATGGAGATCATCGCGAAATACCGCGCCACCGCCGCTTCGGCATTGCAGAACCGGTCAAGGATCATCGCGGTTTCGGTGTTGTTGCCGATGCGATGGGCCAGCCAGTTGTAGATGCTGGCGCGGGTCAGCAGGAAAAAGAACAGCCCGCCCACAAAGACGAGGATCTGCGCCACGACCACCGGCGCAAACATCAGCGCGTCGGTCATGGTGGGCATCGCCTCGGAGGTGGCATCGGCCTCCTCCCGGGCGGCGCCGATCGCCTCCTCCACCTCGTCGATGCCGCGGATCAGGTCGCGGTATTCGAACATCAGTTTCTGGATTTCGAACTTCACCGTCGGGATCCGGTCGATGGCGGCGGTGATATAGGGCTCGGCCAGAAAGCCGAGCGCCGCGACGCTGAAGAAGATCACCACGATCAGCAGCGTGGCGGTGACGCCGCGCGGCAGTCCCAGCCGCTCCACCCGATCCGCCAGCGGGGCAAAGATCACCCCGGTGATGATCGCCAGCAGCAGCGGCGCAAAGATGTTTTCGGCCAGCTTCAGCCCGACAAGGACAGCGACGGTGGCCAGAGCCACCATGCTGACGCGCAGGACGGGATCGGCAAACTGGGGGGTGCGGGTCATCTGGGGGATGAAAAAATGATATGGGTCATGAGCGCCCAACCTGCCTGCCTGCGTTTGGTTCCGTGGTCCCGCGCCCATCTTGCGCGAAGCCTGCGTTTTTCCCGAAGACGAGGGCGGACCCGGCGCGAGACGGACCCGCCCCCGCGATCAGCCGCGCGCGGCGGTGTAGCGGTTGGCGGGCTCGGAAATCCCGAGATTGCCGCGCAGGGTGCGCGCCTCGTATTCGGTGCGGAACAGCCCGCGCCGCTGCAGTTCCGGCACCACCAGCGTGGTGAAATCCTCCAGCGCGGCGGGCAGGGTCGGACACATCAGGATGAAGCCGTCGGCGGCGCGGGTTTCGAACCATTCCTCCATGAAGTCCGCGATCTGCGCCGGGGTGCCGGTGATGCCGTTGCCGGTATGGCGGCGCGCGTAATGGGTGATCAGCTCGCGCAGGGTGTGGCCCTTGGTCACGAACTCCTTCAGCTCCTCGAACAGCGCCTGCGATCCCTTGGCGCGTTCGGGCATCCGGTCAATGGGGAAGGGCCGGTCCAGATCGGCGCCGTGCAGGTCGGTCTCCAGAAACTCTTGCAGCATCAGCAGGCCCACATCGGGATGCATCAGGTCGACAAGCTGCTGCGCGCGGGCCTCGGCCTCGGCCTCGGTCGCGCCCACGTTGAGCACGATCCCCGGCATGATCTTCAGATCCTCCTCGGCCCGGCCATATCTGGCCATGCGCGCTTTGACATTGGCGTAAAAGGCGCGGCTGCGGTCGATATTTGAGGCAAGCGAGAACACCATCTCGGCGGTGCGCGCGGCAAGCTCCATCCCCGGCTCGGACCCGCCCGCCTGCGCGATCACGGGGCGGCCCTGCGGGCTGCGCGCCATGTTCAGCGGGCCGCGCACCTGAAAATGTTTGCCGACATGGTTCAGCAGGTGCAGCTTGTCCTTGTCATGATAAAGCCCGCTCTCGCGGTCCAGCAGCAGCGCATCCGGCTCGAAACTGTCCCACAGCCCGAACACCACATCGACAAATTCCTCGCAGCGCTCATAGCGTTCGGAATGCGGCGGCAGCCCGTCGCGGTTGTAATTGTAGCCGGTCTCGTCATGGTCAGAGGTCACGACGTTCCAGCACATCCGCCCGCCCGAGATGTGATCCGCCGACCCGAAAAGCCGCGCGATGTTGTAAGGCTCATAATACGAGGTGGAGGCGGTGGCGACAAAGCCCAGCCGATCGGTGTGCTGCGACAGCGCGGTGATGGCGGTGATCGGCTCGAACCGGTTCATCTTGGTGGGCTGGCGCGCCAGCGCCTCGGGCGCCCCCACGGAGGCGGCGGGGCTGTCGGCGAAAAACATGAAGTCGAGCTTGGCCGCTTCAGAGAGTTTCGCCACCTTGATCAGATGCGACAGATCATTGGCGCCGCGCACGTCGCTGCCCGGATGGCGCCACGCGGCGGGATGGAAGCCGAATGTATAGACAAATGTGCCAAGCTTGAGTTTGTCGCTGCGTGCCATGGGCCGGCCTCCGGAACTGCCGCTGAGGGGAAAGGATGGCGCCAAGTATGGCGAGGTGCCGCGCGCCCGCAAGCCTCTGCTGACCAATCGCGGCCCCGGCGCCCGCAGCCCCTGATTTCCATCGGCGGCAAATATCCCGGGGGAGTCCGCGGCACGCGGACGGGGGCAGAGCCCCCTCTTCTCTCCTTTGCCCGCCCAAGCGCACAGGAACAGAGCCCCTCTGCCTGAAAATTGATCACCCGGTGCGCGGAACGGGCAGGGGGGCAAGGCCTCGATTGACAGGATTTATATTGTCTAGACATAATGAGGGACAAGCCGGGAGAATCGACATGACAGACAGAAGGCTGCTGCGCGGGGGCACCCTCGTCACGCTGGACGGGGCTGCGGGATACGGGCTGATCCCCGCTGGCGCCGTGGCGCTGGAAGATGGAATGATCCGCTGGGTGGGGCCAGAGGCCGACCTGCCCGACAGCTATGCCAACTGGCCCGCCACGGCGCTGGAGGGGCGGCTGGTCACGCCGGCGCTGATCGACTGTCACACCCATCTGGTTTACGGCGGCTCGCGCGCGGCGGAATTCGAACTGCGGCTGACCGGCACCTCTTACGAGGAGATCGCACGGCAGGGCGGCGGCATCGCCGCCACCGTCCGCGCGACCCGGGAGGCGTCAGAGGCGGATCTGATCGCGCAGGCGCTGCCCCGGCTCGACGCGATGCTGTCCGAAGGCGTCAGCATGGTGGAGATCAAGTCCGGCTACGGGCTCGATCAGGACACCGAACTGCGCATGCTGCGGGTGGCACGGCGGCTGGGGCAGCTGCGCCCGGTGCGGATCCGCACCACCTTTCTCGGCGCCCATGCGCTGCCCCCCGGCTGGACGGGCACGCGGGCCGAGTATCTGCGCGACATCTGCCTGCCCGCGCTGCGTGCCGCCCATGCCGAAGGGCTGGTGGATGCGGTGGACGGGTTCTGCGAAGGCATCGCCTTTTCCGCATCCGAGCTTGCCGTGGTCTTCGCCGAGGCGCGCAGGCTGGGTCTGCCGGTCAAGCTGCATGCCGAACAGCTGTCGCATCAGGGCGGCATCGCGCTGGCGGCGGATCACGGCGCGCTGTCGGCGGATCATGTGGAATATGCCACCGAGGACGACGCGCGGCGCATGGCCAAGGCGGGGATGGTGGCGGTGCTGCTGCCCGGCGCCTTTTACGCCCTCCACGAAACGCAGGCGCCCCCGGTTGCGGCCTTCCGTGCCCATGGCGTGCCCATGGCGCTGTCCACCGACGCCAATCCCGGCACCTCGCCGCTGACCTCGCTGCTGCTGGCGATGAACATGGGCTGCACCCTGTTCCGCCTCACCCCCGAGGAAGCCCTGCGCGGCGTCACCACCCATGCCGCGCGGGCGCTGGGGCTGACGGATACCGGGCGCCTCGCGCCGGGCCTGCGGGCCGATCTGTGCATCTGGAACACTGACCATCCTGCCGAGCTGTCCTATCGCATCGGCTTCAACCCGCTTCACACCCGCATCTTCGGAGGCTCCGCATGATCCTGACCCCCGGCGCCACCACATTGGCGCAGCTTGAAACGCTCTGGCGCAGCGAGGCTGCGGCGCGGCTCTGCGACAGCGCGCGTCCGGGCATCGCGGCTTCGGCGGCGCATGTGGCGCGGGCCGCTGCGGGCGATGTGGCGATCTATGGCGTCAATACCGGCTTCGGCAAGCTCGCCTCGGTCCGCATCGCGGCGGCGGATACTGCGACGCTGCAGCGCAACCTGATCCTGTCGCATTGCTGTGGCGTGGGCGATCCGCTGCCGCGCGCCACCACCCGGCTGATGATGGCGCTGAAGCTGCTCAGCCTCGGTCGCGGCGCCTCCGGCATCCGGCCCGAAACCGTGGATCTGATCGAGGCGATGCTGGCGCGGGGCGTGACCCCGGTGGTGCCGGGGCAGGGCTCGGTCGGGGCGTCGGGCGATCTGGCGCCCTTGGCGCATATGACCGCCGTGCTGATCGGCGCGGGGCAGGCGGAGCTGGAGGGCGCCGTGCTGCCCGGGGCCGAGGCGCTGGCCCGTGCCGGGCTGGCGCCGGTCGTTCTGGGCGCCAAGGAGGGGCTGGCGCTGATCAACGGCACGCAGTTTTCCACCGCGCTGGCGCTGGTGGGGCTGTTCGACGGCTGGCGCTGCGCGCAAAGCTCCATCGTCACCGCCAGCCTGACCACCGATGCCATCATGGGATCGACCGCCCCCACAAGGCCCGAAATTCACAGCCTGCGCGGCCATCGCGGCCAGATCGAGGTGGCAGCGGGCATCCGCACGCTGATGGACGGGTCAGAGATTCGCGAAAGCCATCGGATCGGCGACAGCCGCGTGCAGGATCCCTATTGCATCCGCTGCCAGCCGCAGGTGGCGGGGGCGGCCATCGACCTGTTGCGCTTTGCCGCGCAGACGCTGGAGATCGAGGCGAACGCCGTCACCGACAACCCGCTGGTGCTGGGGTCGGGCGACATCGTGTCGGGCGGCAATTTCCATGCCGAACCGGTGGCCTTTGCCGCCGACCAGATCGCGCTGGCGCTGTCGGAAATCGGCGCCATCGCGCAGCGCCGCGTGGCGCTGATGGTCGACCCGGTGCTGAGCCATGACCTGCCGCCCTTCCTGACGCCGGAACCGGGGCTCAATTCCGGGTTCATGATCGCCGAGGTGACCACCGCAGCGCTCATGTCGGAGAACAAGCATCTGGCCAATCCCTGCTCCACCGACAGCACGCCGACATCCGCCAATCAGGAGGATCATGTGAGCATGGCCGCCCATGGCGCACGGCGGCTGGGGCAGATGACCCGCAACCTGCAGGTGATCCTTGGGGTGGAGGCGATCTGCGCCGCGCAGGGGGTCGAATTCCGCGCGCCGCTGCGGACCTCGCGCGCCCTGCAGCGGGTGGTGGCGGCGCTGCGCGCCCATATCCCGCCGCTGGAGGGCGACCGCTATCTGGCCGACGACCTGACCACCGCCGCGGGGCTCGTGCGCGATGGTGCGCTGCTGAGTGCCGCAGGCCTTGAGACCCCGATCTGATCCCGTTCCCGAGGAGTTCCGCCATGACCAACCCCCGCCACAACCAGCGCGACGTCTACCCCGCCACCGGGACCGAGATCACCGCCAAAAGCTGGCTCACCGAAGCGCCGATGCGGATGCTGATGAACAACCTGCACCCTGATGTGGCCGAGAACCCGCATGAGCTGGTGGTCTATGGCGGCATTGGCCGCGCCGCCCGCACATGGCAGGATTTCGACCGCATCGTCGCCGCGCTGAAGGATCTGGAAGAGGACGAGACGCTGCTGGTGCAGTCGGGCAAGCCCGTGGGCGTGTTCCGCACCCATCCCGACGCGCCGCGCGTGCTGATCGCCAATTCCAACCTTGTGCCGCACTGGGCCAACTGGGACCATTTCAACGAGTTGGATAAGAAGGGGCTGGCCATGTATGGCCAGATGACCGCCGGATCGTGGATCTATATCGGCGCGCAGGGCATCGTGCAGGGCACTTACGAGACCTTCGTGGAAGCCGGGCGCCAGCATTACGGCGGCGATCTGCGCGGCAAGTGGATCCTGACCGGGGGGCTGGGCGGCATGGGCGGCGCGCAGCCTTTGGCTGCGGTGATGGCGGGGGCCTGCTGTCTGGCGGTGGAATGCGACGAGACCCGCGCCGATTTCCGCATCCGCACCCGCTATTGCGACGAAAAGACCCGCGATCTGGACGAGGCGCTGGCGATGATCGACCGCTGGACCAAAGCCGGAGAGGCGAAATCCGTGGCGCTGATCGGCAATGCGGCGGATGTCTTCCCCGAACTGGTGCGCCGCATGAAGGCCGGAGAGGGGCTGCCGAACGGGCGCCCGGACATCGTGACCGACCAGACCTCGGCCCATGATCCGGTGCATGGCTACCTGCCGCAGGGCTGGACCGTGGCCGAATGGCGCGAAAAGCAGGAAAGTGACCCAAAAGCGGTGACACGGGCCGCCAAGGCTTCGATGCGGGTGCATGTGGCGGCGATGGTGGATTTCTGGAACGCCGGGGTGCCGACGCTGGATTATGGCAACAACATCCGTCAGATGGCGCTGGAAGAGGGGCTGGAAAACGCCTTTGCCTTCCCCGGCTTCGTGCCCGCCTATATCCGCCCGCTGTTCTGTCGTGGCGTGGGGCCGTTCCGCTGGGCGGCGCTGTCGGGCGATCCCGAGGACATCTACCGCACCGATGCCAAGGTCAAGGAACTGATCGACGACCCGCATCTGCACAACTGGCTGGACATGGCGCGCGAGCGCATCGCGTTTCAGGGCCTGCCCGCGCGGATCTGCTGGGTGGGGCTGGGGCTGCGCCACAAGCTGGGCCTTGCCTTCAACGAGATGGTGCGCACCGGCGAACTGAAGGCGCCCATCGTCATCGGGCGCGACCATCTGGACAGCGGATCGGTGGCGAGCCCCAACCGCGAGACCGAAGCGATGAAGGATGGATCCGACGCGGTGTCGGACTGGCCGCTGCTGAACGCGCTGCTCAACACCGCAAGCGGCGCCACCTGGGTCAGCCTGCATCATGGCGGCGGCGTGGGCATGGGCTTTTCCCAGCATTCCGGCATGGTGATCTGCTGCGACGGCACCGAGGCGGCGGACAGGCGGCTGGCGCGCGTGCTGTGGAACGATCCCGCCACCGGGGTCATGCGCCATGCCGATGCGGGCTATGACATCGCACTCGACTGCGCGCGGGAACACGGGCTGAAGCTGCCGGGGATCCTCGGATGAGCTTTGCCGCTGCTTCCGCCGCACTGGACGCCGCCTTTCCCGGGCGCATCGACCGTGGGCAGGCGGTGCGTGACCAGCATGGCGCAGGGGACAGCTGGCATCCGGTGGCCCCCCCCGACGCGGTGTTCCAGCCCGTGAGCACCGAAGAGGTGGCGCAGGCGGTGCGGATCTGTGCCGCCCATGGCTGCCCCATCGTGCCCTTCGGCGCGGGCAGCTGCATCGAAGGGCAGGTGAACGCCACGCAGGGCGGGCTGTGTCTGGATCTGTCGCGCATGGACCGCATCCTGCGCCTCAGCGCGCCGGACATGGACGTGACCGTAGAGGCGGGGCTGACCCGGCAGCGGCTCAACGAGGATCTGCGCGCCACCGGCCTGTTCCTGCCCATCGACATCGGCGCCCATGCCACGCTGGGGGGCATGGCCTCCACCCGGGCGTCGGGGACGATGACGGTGCGGCATGGCACCATGGCCGATCTGGTCATGGGGCTGACCGTGGTGCTGCCCGATGGCGAGGTGATCCGCACCGGCGGGCGGGCGCGCAAATCCGCCTCTGGCTATGATCTGACCCATCTGTTTGTCGGCTCCGAAGGCACGCTGGGCGTCATCACCGAACTGACGCTGCGGCTGACCGGCATCCCCGAGGCGGCGAAGGCCGGGCTTTACAGCTTTGCCGATCTGCAGGCGGCGACCGACACGGTGGTGGAGGCGCTGCAGTTCGGCCTGTGCCTGAACCGGATCGAACTGATGGACGCGCTGCAGATGCGCGCGATCAACGCCTTTAACGGCACCGATCTGCCGGAGATGCCGACGCTGCTGGTGGATCTGACCGGCAGCGCCGCGCAGGTCGACACCGACCGCGCCACCTTTGCGGCGCTGGCGCAGGATCACGGCGCCACGGTGCATCCGGTGGACACGCCCGAGGCCTATGCCCATGTCTGGGCGCTGCGGCATTCCGCGCTTTATGCCGCGCGGGGGCTGCGGCCGGGGGCGAGTTCGCTCTCCACCGATGTCTGCGTGCCGGTGTCGGACCTGCCGGGGCTTGTGGCCGGGATCACCGCAACGCTGCAGGCCGAAGGGCTGGTGGCGCCGATGCATGGCCATGTGGGCGACGGCAATTTCCATCTGGTGATGCTGTTCGATCCCGCTGATGCCGAGGAGATGGCGCGGGTGCAGCGGGTGCATGGTGAACTGGTCCATCGCGCGCTGGCGCTGGGCGGCACCGCCACCGGCGAGCATGGCGTGGGGCTGGGCAAGAAACCCTATATGGAGGCGGAGCATGGCGCCGCGCTGGCGCTGATGAAGCGGCTGAAGGTGGCGGTCGATCCGCAGAACCTGATGAATCCGGGCAAGATTTTCGACATCTAAGAGCTGCCCTTCGCCCGTTTTTTGGGCAGTGCCCTGAATTTGCTCAGGGGCTGCTGCGGCGAAGCGGCGGGAAGGATTGACAGGGCGGGCAGAAGCAGAGTTCTTTTGTCTAGTCAAAACAAAGCCCCGGCACGGCCAAGGGGCAGATCCACACAGGGAGAATACCGCACATGCGCAACCGAGTCATCTCTGCCCTTGCGGGCGCGGCCCTGCTTCTGGGCGGCACCGTCGCCGCCCATGCGCAGGACGCACTGGAACGGGTCACCGCTGCGGGCGTGCTGAAGGTCGGCACCGAAACCGCCTTTGCCCCGTTCGATTTCATCGACGCGGGCACCCATACCGGGCTCAACATGGATGTCTTCGCCGAGATCGGCAAGGAACTGGGCGTGGAGATCGAATGGGTCACGCTGGACTGGGCAGGCGTGCTGCCGGGTCTGGAAGCGGGCCAGTTCGACATGGTCGCCGGTCCCGCCACCGTCACCGCCGCCCGGATGGAGCGTTACCGCTTCACCCCGCCGATCGCCGAGGCCACCGTGGCGCTGCTGAAATCCGCCAAGGATGACAGCATCACCAAGCCCGAGGACATCGCGGGCAAGGCCGTGGGCGCCGGTCACGCCACCGCCCAGCTGGCGCAGCTGATCGCCTATGGCGAGACGCTGCCGACCGCCCCCGAGGCCAAGGAATACGTCTCCTTCAACGAAGCCTATGCCGATCTGGCCGCAGGCCGCATCGCCGGTGTCGCCAATTCGCTGCCCAACATCGCCTTTGTCGCGCAGCAGCGCCCCGAGGTGTTTGCCGTGGTGGAGCCCGCCTTCGGCACCAAGACCTATTTCGCCTATCCGGGCCTCAAGGATGACGACCACGCCTCGCTGATGGATGCCATCGACGCCGCCATCCTGAAGATGAAGGGCGACGGCCGTCTGGCGGATCTGCAGCAGAAGTGGTTCGGCACCACCTTCGACACGCCCGATGCCGTGACCGAGCCGAATATCTAAGCCCGGTCCCTGCCGGTCCGGCCCACCCGGACCAGCATCTTCGGCCTGACCGGCGGTGGTCACCTCCCGACTGCCGCCGGTCTTTTCTTCCCTCCCTCGCGGATCTCCTCCGCGCCGCTTGAGACGGACATGAGCTGGAAACTTTTCTCCCTGCTGCTTGAGGCGTCGCTGATGACGATCTTTGTCAGCACGATCTCCATCCTGATCGGTCTGGTGCTGGCGATCCTTCTGTCGGCGGCGAACCTGTCCGGCATCCGCCCGCTGCAATGGGGCGGGAAATTCTTCATCTCCTTCTTCCGGGGCACGCCGCTGCTGGTGCAGCTGCTGCTGCTTTACAACCTGCTGCCGGTCATGGGCATCCAGATGCCGTCGCTGGCCACCGCCATTCTGGGACTGTCGCTGTGCACCGCCGCCTATCAGGCCGAGAACCTGCGCGGCGGGTTCGAGGGCGTGCCGCGCGGGCTGGTGGAAAGCGCCGACATGGCCGGATTTTCCCCCGCCCAGACATTTTTCCACATCCGGGTGCCCATCGCGCTGCGCCTGACCCTGCCCGCGCTCATCAACGAGGCCATCCTGATCCTGAAGGCGTCGTCGCTGGTGTCGGTGGTGGGGCTGGTGGAACTGACGCGCATGGCGCAGAACCTTGTCGCTTCGACCTTCATGCCGCTGGAGCTTTATGCCTCGGCGGGGCTGATCTATCTGGTCATCAACCTGACGGTGGCGGTGCTGGGCCGACAGCTGGAACAGCGCCTTCCCGGAGCACCGGCCAAATGAACTTTGACCTGAACGTCATCCTGTCAAAACAGGACGAACTGCTTTACGGCATCGCGGTCACGATCTTTGTCTGGGTCGTGGGCACGCTGGCCAGCGCCGCCCTGGGCTTTGTGATCGCCACCGCGCGGCGCTATGGCGGGGTGCTGGTGGACCGGGCGCTGGCGGTGCCGGTGGAGGTGATCCGCGGCACGCCCTTTCTGGTGCAGCTGTTCCTGCTCTATTTCGGCGGGCCCTATATCGGGCTGTCGCTGGATGCGCTGCCCGCCGGTCTGCTGGCGCTGTCGATCTATGGCTCGGCCTATTTCTCGGAAATCTTCCGCGCGGGCTATCAGTCGGTGCCGCCGGGCCATGTGGAGGCGGCGGAAACGCTGGGCTTCACCCGCGGACAGGTGATCCGGGTCATCCTGCTGCCGGAAATGGCGCTGCTGGTGCTGCCGCCCTCGGTCAACATGGCGATCATCCTGCTGAAGGAAACGGCGCTGCTGTCGCTGATCACCGTGCCCGAGATGACCATGACCGCCTCGGCCATCGGGTCGCAGGAATACGCCTTTGTCGAGGCGATGCTGCTTCTGGCGCTGACCTACTGGATCCTCGTCGAACTCGCCGGGCTGCTGGGGCGGCTCGCGGAAAAGAAACTCTCAAGATACAGGCTGGCCAAGGCATGAGCGATACGGCGATTTCCGTTCAGCATCTGGTGAAACGCTTCGGCACGACCACCGTGCTGGACGACATCACCCTGCAGATCCCGCGCGGGCAGGTGTCCTGTCTGATCGGCCCCTCCGGGTCGGGAAAATCCACCCTGCTGCGCTGCATGGCCTTTCTGGAAGAGGCGACCGAGGGCTCGATCTTCATCGAGGGCGATCCCTTGGGCTTTGTCTATGACGGGACGGGCAAGCGGCAGCGGCAGGCGGCGTCAGAGCTGCGGCGGGTGCGGTCGCGCATCGGCATGGTGTTCCAGCAGTTCAACCTGTGGCCGCACATGACCGCCCTTGGCAACGTGGCCGCGGCCCTGCGCCGGGTGCGCGGCCTGTCCCGGTCCGAGGCCGAGGCCAAGGCGCTGGCGCAGCTGACCAAGGTGGGGCTGGAAAACCGGGCGGGGCATTACCCTTCGCAGCTGTCGGGGGGGCAGCAGCAGCGCGTCGCCATCGCCCGCGCGCTGGCGCTGGAGCCCAAGATCATGCTCTTTGACGAGGCGACATCGGCGCTTGATCCCGAACTGACGGGCGAGGTGCTGAACGTGATGCGCGGGCTGGCCGAAGAGGGCATGACCATGGTCGTGGTCACGCACGAGATCGGCTTCGCCGCCACCGTGGGCAGCCAGCTCAGCTTTCTGGATCAGGGGCGGCTGCTGTTCACCGGCCCGCCTGCCGAGGTGTTCGCCAAGCCGCGCCATCCGCGGCTGGAGCAGTTTCTGGACACCTATCTGGACCGCGGCGCCTCGACCCTGGTCTGAGGGGGCGCTGATCCGACATGGCCGCCGCCGCATCTCCTCGCCTGTCCCTGCATGACCGCATCCTGTCGGATCTGGAAAGCCGGATCCTGTCCGGGGCGTGGCCGCCCGGCCATCGCATCCCCACCGAACAGGAACTGCGCCAGACCTACGGCTGTTCGCGGATGACGGTGAACAAGGTAGATGACCCAGCTGGCCAATGCCGGGCTGGTGCTGCGGCGGCGCAAGACCGGGTCCATCGTCATGCCGCAGAAATCGCAGACCGCGATTCTTGAAATCAAGGACATCCGCGAGGAGGTGACGGCGCGCGGCGGCATCTACCGCCACGAGATCCTGACCCGCAGCACCCGCCCCGCCACCGACAGCGATGCCGCCCGGCTGGGGGTGGATGCCGCGCAGCCGCTGCTGGTGCTGGACTGCCTGCATCTGAGCGACGAGGCGCCGTTCTGTCTGGAAGAGCGGGTCATCAACCTGTCCGTGGCGCCCGAGGCGGCGGAGGAAAGCTTTGCCGCCATGGCGCCGGGGGTCTGGCTGCTGCGGCACATCCCGTGGAACGAGGCAGAGCACCGGATCGCCGCCGTGGGCGCGCAGGCCCCGGTGGCGGCGCTGCTGGATCTGGAGGCGGGCACGCCCTGTCTGGTGATGGAGCGGCGCACATGGCGTCAGGGGGAGCCGGTGACGGCGGTTCGGCTGACGTATCCGGGCGCTGCCAACACGCTGAGCGCGCGGTTCACCCCGTCGCAGGGCTAGGGATCCACGCGGCCGGCCCTCCCGATCGGGCCGCGGGGATCGGGGTCAGATGGTCTTTTCGCCGGGCATGTGGCTGCGGCAGCGCCACCCGGTCACGCGGTAGCTGGGATGGGTTTCCACCCAGCGCGCCAGTTCCGGCTGCGCGCCCATCAGGCAGGCCATGGGCGTCAGGTCGGTGTAAAGCAGGCTGCGCTGCTGGCATTGGTCGGGCGCTGTGCTGAGACAGGCCACGAAAAGAAGTTCGATCATGGAGCACCTCTGTCAATTGCGGCAAATGTCGTCATAGTGAATCTGGCCGGAATTTCCTAAACCTGAGTTCACAGGATCGCGCGGAGAATGCTGCGATGCAGCAATCTGGCCAAATTTGCGCAGCCCGGTGATGCCGTGCCCGAACAACAGGCAAGTCTAGGACAAGAGGCCCTCTTGGCAAGGACGCATTCCGTGTCACTCAGAACCCGGCTGGTGCTGGGGGCGGCGCTGCTGGGGGCGGCGGCCCTGCTGACGGCGGGGCTGCTGGTGCTGGGGCTGGGCAATGTCTCGGACCGGCTGGGTGCTGCGCTTGCCGCCGAAAAGCGGGTGGAACGTCATGCGGCGCTGTCGTCGCAGGCGGCAAGCTTTCTGGTGGTGGCGACCGAGGCGGTGCAGAGCGAACCCGATGCGGCGGCGCGGCTGGCCCGGATGGATCCGGCGGTGCGCGCGCTGGAGGACACGTTTGTCCGGCTGCGCCGCGATCTGGAACAGGCGGTCGGCGAACAGGCGGCGCTGGGGCTGGACGCGCAGTCGCGCCGCGCCACGCAGAGCCTTGGGCTGGCCCGGATGGAGGCGCTGCTGCGCAGCACGCTGGACGGGCTGGCGGCGACGGGCCCGCGCGAGCGGCTGCAGGCCTCGCTCGACCGTTTCGCCAGCGGGTTCGACATGCTGCTGAATGAGGCGGTCAGCGACGAACTGCGCGCCCGCGCCATGGTCCTGCGCGGCATCGACGAGATGCGGGCGCGGCTGACGCTGTGGGCCGGGCTGATCGCGCTTGCGGTGCTGGCGCTGCTGGGGCTGTTCGTCTTCGGGCTGGTGCGCCCGCAGCTGCGGCGGCTGGATCTGCTGATGGGGGCGGCGCGGCAGATCGGGCGGGGGGATTTTGCGCTGGCTCTGCCCGAAGGTCCGCGCGACGAGATCGGCACGCTGTTCACCGAAACCCGGCGCATGGCGGGTGCACTGGCAGAACGCAGCGCCACCGTGGAGGCGGAATGGGCGCGGCTGAACGAGACCATCGCGGCGCGCACGGCGGAACTGCGCGAGGCCAATGCCCGGCTTGCCCGCATCGATGGCGACCGCCGCCGGTTCTTTGCCGATATCAGCCACGAACTGCGCACGCCGCTGACCGTCATCCTGATGGAGGCGCAGCTGGGCCGCGCGGGCACGCCGGAACCGCAGGCGGCCTTTGCCACGATCGAGGCACGGGCGCTGCGGCTCAACCGCCGGATCGACGATCTGTTGCGGGTGGCACGGTCCGAAAGCGGGCAGCTTGCGCTGGACCGCGCGCCCTTTGATCTGGGGCAGGCGGTGACCGAGGCGCTGGAGGAAACGCAGGCGGAACTGCGCGCGGCAGAGATGGCGGTGCATCTGCCCCCGCTGCCGCAGGTTCAGGTGCTGGGCGACCGCAACTGGGCGCGGCAGGTGATCGCCGGGCTGATCCGCAACGCCATCCGCCACGCCCGCAGCGGCGGCCATCTGGCGCTGCGCCTGTCGCCCGAAGGCGAGGTGGCGGTGATCGACAACGGCCCCGGCATTCCGCCCGACCGGCAGGCGGGGCTGTTCGACCGTTTCGCCCAAGGTGACGGGCCCGCGCGCGGCGAAGGCTTCGGCATCGGTCTTGCGCTGACGGCATGGGTGATGCAGGCGCAGGGCGGGCAGGTCAGCCTGCAGAGCCCGGTGCCGCGCGCCGAGGCGCTGGGGCAGGCGCCGGGCACAAAGCTGTGCGTGGCATTGCCCCGGGCCGCGGGCTAGGATCCGGACATGACCAACGCGACCTCCATCCTGATCGTGGATGACGATCCCGAAATCACCTCGGCCCTTGCGCGGGGGCTGGCGCTGCACGGCTATGCCACGCTGGTGGCGCATCGCACCGAAACCGCGCTGGACCATCTGCGCCGCGCGCTGCCCGGGGCCGCCATCGTCGATGTGATGCTGGGCGGCGAAAGCGGGCTTGATCTGGTGCGCGCGCTGCGGGCCGAAGGCCATGGCCTTCCGGTGGTGATGCTGTCGGCGCTGTCGGATGTGGAGGACCGCGCCGCCGGGCTGGAGGCGGGGGCGGATGATTACATCGTCAAACCGTTTTCCTTCGACGAACTCGTCGCCCGGCTGAAGGTGCAGGAACGCCGCTCAGAGGCGGCGCGCCCCCGTCCCGTGCTGCTGGATCCGGCGCGCCGCCTGCTGTCCGATGGCCGCCGCGAGGTGGCGCTGACCGACCGGGAATGCGCGCTGCTCTGCCATCTGGTCGACCATGCGGGGACGGTGCAAAGCCGGGGTGCGATTTTTGACGCCCTCTGGGCCTCTGACGGAAGCAGCGCCGAAAACGTGGTGGATGTCTATCTGGGATACCTGCGCCGCAAGCTGGCGCCGATGGAAGATTTCGGGTTCGACATCAAGACCTTGCGCGGGCGCGGCTTTGTTCTGGAAGGCCGGGCGCCGGGTTACGGACGGCTGAGCATTGCGACCTAAGTCCCGGTCGCTCTTAGAGATTAAGAATTGCTTGGAATCGTCGGGCTGACGACTATGTAAAGACTGGCAACGACCTTCTGAAGGAGAAACACCATGGCCTGGACCAAGCCTGTGATCCGCGAAATCGAATGCGGCATGGAAATCAACATGTACGGACCGGAAGAGGACGGCGTCCTGTTCTGATCCCTTGCGCGCGGAGGCCAAGCAATTGATCCGCGCGCATATCCTTGGGGCGGCGGCAGGTGGCGGATTGCCGCAATGGAATTGCGGCTGCCCGAACTGCCGGCTTGCGCGGGACGGGGAGATCCCGCCGCAGAGCCAGTCTTCGCTTGCCGTCAGCGCCAACGGAACCGACTGGGCGGTGCTCAACGCCTCGCCCGATATCCGCGACCAGCTGCGGCGCTGCCCTGCGCTGCACCCGACCGGTCTGCGGACCATGCCGCTGCGGTCTGTGCTTCTGACCAATGGCGACATCGATCATGTGGCCGGGCTGCTCACATTGCGCGAAATGCAGCCCTTCACCTTATATGCCACCGGCGAAATCCTTGCGGAGATCGCAGCGAACCCGATCTTCGGGGCGCTGAATAGTCAGGTGGTGGCGCGACGCGCCGTCGGTCTCGAGACGCCGGTGGAGATCGCGCCGGGGCTCGAGGCGCTGCTGTTTCCTGTGCCGGGAAAGGTGCCGCTTTACCGGGAAGGCGCGGTGGTGGAGACCGGCCTTCTCGGCGAGCTTACCGTGGGGGTCGAACTGCGCGCGGGCACGGCCCGTGCCTTCTACATTCCCGGCTGTGCGGCGGTGGATGACGGCCTGCGCGCGCGGATTTCCGGCGCCGACCTGCTGTGCTTTGACGGCACGCTCTGGCGCGATGACGAGATGATCCGCGAAGGGCTGGGCCAGAAGACCGGGCAGCGCATGGGGCATATCTCGATGTCCGGGCCCGACGGATCGCTGGCCGCGCTGGCGGATGTCCCGCTGGGCCAGCGGGTCTATGTGCATATGAACAATACCAATCCCGTGCTGCGCCCCGGATCGTGCCAGCGGGCCGAGGCCGAGGCGGCGGGATGGATCATCGGTCAGGACGGGATGGAGCTGACGACATGACCGCCACACGCGAAGAGTTCGAGGCGCGGCTGCGCCAGATCGGGGCGGAGCGCTACCACGACCTGCATCCGTTCCACCACCGCCTGCATGGCGGCGGCTGCACCCCGGACGAGGTGCGGGCCTGGGTCATCAACCGCTATTATTACCAGCATTCCATCCCGATGAAGGACGCAGCCTTCATGTCGCGGGTGGAGGATCCGGCGCTGCGCCGCGCGTGGCGGTCCCGGATCGAGGATCACGACGGCACCGACACCAACGAAGGCGGCATCCGGCGCTGGCTGCGGCTGGCGGCGGCGGTGGGGCTTGATCCCGACTATGTCGCCTCCTGTCAGGGCGTGATGCCCGCCACCCGCTTTGCCGTCGATGCCTATGTGCGCTTCGTCCGCGACAAGACGCTGCTGGAGGCGGTGGCCGCCTCGTTGACCGAACTTTTCGCGCCGAAGATCCATGCCAACCGCATCGAGGGCCTGCTGCGCAACTACGCCTTCGCCGATGACGCGGCGCTTTCCTATTTCCGCAACCGGCTGAACGAGGCGCCGAAAGACGTGGCCTTTGGTCTGGCATGGGTGCTGGATCATGCCGACACGGCGGAAAAGCAGGAAATGGCCGCCCGCGCGCTGATGTTCAAGACGGATGTGCTGTGGTCGCAGCTGGACGCGCTGTGGGGCGCCTATGTGGAGCCCGCGCGCATTCCCCCCGGCGCATGGCGCCCCGGCGAGGGGCTGGCCCCGGGGGCGGAGGCGGCGTGATGGAGCCCGCCGAGATCCCGCTGCTGCCAAGGGGTGTCCGCCTGCATCACGACCGGGTGCGCGATCAGTGGGTGCTGCTGGCCCCCGAGCGCGCGATCACGCTGGATGCGGTGGGTCATGCCATCCTGTCCGAAGTGGACGGGCAGCGCAGTTTTGGCCAGATCACCGCGCTGCTTGCCGACCGTTACGCCGCGCCACAGGCGCAGATCGCCGAGGATTGCGCAGGGTTCCTGCGTGCCCTGCGCGACCGCCGTTTTCTGGAGGTTGCCTGAGCCGCTGCCTGCCCGCCGCTGACCCGAAGGAGCCAGTCATGAGCCAAGCCCGCCCCCCCATCGCCATGCTGGCCGAGCTGACGCATCGCTGTCCGCTGGCCTGTCCCTATTGCTCCAACCCGCTGGATCTGGCGCGTCAGGATCAAGAACTGGATACCGCGCGCTGGACGGACGTGTTCAGGCAGGCCGCCGATCTGGGCGTGCTGCAGCTGCATCTGTCGGGCGGGGAACCCGCCAGCCGCCGCGATCTGACGGATCTGGTGCGCGCCGCGCGGGAGGCGGGGCTTTACACCAACCTCATCACCTCGGGGATCGGGCTGTCGGAGCGGCGGCTGCGCGAGCTGGACGCGGCGGGGCTGGACCACATCCAGCTGTCGCTGCAGGGCACCACGCCGGAAATGGCGGACGAGATCGGCGGCTATCGCGGCGGCTTTGCCCGCAAGATGGAGGTGGCGCGCTGGATCGGCGAGATCGGCTTTCCGCTGACGCTGAACGCGGTGCTGCACCGGCGCAACCTGCATCAGCTGCCCCGCGCCATCGACATGGCGCTGGAGATGGGCGCCCGCCGGATCGAGGTGGCGACGGTGCAGTTCCACGGCTGGGCGCTGCAGAACCGCGACGCGCTGATGCCGACGCGGGATCAGGCGCGGCAGGCCGACCGCGTGGTGCAGGAGGCGCGGCTGCGGCTGAAGGGGCGGCTGGTCATCGATTACGTGCCCGCCGACTACCATTCCGATTACCCCAAGCGCTGCATGGGCGGCTGGGGGTCCACCGGGCTTAACGTCACGCCGGACGGGCTGGTGCTGCCCTGCCACGCGGCGCAGACCCTGCCGCATCTGAGCTTCGAGTCGGTGCAGGACCGGCCCTTGGCAGAGATCTGGTATGACAGCGCCGCCTTCAACGCCTATCGCGGCACCGACTGGATGCAGGAGCCCTGCAGCAGTTGCGAGCGCAAGACGGTGGATTTTGGCGGCTGCCGCTGTCAGGCCATGGCGCTGGCGGGCGATGCGGCGGCGACCGATCCGGTCTGCATCAAATCCCCCCATCACGGCGCGCTGCAGGACCGCACCGCCGCCCATGCCGCGGCAGAGGATGCGCCCCTGACATGGCGCGTGGCGCCGGGGCGCAGCGTGCCGGAACCCGCCGAATAGGCGATACCATCGGTTGAATTGTCCGAATCCCGCAGGCGCGTCACGCTTGCACCGGGGCAGCGGCCATGAGGCCCGGCCCCCATGGGAGGGAACACACACATGGGCATTCTGTCGAAACTCTTTGGCGGCGACAGCAGCAGCACGGCCAGCCCGGCCGCGCCGCGCTACGCGCATATCAAGATTCATCCGCAGGTGGACGGGGGCGTCAAGCCGACCTCCCCCGGATTTCAGGGCGGCACACTGACCTGCAAATGCCGGACCAATCCGGTCAAGGTGCAGGTCAGCGGCCAGACCGCGCATAACCACGTCTGCGGCTGCACCAAATGCTGGAAACCCTCGGGCTCCGTGTTCAGCCAGATCGCGGTGGTGGGCCGGGACAAGGTGCGGGTGACGGAGAATGGCGACAAGCTGGACATCGTCGATCCGAATGCCGCCATCCAGCGCCATGCCTGCCGCGAATGCGGCGTGCATATGTATGGCCGGATCGAAAATACCGGCCATCCGTTCCACGGGCTGGATTTTGTGCATACCGAACTGTCGTCGGAGCGGGGCTGGGCCGCGCCGGAATTTGCGGCCTTCGTCTCCTCGATCATCGAATCGGGGGTGGAGCCGTCGCGCATGGAGGGCATCCGCGGACGTCTGCGCGAACTGGGGCTGGAGCCCTATGACTGCCTGTCGCCGCCGCTGATGGACGCGATCGCCACCCATGTGGCCAAGCAAAGCGGCGCGCTGAAGGCGTAATTCCGCAGGCTCGGGGGTGCCGGTGAGGTGCCCCCAAAACCGTTGCATGCAAGGGGATACATGCGCTAGCCTCCTGTCAGGGAGGACTTTTCATGCTACACGAACCTGTGTCCCAGGTGCCGGGGAAGGTGTGTTCCGTTGTCATTGTCGATGACCATCCGCTGTATGGCGATGCACTGACAGCGGCGCTGAACCTTGTCTTTCCGGCAGCCGAGGTAAGGGCGGCACGCACGCTGGGTGCTGCCCTTGAACTGATCGGGCAGGGCTTCGCCCCCGATCTGGTGATGTTCGATTTGAAACTGCCCGACGTGACCGGAATCAGCGGCTTCCAGAAGCTGCGCGACCGGATCCCCGACACGCCGATCCTCGTCATTTCCTCGCTGACCTCGGTGGAGGTGGTGGAGGCGCTGATGGAGGAGGGGGCCGCGGGCTTTCTGCCCAAGGATGCCTCGGCGCAGGTGCTGAAGCTGGTGCTGCAGGAGGTGGGGATGGGCCGCAAATTCGTGCCCAATGACTACCGCCGCGCCGATCCGCGCGGGCCTGCGGGCGCGCTGCCCTGTGACAAGATGGCCTCGCGGCTGGCCGGGCTGACCCCGCAGCAGACGCGGATCATCCGGCTGATCTGCGAAGGCAAGGCCAACAAGCAGATCGCCTATGAACTGTCGCTGGCCGAAGCCACGGTCAAGGCGCATATCACCGCGCTGCTGCGGCGGCTGGGGGTGCAGAACCGCACGCAGGCGGCGGTGCTGATGGAAACGGGCCAGCTTGGCCCGATCACCGGGCCGACCGATCCGGACGCCCGCGCCTTTCTCAGCCACTAGGAGGAGGCGCCCGTGCCGCTTGACCGCAACCGCCCGGCTTTTGTGGGGGTGGCGGTTTCCGCCGCCACCGATCCGCAGGCGGCAGTTGCCGAAGCCGTGCGCCAGCTTGATCTGGCCGACACCTGCTTCGTGCTGGCCTTCGTGCCCGAACGCCTGCCGCTGGGGCCCTTGGCCGAGGCGCTGGAGACGCATCTGACCGGCGTGCCGGTCTTTGGCTGCACCACGGCGGGCCAGATCACCCCCGACGGCTATGACACCACGGCGCTGCTGCTGATCGCCTTTCCCCGGCGGCATTTCCGCTGCGCCTCGCAGTTCATCACGCCGCTGAATCCCATCTCGATCAAGCAGATCGCCGCCGACACCCGGCGGCTGTCGGCGCAGTTCCGGCACACGGCGGGCTGGGAACGGCTGGCGCTGGTCTTTGCCGACGGGCTGTCTAAACAGGAGGATCTGCTGGCCTCCACGCTGGAAAGCAGTCTGGGCGACGTGCCCTTTTTTGGCGGCTCGGCGGGCAACGGGCTGGATTTCCGCGAAACCTTCGTGCTGCATCACGGCCAGTTCCACAGCAATGCCGCGCTGCTGCTGCTGCTGGAAACCGATCTGGGCTTTGCCGGGCTGGGCTTTGACCATTTCCTGCCAACCGCGACGCAGATGGTGGTGACCGACGCCATCCCCGAGGAGCGGCTGGTGCTGGAAATCAACGGTGCCCCCGCCGCGCTGGAATATGCCCGGCTGGTGGGCTGCAGCGTCGACCAGCTTTGCCCCCGGGTCTTTGCGGAAAACCCGGTTCTGGTGCGCCACAACACCACCTATCACGTGCGCGCCATCCATTCCGCCAGCGCCACGCAGGCGCTGTCCTTCCTGTCGGCCATCGATGTGGGGCTGCTGCTGACGCTGGGCCGGGGCAAGGAAATCCTGCGCACGCTGGAGACGGGGCTGGACGTGACCAGCCCCGAAGGCCGCGCCCCGGATTTCATCCTTGGCTTCGACTGCGTGCTGCGCAAGCTGGAGATCGAACAGAAAGACCTTGGGCCGCAGGTCTCGGCCATCCTGCGTGACCGGCGGGTGCTGGGGTTCAACACCTATGGCGAACAGCATTGCGGCGTGCATGTGAACCAGACCTTTGTGGGCGTCGCGTTTTTTGAACCGGCGCGACGGAGCCTGCATTGATAAATCCCGACGATCCGCTGGACATTCAGGTGGCCAAACAGGCGCGCATCATCGATGCGCTGGTGCAGCGTGCCAACCGGCAGCACGAACTGGGCACCTCCGCCTATGGCGCCTTCCAGCAGGCCATCGCGCTGCAGGGGCAGATCTGGGCCAAGACGCGCGATCTGGAACGTGCCTCCACCGAACTGGAACAGGTGCGGCTGGAACGCGAACGCTCCCGCCGCAATCTGGCCGATGCGCTGGCCGCGATGGAGGGCGGCTTTGCCCTCTTCACCGACGGGCGGCTGGAGCTGTGGAACGACCTTTTCCAGACGCTGCTGCCGGATCTGGCCGACCGCATCCTGCCCGGGCTAAAGATCGAACGCTATTTCGAGGCGCTGCGCAGTTCCGCCCATCTGCGCACCGCCGATCCCGTCACCATCGAGGTGGTGCGCGAGGCCCGCCGCGCCATGGTGGGCACGGCGGCGCTGTCCTTCACCTGCGAGCTTGCGGGGGACCGCTGGTATCAGTTCGGGCTGCAGCGCACCTCCGAGACGGGCATCGTCATCCTGCAGACCGAAATCACCGGCATCGTGCGCCGCAACCGGTCGGAAAAGGAAAACCTGATCGACCGGCAGGCGCATTACCTGCAGGCCGCCTTTGACAATATGGGCTCCGGCATCTGCACCTTCTCCGGCGACGGGGCCGTGCTGATGCACAATGACCGGTTCCGCGACCTGCTGGGCCTGCCCTTCACGCTGCTGCAGAAGGGCCGCGCCCTGTCAGAGATCATGGGCTTCATCCAGACCAACGGCCTGATCCTCGAATCGCAGGCGCTGGATTTCGAACTGTGGGAGGACCGGCTGAACCGGCAGGGCCGGGTGCGCAAGCGCATGCGCCATGTCTCTGGCCGGATGCTGGATCTGCATGCCCACCGGCTGCCCGACCGCGGCTTCATCCTTGACGTGCGCGATGTCACGCTGGAAAGCCGCCTGACCGAAATGCTGGAAAAGCGCGTCGAGGAGCGCACAGAGGAGCTGACCCACACCAACCGCCGCCTCACCGCGCAGTATCAGGCGCAGGCCAGGGTGGAGGAAGAGCTGCGCATTGCCAAGGAAAAGGCCGAAGCGGCGGTGCGGTCCAAGACGCGCTTTCTGGCCGCCGCCAGCCACGACCTGCTGCAGCCGATCAATGCCGCCAAGCTGCTGATCTCCACGCTCAGCGAACTGGCGCGGGGCGGCACGCTCGCCCCCACGGTGGAGCGGCTGGAAGGCTCCTTCACCTCCATCGAACAGCTGCTGCATGCGCTGCTGGACATCTCGCGGCTGGATTCCACGCAAAGCGCGGTGTCGCCCAGCGATGTCAGTCTGGGTCCGCTGATGCGCGGCATCATCGCGGATCAGGCGCCGCTGGCCGCCCGCAAGGGGGTGCAGCTGGACATCGTGCCCTGTTCGGTCTTCGTGCGGTCGGATCCGCGGTTCCTGCTGCGGTCGATCCAGAACCTCGTGGTCAATGCCATCCAGTATACCGACAGGGGCGGTCGCGTGCTGGTGGGCTGCCGCAGGCGCGGCGACGAGGTGGTGCTGCAGGTCTGGGACACCGGCATGGGCATCTCCAAGGAGGACCAGACCCGCATCTTCGAGGAATTCACCCGCGCCGACAACGTGCCGCCGGGATCCGGCATGGGGCTGGGCCTGTCCATCGTCGACCGCACCTGCCGCCATCTGGGGCACAAGGTGGCGGTGCGGTCGAAGCCGGGCGTGGGCTCGGTGTTTTCCATCACCATGGCCGTGGTGCCGGGCATCGCGCGCCCCTGCGCGGACCGCCGCCCCGTCGCCGCCGAAACCGGCCCCGCCGACATGGATCTGATCGTGCTCTTGGTGGAAAACGACGCGGACGTGCTGTTTGCCACCACGCAGAAGCTGGAAAGCTGGGGGGCCAGCGTTCTGGCCGTGTCCTCCACCGCGGCGGCGCTGCAGGCGGTGCGCGACATCGGCATGCCCCCCGACATCCTGCTGGCCGATTATCAGCTGGATGGCAGCGACACCGGGCTGGAGGCGATCCGCGCGCTGCGGCAGGAAACCGGCACCAGCCTGCCCGCCATCATGATCACCGCCGATCACAGCGCCGAACTGGTGCGCACCGGCGCGCGCATGGGCTTCACCGTGCTGACCAAGCCGGTGGAACTGTCCCGCCTGCGCCCGCTGATCGACTGGAAGACCCGGGCGCGCCGCAGCGCCCCCGCCGAAAGTCTACAATGACAGCCCGCCCGCAGCGCGTAGGCTCGGACAAAAGGGAGGACATCTGATGCGCAAGACCATCGCACTCTGCTGCGCGCTCGCGGCTCTGGGCGGCCTGCCCGCGGCGCTCTCCGCGGCGGAAACGGCCACCTATGACCTGCTGTTCCGCTCGGGCACGCTGGACGACCTGTCGCGCGACCAAGCGCTGATCTATCACCGCGAGGTCAGCAACAGCCTGACGCCGGATGCCGCCACGCGCGACACCGGAGACATCGCGCTGTCCTTCTCCGACGGCGTCGCCGAACAGGCCGACCTGCAGTTCCGGCAGGACGGCAAGCACCGCAATCTGGGCAGCTTTCCCGCCAGCGTCGGCAATCCGATCATCATGTATTTCTACGAAACCGTGGTGCGCGACATGGCCGAAACCGCAGGCGGCTCGCCCTTCTACATCCGCAACCGGGTGAAGGACGCGCTGACCCGGCAATGGGCCGAAACCCCCGGCACCGCCAGCTATGACGGCCAGACCGTGGCGACGCGCAGCGTGACGCTGCGCCCCTTTGCAGAGGATCCGAACCGTGCCGCCATGCGCGGCTTCGGCGATCTGGCGCTGACCGTCACCATGTCCGACGCGGTGCCCGGCTGGTATCTCAGCCTCGAGGCGCATGTGCCCGGCGCCGAAGCCGACACCCCCGTCTATCATTCCGACCTGCGCTTCCAGACGCTGGAGCCGCAGTCATGATCCGTCTCGCAGCAGCGCTCGCCCTCTGCGCCAGCCCCGCCCTCGCGCAGGGGGTGGCCGAGCGGCTGAACGACTACCCGACAGAGGCGCGGGCGGATTACGTCTTTGCCTGCATGGCGAGCAACGGCCAAAGCCGCGAGGTCCTGCGCCGCTGTTCCTGCTCCATCGACGAAATCGCCGCCATCCTGCCTTACGAGGGCTATGTGGAGGCAGAGACGGTGCTCTCCTTGCGTCTCACCGGGGGCGAACGCATGGCCATCTTCAGCAATGCCACCGCCACCACGGCGCTGGTGGCGGATCTGCGCCGCGCGCAGGCCGAAGCGGAGATGATCTGCTTCTGACCCGCCCTTCTTCTTGGCCTAAATATCCCACGGGGGTGCGGGGGTGTGAAACCCCCGCGCTCCGGCGGCGGGGCTTGCCTCAGCTTTCGGCCTTGGGCAGCACCTGTTCGAACAGGTTGCCCTCGGTGTCGGTGGCGCGCACCTGCAGCGCGGGCGCGCCATTGTCGTCATAGCTGAAGCGGAACACCGGGTTTTCGCTGATCGAAATCCCCCCCGTCAGGGTGAACAGCACCTCATCGCCCTGCCGCACCTCCAGCGAGTCGATAAAATGCGCAGGCACGAACAGCTGCGTGACCTGATCGCGCTGCAGGCCCGAATAATTGGGATGGCGGATCATGATCTGCGCCTCACGCCGCGCGGTCGACTGCTGCGGCGTGGCCTCGCCGAAAAGCCGCAGCCGCATCTGGCCCATATCGGCCAGCGCCTGCGCCGGATCCTTGGTCGCAGGCGCCGAACAGCCGCCCGAGGCCTTGACGAACCGGCCCCCCATCCGCAGCCCTTCGGGCGTCTGCGCGATGACGCGCACGTTGGAATACTGGTTGACCCGCACCCGCAGCTCAAACTCCAGCGGCGCCATGGCGGGGCCAAAGCTCAGTTCTGCCGCCACCGGCGCAGGGTTTTCGTCCACGACCACCACCGCCCCGGTGATGACAGCCGACGGATCGGTCTGCCGGATCACCACCGGCACCGTGGCCGCGTCATGGGCGCGATAGGGGGCCTCTACCGTGAACAGCCCCTCCGCCGGGGCAAGATCGGCTGCGCCGGTCACATCCTCGCGCAGCATCTCCCATGTCGGGCTGTCGGTCAGCGGGTTCTGCGCGGTCTCTGCCTGTGCCGCGCCGGTCAGAGCAACGGCCAGCATCACGGCACGACTCAGTGGGGTCACCATCGGCTCCTCCTCCTCTGGCATCCCCCCATTATGCCAGATCCGGCGCCCCGGCGATATGCCGCCAAAGGTCGGTCTGGCGGGACGGGCAGGCGGGGCCAAGGCTGGGCGCCGGAGGCTGCCATGTTCGAAGCGATCCTGACCCTGTGTCTTGCTGCGGGCGAGCCCTGCCGCCCGGTGCTGCTGCCCGGCCATGAGGCGCCGGAGGCCGCCGCCTGCGCCGCATCGCTCGCCACCGCGGTGCTGCCAGACTGGCCCGGCCTCTTGGCCAAAGGCCCGCCCGACTGTCAGCCGGTGGCAGAGCCGCTGATGGTCACAGAGATTGCGCCGGGGGTTTTCGTGCATACCGGGCAGGTGGCCGAACCCGAGCCCGGCAATGCCGGGGATGTCGCCAATCTGGCCTTCGTCATCGGATCAGACTCGGTGGCGGTGATCGACAGCGGCTCCTCCCGCCAGATCGCGGAGCGGCTGTGGCGGGCGATCCGCGTCCGCACCGACCTGCCGGTGCGCCATGTGATTCTGACCCATATGCACCCCGATCACGTCTTCGGCGCTACGCTCTTCGCCGAAACCGGGGCAGAGGTGATCGGCCATGCCAGCCTGTCGCGGGCGCTGGCCGACCGGGAAGACAGTTACACCGCCAGCTTCTCGCGGCTGCTGGGGCCCGGCTTCCTCGGATCCGCCCTGCCGCAGGTTGCGCGCGGGCTGGACCAGATCGCAGAGCTGGATCTGGGCGGGCGCGTGCTGGACCTGCGTCCGTGGCCGCTGGCGCATAGCGGCACCGATCTGACCGTGTTCGACCGGCAGAGCGGCGTCCTTTTTGCCGGGGATCTGGTGTTTGACGACCATACCCCCGCGCTGGATGGCAGCCTGACCGGCTGGCAGCAGGTGCTGGAGGATCTGGCGGCCCTGCCCGTCACCCGGCTGGTGCCGGGCCATGGCGGGCCGGTGCTGGACTGGCCCGAGGGGGCAGCCCCGCAGCGCCGCTATCTGGAGGTGCTGGCCCGCGACACCCGCGCCGCCATCGCGGCGGGCGAACGGCTGGGGCAGGCGATTCCCCATGTCGCCGCCTCGGAATCCGGGCGGTGGCGGCTGTTTGACACCTTCAACCCGCGCAATGCCACGCAGGCCTTCACCGAACTGGAATGGGAGTGACCGCTCAGCCCGCCAGCGCCGCCTGCAGCAGCTTGGAAATGGCGTAAAGCCGCTGCTCCAGCAGCACCGGCGTCTCGCAGACATAGGTCAGCGACCGCTGCCGGTCGGTATAGATGCGCTCGTCCCAGTCCACCTGTTCCTCCAGCGCGTCCACCCGGTCGTAATCGGGATCCGTGCCCTGCATCAGGCTGTCCATCTCGGTCCGTGCCGACTCGATCCGTTCGGCCAGCGCGATCTGGCTCAGCGAATAGTCCCCGATGCCAGAGATGATGCGGCTGCGCCGCTGCGCCAGACGGTCGAACACCCGCTCGAACACCGCTGTCATCATCGCCGGGTCGCGCCCGTGGCTGGCCACGAACTCCGCCACCAGCTGTTCGGCCTGCGCCATGTCGACCCGGCGCAGCGACAGCGCGGTGCCCAGGTCGGCCACGTCCTGTGCCAGCGCGCCGTCCAGCGCCGGACTCTCCACCCCATGCGGCCACATCAGCCCCATCGACAGCGTCTCGACCTTGCGCTGGATGCAGGGCCATTCGGGATCGGTGAAGTCCGCAGCATGGACAGGCAGGGACACGCCCGCCAAGCCCATACAAACCAAGGCTGTTTTCAGTCTTTGCATGATGGTTCTCTCCCTGCTGCGAACTATGGAACAGGGTGGCGCCGGAGTCCATCAGACCGAATACCAACCATTGTCTGCATTGTTCGGGCGAAGCCTGCGCACCCATACTCCGGACAAGCGCCGTCAGTGCGTCAGAATACCGGAGGAGACTTTGATGCGGACACGTGCAGCCGTAGCCCTTGCAGCGGGTCAGCCGCTGGAGATCATGGAGGTTGAGCTTGACGGCCCGAAGGCGGGCGAGGTTCTGGTGGAGATCAAGGCCACAGGCCTGTGCCACACCGACGAGTTCACCCGCTCTGGCGCGGATCCGGAAGGGATTTTCCCGTGCATTCTGGGGCATGAGGGCGCGGGCGTGGTGGT
>NZ_FNEJ01000050.1 GCF_900100085.1 Salipiger marinus
GGACCAATGCCGGTCATCACGTCGCGTTCCGGCAAATGACCATGGCGCACCAGGCGTGCCCGCCCGTCCTCGAGCTTGTCCCCGGAAAAGGCGTTCATGAGCGCGGCCAGCTCGGCGTGGATTGCCTGTTCGATCAGCTTGCGCGCTCCATCGCGCAGAACGTCGGTGAACGGGTCGGAGCCAAATCCTGATGGATCGGGCAGTTCTGTGATGGTAGTCTCTGGCATGTGGCATATCCCTTTCTCGGCTGAGAATTGACGGCGTCTGAACACCGCCATGATATGCCGCCCCTCAGGGCATCACCAACTTTCGCGTGTTTCTCCACCTGCGCGGTGCCCGGGCCCTCGGGAAGTGAGGCCAAAGCCTCACCCGAAGGGATCGTACTCCGAGACGATCACGACCTCGTCGCCGTCGATTTCATCGGCGGGGACGGCGCCGAAGGTTCCATCCCCTGCCTGGAAGACGACGATCGAGACCATGAGCGTGGCGGCGAGGGAGACGGCGAAGGCGTGTGCATCTTTGCGGGACATCTGTTTGGCTCCTGTCTTGGAGGCGGGGGACCATCCCCCGCGCGACAGGACCTCGAAGGCCCGAATACTGGCTGACATCACCGGGTGCGTTCGGCTCGTCCGAATCCGCCCGGCGGCACGGGCTCGCCCGTAGTCCGACCCCTCGCGGGTTGATCTCGAAGACAGAATTTGGGCCAAGGAAGGGAATGGCGAGCGGGGGATGGTGCCCTGACGACTGGAGCCGGTTGTCCCGCTGATGCTTTTGCCGCCAGCCTCCCGGCCAAGCTCTTGGTTGAAGACGTCCTTCCTTGGGGATGGTTCCTTTGGCGCCCCGCGAACTCAAAGGACGAGGTTGTGATGGTTGAGAGGCCCGCGCTTGGGCGGGCCCCTCGGTTTCAGTGGGCTCAGGCGGCCAGGTCCGCGCCCCCTGCCCTTTCGCCATCTTCATCGCCAACGATTTCAAGTCGCGCATTGCGGTATCCTTCCTTGGCGATCCAAAGCTCGGCCGCGGTGATGGATTCCGCCAGATGCAGCAGCTCGGTGTTGCCGCTGAAGTCGAGGAGCACGCGCACCTGCCCGGGCTTCGGCTCCTCGGCCACCTCGAAGACCAGGGCGCTGTCAGCCGAATGGCTGCGCATGATGGTGACGAGGATCACCCCCTCCGAGGAGAAGTTACCCTCATGCAGCGTGAACGACGCGGGAGCCGTCCAGGTCGGATAGGACCGGGGTGGTTCCTTTTTCACAAGACGGCCAACGCCGTTCGAGCGCTCCCAGGCTGCAAGCTTCTTGGTGAAGCGTGCCGGCGGCTTGGGACTGCCGTCGGTGTAGCGAATGAGCGCCCCGAGGGGGGCGGTGTCGATGATGGTTGTTGCAGACATGATTCCTCATTCCGAATGCGAGTAATCGCACTCATCTTATTGATATTGTTACGTTATAGGGTGATTTGGGGGCGGAATCTCCGCCCCCCTCTGGATCACGTTATTCCGCGGCCAGCATCGACGCACCTTGAGCAGGCAGGTCATCCGTCAGGAATGCAGGAAGGTCAGCTTCACTGACGCTGTCAGCCGCTTCGGCATCCGCCCCCTGCCCTTCGGCATGGTCCTCATCGTCCAGCGCCACGAGATCGTTCCGGCGCAGGACCTCGGGCAACCAGCCGCTGCCCTTCAGCAAGCGCTCGGCCTCACTGGCCATCTCGCCTTTCTTCAGGTGATCGAGGAGTTGGGCAGTCCCCTCCCCTTTCGCCTCGCGCACGGCCTCGAGGATACGGGCCTTGGGCACGCGGTTGAGATAGGTGTCGACCGTCGGCTCCCAGCCCGCCTCGACCATGTCGAGATCTGTGGCACGCGCCACGAGATCGGAATGCGCCATCCGCCGGGTCAGACCGCCTGCGGAGATGCCTGCACCGTATGGGTTCACCTTCTCATGCAGCGCGTTGACGCCGAAGCTGAGGCAATGCGCCAGCAAGGCCAGCCGACTGCCCTGATCGAGGACCGTCAGATAGTCCCAGAGCGCTGCATCATCGCCAAGCGGAAGATCGGCTTCCCATTCCGCATGACGCTCGTCGACCAGCTTCGCCACCACGCTGTCTTTCAGATCGGGCGCTTGCGCTGACATATAGACCTGACGCACGGATGCCTCGAGACAGCTGCCCGAAGCAGATGAGGTGCGGAAGGTGTCCGTCACCAGCTTCAGGAGCAGGAGTGTCAGCGCGACATCCGGCGAGCGCCCGATCGCTTCACGCAGCGCCAGCGTCCGGTGGGCCGTCAACTCCATGACCAGCCGCTCGGGCAGCGGCTTCAACGCCCCGTCGTCCTCATCCTCCGGCAAGTCAGCTCCGATCGGCTGACCACCCGACATGATGACGGTTCCGCCAGGAGCGGCACTGACATGGCTATCGGTGAGATTACGATCATCCCCCCGCCCCGCCACCGCAGGATCAGTACCATCCTGGACCGCGGTCTCGTCAACGGGCTCATCCTCTGGACGCACATAGCCGCGATAGACGGCCAGCGCGCCGTAGCGGTCGAGCGTGACGAACGCCCCTGCCCGCCCGATCTCCTCCGCGTCGAAGATCAACGGCCGGGTCTCGATCTTTTCCATCTCCGTTTCCAATACGCCAAGCCGCGTGTCGATCTCGTCGGGGATGTCATCCTGATCCGCGTATTCCTCCTCGAGCGCTCGGTACTCGGCGAGCAGCTTGGCATGAGCTGCACCTTCGTCATCCGTCATCGGTGCCGGATCACCCGACAGAGAACGCAGCCCGTGGCTGTAGCCGTAGGGCAGGTCGAGTGCGACCTCGACCCATTTCCAGCCCTCAACCGCAACCGTTTCAGCCTCGGCTTGGAGTTTTTCCATGACCAACCGATCGAGCAGGGCAGGGTCCTCGAGCCAGCCACCGTCATCGCCCTGAAAGAGGTCATGCAGCATCGTGCCGCCCGCTGCTTCGTAGGCCTCAACACCCACAAAGACCGCACGCCGGTCGGACGCCCGGACCGAGGTCTCTGTCAGCATGCGCCGGATTTGGAATGGCTCCTTGTTCCAGGATGAATGGATCACATCCCAGACCTGAACCTGACGCGCATGATCGGGGTTCACGGTGAAGGCCATGAGCTGCTCCAGCGTCATGCCATCCTCGGCATAGACCTCAAGCAGTGCAGGGGCGACGGAGGCGAGTTTCAGGCGTTGCTTCACGATCTGTGGCGTCACGAAGAAGGCCGCAGCAATCTCTGCATCGCTCTGACCCTTGTCGCGGAGGGACACAAACGCGCGGAACTGGTCGAGCGGGTGCAGGGCGACGCGCTGCATGTTCTCGGCCAAGGAATCGTCCTCGGCGAGGATGTCGGACGCTGCATCCCGCACGATGCAGGGAATGGGTGTCGTCTTTGCCAAACGCTTCTGCTTCACCAGCAGGGACAACGCTTGGAACCGCCGTCCACCGGCCGGGATCTCGAACTTGCCGGTCTCGGTCCCATCGTCAGCCAAGACGTGCCGCACGCTCAGGCTCTGCAAGAGGCCGCGGCGGCCAATGTCTTCGGCCAGTTCCTCGACGGATACGCCAGCCTTGATGCGCCGCACGTTGGACTGGCTGAGCACCAGCTTGTCGAAAGGGATATCCCGTGAAGGGGACAGGGTGATTTTCTGGACAGGTTTCGCCATCAGTTTTTCTCCACGACGGGCGTCGGAAGCCACTCTCCCGATCTCACTTCCCGTCAAACCCTTCACAACCACTCTCTCCCTCTAAGCTGGGTTAGAAAGTTGGCCATGGCCAACTAAGGTATGTTTGGTAGCTGAAATGATTCGAGCTAGGTATGCGTCAGGGTTGGAGATTTGCTCTGCACTGCCAGCAATCTGGTTTTGGACCATTAGTGTTTTCGCGTAACCTATTGTTGAAATCGCTTTCGTTAGGGTAACCTGAGCTATTCTAAGCATCTTTCCAAACTCGAAGATTATTTGCACCATAGCGCGCTCTGTTCGAGGCGTACTGGGATAGAACTCAGACAGGACTGTCAGACTGTTCCAAAACTCTGTGTTTGAATCTGGCGTAGTTTTTTTTGTATATGATTTTTGTGGTTCTTTGTGCCGGACATTTCGACCGTCTGTGGCGGTCATTCTGGCTGTATCATCAAGGTTCTGTTGTGGCTGATTTATGGTGGTGGTTTTAGATTCTATCGTGGCAACAGGTGCTTGGGTTCCTTCTGTATTGGCCTGATCCACGCCCATGAGAACGTCTGTAAGCTTGTCAATGATTGCGCGGGCTTGCACTAGCGTCGTACTGGCGCGGCGCATGATGTTGCGTGTTCCTTCCAAGAAAGTACTTACGTCTTCGCCTACGGGTAGTCTTAAACATTCCATACGCAGCTTCTGGATATAGGAGCGAAGACCGCGCAGCTCATCGGCTTCCTGACGACGCTTTTGGGCGAGGGCAAAAAGTTCTTCTGCCCGTGCCAGGAGAGGGGAAAGGTCAATGCCGAATGCGCCGATAACCTTCCCGCCGCGATGAATTGGGAACCGTTTCCCGTTAGCACTGTCTTTGCGTTGGATCAGCCCAACTTCTTCTAGGCGTTCTAAATGACGCCTGAGCTGTCGCTCGGTGATCCCCTTGGCTCGAAAGCAAAGTGTATTATTGGACGCGTAGACGGTAAGCAAAGTTAGTGGCGAAATAGGTCTATCGAGACCTGATTTGGAATCTTTGCAAGGGAGGCAGCTGAGTAGAGCATCAATCACCATAACAGAGGCTGCGCGCAGTCCGAGGTCTTTGGAGACGGTGTTGACCGCGGCCATCAAATCTCGCCTCGTGATCGGTCTGAAAGAAGGTTGCTGCTCGATGCTGCCCATTCCCGCAAAGGCAATGGGCTCCTGCAAGGCACAGTTATCCTGCGCCTCGACTGCTGAAGTCGCGACTTGTTCCTGTTTCATATGATTTCAGACGGCAAAATGCGACCGGGCACCGAAATCGGTGTTGCAGTGATTCGTTTTTGGGAGTACCAATATAGTGCTAGTAAATCGGGACCCTCTGGAGAGCTTCACCGCCTTCGGGGGGTTTCTTTTTGCGCGCTTGTCTGCCTCCTTGTTGTTTGCTTCTATCTTTTCCATAGGTTGGCCACGGCCAACCGTAACGAAATCAATGGCTTATCGTTTGTGGATCTGCGCCAGCTTCATGGATTCTTTTTCCACTCGTCGTAGAGTCTCTCAAGGTTGGCTTCGACAAAACCGATGAAGCCTCGTTCTTTCTGTTCCGATACCTCGATCATAAGGCGCTTGCCCTTTGCCTTAAACGAGACCGGCCTGTCCTTTAATCTGGACAGTGGGTTAGGAGAGGCAGCATTTGCCGCCAAACCTACAGCCTTTTTGCTCTTGCCTTCAGCAGCCTGAAGCGCCTCAATGAGAGCGCTCAGCTTTTCAGTTGGCGTACCATTGTCAGGAACCAGCGAGAGCATTTCAGCGTCTGTCACAGCAGTTTCGATCTTGATGAGTCGCCTGAGTTCGAGCCACGGTCGCCGCCCTGCCTCATGAGCAGCGCCAATTGCATAGATCAGCACATCAGGAAGATCGCGCGCTACACTTATCAGCTTGCTGAGGGTTCCCTTGTCGACTGCGAGGACATCTCCGATTTCAGCCCTAGTGAAACCCTGTTCTTCGAGCTTGATTGCGAAGATAGCTTGTTCAATGAAACTTCGTTCGAGGCGAGCGGAGTTTTCTAAGGCTTGAGAGACAAGTGCCTCACGTTGGTCCATTTCCTTGATGTAGGCTTTGACCTTGATCCCAAGCGCCCGACAGGCTGCGATTCTTCTGCGACCATAGACAACTTCGTAGCGAGGGCCGACTCCACGCCGATACCGAAGCAGGGCAGGAAGCTGTTGACCAGAAGTCCGGATCGACTCAATGAGATCGTCAAGCCCCTCGGCCACGTCAAACCTGTCTGCAATTTCGGAATCCGAGATTTCGCTGACATCCACTTCTTGGGCAGCTTGGGCCGAAACTTGAGAGAGCACGTCTGACATGCTTTTCAGCGAGCGAGGGGCTCCTTCGCCGGGCTTCTGGTCGTTCTCCTCGACAGCCGCAGAAGGTTTGGAACCCATTTGCGCTAGGCTTTTGGCAAGTAGATCACGCTTCATTGCTGCCTCCTCGACCCCATGCGGATTGGATCATCTTTTCGATATCGTTTGAGAAGCTGATCACGGATTCCAAGGCGCGATCATAAGTCTTCCGGTTCTTCGAGCCGGCAAGATCCACCTCGAAGATTGTCTTCTGGGACAAGCCAGCTTCGCTTACGGCAGACGACTTAACGAATGGGGACTTGATCACACTGTCACCAAGCAACTGCCTGATCCATTCGGCCAAATCTTGCTGCGTACTTATGGCTGTGTCAAACCGGGTCAGCAGATACGCAAAATTGTCGTAGGCGCCGATCCCTCCGTTGGAATGAAGTACTTCCAAAACACCAGATGCCATGGTGAGAAACTGGCTGGCTGAAGCGAGGTCTACGCGCTCGGGGATAATGGTCATGAGCAGTGAAGTTGATGCGCATACTGCCGACATCGTGAGATATCCAAGCTGAGGGGGGCAGTCGATGAGGATAACATCGTACTCGTCCTCAACCTGGCGTATCGGATCTCGAATCCGATTGAAAAACACCGGCTGCTCACCACGGCTCAATGCCATAGGGGTCTCTGTTTCAAACTCCGAGAGCATGATCCCTCCAGGAACCAAGTCCAGATTGGGAAAGTAGGTCTTACGTAGAACGTCGGTGATCGGGACTCGGGATATTTCGCCGTCGTTGTAGCGGATTGCATCATAGAGCGTTCCGCCCTTACGGAAATCGATCTCGGGCTGATATCCGAAAAAGGTCGTGAGCGAGGCTTGCGGATCTGCGTCGATCAGACACACACGATAGCCGCGTAACGCTAGCCTCATCCCAAGCGTTACGGTCGTTGTCGTTTTGCTCGAGCCGCCTTTGAAGTTAACAGTGGACCAGATTTGCAGTTTGTCGCCCTGACGTCGACCAGGAAGGAACTGGTAGGGGTCTTTAGCGTTCTGTGACAGAATATTGCGGATCTCGAGAATCTTCTCGGCGGTGTAGAGGCGTTTGTTGTTAGAGCCTTGCTCGACATCGGGGATGCGATCGTCGAAGTGAGCTTTTCGCAGATAGCCATCGCTTACACGCAACAACTCTGCCACTTCAGCGGTAGTGAAGCTCCGAAGCGTCTTTTCTTCTTTTGGCGCTAGGAAGAGCTTGGACATGTGTTCAAGGGCTTCGGAAAGCCGGTCTGCGTCTGCTCTTAGTTTATCATGCAGCACTGGATGCATTTTTGTTCGTCCGCCTCACATCGTCCCGTCTGCGTTACTCGATATAGGCTACCGTTCGGAGCATCGGGAAACGCGAAGGACGTATTTTTTCTTCTTTTCACGTTACAGCTATGACGCGAGAAATGGGGAAACTCAAGAAAAAATGTTTGCGGCCGTCTTGTGCTGACGGAGGAGGTAACCACCATATGAAGCGCTGACGTTAAGACAGCGCATCATGACTTCATGCTAAGCAGTTGGTTTAACTAGATTATCTTATACAAGATTTATCCACAGGACAACATTTCACCCCGGCGAGGGTGAGCAGTTGAAACGTCACTACCAGCTTCAGTAACGCAATTCATGCCGCTCTGACCACTTATAGGTTCTTTAGCGCAGCTCTGGCGATTCCTTTGTACAGCCCAAAGTTTGAACGATCTAGTGACTGCTGTATGCCGTATCCCGTTACTTAGAGAGTAAGCCTAGGCGTTGAGCACGCTCCAGCAACATCTTGACCGAAGACGGTTGCCAACTGGTTCGCCCGCGCGGTGTGCGTTCGCGCATCGCTTCTAAGCGGACGCAGATCGCCTGTAGCGTGATATCAGGGTCTGCACCCTTGATGGCGGCGACGATGGCCGGCAGGCGGTCGTCCGTCTCGCGTCGCCCGGCACGGCCAAGAACGGCTTCAGACAGGAAGCCGTCGCGCACGTAGGCCTTCACGGCACGCCGCAGGCGGCTTTGCGTCCAGCGACGCGCTTCGGGCAGGGGGGCATTTACGATGCGCAGCACATCTTCCCAGGCCATGTCTGGGCGCAACCGGCGGACATGTGGCACCCAATCCTGCGCCGTCTCGTTCAGGCGCTCCATATATCCATCCTGGCGCGCCAGACGGACCTTGCGCAACGCTGCAGGATCCTTGGCGCGCAGACCAGGGTTCCCACCGACGCGTCCCTTGTTGCGTGCGCTGGCCAGCCCCGCTTTGGTACGCTCACGGATCAGCGCGTGTCGCGTTTAGTTCCCGATTTCAATTGAAGCAGTAAGCTGAAACTGAAGCGCTGGAATTTCATCTTAGCGCTTCACCAAACACGTCAAGAATTG
>NZ_FNEJ01000071.1 GCF_900100085.1 Salipiger marinus
AACACCGCCTCGCCGGTATCTGTATCGCTCACCGTGAGCGTGCCGCCCGTTGTCAGCATGCCATTGGTAACCGCACTGTCTTCAGTGACGCTGCCGGTCCTGTTTCCCGCAATCACCGCCGCATCGTCGGTGCCGGTGATCGTGAGGGTCACCGTCTCGGTATCACCCCCTGCCGTGGTCACGGTGAAGCTGTCGGTGAGCGTCTCCCCCGCACCGAGGCTCTGCACTGCGGCCTGGCTGTTGTCGGCGGCATAGCTCCAGACGCCATCGGTGCCGAGCGTAAAGCTGCCGTAGCTGCCGGTGGTGCCGCTCTGCGCGACAAATACCGCCTCGCCGCTGTCCACATCGCTGACCGTCAGCATGCCCGATGCCGTCAGGTCACCATCGGTGACAGCACTGTCCTCGGTCACAGCACCAGTCGTCGTGCCGCCGATCACCGCGGCATCGTCGGTGCCGGTGATCGTGAGGGTCACCGTCTCGGTATCACCCCCTGCCGTGGTCACGGTGAAGCTGTCGGTCAGCGTCTCCCCCGCGCCGAGGCTCTGCACCGCGGCCTGGCTGTTGTCGGCGGCATAGCTCCAGACCCCGTCCGTGCCGAGCGTGAAGCTGCCGTAGCTGCCGGCAGTGCCGCTCTGCGCGACAAATACCGCCTCACCGCTGTCCACATCGCTGACCGTCAGCGTGCCCGATGCCGTAAGGTCGCCGTCGGTGACAGCCGCATCCTCGGTGACAGCGCCAGTCGTCGTTCCACCGATCACCGCCGCATCATCGGTGCCGGTGATCGTGACGGTCACCGTCTCGGTATCGCCCCCCGCCGTGGTTACGGTGAAGCTGTCGGTCAGCGTCTCGCCCGCGCCGAGGCTCTGCACTGCGGCCAAGCTGTTATCGGCGGCATAGCTCCAGACCCCGTCCGTGCCGAGGCTGAAGCTGCCATAGCTGCCGGCAGTGCCGCTCTGCGCGACAAACACCGCCTCGCCGGTATCGGCATCACTCACCGTCAGCGTGCCCGATGCCATCAGGTCGCCATCGGTGACAGCAGTGTCCTCGGTGACGGCACCAGTCGTCGTGCCGCCGATCACCGCCGCATCATCGGTGCCGGTGATCGTGACGGTCACCGTCTCGGTATCGCCCCCCGCCGTGGTCACGGTGAAGCTGTCGGTCAGCGTCTCGCCGGCGCCGAGGCTCTGCACCGCGGCTTGGCTGTTGTCGGCGCTGTAGCTCCAGACCCCGTCCGTGCCGAGCGTGAAGCTGCCGTAGCTGCCGGTGGAACTATTTTGCGCGACAAATTCCGCCTCGCCGGCATCGGCATCGGAGAGGGTGAGCGTGCCGCTGGCGGTCAGGTCGCCGTCGGTCACGGAACTGTCCTCGGTGACAGCGCCAGTCGCCGTGCCGCCAATCACCGCCGCATCGTCGGTGCCGGTGATCGTGACGGTCACCGTCTCGGTATCACCCCCTGCCGTGGTCACGGTGAAGCTGTCGGTCAGCGCATCCCCCGCGCCGAGGCTCTGCACCGCGGCCTGGCTGTTGTCGGCGCTGTAGCTCCAGACCCCGTCCGTGCCGAGCGTGAAGCTGCCATAGCTGCCGGCAGTGCCGCTCTGCGCGACAAACACCGCCTCGCCGGCATCGGCATCGGAGACGGTGAGCGTGCCGCTGGCCGTAAGCGCCCCGTCGGTGACAGCCGCATCCTCGGTGACAGCACCAGTGGTGGTGCCGCCGATCACCGCGGCATCATCGGTGCCGGTGATCGTGAGGGTGACGGTCTCGGTGTCACCCCCCGCCGTGGTCACGGTGAAGCTGTCGGTCAGGGTCTCGCCCGCGCCAAGGCTCTGCACCGCGGCCTGGCTGTTATCGGCGCTGTAGCTCCAGACCCCGTCCGTGCCGAGCGTGAAGCTGCCGTAGCTGCCGGCAGTGCCGCTCTGCGTGACAAACACCGCCTCGCCGGTATCGGCATCGGAGACGGTGAGCGTGCCGCTGGCCGTGAGCGCCCCGTCGGTGACAGCCGCATCCTCGGTGACGGCGCCGGTCGTCGTTCCACCGACCACCGCCGCATCATCGGTGCCGGTGATCGTGAGGGTGACGGTCTCGGTGTCACCCCCCGCCGTGGTCAAGGTGAAGCTGTCGGTCAGGGTCTCGCCCGCGCCGAGGCTCTGCACCGCGGCCTGGCTGTTGTCGGCGCTGTAGCTCCAGACCCCATCGGTGCCGAGGCTGAAGCTGCCATAGCTGCCGGCAGTGCCGCTCTGCGCGACAAACACCGCCTCGCCAGCATCGGCATCGCTGACCGTCAGCGTGCCGCTGGCGGTCAGGTCGCCGTCGGTCACGGCAGTGTCCTCGGTGACGGCGCCAGTCGTCGTGCCGCCGATCACCGTCGCATCGTCGGTGCCGGTGATCGTGAGGGTGACGGTCTCGGTATCGCCCCCTGCCGTGGTCACGGTGAAGCTGTCGGTCAGCGTCTCCCCCGCGCCGAGGCTCTGCACCGCGGCCTGGCTGTTGTCGGCGCTGTAGCTCCAGACGCCATCGGTGCCGAGGCTGAAGCTGCCATAGCTGCCGGTGGTGGCGGCCTGCGCCACAAACATAGCCTCGCCAGCATCGGTATCACTCACCGTGAGCGTGCCGCTGGCCGTGAGCGCCCCGTCGATGACAGCGCTGTCCTCAGTGACGGCGCCAGTGGTCGTGCCACCAATCACCGCGGCATCATCGGTGCCGGTGATCGTGACGGTCACCGTCTCGGTATCGCCCCCCGCCGTGGTCACGGTGAAGCTGTCGGTCAGCGTATCCCCCGCGCCGAGGCTCTGGATCTCCGTCTGGCTGCTATCCGCGACATAACTCCAGACGCCATCCGTCCCCAGCGTGAAGCTGCCATAGCGCCCCGCCGTGGCCGTCTGCGCCACAAAGAACGTCTCGCCCACATAGACATCGTTCACCGTGAGCGTGCCGCCGGCCGTCAGCGTGTCATTGGTCGTCGCGCTATCTTCAGTGACACCGCCCTCTGTCCCACCGATAACCAGGGGCGGGGGGGGCTCCGACCCCCCAGAGTCGCCGCCCCCTGATGCAAGAGGTAGGAGCGCAGCGCCCGCAGCGATCACGCCGATTGAGCCGAGTGCCGGAAGGTCTGGGGCTAGCGCCAACTGAAGCTCTTCCTCGGCCTGCAGCGATAGCAGGATCCGACCGTCGTCAAGAATCGTGACTTCAGATGGCGGAAAAATCAGTATACGCCCGTTGTCCAGTGTCACCTCGAGCGAGCCATCCGCCAAGACTCGCGCCGTGCTCACTCCGTCGAGCGGCAAAGGCTTAACTCCCTGTGCCAAGGCAGGCCCGGAGATAAGCCCGCAAAGAACCAACCCAAGTGCGGCCCCCGGCATTCCAGCCACCATGTGGCCCCGAATTTTCTGACCCGCCTGCGGGATCGAACGAGATTTTGTCATCAAAAATTTTCTCTCTATCAAATCTGGCCCCGCCAATATGCACAGACCAGCCTATACCTCAGCAAGAGAGAAATAACGAAACTCCAACATATAGGGGCTCTGATGATGTAACCGCCCTCCGACGGCATCGCTGTGCCAAGGTGGGATCGCAACAATCCACTATGGGAGGCGGTTATGCCGGAGATTACTACGGTC
>NZ_FNEJ01000087.1 GCF_900100085.1 Salipiger marinus
AAATACAGCTTGCCATCGGCTGTGAAGGCGTAAAGTCCTGGCCCATTCGGGACCATGCTGAGGGAACGGCCGGGCAGGACACGGTAGAGCTGGGAGGCATTGTTGCAGAAGTCGGCTTCAGGCCATGATGGCCCTTTCCCCAGCTGAGTTCAGGCCACGCGTTCGATCTCGGCGGTGCCGAGGGCGTTGAAGCGGTTCATCAGGGCCACGCGGATGTGGATCTCGGCTGTCTGGCGGTCGGGGTCCCTCGAGGCGATCCGCTCGCCGAAGGATTTCAGGTTCCTCATCCGGGCCTCGACCCGGCTGCGGACATGATAGCCGGACCACCTTTTCCAGATCGTCCGGCCGAGGCGCCGGGTTGCCCTCAGGATGTCGTTGCGGGCCAAGGCGGCGGGGCAATCTTCCTTCCAGAGGCGGCCGTTTCTGCGGATGGGAATGATCCCTGTGCCACCGCGCGCGAGGATCGCCGAATGGCAACGGCGAGTGTCGAAGGCGCCATCACCGGTAACGGTGCCGATTTCCTCGTCTTCCGGGATCTGGTCCAGAAGATCGGGGAGCACGGGGCTGTCGCCCTCGCGGCTAGAGGTGAATTCCACCGCCCGGATGTCGCCGGTCGCCGTGTCCATCGCCAGATGGACCTTGCGGTACTGGCGGCGGCGGTGGGTGCCATGCTTCCTCGCCAGCCACTCTCCGTCGCCCAGGAACTTGATCCCGGTGCTGTCCACCAGCAGGTTCAGAGGGCCCGGAGCCCGGCGCGACGAAAGCTGGACCGCGATTGTCTTCTGGCGGCGGCTGAGCGTGGAGAAGTCCGGGACCGGCCAGTCCAGACCAGCCATCTTGAGGATGCTGGCGACCATTCCGGTCGTTTGTCGAAGCGGCAGGCCGAAGAGCACCTTGATCATCAGGCAGAACTGGATGGCGGCGTCGGAGAAGACCGGCGGACGTCCGGGCTTGCCTGCCTTCGGCGCAAGCCAGTCCATGTCCCGGTCTAGCCAGACGAGCAGCGATCCGCGCCGCTTCAGCGCGTCGTTATAGAATTTCCAGTTGGTCGTACGGTACCGGGCAGGTTCGGGCTTGCTCATGGCAGGCTCTTAACCCACCGGATTCAAGACGTGAATCCCGCAAGCCGATGAGTTCTGCAACAACGCCCAGATGGTTATGGCTTGCCCTCGAATGCCAGAGCATTTGATTTCAGATCGTCCGGCGTAAACCTGAAAATCGTCATCTCGTCTACGCTATAGGCGCCAAGGCTTCTGTAGAATTCGATGGTGGGTTTGTTCCAGTCCAGAACCCCCCATTCCATCATCTCGCAGTTTCTCTCGAGGGCAAGAGAGCAAAGATACCCCATAATGATCTTGCCAAGACCCTGATGGCGGACTTTCGTATCCACGAAGAATCCATCGATATAGATTCCTGACCGTCCAGTAAATGCAGATGACTTCTGGCAAAAATAGGCAAAGCCCGCAATTTCGCCCTTGTAGTATCCAAACAGCGCCTCGCCCAGTTTTTCATTCAGAAGCCGTTTGATCTGAGCCTCAGTTGCCGTGATCTTGTCCGACATCTTTTGATAGGCGCCCAGTTTTTTCATGTATTCGACAACAAGCCCCGCATCATCCGGAGAAGCGTGTTGGATCATGAAATTCGGATTGGATGTCGCTATTTTCTGCACAGTTTCATTCTCCCATACCTGTGTTTGCGAAGGTAAATGTCCTGCTGGTCACAGCAAGTCAGAAGATGTCTGCTTTGTCCCGCATAGTGTGAGTTCGAGCGCGGCGCTGCGAACGGCAGCTGTGGCTTCTACCTCTTCGGCCATTTGTATTCGCCGGTGAGAAGGATGTGG
>NZ_FNEJ01000043.1 GCF_900100085.1 Salipiger marinus
AAAGGGGCAATGATCCTTACCTCGAACCGCGGCTTCGCCGAATGGGGCGAGGTCTTCGGCGATCCCGTTGTCGCCACCGCACTGCTGGACCGGCTGCTCCACCACGCGGTCGTCGTGCAAATCGAAGGCGCCAGCTACCGCCTGCGCGGCCACGCCGACCTGATGCCGGAACACACCAGGTCGCACGCCACCATCACCCCGCCTCCGCCCCAGAAGAGGCGCGGACGGCCACCCAAAAGCGGAGGTGCCAATCACCTGCACGGCTGATCCCCGAACCCGTTAGGTGGGGAATTTTGCGCCAGCACTTCTGGGGAATTTTGATCCAGCATTTACATCCAGTGCCGGGGATGAGACTGGAGGCCTCGGACAAAAAATCCCGCTCCACGACAAGCTGGCCGATCTTGGCGTGCAGTTTCTCGACATCCGCGGCCGATATCGTCGGCTCGGATGCCGTTTGGGCGCCGAAGGCTGACGCCATGTTGTCGATCGCGCTGCGTTTCCAGCCGCTGATCATGGTGGGGTGGATATCGTACTTCTTGGCCAGCTCGGCCGTCGTCAGGTCCTCGCGGATGGCCTCGAGGGCCACCTTCGCCTTGAACTCCGCTGAATAGCGTTTCCGTTTGGTCATCTCGGGTCAATCTTCGTCAGGCGCTACAGCTTAGCATCTGGTCCGAATTCCTGCGACCACCTCTGATCCGCGATGCCGACAGCCGGACGGTGAAAAACAAGGCCGTGTATGTCACCTTGGGCGTTACCCGCGATGGCCAGCGCGAGGTTCTTGGCCTCTGGATCCCCGAAAATGAAGGCGCCAAATTCTGGCTGTCGGTGATGAACGAGCTGAAGAACCGCGGCACCCAGGACATCCTGATCGCGCTCGTGGACGGTCTGAAGGGCTTCCCCGAGGCCATCACCGCCGCCTTCCCGGAGGCCATGGCCCAGACCTGCATCGTGCATCTGGTGCGCCACAGCCTGAACTTCTGTTCCTGGAAGGACCGCAAGGTGGTGGCTGCCGACCTGCGCCGGATCTACAGCGCCCCGACCGCCGATATGGCCGAGGCCGAGCTGGATGCCTTCGAGGAGAAATGGGCCGGGAAATACGCCTCAATCGCCCCGGCCTGGCGCCGGGCATGGCAGGAGGTGATCCCGTTCTTTGCCTTTGATCCGGCGATCCGTAAGATCATCTACACGACGAATGCCATAGAAAGTCTGAACCGCGTAATCCGGAAATCCATCAAGACGCGCGGCTCATTCCCGACCGACGAGGCCGCGACCAAGCTGATCTACCTCGCTATCCGAAACTTCGAAAAGGACGGTCGGAATGTCCGGGAATGGTTTGCCGCCCGCAATCAGTTCGCCATAATGTTCGGCGAGCGCTTCGACGCTTGAGTAGCACAAACCGCATGGGCCGGCCCGGATACACAAAGCTCAGGACAGTCCCCGCGGAAATGGCTCGTAAACCACAGCTCGCTTTCTTTTCGTGCTCCGCCTTGCACGCCAAAATTATCGACATCAAATGCCCTCGACGGGCACATTGACGCACAGGATTGACGCATGACGCAGATCACGACTGGATCCGGCTGGACGGCCCACAAGCTCTCTGCCGGCACGCTGCATCTTCAGCAGTCTCACGATCAGCCCAAAGGTCTCTTCCGGATCGCCGAACGGATCAATCCGAAGCGGGCCTTCCTCTTCGTCTCAACCGTGCTTGGCCGGCACATTCCTGTGTCACCCGCGGCGCACCGCGCGGCGCTGCGCACGCTTGCAGAAAAAGTCTCCCCGCATCTCCTGAGTGGGCCCGTCTTCGTGATGGGCTACGCCGAAACCGCCGTCGGCCTCGGTGCAGGCGTCTTCCAGGAGCTTTGCCGACTCCACCCAGAGCGCGCTTTGGGCTATCTTGCCACCACCCGTTTCGAGCCGTCGGCGGACGACGTCTGGTTCCGCATCGAGGAGCCTCATTCCCACGCCTCCGACCATTCGGTCCTGAAGCCCGCACCCGGCGTCTTGCATGATGGAGCAAACGCAACTCTGGTTCTGGTCGACGACGAGACCACGACGGGCACCACTTTCCGCAACCTCGCTGAAGGCCTCTTCGCGCACGGTGCGCGCTTCGGGAGGATCGTGCTGGTCACCCTGACGGACTGGTCGGAAGGTGCAGCGCCGTCCGGCGTGTCCGGCGCCGTCTCCGGCGCCGACGTCCGAGCCGTCTCGCTCTTCCAGGGCGCATGGCGCTGGCGGCAGGAAGAAGGCGTGGCAGCTACCCGGCCGCCGGAAGCGCTTCCCGCGGCCTGTCCGATCTGGACGCCCAGCTGTGCCGCGGCGTTCGAGGTGGCGCGGCGTGGCCTGAGTGCCCTGGAAGCCCGGAACCTGTTTGAGGCAGAGATTCCGCGCATCGCACGAGAAGCGGATCTGGAGAATCTCCCCTCCGATTCGCGGATTCTCGTGCTTGGTGCCGGCGAGCACGTCTGGACACCCTTTCTCTTCGCCGAGGCCTGCGCGGAGCGGTTCGTGAACACGCGTTTCGTGGCCACGACCCGATCCCCCGTCATGCAGGGGGAGACGATCGCCCACAAGATCGTATTCCCGGATCATTACGGACTCGGCCTGCCAATGTACCTCCACAATGTCCTCCCCGGGGACTGGGATGCGATCGTCCTGTTCAACGAAACCGGTACAGCCGGCCTTCCCCGCGCCCTGCTCGACGCGCTGGGCCGAGTGGCAGCGGTCGATGCGGAAGGCCGGGTCGACATGCTGGTACGGCGCTCGCGCGGGGCGGCTGCATGATGACGCCCGATCTGCGCCCGGTGGTCTTTGCAGACCTCGACGACACGCTTTTCCAGACCGTTGCAAAGATGACGGAGCCGCCCTGCGAGACGAGGCTTGCCTCGGTCGCGACCAACGGCAAGCACTCCTACATGACGGAAGCGCAGGCGGCGACAGTCGCCTGGCTCCTCGAGACCACGCGCCTGATTCCGACGACAGCGCGCAGTTCAGACGTCCTTGCCCGCACCACCTTGCCTTTCCGAGACTTCCGGATCTGTTCCAACGGAGGCGCCATCCTCGATCCCGATGGCGCCCATGATCCGGACTGGGCGAAACACGCCGCCCGCGTCTCGGCCGCGCACACCGACATCTTCTCAGCCCTTCAGGACTCCGTGGTGCAGAAGACGCCCCAGCATCTTCTGCGCTCTTGGTTCGTCCTCGAACAGGGCATTCCGATCTACTTCGTGGTCAAGATCAACGAGGAGACGGACGCCGAGGTGCTCGACGACGCGGAAGCGATCTGCCGGGAGACTGTCGGCGACAAGCTGGTGTTTCACCGCAACGGACGCAACATGTCCTTCACGCCGGCAGGCTTGACCAAGATCGACAGCGTCAAGGAAGTTCTTGGTCGCCTTTCCGATCGCGACCGCCGGCCAATATGGGGTATGGGCGACAGCCTGAGCGACCTTCCCTTCATGCGGCTCTGCCAGATGATCGTGGCCCCGACGGGGTCACAGATCGGCAGGACACGACTCAAGGAGTGACCGATGCTGGACAAGACACAGGACTTTTCCGGCTCCTACCTACCTGAGGATGTAACCTTTCTCCTGAAGCCGGTGCACCTGGCCACGACTGACGTCTCCGAGAAGGAGCGCCGCATTCAGAGCGGAGAAGCTCATTACTCGGAAATGCTGTCCGAGGAGCGCCGACCCGACCCGACCTACCTCGAGATCTTCGAGGACGCCTTCGCGCGCAACACGGCCCGCATGGGGTATGACCTCGCCTGCATCGCCGCCACGATCGCCGCGGACGTCGCAAGCGGCCGGCTGCCGGAGCAGGTCACGCTCTGCTCGCTCGTCCGCGCCGGCGTGCCCTATGGCGTCCTGCTGAAGCGCGAACTGACCGCGCTGGGCGTCGACTGCACGCATTTCGGGGTCTCCATTATTCGAGACCGCGGCCTCGACGCTGTCGCCATGGCGCATGTCTTGGCCGCACACGATCCGGGCGGCGTCCTCTTCGTGGATGGATGGACCGGAAAGGGCGCCATAAGCACGGAGCTGACGCGCTCCTGGACCGCGCTCGGAATGCCGGGAGCGCCGCAACTCGTTGTACTTGCCGACCCCGCCGGCTTCGCAGCGCTCTCCGGGTCGCACGAAGACTGGCTGATCCCCTCGGGCATTCTCGGCGCGAATGTCTCCGGCCTCATCAGCCGGACGATCCTGAACGACGAAGTGGTGGGGTCCGGAGATTTCCACGGCACTGTCCCGGCCGATCATCTTGCCGACATGGACCTCTCCCGCCGCTTCGTCGATACGGTTTCCGAGGCCGTGGCGAAAGCGCGGCCGCTGGCGACGCCGCGACCCCGTGATCCCGCGCTCCTTGCGCACCTTCGGTCGGCGTCCGCAGCCTGCGTGCGCAGCATCGCGGGAGCGCATGCCGTGGAGAACCTGAACCGGATCAAGCCAGGCATCGCAGAGGCCACCCGTGCCGTGCTGCGGCGCCGGCCGAAGGCGGTCTTCGTTCGAGACGCCTTCGACCCGGACGTCGCAGCGCTCGTTCATCTCTGCAGGACCGACGGCATCAGGCTCGTCGAGTCCCTCGAACACACCGGCCCGTACCGGGCCATCACCCTCATCGAGAAAGTGACCTGATGCGAAATGCGTTCGACAGCTACGCGCTCGGCGCCACGCTCTACATGCCCATCGTCCATCCCAAGGTGGAGGATTTCCTGTTTGGTCGCGCACCGGCGCCGGCCTCCTCGCTCGTCCTCTGCCTGGAGGACGCGCTCGCGGAATACGACGTCCAGCGCGGGTTGGAAAAAGTCCGCGCCCTCTGTCATGGGTCCGCCTTCGCCTGCGACGCACAGGTCTACCTGCGTCCGCGCTCGCGCGACATGGCGCGGACCCTGGCCCATTTCCGGGGCATCGGCAAATTTGCAGGTTTCGTGGCTCCGAAGGTGACGCCCGATACCGTCGGCTTCTGGCTCGACATAGCCCGCGGCGCAGGTCTGCGTCTCATGCCGACGCTGGAAAGTGCCGCCTATTTCGATCCGGCCGCCGTCTCGGCCGTGCGCGACCAGATGCTCTCCCATGACCGCGGGCAGATCGCTGCCGTCCGTCTGGGCGGCAACGACCTGCTGGGCGCGCTGGCCCTGCGTCGCACCTGCGGAATGACCTCGTGGGAAGGCCCGCTTGGCTGGGTCCTGTCGATGATGTCGTCCATGTTGATCTCGGCAGGCTTCCCCGTGGCCGCACCCGTTTTCGACATCATCGACGACCTGGACACGCTCAGACGCGAAGTCGAGCGCGACGTGGCTTCTGGCTTCGTGTCGAAGACCGCCATCCATCCCGCACAGGTCGGCATCATCGAGGATGCCTTCCGGGTAAGTCCACAGGACCTGGAGCAGGCCCGGGCCATCCTCGACTCCCGCGCCCACGCGGTGTTCCAGATCGGTGGTGCGATGTGCGAACCGTCGACCCATCGGGCCTGGGCCGAGCGCACCGTCGCGCGCGCCGAGGTCTTCGGGGCGGCAGCGCCAGCCGTGCCGATGCGCAAGGTTTCGATCTGATCCAGGACCGAGACAGTCGAACCTGCAAACATGGTTTTCGTTCACAACGCAACGCGCCAATTTCTCTGAGTGACACGGCGCCAGACAGGAGGAGTTTCCAATGGCAATATCGCTGACGAAAGGTCAGAGCATTTCCCTGGAGAAAGGCGGCAAGGGCCTAACCCGGGTCTTCATGGGTCTCGGATGGGATCCGGTCAAGAAGGGCGGCTTCCTGGGCGGCCTTCTCGGCGGTGGCGGCGGCGGCTCGATCGATCTCGATGCCTCCGTGATCGTCTTCGACGCGCAGAAGAAAGCCTTGGAGACCGTTTGGTTCCGCAACCTTAAGTCCTCCGACGGCGCAATCCGCCATGGCGGCGACAACCTGACAGGCGAGGGTGACGGCGACGACGAGGTCATCCATGTGGACCTCGATCGTCTCGACTCCCGCGCCGCGCACCTGGTCTTCACGGTGAACTCGTTCCGCGGCCAGACCTTCAACGAGGTGGACAACGCCTTCGCACGCCTGGTCGACGCGACCAACAAGAGCGAGCTCTGCCGCTACACGCTGGCTGAGAGGGGCAAGCACACCGGCGTGATCATGGCCGCGATCTCGAAAACCGGATCCGGCTGGCAGATGAAAGCCATCGGGCATCCGGGCCGTGGCTCCACCGTCAACGACATGGCCGCCGACGCGGTAGCCCTGATCTGAGGAGAATCCAGACCATGATGAAATGGCTGAAAGACAACGTGGCCAAGGCCCGCGCAACGCTGACGGCAGAAGTCAGCAAGTTCAAGAATCGCGCATTCATGGAGGCTGTGGTGAACGGCTGCGCCGTGGTCGCGGCGGCTGATGGCACGATCAGCTCCGAAGAGAAGCAGAAGATGATCGGCTTCATCCAGCGGGCAGACGAGCTGAAGCACTTCGAAATGCGCGACGTGATCGATGTCTTCAAGAAGGCCACCGACGATTTCGACTTCGACAAGGAGCTGGGCCGCGCAGCGGCCATGCAGAAGATCGGAAAGGTCAAGAGCAGCGACGAGCAGGCGCGCCTGCTGGTTCGCGTCGTCTGCGCAATCGCCAATGCCGACGGCGCCTTCGACGAAAACGAACGGCAGGCTGTTCGCGAGATCTGCGCTGAGCTTGGCCTCAATCCCGCAGATTTCGACCTGTAACCCCCATCGGCCGGCCCGCATCGGCCGGCCTCCCCTCCCCTGAAAGGCGCATTTGATGCACTCCCTGGAGACCTACTCCCTTGCCGTGATCGCCCTGGGAGCGATCGCGTTCGGTATCTTCCTCCTGATCAAGGGTGGGGACTGGACGATCGACAACGCGGTCACGATCGCGGAACGATCGGGCCTCTCGAAGCTCTTCATCGCGGCCACGATCGTTGCCTTCGGCACATCGGCGCCCGAGCTCTTCACCTCGATCAACGCGAACATTTCGGGCTTTCCCGGTATCTCTGTCGGTAACGTGCTCGGCTCGAACATCGCCAACATCTTCATGGTCGTGGCGATCAGTGCGATCGTTGCGCCCATCGTCTTCTCGAAGACCGAGGTGCGCGTCGACACGCTCGTCATGCTGGGGGCGACAGCCGCCATCATTCCGCCGACCATGACCGGCCTCCTGCCACGCTGGGGTGGTCTCCTGATGGTCGCCGCGATCGTGGCCTATGTGGCCTACCAGTACCGGGCCTCGAAACTCGACGTCGAAGAGGTGGAGGGAAGCGACGCCGATGGCGCCCGGGCCATGAGCATGCTCATCCTTGGCATCGCAACCCTGGTCATCGGATCCGAGATCCTCGTCCAGGGCGCCGTTGCCGGTGGTGCGGCCATCGGTGTTCCGGAAGCGGTGATCGGCATGACGGTCGTGGCCATCGGAACTTCCCTGCCCGAGCTGACCGCCTGCGTGGCCGCGGCCCGCAAGGGCCAGTCCGACATGATCGTGGGCGGCATCATTGGCTCGAACATCTTCAATATCCTCTCGGTCATGGCCATTTCGGCCGCCGCGAAGCCCCTGCTCATCGACCCGCGTTTCGCCGCCTACGACCTGCCTGTCGTGGTGGGCGTGACCGCGGTCTTCGCCGTCTTCCTCCTGCTCGTCGGCCGGATCGGCCGGTTGGCAGGTGGCCTAATGATCGCGGCCTATGCCGCGTTCATCTTCGCCCAATTCGGGCTCTGAGAGGCCCAATAGGGCCAAAACCGACACTGCACATCGACAGGAGTTCACATGGCAGTCAGTCTCTCGAAAGGCGGGAACGTCTCGCTCACCAAGGCCGCTCCTGGTCTGACCAAGATCCTCGTCGGCCTGGGCTGGGATCCCCGGGTCACCGACGGCGCGCAGTTCGACCTCGATGCGTCGGTCTTCATCTGTGGCGAAGACGGCAAGGTCCGTAACGACCAGGACTTCGTGTTCTACAACAACCTCGTCGGCGCGAGCGGTTCGGTCACCCACAAGGGCGACAACCGCGACGGCACCGGCAACAATGACGACGAGCAGGTCGAAATCGACCTTGCGGGCGTCCCGGCCGACGTCAAGAAGCTGGTCTTTGCGGTGACCATCCACAACGCAGAGGCCAACAAGCAGAACTTCGGCCAGGTGGGGAACGCCTTCATGCGGGTCGTCAACATGGCCGACGGCGCCGAACTGGCGCGCTACGACCTGTCCGAGGACTATTCGGTCGAGACGGCGATGATCTTCGGCGAAGTCTATCGCAATGGCGAAGAGTGGAAGCTGAAGGCCGTCGGCGCCGGCTTCGAAGGGGGCCTCGGCCCGCTCGCCAAGGCCCACGGCGTCAACATCTGACAGCCACCCAGCGAGAGGGCCCGCCTGTGCGGGCCCTCAGACCACGAAAGACTGAGAGGACATCTCCCGTGCACGATCTGTCCCCCGGCGCAAACGCGCCCCTTTCTTCCGGTTCCGTGACACTCACCGTCTCGACTCCCGGCGCTGCCGTGGACATCGCAGCCTTCCTGCTTCGCGCCGATGGCCGCGTCCGCGGCGATTCCGACATGTGTTTCTACAACCAGCCGGATGTGGCAGGGGGCGCTGCGCGGATCGCATCCTCCGCTCCGGGCGAGACGCGTTTCATCTTCGACACCGCGCGGCTTCCCACCGATGTCGAGAAGATCGCTCTGACCGGCACGCTGGATTCCCAGACTTTCTCGTCGATTTCCCAGGTCATGGTCTCGGTCGATGGCGTCGCGAAGATGACGATCCCCACAGCGGGCCGCAGCGAGAAAGCGCTCATTCTCACCGAGATCTACCGCCGCAACGGCGAGTGGAAGGTGCGCAATGTGAGCCAGGGCTTCAACGGCGGCCTTGCCGCGCTCGCCACCCATTTCGGCATCGAAGTGGCTGATGAGGCGCCCGCTTCCGGAGCGCCCACGCCTGCCGCACCGGAAGCGGGCGCCGCAAGAGCCACGATCAACCTCGAAAAGCGCATCGCCGAAGTGCAGCGCACAGCGCCGGAAATGGTCTCTCTGGTGAAATCGGTTGGCCTGACCCTCGAAAAGAAGGGGGTCGGGATCCCGAAGGCCAAGGTGGCGCTCGTGCTCGACATTTCCGGATCCATGGCAGGCCTGTTCCGATCCGGCGCGGTGGATGCACTGGCGCAGCGTGCGCTGGCGCTCGGCCTGACCTTCGACGATGACGGGGCGCTCGACATCTTCCTCTTCGGCCAGAAGGTCCACAGCTTCGGAACGATCGGGGCCGGAAACCTGCGCGGCTTCGCGCAACGTGCCATTCACGCGCATCCTCTCGAGGGCGGCACACGCTACGGCGATGCCATGGAACGGGTGCGGACGCATTACGCCCCCGATTTCAAGGATGGCCTTCCGGTCTTCGTCTTCTTCGTGACCGATGGCGGCACAGACGACAAGCCCAAGACCAAGCGCATGCTGCAGGACAGCTCGTCCGAGCCGATCTTCTGGAAACTGATGGGCCTCATCAAGCCCGGCCGCTTCGCGGGCGGGCGCACGGGCTTTCTCGAAGAACTCGACGATCTCCAGGGGCGCGTCGTCGACAACGCGCATTTCTTCAACGTAACGGATCCGTCCCAACCGAGCCCGGAGGAGTTCTACGCAGGCGTCCTCGAGGAATTCCCGGAATGGATTGCAGAAGCGCGCGCCAAGGGCATTCTGCGGTAGACTCCACCCCAAAGGCGGGCGGCCGAAAGGCCGCCGCCAAAACCTCCGATTTGACACAGGGATCCAGAAACATGCCCTCCTCCCCGATCAAGAAGCTCTTCGTCGCCAAGCTGGTTCTCGTCCTTCTGCTGCACATTGCCGTCTTCTCCTACGCCCTGCCCCGCGTGAGCGTCGTGCAGGTCGTTGCAACCGAGATCAAGCGTGTCGACATGCAGAACCCTGACGCCTCCGTCGCGACGCAGGACGTCTACCAGATTCAGACGACCCGCGTGTCGGATGGAAAGCCCCGCGTCTTCCGGAACGAAGACAACTGGATCTACCTCAAGTTCGACAGCGCCGATCTTCAGACGCTGGCCGCAAATGCCGCCCGTAAGGATGCCGCAGTCGCCATCACCTCATACGGCTGGAGGGTTCCCTTCATCTCGATGTTCCCGAACGCGATCTCGGTCAAGGAAGTCGAGGCGGACTACAGACACTTCCCCCTGTTCAACATCATCTTCCTTGCGGCCTGGTTCGGCGCACTGGCCTTCCTGTGGTACCGCATCAACAAGAAGGTGGCGGACACCCGCCGCCGGATTGAGGAGCGCCGTCTCGCGAGCGAGGCCGAAGAGCGGGCCGCAGAAGAACGCCGCGCCCTTGAAGCCGATCGCTCGAGGGATGCAGAGAGGAAGGCGAAGGACAAGGAGCTCGACGATTTCCTGAACAGCTGACGGTCAGTCTGGATCACGGCTTCCTGTCCTCCGAATTTTCATCCAATGGCCTGTCGCCCACGTCCGCAACCGGATTCCGCATGCGCTACTTCTTCAACCACTGCCTCACCGAGCACGCGCATGTCTTCGACATGCTCCGCGCGGCGGACCCCAGTGTCCACATCACCGCCGCCAACTCCCACAAGGGGAGTCCTGTCCGCCTCGCCGCGGACACGTTCCTTGACGATCCTGCAGCAGGAGAAGGTCATGCAATGCCTGCTGGTTACGCTGAATGGCTCCTCGAGGCGGCGCGGGAGGCGCGCGCAGACATCGTCATCCCCTACCGCCACAGGATGGAGCTTGCGGATTTCCGGGATTGCTTCGAGGCTGCCGGGATTCGTCTGCTCACGGCAGCGGACAGGCAGACGATGACAGTCATCGAGCAGAAGCCCGCCTTTCTGCAGTGGGCCGAAGAAACCGGCATCCCGATCTCCCCGTTCCGGGAGTTCTCCTGTCTCGAGACGTTCGAAGCGGCGGTCGCTGCCTTCGATCCCATGGCTCCGCTGTGCATCAAGCCGTCATCGGGCGTTGGCGCCGTCGGGTTCCGTCGGCTGGTCGACGATGAGGCGCCCGGCGCCGCTGCCGTCCTGCTCGGATTGGACGCGATGGTTCTCGGCAAGGGCGCCCTCCGGCGGCTTCTCTCCCTGGGGCCGCTCTCTCGCCCCATGATGCTCATGCTCTACCTCAGAGGTCCTGAAAGGAGCACCGATTTCGTCTGCCTCGACGGAGAGATACTCGGCGCCGTGACGCGCATGCGCTCGGGCCTGTACCAGAAAGTGGGCGACGATATGGTGTCGTTTGCAATGGCAACGACCCTGGCAAGGGAACTCGGGATGTCCGGTCTGCTCAACCTGCAGACCCGCTGCCTCGACGACGGCTCGCAAGTACTGCTCGAACTCAACAGTCGAGCGGCCGGCGGGATCGGGCAGACCGCCCCGAGCGGCGTCAATCTCCCGGGACTGCTGCACGAAGCTCTGTGCGGCCGTCGGCCAGAGGTTCCAAGACGCGCCGGTCGCACAGTTCGGGTCGCCCGGCGCGAGATGTTCCTCGAAATCTGACGCACGGCTCACGATGAGTTTCCGGCAGATCCGTCTCGATCAGTCGGCCCATGCGAGTGGTTGGCTCTTGATCGCGACGTTGGCGGCGTTCTTGGTGCGCACCGCGCCGGCCTCAAGGCAGAGAAAGCCTGCCTGCGTGTCGAGGACGATGATTGCCGCGATCACCACCCAGAGCGTATCGATCAGTTCCAAGGGGGGGCCTCCCGCCAACGTGTGCTCATGGAATAGGCCGCAACAGGTTGAGAAACGATTTCCTGTGGCACGAAGCGTAAGGCCAGGTCCCGGTCACCCGGCGCAAGCATTGCCTCGCAATTTCAGTTTGCGCTCCCACAAAAACTTGGCAGGTCATCCAAAACCGGGCATCATCCCTTTGTCTTTATCGCGGTTTTTTTTAGGAGAGGCGAATGGGTAACAAGGTGTCCAGCGACAAGGACGTCGTCGAGACGTTCCACGGCAAACATTCCATTTACGAAATCGTCCGCTCCAAAGGGATCCTGAAAACGGACTACCACATCTACAAGAACGACTCGTATCACCGCGGCGCATTCGATAGCCTGGCACGGGCTATCGAGATCGCGCGGAACGAAGGGTGACACCTTCACTTCAAGGCCTTGTCGTTTCGTCTGTTCTTCGCCTAAATTGCAAGGCGTGATTGAAACCATGAATTCGGATATCCCAAGGGATCATCAAAGCCTTTGGCAGCGGATCCTCGGCCTCATTAGCGCCGGGGTCTCCGCTGTGCGCTCCGTGCTCGAGCAGCGCGAGGGCATGGACAGCGTGACCTTCTCGATCGCCTTCATTGCCCTTTCGGCCAAATTGGCCAAAGCGGACGGAACGGTCACCCGCGATGAAGTCGCAATGTTCAGGCGCATCTTCGAGATTCCCCCTCATGAGGAGAAGAACGCGGCGCGTGTGTATGACCTCTGCCGCCAGGACACGACCGGTTTCGAGTTCTATGCACGGAAGATGGCCGGATCTCTGGCGCATAGTGAGAACGCGCAGGAAACGCTGGAGACGGTCCTCGACGGGCTCTTTCACATCGCCATGGCGGACGGGGACTTCCATCCCGGTGAGGAGGCCTTCCTGAAGGCTGTCGCTGACATCTTCCGGTTGTCGCCTGAGGTGTTCCTACGTCTGCGCGCGCAGCACGTACCCGGGTTCCACTACCCGTGGACCACGCTCGGTCTCGATCGCACGTCCGATCTCGAGACCCTGTCCCGGACACGAAGGGAGTTCCTGAAGACCAACCACCCTGACATGCTGATAGCGCGGGGCCTTCCGCCAGAGATGGTGGCTCTGGCCGATGCGCGGCTGGCTGCATTCAATTCGGCCTACGAAGAGGCTCTGCGCCAGCTGGCGCCAGCCATGAGAAAGGGCGGACGAGCCTGACGGCCTGCCCGAAGCAACCCCGGAAAGAAGCGCAGCAGGAAGGAACGCGACGATGAGCATATCGCTGAGCAAGGGCCAAACCATTTCACTGTCGAAGGACCAGGGACTCTCCCGCGTCTTCATGGGATGCGGGTGGGACCCCGCGCAGCCGCCGCAAAAAGGCGGACTTCTCGGCAAGATCTTCGGGGGCAGCAAGGCGGCAGAAGAGATCGATCTCGATGCGTCGGTCATCGTCTTCGACGGAAACAAGCGCAAGCTCGACACCGTGTGGTTCCGGCAGCTGCAATCCTCGGACGGCTCGATCCGGCACAGCGGTGACAATCTTACGGGGGAAGGGGATGGCGATGACGAGATCATCCATGTCAACCTGGCAGGGCTCGACCCGGACGCACACTATCTCGCTTTTACCGTCAACAGCTTCCGTGGTCAGACCTTCAACGAGGTCGACAACGCATTCGCCCGTCTTGTAGATGAGACGACCGGCAAGGAAATCTGCAAGTATGCGCTGCGTGAACAGGGTCCCCATACCGGGGTCATCATGGCATCGATGACCCGCACCGCGTCTGGCTGGCAGTTGACCGCATATGGTCGGCCGACCAATGGGCGCACTGCCGAAGACCTCGCCGCGGTGGCCGCCGCAGTTCTGTAAGGAGAACCCACATGAACTGGCTCAAGGAAAATACGGCCATTGTCCGCGCCAAGATGGCGGCCGAGGTGTCGAAATTCAAGAACAAGGCCTTCATGGAAGCCGCCGTCAGCGGCTGCGCCCTGGTCGCTGCGGCGGACGGATCCATCGACTCCGCGGAGAAGCAGAAGATGGCCGGCTTCATCCAGCGTTCGGAAGAGCTCAAGCATTTCGACATGCGGCAGGTGATCGAGGTGTTCCAGAAGGCGGCAGGCGATTTCGAGTTCGATCACGCCATCGGCAAGGCCACGGCGCTCAAAACCATCGGCAAGATCAAAGGCAACGATGAGCAGGCTCGCCTGCTCGTCAGGATCGTGTGCGCGATCGGGGCCGCCGACGGCGATTTCGACGCGAAGGAGCGCGCCGTTGTTGCCGAAATCGCTCACGAGCTGGGTCTCGACCCGGCCGAGTTCGATCTCGCCCCCTGACCCTCACCTCATTCCATCACCGACAGGGCGCGCCTGGACGGCGCGCCCGATACAGCCCCGAAAGGAGTGAAATGCACGAACTCGCCTCCCACCAGCTGGGCATGATCGCCTTCGGCGCCATCGCCTTCGGGGTGTATTTTCTTGTCATCTGCGGCGACTGGACCATAGACAACGCCGTGACGCTCGCCGAGAAATCGGGTCTGTCCAAGCTCTTCATCGCGGCCACCATCGTGGCCCTCGGAACCTCCGCTCCCGAGCTCTTCACCTCCGTCAACGCGAACTTGTTGGGCTTTCCCGGCATTTCCGTGGGCAACGTGATCGGCTCAAACATCGCGAACATCCTTCTTGTCGTGGCGATCGCGGCGATCATCGTCGTCGACAAGGTCGAGATCCGCGTCGACACCGCGGTCATGATCGCGGCGACGGCCGTCATGGCGGCCGCGGTCCTGTACGGGCTCATCCCGCGCTGGGGCGGCCTGGTCATGGTGGTCAGCATTGTGGTCTATGTCGCCTACCAGTACCGCGCCTCCCGGCTCGACGAGAACGAGGTCGAAGGCAACGACGAGCCCGCACGGAAAGTCTGGGCCATGCTTCTCGCGGGCCTTGCTGCCCTCCTGGTCGGCTCGGAGAGCCTGGTGCAGGGCGCCGTCGCCGGCGGCAAGGCTCTCGCCGTCCCCGAGGTCGTCATCGGCATGACGGTCATCGCCTTCGGAACCTCGTTGCCCGAGCTCACGGCCTGTATAGCCTCGGCTCGGCGTCAGGAACCCGACATGATCGTGGGCGGCATCCTCGGCTCGAACATCTTCAACATCCTGTCCGTCATGGCGCTCTCGGCGGTGGCAAAGCCCCTGATCATCGGACCGGATCTCACTGATCTCGACATGCCCTTTGCCGTAGCCGTCACCCTCGTCTTCGCCGGCTTGCTGCTGTTCAGTGGACGGATCGGACGGACGGCAGGAATTGTCATGGTGGTGGGCTACGGTATCTTCGTCGCCGGCCAATATCTTGCATGAATCGAACCCAAAGCATGGTCTAACACAAGGAGGACACGCCATGGCTCTCTCACTCTCGAAGGGTCAGAACATTTCGCTCAGCAAGACGGATCCCGGCCTGAAGAAGGTTCTGGTCGGTCTTGGTTGGGACGAGCGCGCCACCGACGGCCAAGATTTCGACCTCGACGCCTCGCTCTTCATGCTGAACGCCGCCGGCAAGTGCCGGTCGGATTCCGACTTCATCTTCTACAACCAGATGCATTCGCCCTGCGGGTCGGTGAGCCACACCGGCGACAACCGCACGGGCCAGGGAGATGGTGACGATGAGGCGATCAAAGTCGACCTATCGAAGGTCCCGCAGGACGTCCAGACCCTGGCGGTCACCGTGACAATCCACGACTACGCGGCGCGCCGCCAGTCCTTCGGCCAGGTGGCCAACGCCTTCATCCGGATCGTCAACGACGAGACCGGCACAGAAGTGGTGCGCTACGACCTGACCGAGGACTACTCGACCGAGACCGCCATGGTCTTCGGCGAGATCTACCGGCACAACGGCGACTGGAAATTCCGCGCCGTTGGCCAGGGTTATGCCGGCGGCCTCGCGGCCATGGCGGCGCAGTACGGGCTCAACGCCAGCTGAACCACCCCGCGCGGCAATCGCCGCGCGGACCATTCACTCCACTGAACCCGCATTATTCGCCGAGCCGGCTCGGCGGCGCGCTGGAGGCGGGTTGAAGCCGTTCTTGCCGGCTTCTGGGCACCAGCTTGTTGCCGATGAGAGCTACGCATCCCGGTTTGGTTGAGAGAGTGGACGAGACGACATCCTTTGGATGATTTCGCCCTTTGGATCGGCCACGACTTCTGGCCGCCCCTGGGCGTTCATTCTGTCGGCGGCATCTGCAACTTGCTCGCGATTATGGGTCGGCCCCGCGTAGCATCTGGATCTGCGGCCAGATGGCGGCCCAGTAGGGCGCGGCCGTTGCGGCAAGTATCAAGGTCATGCGCCGGGCTGAAATGATGAGACGAGCG
>NZ_FNEJ01000033.1 GCF_900100085.1 Salipiger marinus
CAATTCTTGACGTGTTTGGTGAAGCGCTAAGATGAAATTCCAGCGCTTCAGTTTCAGCTTACTGCTTCAATTGAAATCGGGAACTAAACGCGACAGGTCCAGCAGCCGGTTCAGCGCGGCGGCGACGGGGGCCAGTTCGGCGGGCAGGCGGGCCACCGGCATGGGATCAAGCGCGTCGGGCTGGCGCGCCTCCAGTTCGCCGCGCAGCGCGTCAAGTGGTGCCAGCGCGCGGCGGATCGTCAGCAGCAGCACCGCCAGCATCGCCACCAGTCCCAGCGCCATGGACAGCGCCACGCCGGTGACGATGTCGGTGGTCAGCTGCCGCACCTCGGCCTTTTCCAGCCCGGCGATCACCGTCAGGCGGCCTTCGGGCGTGGTGGCGGAGGCAAGGTAATAAAGCGGATGATCGCCGCTGTCGGGCATCGCGGTCAGGTCGGCGGGGGCGCGGGCTGACCGCATCACCACCCGGCTGTCAGAGGTGACCAGCACGAAATAGTTGCGGTCGCGGCGTTCGGCGACGCTGTCCACCGCCTGCGCGGCATCACCCACGGTTTCGTCCAGCATCTGCGCAAGACTGTAGGCCAGCTGGTCCAGCTGGTCGACATAGGCTTCTTCCAACTCGTCCCAGCTGCGCGCAAGGATGTAGCCGGTGCCAAGCAGCCAGAGCGCCGCAAGCGAGGGCAGCAGTCCGATCAGCAGGCGGCGGCGCAGGCTGGGGGCGGTCATGGCATCATGTAGCCGACGCCGCGCAGGGTGCGGATGCGGTCGGCCCCGATCTTGCGGCGCAGCGCCGAGACATAGACCTCGACCGTGTTGCTTTCGGCGCCTTCGTCCCAGCCATACAGCATCTGCTCCAGCTGGCCCTTGGGCACGACGCGGCCCCGCCGTTCGGCGAGATACAGCAGCAGGCGGAATTCCTTCTGTGGCAGATGCAGCGGGCGGCCAAAAAGCGTGACGGAGTTGGCGCCCAGATCGACGCAGAGCGCGCCCATCTGCAGCCGGTCCTCGCCCCGGCCCTGCGCGCGGCGCAGCAGGGCGCGGCAGCGCGCCAGCAGTTCGCCGGTGTCGAACGGTTTCAGCAGGTAATCATCCGCCCCGGCATCAAGGCCGCGGATACGGTCGCTGACCCCGTCGCGGGCGGTCAGGATCAGCACCGGCGTGGCATCGCCCCGCGCGCGCAGGCTGTCGAGGATGTCGAGCCCGTCCCGGCCGGGCAGGCCCAGATCCAGCACGCACAGGTCGAACCCGCCGCCCGCCAGCGCCGCCTCTGCCGCCAGCCCGTCGCGGAGCCAGTCGACAGAGGCGCGTTCGCGGCCAAGGCTGGTGACCAGCGCGTCGCCCACGATGGGGTCATCTTCGACCAGCAGGATGCGCATCAAACCCTCCGGATTGCGCCCATCCTAGGCGGGCGGCGGGAGCGGGGCCAGCCCTGTGGTTCAGATCGGCAGCGGATCGGCCAGCCGTGGTTCGTGCCGCGACAGGCCCCGGTCCAGCGGGAACAGCGTGGCCTGCAGCGCATGGTAAAGATCGGGCTTGCCCTGAAACTGCGTGGCGGCGGGCTGGCCGTCGGCATCAAGCTCGGGGATCCAGCCGCCCTTGGCATGGTCGACCAGATGCGCGTCGGCAAAGCGCCAGAGCCGCCGGTACCAGCCCTCGCGCGCGTCAGAGGGCGCGATCTTCTGCAGCGCCGCCAGCGCGCCGATGGCTTCGGTCACCGGCCACCAGTAGCGGTTGCGCACGGCCACGGCGCCGCTGTCGTCCAGCGTATAGGCGAGCCCGCCTTCGGGCAGCCACGCATCGGCCAGCGCCCGGTCCACCAGCCGCGCGGCGCGGTCGGGGGCGCCAGAGTCGGGCCGTCCGGCCAGATCCCAGTGCTGCAGCACCAGCCGGGCGAATTCCAGCGAATGGCCCGGCGTGGTGCCGGCGGGGCGGAACATCGGGTCGCCCTGATAGGCGGGATCCACCTGCCAGTCGGCGGTGTAATGTTCGGGGATGCGCCAGTCCCGCGCGGGGGCCATGCGGGACAGGAAAAATTCCAGAATGCGGCCCGCGCGGGTCAGGTAGATCTCCTCTCCCGTCGCCTCATAGGCGGTCAGCAGCGCCTCGACCCCGTGCATGTTGGCATTCATGCCGCGATAGTCGGAAAAGGGCTGCCAGTCGCGGGTGAATTCATCGGCAAAAAGGCCGGGGCCCTCTTCCCAGAAGCGCTGGTCGAGCACGGCGCTGGCGTCGCGCAGCAGGGCGGGGGCGTCGGGATGGCCGATCTTCTGGGCGCTGGCGGCGGCCAGCAGCACGAAGACATGGCCATAGGCAAGCTTGCGGTCATCCCCGGCCTGATCGCCGCGCGGCACCGACCAGACATAGCCGCCATGACGCGGGTCGTGATGCTGCTCGCGCAGGAAGGTCAGCCCGGCGTCGATCATCGCATCGCAGCCTGCCGCACCTGCCGCCTTGCCGATGGCATAGGAATGCACCATCCGCGTGGTGGTGTGCAGTTCCTGCGGCGCGTCGGGCAGGGGGCTGCCGTCATGGTCCAGCAGGTCGAACCCGCCATCCACCCGCAGGCTGGGGCGGAAGAACAGCAGCTGGCGCAGCGCGTCGGCGCGCAGGAAGCTGCGGTGCTGCGGATCGCCGAGCCACGGCGTGCCGGTCTCGTCGGGTCCAAGGGAAAGGGCGCTGGTCATGATCTGGCTCTGCTCCTTCTGCGCGTGCGGCTCTGGCATGACCCGAAGCGCGCGGCGGCACAAGTCGTTCCCTGCGGATCGGCGGTGCGGCGCGCTAGCGGTCACGCCGCAGGGCAGCGGATTTGGCGATCTTGTCGTTGAGCGTGCGGCGCGGAATGCCAAGAATGCGGGCGGCGGCTTCGGTATTGCCCTTGCAGCGGTCCAGCACGCGGGCAATCTCCTGCGCCTCGTATTGTGCCACCAGATCGCGCAGCGTGGCGCCGGTATCCAGCGGCGGCGGCGTGTGGGCGGGCGGAACGGCGCCGCCCCGGCCCAGCCCCAGCACGCGGCGTTCGGCCACCAGCCGCAGTTCATGCGCGTTGCCCGGCCAGTGATGCGCCTGCAGCACCTTGCGGTCCTGAAACCCCAGCGCGGGCTTTTCGCGGCCATGGCGCGCGGCGGCAAGGCCAAGGAAATGGTCAAAGAGCAGCGGGATGTCGCCGGGGATCTGGCGCAGCGCGGGCAGATCCACCGCATAGCCCGCGATGCGGTAATACAGATCCTCGCGGAACCGGCCTTCGGCAATCGCCTCGGTCAGCGGGCGGGAGGCAGAGGCGAGCACGCGGAACCCCAGCGGCGGACCGGCCTGTCCGCCCTGTTCCACCTGCCGGGTCTGCAGCACCCGCAGAAGCTTGGGCTGCAGCGCCAGCGCCAGCGTGTCGATCTGGTCCAGAAACAGCGTGCCGCCCGCCGCCTGCGGGATCAGGCCCGCCGCCTGTCCATCGCCGAACAGCACCGCCTCGGCGCCCTGATCGGGCAGGGTGGCGCAGTTGACGATGACGAAGGGGGCGGTGGCGCGCGGGCTCTGCCTGTGCAGCAGCCGGGCGGCCAGTTCCTTGCCCGTGCCGGTTTCGCCCATCAGGATCACGTCGATGTCGAGCGGCGCAAGTTCGGTCAGGCTGCGGCGCAGTTCGGCCATAGGGCGCGACTCGCCGATCAGATCGCCCTGCTGTTCCAGCCGGTCCTGCAGCCGCGCCACCTCGGCCTTGAGCCGGGTGGTGGTCAGCGCGCGGGCGATGACCTGCAGCAGATGGTCGGCATCATAGGGCTTTTCCAGAAAATCCTCGGCTCCAAGCCGCATGGCGCGCACCGCGTGATCCACATCGCCATGCCCGGTCAGCACCACCACCGGAATGTCATGCCCCGCTTCGGTCAGCGCGGCCAGCAGGGCGATGCCATCCATGCCCGGCATGCGCAGATCGGTCAGGATCAGGCCGGGCCTCGCCTCCGGCACGGCGGCAAGGGCTGCGGGCGCGTCGGCAAAGGCGCGGGTGTCATGCCCCGCCGCCGAGATCAGATCCACAAGGCTTTCCAGATGGTCGGCGTCGTCATCCACGACAAAGATCAGCGGTTCGGTCATGCGGCGGCCTTTCCGGTATCGGGCAGATCGAAGCTGACCACCGCCAGCGTGCCGCCGCCCGGCGCGGGCCGCAGATCGAGCCTGCCGCGAAACTCCTCCACGATGGTGCGCGAGATCGACAGCCCCAGCCCCAGCCCGTCCCCCGCCGCCTTGGTGCTGAAGAACGGCTCGGTCACGCGGGCCAGCAGCGAGGGCGGGATCCCTGCGCCATTGTCGCGCACGGCGATGTCGACGCGGGTGCCGGTCTGCTGGCGGGTGATCTCGATCTGCCCCGCAGGGTGGTCGGCGGTGGCGTCGAGCGCGTTCATCAGCAGGTTGACCAGCACCTGTTCCAGCCGCACCTGACCGGCGAGGATCACCGGAGAGCGGCCTTCGGGGGCGAAGCGGATCTGCGCCGTGCTGGTGGCGGCGCGCGGCGCCACCAGATCGAGCGCGCCCGCGATCGCCTCGTCCACCCCCACCGGGCGCAGGCTGCCCGCTTCCTTTCGGGCGAAGCTTTTCAGATGCTTGATGGTGCGCAGGATGCGGCGGATGTTGCCGCGCGCCTTTTCGATGCGGCGGCGCGACGGCTCGTCCTCGATCTTGCCGGACAGGAGCGCGGCGGCCAGCGAGGCCTCCATCGCGGCGAGCGGCTGGCTGATCTCATGCACGATGGCGGTGGACATGCGCCCCAGCGCCGCCATCTTTTCGGAATGGATCAGCGCGTCCTGCGCCTCGCGCAGGTCGGATTCGGCGCGGCGGCGTTCCTCGATCTCGCGGGCGAGCGCTTCGGTGCGTTCGGCGACGCGGGTTTCCAGAATGCGGCCCTGTTTCAGCCGCAGCGCCAGCAGGCGGCGGCGCTGCTGCCATGTCAGGGCCAGCGCGCCAAGCGCCACGGTGACCAGTGCCGCCGCCCCGGCCATGGCGAGCGCGTTGCGCCATGCGGGATCCAGCGGCGCGCTGCCGATCAGCCGCCAGTCGTCCAGCGGCAGGTCGCGCAGGCGCAGCGCCCGACGTCCCTCTGCCGTGTCGATGCGGTTGCTGGCCAGATCGGCGGCGCTGGCCAGCAGCGGCGGGCGGTCCAGCACCGGCAACTCGGCATAGGCGCGGAAGGCGGCGATGGCGATGCGCGCCTCGGGATCCAGCGGGACCAGCGGATGATAGAGCCAGTCGGGCGCGCCGGACAGGATCACGATGCCGAAGCGGTCGACCACGGCCAGCGCGCCGCCCGCCTCGGCCCAGCCGGTCTGCAGCGGCTGCAGATCGACCTTGACCACCATCACCGCCTGCCTGTCGCCGATACGGGCGCGGGAGGCAAGGAAATAGCCCGGCTCGCCCGTGGTCACCCCCACGGCATAGAAGCGGCCCGCGCCGGAGGCGAGCGCATCGCGGAAATAGGGGCGGAAGGCGTAGTTTTCCCCGACAAAGCTGCTGGCATCCTGCCAGTTGCTGGAGGCGAGCGTGGTGCCGCCTTCATCCAGCAGGTAAAGCTCGTCAGCGCCGGAGCGCGCGGCGGCCACCTGCAGCGCACGGTTGGCGGCATCGATGCGCGCGGCATTGTCGGGGGCGGTGACGGCGGCGCGGATGCGCGGATCCTCCAGCGCGAGGCCGGGCAGGTAGCGGAAGCGTTCGATCTCGGCCTCTATGGTGCGGGCGGTCAGCAGCAGGGCGCGGTCCAGCCGTTCCGACAGCGCGGCGGCAGAGAGGCTCCATGCGGCAAGACCCGCCAGCGCTGCGGCCAGCGCGGCAAGGGCGAACAGCCCCGCCCAGACCCGCGACTGCCGGGCGCGGATCATCCGCCCGCCCGGTCTGCCCCGCAGGGGGCGATCACCACCGGCGGGCCGGAGGTGGTGCCGATGTCGCGGCAGTGCCCGTCCGCGCAGAAGCGCCAGCCGCCCCCGGTGGCCCCCGACGCGGCAAGCCGAAGCTCTGGCACCTGCAGCCCGCCCGGCGACACCCACCAGCCGTCCTGCAGGGTGGCATCCGGCCCGGGTTCCATCCCCGCGCCCGATCCACGGATGGCGGAGCGGTCCAGCACCAGCGCCGTGCCGGTCACGCGCCAGTTTTCGCGCCAGTGGACCCGTTCGACGGAATGGGTCCAGTCCAGCGTGAATTCGGGCGCGGCCAGCATCACGGTGGCCGCGCCCAGCATCAGGCAGGTCAGGCTCATGCCTGCGCGGTCCGGCCTTTGCCGAACCAGATCAGCCCTGCGGTCAGCGCCGCCAGCGCAAAGCCGATCTCGTCCGTCAGCGGCAGGGCGGCGATCAGCGTGAAGGCGGCGACCATGGCCAGAATGCGGATCGGCCAGCCCAGCGGACGGCCCATCCAGCCGATCACCGCCACACCCCAGAGCCCGATGGACAGCACCGTCTTCACCACGGTGTAGGCGACGGCGGGCCAGAAGCCGATCGCCTCGGCCAGAGGGCCGCCCGGCTGCAACATCAGCACCGGGGTATAGACCGCCATGAACGGGATGACGAAGCCCGCCGCCGCGACCTTGATCGCCTCCATCGAGATGCGCAGGCCGCTGGCCTTGGCGATGGGGGCTGCGGCGAAGCAGGCCAGCGCCACCGGCGGCGTCAGATCGGCAAGGATGCCGAAATAGAACACGAACATGTGGCTGACGATCAGCGGCACCCCCAGATCCAGCAGGGCAGGGCCCGCGATGGACGAGGTGATGATGTAGTTGGGGATGGTGGGGATGCCCATGCCAAGGAAGATGCAGGTGATCATGGTCAGCACCAGCGACAGGAACAGGCTCTGTTCGCCGATGGAGACGATGAACTGGCCGAAGGTGTTGGCCGCCCCGGTCAGGGTCATGGTGCCGATGACGATGCCCACCAGCGCGCAGGCCACACCGACCGGCAGCGCGGTGCGCGCGCCTTCGCCCAGACTGTCGCGCAGCAGGCCCAGCGTCTTGCGCCCGCCTTTCGACAGGGCGCACCACGCGATCAGCGCCGCCACCGCCGCAAACAGCACCATGGTGCCGAAGTTGAGGAAGGCCGCCGTGACGAGGCCAAGGCAGATCCAGAACAGCACCCGGATGATGCCCTTGGGCAGGCCCAGCACGATGGACCCGCCAAGGATCAGCAGCACGGTCAGCCCCAGCCCGACGGTCCCGGCGAAGAGCGGCGTATAGCCGCCGAACAGCAGGTAGATCAGCACCGCCAGCGGCACCAGCAGCATCCAGCGTTCCTTGACCGCGCGGAAGGGCGAGGGCAGCTCGTCCTTGGGCAGGCCGCGCAGCGCGAACTTGCCCGCTTCCAGATGCACGATCCAGAAGGCGGAGGCGAAATAGAGGATGGCGGGGATCAGCGCGGCCTTGACCACCTCGACATACGGCACGTCCAGCGTTTCGGCCATGATGAAGGCCACGGCGCCCATCACCGGCGGCATGATCTGCCCGCCCATGGAGGCGGTGGATTCCACGCCGCCCGCAAATTCCGCCCGGTAGCCGAAGCGTTTCATCAGCGGGATGGTGAACTGCCCGGTGGTCACCACATTGGCGACGCCCGAGCCCGAGATGGTGCCCATCAGCCCCGAGGACACCACGGAAACCTTGGCGGCGCCGCCCTGACGGTGGCCGAAAAAGCCCATGGAGACATCGGTGAACAGCTGGATCATGCCCGCCCGTTCCAGAAACGACCCGAACAGGATGAACAGGAAGATATAGGTCGAGGAAACGTAGATCGGGATGCCGTAGATGCCTTCGGTGCCATAGGCCATGTGGTCGATGACCTGCCCGAAGGCATAGCCGCGATGGTTCAGCGGATAGGGCAGGTATTCGCCAAAGAGGCAGTAGGCCAGAAACAGCCCGGCGATGATCGGCAGGGCGATGCCCATCATGGCATAGCCCGCGGCAAAGACGGTCAGCAGCGCGATCACGCCCACGGTGATGTCGAGATCGGTGGGACGGCCCGCGCGCAGGATCAGGTCGCGGTATTCCACCCACTGATACAGCGCCACTGCCACACCGGCCAGCGCCAAGGTCCAGCCCAGCGAGGTCAGCAGCCCGCTGCGCGGCTTGGCATAGGCCATGAGCGGAAAGGTCAGGGCCATCAGGAAGCCCACATGCACCGCGCGGGTGATCTGGCTGGGCATATCGACCAGATGCGCGGCCGTGGCGATCTGGAACAGCGAAAAGACGACGGCCAGCCAGAACAGCCCCCGTCCGACCGTGCCTGCGGGGAAAGCCGCGCCATGCGGTTCCGGCTGCACCGGCGGGGATGCGATGTCGCTCATGTCAAACTCCGGGAACATGGGGGAGGGGCCGCACGGTGGCGGCCCCGGTCGGGGTGGATCAGTTGATCATGCCCTGTTCACGGTAGAACCGCTCGGCACCGGGATGCAGCGGCACGGGCATGCCGTCCAGAGCAGCCTCCAGCTTGATCTGGGCGGCGGCCTGATGCGAGGAAGTCAGCTCTTCGAGGTTGTCGAACAGCAGCTTGGTCATCTGATAGGCCACCTCGTCGGAGACACCCGCATGGGTGACAAGGTAGTTGGAGATGGCGATGGTCGGCACATCGGCCTCCTGCCCGTCATAGGTGCCGGCGGGGATGGTCGCCGCCTGATAGGGCGCGCCAAGGCTTTCGGCGATGTTGGCGGGGATTTCCACCACGGAGATTTCCACCGAGGAGGCCAGATCGCGGATCGAGGCCACGCCAAGCCCTGCCGACTGCAGTGTCGCGTCCAGCTGGCGGTTCTTCATCAGCTCGACCGATTCCGCGAAGGGCAGGTATTCGGTCTTGCCCAGATCGTCATAGCTCATGCCTGCGGCGCCAAGGATGGCGCGGGCGTTGAGTTCGGTCCCCGAGGCGGGCGCGCCGACGGACACGGCCTTGCCCTTGATGTCCTCCAGCGTGGTGGCGCCGCTTTCGGCGAGGGCGACAAGCTGGATGAAGTTCGGATAGATGCCCGCGATGCCGCGCAGCTGGTCCAGCTTTTCCGGGAAGCCCGCCTCGGCATCGCCGTTCCATGCGGCGGCCACGCTGTCGCCAAGCGCGAAGCCGATCTCGCCCCGGCCCTGCTGCAGCAGGTTCAGGTTTTCGACCGAGGCCTTGGTGGACTGCACCTGCGTGCGCACGCGGTCCATGTTTTCGGCGTAGATGTTGGAAAGGCCGACACCCAGCGGGTAATACACGCCCGAGGTGCCGCCGGTCAGGACGTTGACAAAATCCTGTGCCATGGCGCCGCTGGCGCAGAGCGAAAGAGCGGATGCAGCAAGAGTGCCGCGCAGAACGGCGGTGAAGCGTTTCATGAAAATTCCTCCCTGTGTGTGCCCCGTGACGGGACGAACGGCCCGATAAAGCCTCATCGCAAGCGCGACGTGAACAAAGACCGGGGTTTCCGTGCATTATTTCTGGCATAAAATTGCCCCGTCTCCAGCAGAAATCTGCCCGGGGCGGTGCAAGTCTGCGGATCCGCAGGAGAACGGCGGCTTTGCGATTTATTTACCATAAGATGTATTACCGGGCATTTTGCGGCATTGCCCCGGAACGGCACAGGGCGCGCGACCGGTCTGGCCGCGCGCCCTGCTGGCGATGGGTCCGTGAGGCGCGGCCTCTAGCCGTCGCGGGCCAGCGGGCCGCGCTTGGGTTTGCGGAACAGGATGACATAGGCAAAGATCGCCGTCAGCACGAGGAAGAACAGGCTGTCCGGGCTGGTGAGGAAGATCATCGGGTTGCCATCGTTCAGCGACAGGGCGCGCCGCAGGTATTCCTCCAGATCGGGGCCAAGGATGAAGCCCAGTAGCAGCGACACGGTGGAATAGTTCTGCTGGCGCATGAAATAGGCCAGCACCCCGAACAGCACTGCCAGCGCCATCTGGAACACCGAATAGGTCGCCACATAGGATCCCACCAGCGCCACCACGGCGATGGCCGTGTAAAGCAGCCCCTTGGGGATCGACACGATACGCACGAAATAGGGTCCGAGCAGCCACAGCGACAGCGGGATCAGGATCAGCGCCGACAGGAACAGCGAGCCCAGCATGGGCGCCAGCAGATCGGCTTGGCTTTCCAGCAGCCTTGGGCCGGGCTGCAGCCCGTTGATGACCAGCACCCCCAGCACGATGGCGGTGGTGGGATCGCCCGGAATGCCGAACATCAGCATGGGCACGAAGGCGCCGCCGCACATGGAGTTGTTGGCGCATTCGGCGGCGGCGATGCCTTCGCGCGAGCCCTTGCCGTATTCCTCGGGCTTTTTCGATCCCGACCGGGCCACGGCATAGGACACGAAAGCCGCCATGGATCCGCCCGCGCCGGGCAGGATACCGATGCCATAGCCGATGAAGGCGCTGCGCAGATAGGCCAGCAGCCCGATGGCGCGGATTTCCGACATGGGCGGGATGAAATCGCGGCGGCGGATCACCAGACCGCGCGCCTTTTCCAGCGTTCTGGCCAGCGGGTCGTTCCAGCTTTGCGCCTGTGTCAGCACCTCGCTGACGGCAAAGGCGCCGATCACCAGCGGCATGATGTCGATGCCTTCGACCAGCGTTTCGGTGCCGAAGTTGAAGCGCGGGATCGGCTGCAGCACGTCGATGCCGACCGTGGCGATCATGATCCCCAGCAGTGTGGCCACCACGCCCTTGGCGATGTTGTCCTTGTCGACGATGATGATGACCACCAGCGCGAACAGCACCAGCGAGAATTTGCCCGGCGTGCGGATCAGCAGCGACAGTTCCGCCGCCACCGGCATGAAGGCCATCAGCAGCACCGTGCCGATGCAGCCGCCGATCATCGATCCAAGGGCGGCATGGCCAAGCGCGTTGGCGCCCTGGCCCTTCAGCATCAGCTGGTTGCCTTCGACCGCCGTCATCATCGACGACGGCGCGCCGGGGATGTTGATGGTGGTGGCGGTGATCGAGCCGGAATACATCCCCGCCATGAAGATCGAGGCGCACATCACCAGCGCGGGCACCACGTCGATCGTATAGGTGACGGGCAGCAGCAGGGCGATGGCCAGCACCGAGGTCAGCCCCGGCATGGCGCCGAAGAAGGTGCCCACCAGAAAGCCGCCAACCATGAAGGCCAGCACCGACCAGTCGGCCAGCGCGGAAAAGCCGGTCAGCAGGTTGAGAAAGGTGTCCATCAGAAGAGGCCCTCGAACATGGCGGGCAGGCGCACGCCGAAAATGCCCGCAAACAGACCGTAGAAGGTTGCGGTCACCCCGATCACGTAGAGCGCAAAGATATGGGGCCTGCGGGTTTCCAGCCGGAAGATGATCAGCAGCACCGCGCTATAGGCCAGCGTCGAGGGGATGTAGCCCAAGGGCCGGAACAGGAAGATGTAGGCGGAGGTGGCCAGCACCACCAGCGCCGGGCGTGCCATGTCGCGCAGCGCGATGCTGTCCGAAGGCTCGCGCAGTTCGGTCCAGAGCACGACGGCCAGTGCTGCATACATCAGCAGCGCGGCAAGGATCGGGATCGACCGCGGGCTCATCTCGCCATCGCCGGAAAACTGGGTGTGGATGTCGAAAGACGCTGCCAGATAGACGGTGGTGACCGCCAGAAGAAAGACCGGCAGCAGCACGCCGGCACGGAACAGGTTCGCACGTTCGCCCATCGCAGAGCCTTCCTTGGGGACAAAAGGCGGCACCGGGGCGATGCCCGGTGCCGCCGGAAACGCAAAGGTTATTTCGACAGGATGCCGCTTTCGACCAGCTGGTCCATTTCGGTGAACAGGCCCTGCGCGGTGTCATCCGCCCATTGCGTCACCTCGTCCGAGCCCAGCCAGTTCGGGGTCACGCCGACCTTGGCGATCCAGTCCTGAAACTCGGCGCTGTCATAGGCGGCCTTGTAGGCGCCTTCCAGCTTGGCCACCACGTCATCGGGCGTGCCTGCGGGGGCGGCCATGACGATGAAGCTGCCGTTCATCAGATCCACGCCCGCCTCGTCCGAGGTCGGAACGTCATAGGTCGGGTTGCGGGTGTCGGAAAACTCGACCAGCCCGCGCGCCGTGCCATCCTCGATCAGGTTGGCGAAATCGCCAAGGCTGGTCAGCACCACATCCACCTCGTCGGACAGCAGCGCCTCTTTCTGCGGGGCGGCGCCACCGGGATAGGAGACGATCTTGAACTCGGTGTCGGTCAGGCTCTGCAGCTGCAGCAGCGTCAGGTGGACGCGCCCGCCAAGGTTCTGGACACCGATGCGGATCTGACCGGGATCGGCCTTTGCCGCCTCCACCAGATCGTCGAGCGACTGGTAGTCGGACCCGGCATCCACGATGATCGCGTCGGGTTCGCTGGTGACGCGGGCGATCAGCTTCAGCTTGTCCATCTTGTAGCTGGGCAGCATGCCCTGCCACGGCACGGTGACGATGCTGTCATAGGTCAGCGCGCCAAGGGTATAGCCGTCGGGCCGGGCGCTCATCACCTGACCGATGCCGGTGGCGCTGACGCCGCCTTCGATGTTTTCCACATAGATCGAGGCGCCGCCAAGCTCCTGCTCGGCCAGCGTGGTGATCTTGCGCACGATGCCGTCGGTGCCGCCGCCCGCGCCCCATGGCACGACGACGCGGATGTCCCGCTCGGGGTATTCCGCCAGCGCGGCAACGGGTGCCAGCGTCGCGGCGGCTGCGGCCAGAAGGCCGAAGATGGTTCGCTTGGTCATGTCTATCCTCCCACATGCTGGATGGGATGCGCCATCCATGTCGCATCCGTCCGGGCCTGACACGGTGTGTCCCCTGCCCTGACGGTCCTCCCCCGCGGGACCAGATGCGGCCGCGCGGGGCTGTCGCCAAGCTGTCTCCAGGTCAGCTCTCAACTAATACATTACTATATGACAGAGCGGGACGCTGACAAGATGTTTCGCATCCGCTGCGCGATCCGCCCCGCCGGGGCCCTGTCAGGCTGGCAGATCCATGCGGCTCAGCAGGAAATCCAGTTCGGCCAGATCGGTGTCGTCCAGCTTGGGGCCGGGGCCGCGCAGGGCGGCGCAGGCCAGCGCGCCGCGCCGCCGCAGCATTTCCTTGCGCAGGGCGATTCCCCACTGCCCCTGCGCCTCGTGTTTCAGCAGCGGCAGGAAGCGGTTGAAGAGGTCATGCGCTTCGGCGCGGCGGCCTTCGGTCATCAGCTCGTAAACCCCCGACAGCATCTCGGGATAGGAAAAGCCCGCCATCGGCCCGTCGGCGCCGCGTTCCAGTTCCTGCACCAGATACTGCCCGTTATTGCCGGTCAGTATGCGCACCGGGCGCGTCGTCTCGGCGCGCAGGCGGCTGATCTTTTTCGGGCTCGGGAAATCCTCGGCCTTGATGACGCCGATCTGGGGAAAGGCCTCCAGCAGCCGGACGATGGCGGGCACCGACATCACCACGCCGGAGGCGGCGGGGAAATCCTGCAGCACCACCGGCACATCGCCGATCCGTTCGAACACCGCCTCGAAATAGCGCACCAGATCCTCGTCGGTGCGGATGCCGCCGGGCGGGCAGATCATCACCGCGTCGCAGCCTTCGGCCATCACCTGCCGGGTCAGTTCGACCATCTGCGCGAGATTGGGCGAGGAGACGCCCGCGATGATCCGCCGACCCTCCGCTGCGGCGACAAAGCCCGCGGCAACGGCCACCGATTCGTCCATGGTCAGCTTCTGCGCCTCGCCGCTGACGCCAAGCACGGTCAGCCCCTGCGCGCCGTGGCGGTAATAGAACTGCGACAGCGTGCGCAGGCTGTCATGATCCACCGCGCCATCGGGGTGGAACGGGGTCTGGGCCACGACATGCAGCCCTTTGGTTTCGCTAAGCATGAGTCTCCTTTCCGCGGCGCCAAGGGCTGCCGCGCTTGCTGGGTCAGGGTGGATCTGGGGTCGGGCCTTCGGCCCGGATCAGGCGAAGTAATCCTTGTGCAGGATCCGGTATTCGTCGGCCCAGTCTTCGGGTTTGTAGGTATGGTCGCGGATTTCGTGGATGGCGCGGGCTTCATCCCCGGCCTCTATGGCGTCGATGATGGCGGTATGGCCCTGCAGGATCTGCTGCAGCTTCTCTTCGGAATGGCGCTGCAGGCGGCGCACCCGGTCCAGATGACCCGAACGCGACCGCAGCAGCGCGTGCAGCGCCTCGCGCCCCAGCCCCTCGAACAGGATGAAGTGGAAATATTCGTCCAACTGCTGGAACTTGCGCAGTTGCGTGCCCTCTTCGGCCACGGCGCGCTGCATCGCGATGACGGCACGCGCCCGCACCACCGTTTCGGGCACCTTGGCGCGGGCAAGGCCCAGCACCACCTCGGTTTCCAGCGCGCGGCGCAGGAACAGCGCCTCGTTGAGCTGCGGCACGTCGATCCGCGTCACCAGCGTGCGCGACTGGGGGTAGATCTTGACCAGCCCGTCCTGATCCAGCCGCTGCAGCGCGTCGCGCAGCGGGGTCTGGCTGACCTCATAGTCCTTGGCCAGTTCGGCGCGCAGCAGGTTGGTGCCGGGCGGCAGATCCAGCGACAGGATGCGCTGGCGCAGGTCGTCATAGATGCGCGAGGCCGCCGTGGGCCGGAGGATGCTGGGTTCGGGGCGCATCAGATCCAGCGCCGCCTGCAAAGATGTGTTCATAGGTGTTCCTGACGTCGCTCAAGGACTTGTTGCGCGCAGCTAACCTGAGTCCGGGGTTGCTTGACCATGCCGTAAAACTAAAATATTAGTGTATATCAATTGGCTCGGCAAGCCACATGCCCCGACGTAGGAGACTTATCATGATCGCCCCCACCGACCTGCGCGAGATCATTCGCAGCGGCCTGCTGTCTTTTCCTGTCACGCCCTTTGATGGCGAGGACCGTTTTGCCCCGAAACCCTTCATGGACCATCTGTCGTGGCTTTCGGACTATGATGTGGCGGGGCTGATCGTCGCAGGCGGCACCGGCGAGATGTTTTCGCTGACCCCGGGCGAGATCGTCGAGGTGGTGAAAGCCGCGCGCAGCGTCTCCGGCGATGCGCCGGTGATCGCGGGCTGCGGCTATGGCACGCGCGTCGCCTGCGATCTGGCCCGCGAGATCGAGGCGGCAGGCGGCGACGGCATCCTGCTGCTGCCGCATTACCTGACCGAGGCGCCGCAGGATGGCGTCGCCGACCGCATCCGGCAGGTGTGCCGCGCCACCAATATGGGCGTCATCGTCTACAACCGGGGCCAGTCGCGGGTGTCGGCAGAGACGCTGGCGCAGCTGGCGGACGAATGCCCGAACCTGATCGGGTTCAAGGATGGCACGGGCGACATCGACACGGTGCGCCGGGTCACGCTGCAGCTGGGGGACCGGCTGTCCTATATCGGCGGCATGCCCACGCATGAGCTTTTTGCGCAGGCCTATCGCGGGGCGGGCATGCCCACCTATTCCTCGGCGGTGTTCAATTTCGTGCCCGCGACCGCGCTGGAATTTCACCGCGCCTTCACCGCCGGGGACGATGCCACCTGCGAACGGCTGCTGCAGGAGTTCTATTACCCCTTCGCGGCGATCCGCGACCGCAAGACCGGCTATGCCGTGTCGGCGATCAAGGCGGGCGTGGCGCTGCGCGGCTTTGCCACCGGCCCGGTGCGCGCGCCCCTGACCAGCCTCACCGAAGAAGAGGTGGAGATGATGCGCCAGCTGATCGCCGGGCGCAGCTGACGGCCCAGACCTGCCCCGGTCCGCCGGGGCAGATCCGGAGACCCGCGAAGCCTTTGTCATCATGGCGGACATCGGCCACGCGGGGGGCGATTCCGGGGCCTGCCACGCCCTAGGGGCGGCGCAGCACCCGCAGCAGATGCGGCTGGCGCAGCACGAACAGGCCATCGGCGGGTTCCGCCGCGCGCTCGAACGCCGCCGCAATGGCAGCGCGCTGCCGCGTGGCCTGCTCGGCGCGGCCCGGATCCGGCTGGCAGACATAGCTCAGAAAGGCGTGAAGTCCGGCAAAGCGGCTGATCCGCTCCACCCTCGTGTCGGACAGGGGCTGCGCGCCGGTGTCGGTCTCGAACGCTGCCAGCGCGGCCAAGGCCTGCGCGCGCACCGTGGTTTCATCATCCAGAGGCCGCATCGCGTCAAAGAACGACCCCTCTGCCAGCGGTTCGACCACGACGAGAAGCCCCATGGGGCGCAGCACGCGAAAGGCCTCTGCCAGCGCGGGGTGCATCAGGGGGCCGGGGATGTGGTGCAGCGTGTTCATCAGGATGGCCGCGCCAAAGCTCATGTCCCGCGCCGGGATCGCCTCTGCCCCGGCGACGTGAAACTCGGCCCCCGGGGCGCGGCTGCGGGCGGTGGCCACCGCCCCGGCCTGCGGATCGATGCCGGTCACCGCATAGCCCCGCCGCACCAGCGCCGCCGCCAGCCCGCCCTGACCGCAGCCGATGTCCAGCACCCGCCGCACCTGCCCTGCCGCCAGATGCGCCAGCACCGCCGCTGTCACCGGCCCCAGTTCGGCGCTGGAGCGGGTGCCCATGGCCTGCCTTTCGGCGTTCAAGGACCGCTGATCGACCATGTGGATCGTCCCAATGCTGCGCTGGCGTCAGATGGTGCGCCCGCCATCCACCTCGAGGATGACCCCGGTGATGAAATCCGCCTCGTCCGAGGCGAGATACAGCGCGGCATTGGCGATGTCGCGCGGTTCGGACAGGCGGCCCAGCGGAATGGTGGCGATGAACCTTTCGCGGTTTTCGGGCGTGTCGGGCACGCCCATGAACTGCTCCAGCAGGCCGGTCACGCCCATCACCGGCGCGATGCCGCAGACGCGGATGCGGTCCAGCGCCAGCTCCACCGCCAGCGAGCGGGTCATCAGGTTCACCGCCCCCTTGGAGGAGTTGTACCATGTCAGGCCGGGGCGCGGGCGGATGCCGGCGGTGGATCCGACATTCAGCATGACGCCGCCGCCCTGCTGCCGCCAGACCGGCACGCAGGCCTTGGTCATGTGAAAGATCGACAGCACGTTGATGTCATAGATCTTGCGGAAGGTGGCCTCGTCCGTTTCCATCAGCGGCTGGTTGGGATTGGTCCAGCCCGCGTTGTTCACCACCACGTCCAGCCGTCCATAGCGGTCCATCACCTGCCGCACCGCCGCCTGCACCTGATCGCCCTGCGCCACGTCGCAGGGGATCGCGATGGCGCCCTCTCCCAGATCCGCCGCGACCGCCGCGGCCCCCTCGCCGTTCAGGTCCACCACCGCGACCTGCGCCCCTTCGCGCCGGAAGGTTTCGGCAATGCCACGGCCAAAGCCCGAAGCCGCGCCGGTCACCAGTGTGATCTTGTCCTTGAGCCGCATGTGCTGTCCTTTCGTTCTGGTCTGTCCGTGCCGGGATGTCATGCCGTCCTGCGATCCGGGTCGAGCGTGCCTTCGGCCACCTCGCCGCGTTCGATCACCAGCGTGCGGCTGGCAAAGCCGCGCAGCAGCGAGGGGTTGGATTCGGTGATCATCAGCGTGACGCTGCGATCCGCGTCGCGCAGCGCGCGCAGCGCTGCGGCGTATCGCTGGGCAAGTGCCGGGGCCAGCCCCTGAAACGGCTCGTCCAGCATCACCAGCCGCGTGCCCGACATCAGCGCGCGCCCCAGCGCCACCATCTTGCCCTGCCCGCCCGACACGTTGCCCGCCGGACGGCCCGCCATGTCGCGCAGTTCCGGCAGGATGTCATAAATCCGGTCCAGCCGCTTCTGCGTCTCGGCCGTGCCCAGCCGGGCGGCCTGCGCGGGCAGCAGGATGTTCTCCTCGACGGTGAAGGCCGAAAACAGCCGCCGGTCCTCGGGGGAATAGCCGATGCCCAGACCGGGGCGTTTGGGCGGGGCCATGCTGTCCAGCCGGGTGTCGCCGAACCGGATCTCTCCGGTGACGCGGGTAAAGCCCATGATCGTGCGCAGCAGCGTGGTCTTGCCCGCGCCGTTGCGCCCGATCAGCGCCAGCGTTTCCGCCGGGGCAATGCGGAAATCGAGACCGCGCAGGATCTGGATGATGCCGATGGAGGCGGTGACATTGCGGAATTCCAGCATCAGGCGATCTCCTCTCCGATCACGTCGCGGATCACGTCCGGATGCTCCAGAATTTCCGCCGGGGTGCCGCGCAGCTGCACGCGACCGGTGTTCCAGACCGCCACCTCGTCGGCGTGGCGGCTGACGATGCCCATGTCATGCTCGACAAAGACCGACGTGACCCCCGCCTGCGCCAGCGCGCCCACGAGGATTTCCATGACCTCGTGTTTCTGCGACGAGGCCACGCCCGAGGTGGGTTCGTCCATCAGGAGCAGCCGCGGCTTCAGCGCCAGCGCCACCGCGATGTCGATCAGCTTGCGCTGGCCTTCGGACAGTTCCACCACCACGCGATGCGCGACATCGGCGCAGTTCACCATTTCCAGCAGATGCATCATCTCGTCGCGCTGGCGGATCTGGTGCAGGTTCTGCAGCGGGTTGCGCAGCCCCTCACGCGCGGCGGCGGCGATCAGCAGGTTTTCCAGCGCGGTGTGTTCGGTGAACAGCTGCGGGATCTGGAAGGCGCGGGCGACGCCGCGCGCCACGATCTTGCGCGGGGGCAGCGGCGTGATGTCCAGCCCCTCGAACAGCACCTGCCCCTCGCGCGGCTTGATCCAGCCGGTGCAGATGTTGAGAAAGGTGGTCTTGCCCGCGCCGTTCGGCCCGATGATGGCAAGGTTGCGCCCCGCCTCGATGCGCATGGACACGTCATTGGCGGCAATCACCCCGCCAAAGCGGATGGTCAGGTTGCGGGTTTCCAGCAGCGGCGTGGTCATTGGCCTGCCTCCTTGGTGCGGGCGGGGGCGCGGGCGGGTGTGGCGCGGCGCATCAGCCCGTCAAGGATGCCCATGATGCCCCCCGGCGCGAACAGGATGATGACCAGCAGGAAGGCTCCCAGCAGCATCTGCCAGATGTCCCCCGCAAAGGCCGAGGCATAGACCCGCACCATTTCGTAGATCAGCGCGCCCACGAAGGCGCCGCGCACCGATCCGGCCCCGCCCAGCACCGCGATGAACACCATTTCCGCCGAGCGCACCCACCAGACATATTCCGGCGTGACCACGCCCTGCGTCATGCCCATGAGCGACCCGCCGACCCCGCACAGCACCGCCGACAGCAGATAGCCCGACAGCAGCACCCGCCGGGGCGACAGGCCCAGATATTCCAGCCGCGTCTCGTTGGTCTTGATGGTCTGGAACAGCTGCCCCACCGGCGAGGCGAACCAGCGCAGCGTGAACCAGCCCAGCCCCAGCACCAGCGCGATGGCCAGATAGAACAGCACCAGTTCAAAGGCGCCGCGCCCCAGTTCCATGCCCAGCACGGTGGGCCGGTCCAGCCGGATGCCGTCCGCCCCGCCGGTGACGTGGTAGAATTTTTCGAGGATCGACCAGAAGATCATCGAAAAGGCGAGGTTCAGCATCCCGAAGAAGATGCCGCGGTAGCGCACCACGAACAGCCCGACCAGCAGCCCGGCCAGCGCCGCGCCGATGACGCCTGCGACCAGCACCAGCACCAGATCGGCCCCGGGAAGCGCTGCGACACAGAACGCCCCGGCATAGGCGGAGACGCCAAAGAACAGCGCGTGCCCGAAAGACACCTGTCCGGCGCGCAGCAGCACCGTGACCCCCAGCACCGCCAGCCCCTTGGCCAGCGCGAGGTTGACCAGAAGCTGCAGGCCGGGCGCCATGACGGGAATGACGGCGAGGGCCAGCACGCCAAGCGCCGTCAGCAGGGACCGCAGCGGCAGCCCACGGGAGCCGGGCGCGGGACGGGGGGAGGATGTGGAATGACCGGTCATCTCGGGTCCTCAGATCTTGCGGGCGACCGGGCTGCCGAACAGCCCTTCGGGGCGCACCAGCAGGACCAGAACCATGATGAGATAGGGCACCAGCACCGCCACCTCGGGCCAGACATAGACGGCAAAGGACCGCCCCAGCCCGATCAGCAGCGCGGTGATGGCCGCACCTTCGATCTGGCCCAGCCCGGCGGTGGCGATCACGGCGAAGGACAGCACGATCATGTCCGCGCCCATCCCCGGCAGGATCGAGGTGGTGGGCGAGGCAAGCGCGCCGCCCAGACCCGCCAGCACCGCGCCCACCACGAAGGTGAACAGGAACACCCGGTCGGCATCGATGCCGATGGACTGCGCCGCCTCGCGGTCCTCGGTGGTGGCGAGGATCAGCTTGCCGATCACCGTGTGCCGCAGGAAGAACCGCAGCCCCAGCAGCAGCGTCACCGCCAGAACCGGCAGCAGGATCAGCTGGTAGACGGTATAGGTGACGCCAAACACCGTGACATTGCCAAGCGCCTGCAGGGCGCTCGCCTGAAAATAGGGTTGCGTGCCCCAGACCAGCCGCTGCACGTCCTCGAGGATCATGAACACGGCGAAGGTGACCAGAAGCTGCAGCACCTCGGGCTTGTTGTAGATGCGGCGCAGCAGCAGCCATTCGATGGGCCCCCCCAGCAGGACGCCCACCAGCACCGCCGACACCAGCATCAGCGGAAAGGCCAGCACCGGGGCAAAGCCAAGCGCCAGCACGTAACTGGTCAGCGACGCGGTGGCATAGGCGCCGATGGCGTAAAGCGAGCCATGCGCGACGTTGAGAATGCGCATGACGCCAAAGATCAGCGTCAGCCCCAGCGCGACGATGAACACCAGCGCCGCATAGGAGATGCCGTCAAACAGCGCGAGCAGGAAGATGGTGAGGTTCATGGGGGTTCCGTTCCATGGCGCCGGGCGGAGGGGAGACCCCTCCGCCGGGTCGTGGTCAGTTGTCGTAGGACGCCGCCTCGACGCTGTCGGGGAAAGAGGCATCAAGCCCCTTGATCCACTCGATCGAGGTTTCCCCCACCGGCGGCAGCAGCTGCGCACCGTCAAAGATCATGATGTCCTCCAGCGTGGCGAAAGGGTAATCGCCAGTCTGCACGCTCATGCCCATCAGCTGCGCTTCGATGCCCTGATTGTCCTCGCGCAGGGTGATGGGGCGGCCATAGGCCTGAAACTCCAGCCCCTCGAACGCGGCAAGCAGCTGGTCTTCGGTCGGCCAGTCGGTGCCGTTTTCCTCGATCGCGCGGGCATAGGCGGCTTTCATCGCCTCCAGCGCCTGCGCGGCATGGAACACCGAATAGATCGGAATGCTGCCGGTGCTTTCCTTGAAGTCGCTGACGAAGGTCTTGAAATCCTCGTCATCGCGGCGTTCGGGATGCAGGAAATAGTGATCCCCGCGCGCCCCCACCACATGGCCAGCGGGCAGGCTGCTGCCCAGCCGTTCCAGCGAGCTTTCGGCGAGGGGCAGCACGAAGGTGGAGCTGTTCATCAGCCCGCGCTGGAATGCCTGCTGCACGAACGTGTCCAGATCGCCGCCCCAAGAGGTGGACAGGATCACGTCCGGACGCAGCGCCTGCAGCCGCGAGATTTCGGTGGAAAAGTCGGGCGAGCCGAATTTCGGGAAGAATTCGCCCAGCACCTCGACCTCTGGCTTCATGGCCTTGAGCGCGGTCGAAAAGATGTCCCAGCTGTCGCGGCCCCAGGCGTAATCCTGATTGACCACGGCGATGGTCTGGAAATCCGGTTTCATCTTCAGCAGATAGACCACCGCCGCCATCATTTCTGCGGTGGCGTTGGCCTGCGTGCGGAAGACATATTTGTAGTCGTTTTCTTCAAAGATGCGCTGCGTGCCGCAGTCCCACATCAGGTTGGGCACCTGCAGATCCTCGGCCAGCGGCGCCAGCGTCTGGCAGTTGCCAGAGGAAATGGCCGAAAGCATCACCTCGGCCTCGCCCGACACGCGGCGGAATTCCGAGGTCAGCGCCTCTGCCCCCGCGCCCTCGTCGATATAGATGACCTCGACCGGCACGCCGTTGATGCCGCCCGCCTCGTTGAGGCTGGCCACCATCAGATCCATGGCATCCCGTGCGGGCACCCCGAAGACCGAGGCGGATCCGGTCAGGAACGTGGTCATCCCCACCTTCAGCGTGTCCGGCTTGTCCTGCGCGAAGGCGCCGAACGGCAGCGCCGCGCAGAGCGCCGTGGTGACGAATAGCTTTTTCATTGTCTCTCCTCCCTGTGAAGTGGCCGGTGATCCGGTCCGGGAACGGCCCGGGATCTGGCCGGTGGTCTGGCCCTTGGGCACCCGGTCAGCGAATGGCGATCGGGTTGATGATCATCTGCACCGCGCCTTTCACCCGCGCCTGCCCCAGCACGAACAGGAACTCATGCACCCCGTCGGCGGCCAGTGCGCGGGTGTCCATGTTTTCAAGGATGTAGATGCCGTTATGGGTCTGCAGGATCTGGTGGGCGCGGAACGCCTGACCTTCGGTTTCGGCGGGCACCACCTCCATGCCCCATGTGTCGGCCCCTACGGCCATCACGCCGATTTCCGCCAGATATTCGGCACCGCTGACCCCCAGCCCCGGCTCGATGGCGCCGAAGGTCTGGGGATCGGGGCTGTCGCCGTCCAGCAGGTTCATCCAGTTGGAGTTGAACAGCACCACATCGCCTTCGCGCAGCTCCACCCCCTGCGCCTCGGCGGCGGCGCGGATGTCGTCTGCGGTATAGGGCGTGCCGCCTTCGACCATGTCGGTGCCGAAATAGGCGGCCATGTCCAGCATCACCCCCCGGCCCACCAGACCCGGCAGCTTGTCCAGCCCCAGTTCGGTCAGACCCGAGGCCGGGGCAAAGTCGTCATAGCTCCGGCCCCCGTAATACAGGTGATCCTCGCCGGAATGGCCCAGACCGTCGATCTGCGGACCGATCCCCAGCCAGCCCATGAAGATGTCGTCATTATAGGTGAAGGTGTTGTCGCCCAGCCCGGAATTGCCGTTCTGCCCGGGCTGCAGGATGGTCAGCGACAGGCTGCGCGGCGGAAAGGCGGGCGTGTCCGCGCCCACGATCATGCCAAGGCTGTAGACCTTGCCTTCGGTCACCAGCCCTGCGGCCTGTTTCACCCGCTCTGGTGTCATGTGGTTGGCGGCGCCCAGTTCGTCGCCCTCGCCCCAGCGGGTCTGCGCCCAGTCCGGCGGGCTGCCGGACGTGTCATGCGCCAGCAGCGGACCCGCCGCCATGGCTGCCAGCGTCCCGGCCAGCAGCCGCAATCTTGCACGGTTTTGGAAAGTACCCATAGCTTCCTCCCAGAGCTTGAGACTTCAAAAGCCTATGCGGCGGGGCCAAACCGGGCCAATATCCTTCGACGATTCCGGCCATAGGTTTGTGCTATCGCAGCAAGGGTTCCGGTTTCGCCGCGCAGGGATGCGTCTAGCCTGAGCGCTGAGGAGAGCGTGGGCTGACAGGGAGGAGCGCATGAAGATCACGGCTGCCGTGCTGGAGCACGGCGGGATCCCGAAGGGATTCGAGGCGGCGCAGGCGCTGCGGGTGGGCGAGGTGGATCTGGCGCCTCCCGGCCCCGGAGAGGTGCTGATCCGCGTGGCGGCGGCGGGGGTCTGCCATTCCGATCTGTCGGTCATCAACGGCACCCGGCCCCGCCCCGTGCCCATGGTGCTGGGCCACGAGGCATCGGGCCATGTCGAGGAGGTGGGCGCGGGGGTCACGGATCTGGCGCCCGGCGATCACGTCGTCTGCATCTTCGCGCCGGGCTGTGGCACCTGCCTGCCCTGCGCCGAGGGCCGCCCCGCGCTTTGCACCCGGGCCGCCGCGCATCATGGCCGCGGCGAGCTGATGACCGGTCACCGCCGCCTGTCGCGGCAGGGTGCGCCGGTGCATCACCATGTCGGCGTGTCGGCCTTTGCCACCCATGCCGTGCTGGCGCGGCAGTCGCTGGTCAAGGTCGAGGCCGATCTGCCGCCGCATGTCTCGGCGCTGTTTTCCTGCGCGATGCTGACCGGCGCGGGGGCAGTGTTCAACACCGCGCGCGTGCCGCCGGGGTCGCGGGTTGCGGTGTTCGGGCTGGGTGGGGTCGGGCTGTCGGCGGTGCTGGGGGCCGTGGCGGCGGGCGCGGGACAGGTCATCGCCATCGACCGCTTCGACTCCAAGATGCAGGCGGCCCGCGACATGGGCGCCACCCATACCGTCAAGGCCGATGCCCATACGGTGGAGGCGGTGCGCGATCTGACCGGCGGCGGCGTCGATGTGGCGATCGAACTGGCGGGGTCGGTCACGGCGCTGGAAACGGCTTGGGGCTGCACCTGCCGGGGCGGCACCACCGTCACCGCGGGCCTGCCCCATCCGGACGCGCGCATGGCGCTGAACGCGCTGCAGCTGGTGGCCGAAGAACGGGTGCTGAAGGGCAGCTATATCGGTTCCTGCGTGCCGCAGCGCGATCTGCCGCGGATGTTCGCGCTTTATGCGCGCGGCAAGCTGCCGGTGGAAAAGATGATGACGCACCGGCTGAAGCTGGCGGACATCAACCGCGCCATGGATCAGCTGGAGGACGGCACCGCCATCCGGCAGGTGATCGAGTTCGACTGACAGGGCGGGGCGGATATGGTGGACATCCGGCAGCTGCGTTATTTCCTTGCCATCGCCGATGCGCCGTCGATTTCCGCGGCGGCGCAGGCCATCGGCGTGGCGCAGCCGTCGCTGTCCCAGCATGTGCAGCGCATGGAAGAGGAACTGGGCGTCAAGCTGGTGGACCGGTCGCCGCGCGGCACGCTGCTGACGCAGGAAGGCCATGTGCTGGTCGAACACGCGCGCCGCATCTGCGACAGTCTGGACCGCTGCATGGCCGACATGCGGGAACTGGGCGGGGTGATCCGGGGGCGTGTGGGGTTCGGCATGCCGCCCTCCTGTTCCATGGTCATGTCGGTGCCTCTGGCCGAGACCGTGCGGCTGGAACTGCCCGAGGTGCGGCTGCGCGCCGTCGAGGCGATGAGCGGGTATATCAAGCACTGGATCGACGATGGCACCGTCGATATCGGCTTTCTTTATGACCTCAGCGATGCGGGACCGCTGCGCGCGACGCATGTGATGGACGAGGCGCTGTATTTCTATTCGGCCCCGGATGCGTGGCCGCTGGACACGCCGCCCGGCACGCCGGTGGCGCTGCGCGACCTGCAGCGGCTGGACATGATCCTGACCTCGAACGGGCTGCGCCAGACCATCGAGGGTTACTGCCAGCGCAACGGCGTCAGCCTGAACGTGGTGATCGAAATGGACGCGATGACCCAGATCAAGGAACTGGTGGCGCGCGGGTCGGGCTATACCATCTTCGCCCCAGTGGCGGCGCAGGATTTTGTCCGGCGCGGCGAACTGCTGCGCGCCCCCATCGTGGAGCCGCGCATGACCCGCCCCGTCTATCTGGTGTCCAACCCCGCGCGGGTGATGACGCGGGCCTGCCGGTCGGTGGAACAGGTGACGCTGGACGTGGCGCGCGAACTGGTCCAGCGCGGCATCTGGGAGGCGACGCTGGTCTGACCCGCGCCGCCCCGCCTGACCTGCCTTAAACCGCGACGCAGTCGGCGTAGTAATGCACTTTGCCGTCTGCTTCGGTTTCCTGCACCAGACCGTGAATGTCGGTCTCGAACCCCGGGCATTCGCTGGCGAACTCGCGGTTGAACTTCAGATATTCCACGATCTTGCGGTTGAACACCTCGCCCGGGATCAGCAGCGGGATGCCCGGCGGATAGGGCGTGACAAGGCTGGTGGTGATCCGGCCTTCCAGCTCGTCGATCGGCACGCGCTGCGTGGTGCGCCGCGCGATGTGGGAAAACGCCTCGGCGGGGGCCATGGCCGGGGTCAGGTCGCTGAGATACATTTCCGTCGACAGGATCGCCACGTCGTATTTGGCGTAAAGCGCATGCACATGCTGGCAGAGATCGCGCAGGCCCATCTGTTCATAGCGCGGCTGCTTGGCGCAGAAATCCGGCATGATCTTCCACATCGGATGGTTCTTGGCGTAATCATCCTTGAACTGCTGCAGCGCGGTCAGCAGCGTGTTCCAGCGACCCTTGGTGATGCCGATGGTGAACATGATGAAGAAGCTGTAAAGCCCGGTCTTTTCCACCACCACGCCATGCTCGGCCAGATATTTGGTGACGATGGAGGCGGGGATGCCCTCCTCCTCGAACCGGCCATCCAGATTGAGCCCCGGCGTGATCAGCGTCGCCTTGATCGGGTCCAGCATGTTGAAGCCGGGGGCCATGTCGCCAAAGCCGTGCCAGCTGTCTTCGCCCGAGGCCTGCACGCCTTCGGCATCGGTCTTTTTCAGCACCCAGTCCTTGGTGCGGCCGATGCCCTCTTCGGCCAGATCGTCGGGGCCCCAGACGCGGAACCACCAGTCATTGCCGAATTCCTCGTCGACCTTGCGCATGGCCCGGCGGAAATCCAGCGACTGTTCGATGCTTTCTTCCACCAGCGCAGTGCCGCCCGGCGGTTCCATCATCGCGGCGGCCACGTCGCAGCTGGCGATGATCGAATATTGCGGGCTGGTGGAGGTGTGCATCAGATAGGCTTCGTTGAACAGATGCCGGTCCAGCTTGGTCTCAACGCTGTCCTGCACCAGCACATGGCTCGCCTGACTGATCCCGGCCAGCAGCTTGTGGATCGACTGCGTGGCATAGGTCACCGAATGCTGGGTGCGTTCGCGCTTGCGCCCCATGGCGTGATAGGTGCCGTAAAACGGATGGAAGGCGGCATGGGGCAGCCAGGCCTCGTCGAAATGCAGGTTCTCGACATAGCCGTCCAGCAGGCCCTTGATGGTTTCGGTGTTGTAGAGCACGCCGTCATAGGTCGACTGGGTCAGCGTCATGATGCGCGGCTTGACCGTGTCGGCATCCACGCCTTCCAGCAGCGGGTTGGCGCGGATCTTGGCCTTGATCGCCTCGGGCGAGAATTCCGAAAACGGAATCGGGCCGATGATGCCGAAATGGTTGCGCGTGGGCTTCAGGAAGACCGGGATCGCGCCGGTCATGATGATGCTGTGCAGGATCGACTTGTGGCAGTTGCGGTCCACCACCACCACATCGCCGGGCGCCACGGTGTGATGCCAGACCATCTTGTTGGAGGTCGAGGTGCCGTTGGTGACGAAATAGCAGTGATCGGCGTTGAAGATGCGCGCGGCATTGCGTTCGGAGGCGCCGATGGCGCCGTTATGGTCCAGAAGCTGGCCCAGTTCCTCGACCGCGTTGCAGACATCGGCGCGCAGCATGTTTTCACCGTAGAACTGGTGATACATCTGGCCGATGGGCGATTTCAGAAAGGCCACGCCCCCCGAATGGCCGGGGCAGTGCCACGAATAGGACCCATCCTCGGCGTAATCCAGAAGCGCCTTGAAGAACGGCGGCTGGATGCCCTCCAGATAGCTTTTCGCCTCGCGGATGATGTGGCGGGCGACAAATTCCGGCGTATCCTCGAACATGTGGATGAAGCCGTGCAGCTCGCGCAGGATCTCGTTGGGCAGGTGGCGACTCGTCTTGGTCTCGCCGTAAAGGTAGATCGGCACATCGGCGTTTTTCCAGCGCACCTCGTCGATGAAGTTGCGCAGGTTCAGCACCGCCGGATCGAGTTCGGGGCCGGGGCTGAATTCCTCGTCGTCGATGGACAGAACAAAGGCCGAGGCGCGGCTTTGCTGCTGCGCGAATTGCGACAGATCCCCGTAGCTGGTGACGCCCAGCACCTCGAAACCTTCCTCCTCGATGGCCTGCGCCATGGCGCGGATGCCCAGCCCCGAGGAATTTTCGGAGCGGAAGTCTTCGTCGATGATGACGATGGGAAAACGGAACTTCATGGGGGGTTCTCCTTCCGGAAAGACGGCCGATTGGCCCTTGGGGCTCTGGTCTTCCGGCCTCGAAACGCAACAAGCGGGCCGGATCGCGGCGGGGCGGATCCTAGGCGCGTTTCTTTCCCCTGCAGCGCGGACAGTCAAGCGGATGTGCGCACCCCATGACAAAAGGGCCCGCCTGTCGGCGGACCCTCGCAGTCTGGCGGAGGAGGCGCCAAAGCTCAGGCGGCGCGGAACGCCCGTTCCGCCGCCAGAAGGGCGCGCGCGGCCTCGGCCACATCGGCGCGGCGGTCATCGGGGATGTCGGAGCTGGGCCGCAGGATCGGCCCGGTCTGCGCCAGACCCGACAGCGCCACCGCCGCATGCAGCACGCGGATTTCGTTGATGCCGTTGCGCAGCACCTCCAGCGGCAGGATCGGCTCCAGCAGGCGGGTGGCCTCGGCCCGGTCGCCCGTCTTCAGCGCGGCAAGAATGGCGGTGGAGATGGCAGGCGCGATGCAGACGCAGCCTGCGGTGAAGCCCGCCAGCCCCTGATCCAGCAGATGCGGCACGGCGGGCGGTTCGCCAAAGCCCGAGATGATGCGCTCTGCCCCGATCGCGGCGATCAGCGCGTCAAGATAGGGATCCGCCGCCCCTTCGGCGCGCGGCACGGCATATTTGACGCCGAACACCACACCTTCGGCGACCAGCGCGCCCAGAAGATCGGCGGGCATGTAGCCATCGGTCTTGATATAGACCAGCAACTGCACCCCGCAGGCGTCGTAAAAGGCGCGCAGCGCGTCGCCCATGCCGTCATGGGTCAGCGGCGGGCTCATCGGCACCAGCAGCGCCACCGGGAAATCGCGGTCGGCCAGAACCGCCGCCTGATCCATCATCTTGCCCGCATCGGGCCCGACCGAGGGCAGGAGCCATGTGTCCGCCTCCACCAGCGCCTCCAGCCGGTCCAGCCAGTCGGCATAGACCGAGACCGGCCAGTGATGGGCCAGCGCGTTGCCGCCATAAAGGATGGTGCTGACGCCGCCCGCTTCCAGATGGCGGATCAGCGCGCCATTGGCGGCATCGTTGAAGGTGCCGTCGGCGTGGCGGGCCAGCGGCGGCACCGCCATGACGGCGGCGGCAAGATCGGCGGGGGTGACGGTGGTGCGCATGGCAGGGCTCCGGAGGGTGAATCTGGACAAAGCAGTAATTTCCCGGCCCGAATGAGTCAATAGTTGTAAAATCCGCGGACCGGACGTAGACAGGCGCCGACTCTCACCCGAAGGACAGGATGATGACCCTTACCGTTGCCATCGCCGGAGCCGGCGCCATCAGCGAATTCCACCTCAAGGGCTGGAAGGCGCAGCAGGATGTGACGCTGGCCGCCATCTGCGACCCCGATCCCGCCCGCGCCCGCGCCAAGGCCGAGGAATTCGGCATCCCCGCAGTCTATGCCGATACCGAAGAGATGCTGGAGGCGGTGAAGCCCGACGCGGTGGACATCATCACCCCGGTGGGCAGCCACGCGCCGCTGGTGAAGATGGCCGCCGATCGCGGCATCCATGTCATGTGCCAGAAGCCGATGACCCCCACCGTGGCCGAGGCCGAGGCGCTGATCGCCGAAGTGGGCGACCGCGTGCGCTTCATGGTGCATGAAAACTACCGCTTCCGCCCGCATTACGCCGAACTGGCCCGCCGCGTCGCCGAAGGTCAGGTGGGCCCGCTGCGCCATGCGCGGCTGACGGTGCGGTCCTCCTCGATGTTCGACTATCCGGGCAAGGTGCCGTTCCTGCTGGGCCGCCAGCCCTATCTCAAGGAGTTCAAGCGGCTGCTGGTGTTCGAGGTGCTGATCCATCACCTTGACGCGCTGCGGTCGATCCTTGGCGAGATGCAGGTGATGTCGGCCACGCTGGACCGGATCAATCCCGATCTGGCGGGCGAGGATGTGGCGCTGGTGACGCTGCGCGCGGAGAGCGGCGCGCTGGTGCAGATCGACGCCAACATCTCTGCCCCCGGCTATCCGCCGCTGCCCACCGACCGGCTGGAACTGCTGGGCGAGGCGGATACCATCGTCTATGACCGCGACCGCATCACCCGGCTGTCGGAACCCGACAACGTGTCGCTGCACGACCTTCAGGCCAATTATCAGGCCTGTTTCACCGGTGCCGTCACCTCCTTTGTCGAGGGGCTGCGCACCGGGGCGCCCTTCCCCACCGACAGGCTGGACAATCTGCGCACGCTGCGGCTGATGGAATCCATCTATACCGCGGCAGGCGTCGCAATCTGACCACATCCGGAGGCAGGCATGCAGGACACCCGCCGCGATCCCTCGCGCGCCGATCAGGTTCACGACCGGCTTCTGGCCGATATCGTGGCGGGCACCTATCCCCTGCAGTCCCGCCTGCCCCCGGAGGAAGTGCTGGCGCAGACCTGCGGCGTATCGCGCCCGGTGCTGCGCATGGCGCTGGCCCGGCTGCGCGAGGATGGCATCATCACCTCGCGCCGGGGCTCGGGCAATTACGTCACCCGCAGGCCCGACCGGGCAGTGATGGATTTCGTGCCGCTGGGATCGATCACCGACATCCGGCGCTGTTATGAATTCCGCGCCGATGTGGAAAGTGCCGCCGCCGCTTGGGCCGCGCGCCGCCGGACCGAGGCCGATCTGGCCGCGATGGAGGCGGCGCAGGCGCAGCTTGCGGGCAGCTACCGGCAGCAGCAGCTGGGGGTGGAGGCCGACCACCAGCTGCATCTGGCCGTGGCGCGGGCCAGCGGCAATCCGTTTTACGTCACCGTGCTGGAATCGCTCGCCACGCAGATCGCCTTTGGCATGACGCTGTCGCGGTCGCTGACGCTGCAGGGCGCCCCCGACCGGCAGGCCAAGGTCGAGGCAGAGCACCGCGCCCTGATCGAGGCGATCCGCGCCGCCGATCCCGAGGCCGCCGCCGCCGCGATGCGCCGCCATATCATCGCCGCCCGGGACCGCATGTTCGAAGGCGGCGACTGACAGACCGCTCTGCCGATGGTTGCCCTGACCGCTCCGCGCCCTACTCCTATGGGGGAGCGGTCCGGCATCCTGTCCGGTCCGCAGTTCACGCACTCAACAGAACGGACAGGACAATGAGCTATCGTTCCAGCCTGACCCTGCTCATGCTGGCCGCCCTCGTGGCGCTTGGCTTCGGGCTATACGGCTATTTTGCCCCCATGACGGGCGTCACCGGAGTCTGGGGCCCGCTTGCCGCCAGTTTCGGCGCGCTGTGCCTGTTTCTGGGGGCAGCCCTGATGACACAGGCAAGGGCCCGGACCCTGCGCGTCATCCTGATGACCCTGCTGGGGCTGGCGCTGGCGCTGACCCTGCTGGCGGCGGTGCTGCTGCATCAATGGGGCATGGTCACCGCCCTTGCCATCGCCGGTCTTGGCTGGCTGACCGCCCTTTCCGGCCCCGAGGAGACCCGCGCATGACCCGGACCCTGACCTGCACCACGGCGCTCTTGGCGCTGCTGGCCGCCCCCGCGCTGGCGCAAGAAAACATGACGCCCCCCGCCATCGACTCCCCCGAGGCCGAAAGCCCCGAGACACCGGCGCAGACGCCGGAGGTCGAGGCCCCTGCCGCCGAGACGGACACGCCCGACGCGGCAGAGGCCCCCGCCGCGGAGCAGGATACGCCCGAGGCCCCCGCAGCCGAGATGGAAACCGAAGCCGAGCCGGAGAACGCAGAGGCTGCTCCCGACGCCCCTGCGGAAGAACCGCAGGCCGCCCGGAATTTCCCGTCCGACGCGCGCATCCCGCCCTCTGGCACCGACTGGACCGGGTTCCACGGCCAGCTTTCGGCGGCGAAATATTCGCCCCTGACCCAGATCACCCCGGAAAATGTTGGCGATCTGGAACTGGCATGGCGGGTGCACACCGGCGACGTGTCCGACGGATCCGGCGATCTGCCCGCGACCGTCTGGTCGGCCACCCCCATCTATGCCAACGGCCTGCTTTATATCGGCACGCCCTTCTACCGCGTGCTCGCGCTTGATCCCGCGACCGGCGAAGAGGTCTGGTCCTTTGACAGCCAGTCGCGGCTGGAGGCGCTGACCCAGCCCGCGCTCAAGAATCGCGGCGTGGCCTATTGGGAAGCCGAAGAGCCGGTGGAGGGCGAGGCCTGCCAGAAGATCGTCTATCTGGGCACCATGGACGCGCGGCTGTTCGCCATCGACGCCGACACCGGCGAACCCTGCGCGGGCTTTGCCGAAAACGGCATTCTGGACGTGAACCAGTGGAACACCGTGAACGACCGCTGGCCGCTGTCGCTGCTGCAGCCGCCCACCATCGTCGGCGATCACGTCATCATCGGCTGGGCGGGCAATGACTGGGACTGGGCCGAAGCGCCGCCGGGATCGGTGTTTTCGGTCAATGCCCGCACCGGCGCGCTGGAATGGACCTTTGACACCATCCCCGAAGAGATCCGCCAGCAGACCGGCACCGCCAATGTCTGGACCGCGATGAGCGCGGACGAGGAGCGCGGCATCGTCTATCTGCCCGTCGCCTCGCCCTCGCCCAATTACTGGGGCGGCAACCGGACCGAAGAGATCCCCTATGCCACCTCCACCACCGCGCTGGACGTGAACACAGGCGAGGTGATCTGGTCGCGGCAATGGGTGCATCACGACATCTGGGATTACGACATCAACGCCGCGCCCACGCTCATGGACATCACCGTGGAGGGCGAAGACATCCCGGCGCTGCTGCAGCCGACCAAGATGGGTTTCCTGTTTGCGGTGAACCGCGAGACCGGCGAGGATATCTGGCCGATCGAGGAACGCGCCGTGCCCGCGGGCGACATCGAGGGCGAGGTCTATGCGCCCACCCAGCCCTTCCCCACCAACCCGCCGCCGCTGATCGACCAGTCGCGCCTGCCCGATGTCTGGCCGCTGGCCGATATCGCCTCTTTCGGGGAATGTTCGCGGCTTTGGGATGAAATGGTTTACGAAGGCATGTATCAGCCGCCCACCACCGAAGGCGCGGGCGCGGGCGCCTATCCCAACAGCGCGGGCGTCGTGCAATGGGGCGGCGTGGGCTTTGATCCCGAAAACCAGATCGCGGTCGTGAACCTCAGCCACGTGGTGCAGCACATCCAGCTTCACCCGCGCGAGGAATATGACGCGATCCAGGGCGAAGCCGGGCCGGGCGAAAGCGGGTTTCACCCGCAGACCGGCGCGCCCTTCGGCATGTCGCTGCAGACCGCGCTGAACCGCTGGGGCATGCCCTGCTGGAAGCCGCCCTTCGGCGAGATGATGGCCATCGACATGACCACCGGCGAAACGCTCTGGCGCCGCCCCTTCGGCATGTCGCAGCGCTATGGCTTCTACATGCCCGAGGCCTGGGGCTCGCCCACCATCGGCGGCCCCGCCCTGACCGCCAGCGGCCTGATCTTCATCGGGGCAACCATGGACAGCATGGTGCGCGCCTATGACCTGCAGACCGGCGAAAAGCTGTGGCAGGATCTGACCGAGGCACCCTCCGTGTCGAACCCCGCGATCTACGAGCACGAGGGCCAGCAATATGTGGCCTTCATCTCGGGCGGGAATTCGATCCTGAAGCCCGAAGTGGGCGACATGGTGTCGGTCTACCGCCTGCCCCGCGACTAAGACGCCCCCGCCCCGCCCTTGCGCGCGGGGCGGGGATGACCCGGCCGCCGTGCTGCGCCGCCTTCGGGCGGTTTTTGCCGGCTGCGGCCCTTTCCTCCCCACAGTCCCGCCCGGAACGGCCCGACAGCCCTGTCTGTCGGCCAAACGGCGCTGTGCAGGGTCGTCATTTCACAAAACCTGCACATCAGCAGGAACATTCGCTGCTCCTCTCTGGTTGGTGTCCCGAACAGCCACCCAAACAAGGAAGGCGCAGAAATGCATTCCATCATCTACATTGTCGGGCTCGTCGTCATTGTTCTGGCAATCCTCAATTTCGTCGCATGACACAGGAGGACACCCCCATGACCACAACCGAGCACACGTCCGGAGCCAGCGACGAGGCACGCCGCCTGCGCGATGACGCCGCACGCAAAGCGCAGTCGCTGCAGGCCGATGCCACCGATCAGGTCCGCGACCGGGCCGAACACGTCAAGGACAGCGTTGCCGAGGATGTCTCCTCGGTGGGCGACGCGCTGCGCACCGCCTCGGGCGAATTGCGCAAGGGCTCGCCGCAGGCGCAGATCTTCGGCTCGCTCGCCGAGCAGCTGGCAGGCTTTTCCGACGCGCTGCGCGGACGGGATGTCACGGAGATCGTGGGCGAGGTCAGCGCCTTTGGCCGTCGCAACCCGGCAGCCTTTCTGGGGGGCGCCGCCCTTTTGGGCTTCGCCGCCGTGCGCATGGTCCGCGCCTCCGCCCCCGAGGCGACACCGACCGGATCTGCCCCAATGGACCGGCCCGCCCCGTCGGATCCGCTTGCCACCCCCGCCCTGCAAAGCACCCCCGCCACCCCCGTGATGACGCCGCCCGTCACCCCCCCGCCGGAGGACCGCTGAACCATGGAACCGCACAAGACCGAAAGCACCACCTCCCTGCTGAGCACCATCGTTGACCAGCTGAGCGCCCTGATCCGGGCGGAGCTGCACCTTGCCAGATCCGAGGTCGACCAGAACCTGCGCCGCGCTGGCGTGGCCCTGGGGATGATTGTTGCTGCCGTAGTGCTGCTGATGACGGCGCTCAACGTGCTGGCCGCAGCGCTGTCCGCCGGGCTCGCCGAACTGGGTCTGGACCCGGGCTGGGCCGCCCTGATCGTGGGCGTGGCTTTTGCCGGGATCGCTTGGGCGCTGCTGTCCAAGGGGCTCAATGATCTCAAGATGTCCAGTCTTGCCCCCAGCCGCACCGCCGAAAACGTCAAGCGCGACGCGCGCGCCGTAAAAGGAGCCTGAGATGCCCAGCGACACCCGCAGCCCGCAAGACATTGAACGCGATGTGGAGCGCCATCGCTCCGACCTCTCGGATTCGCTGCGCGAGATCCAGTCCCGCTTCACGCCGGAGGCTGTGGTGCGTGAGGTGACCCAAGCCTTTCGCAGCCATGGCAGCGAAATGGGCACCGCCGTCACCCGGTCCGTGCAGCAGAACCCAGTGGCGCTGGCCGTCACCGGCATCGGGCTGGCCTGGCTGATCTTTGGCCGCTCGCATGATGACCGCCCTGCTGCCCCGGCAGCTTATGACCCGCTGCAGGATGGGGTGGACCGCCCCGATCCGCGCGCGCTTTACGGCACCCCGCCGGTGCATCCGGCGACCACGGGCCGCGATCCGTCTTACCCCGCATGGCTTGATGCGACTGACCGCTATGACGGTGGCACCTCTGACGAGGAAAGCACCCGGGCCAAGGCAGCGCGAGGCATGTCACAGGCCGGGCATGACGTTGCGCATCGCGCGTCGCAGATGCGTGACCGGCTCTATCACGGCACCGAACATCTGGGGGACGCTGCGCGTCAGCGGATCGCTTCGGCTCGGCATGCCGCCGTGACGGCACGGGACCGCGCGGCGCCCGTCCTGCGAGACAACTGGCGCGCCGGTCGCGACAATGCCAGTCGGTTTCTTGAAGAGCAGCCGCTGGTGGCTGGCGCACTTGCCATTGCGGTAGGGGCGGCACTTGCCAGCGCCCTGCCGCGCACCCGGACCGAAGATGCCCTGATGGGAGAAGAATCCGACCGGCTGGTCCATGAAGCCGAGCGGATCTTCGAAGAAGAGCGGGAAAAGGCCAAGCAGGTTGGCAAGGCCGCGCTCGACGAGGCAGGCAAGATTGCGGACGAAAAACGCAGTGACGCCGCAGATGCCGCCCGCACGCTGTCTGATGAGACCCGCGACGCTGCAGCCCGCGTCCGCGGCGCTGCAGAAGAAGAGGCCGACCGGCAAAAGCTGACCTCTCGCGAAGGCTAAGTCGGCGATCAGAAAAAGGCCCCCCGGCTCTGCTCCGGCGGGGCCTTTTTGCGGAGGGTCGACATTGGCTCCACCGGGAACAAAGGTCCGGACCACCTGTTAAAAGGCCTGCCCCTGTCGCCGCAGCGCCGGCGCCTCGCAGAACCGTTCCACAACAAGGAGACCGATTGTGGCCAACAAGACCCTCGACACACTGTTTCACGAAACGCTCAAAGACATCTATTACGCTGAGCGGAAGATCACGACCGCGCTCCGGAAAATGGCGCGCGCGGCCAACAATCCCGATCTGAAAAGCGCGTTTGAAACCCATGAACAGGAAACTCAGGGCCAATATGAGCGCCTGCAGGACGTGTTTGAGCTGATCGGCAAACGCGCGCAGGGCAAGACCTGTGACGCGATCGAAGGCATCATTGCCGAAGGTCAGGAAATCATGGAGGAATTCAAGGACAGCCCTGCGTTGGACGCGGGCCTTCTTGCTGCCGCTCAGGCTGTCGAACATTACGAAATCAGCCGCTACGGCACCTTGAAAAGCTGGGCGCTGCAGCTTGGCATGAAAGACGCTGCAAAACTTCTGGACCAGACACTGCAGGAAGAGCTGGCAACAGATGCCAAGCTGACCAAGCTGGCGGAATCCGTGGTGAACGAGGCCGCGGAGGCCTGACCCGGCGGGGCGCCGTGGCCCACCCGCGGCGCCTACTTCATATGCGGATGGATGGCGCCACCGCCTCATGATGCATCCGCTGCAAGGTGAGTGGCAGCAAAGTCAATCCAGTCCTGCACATTGACCAGACGGCCGACCAGACCCAAGGCCTTGCCCAGCGTCTCTGCATCCGCCTGTGCCAAGTCCTGCAAACTGCTCACGCCGTTAACGTGCAAAAGCCAGATCAGCCCCATCCCCGCCCCCGGAAGAGCGGCCAGCGAGCTGTCGCGGAGCGCATCTTCCTGCCACTCCAGTTCAGACGGTCCCATGCCTCGCAGAGGCGTGGACTCTGGATCGGCAGCTTCTGGCAACTTAAAGCTCTGTTCAAGGGGCTCAAGGGAAGCGTCCGTTTGCCTTCCAAGTGTATCCGGCGTTGTCTGAACGGCCAGTTCGGCCGTCGCTTCCTGAGCCTCCGGCTCGTCCAGACAATCTTGAGTCGTCCCTTGGCTAAGCGCCAGCTCTGTCGATGTATCCGGATCAGGCACCTCTGGCGGCGGCAGTTCCGCCAAAAGATCAAGAAAATCGTCAGCACACTCCTGCCCGGATGTACTGTCCTGTGGTTCATCCGCCCCCGTATCCCCCAGTACTTCTGAGGGGAAAGGCTCATCTTGCGCGGGCACCATAGGCTCACCCTCGGCAACAGGCGGAAGCGATGCCCGTTCGGTGAGGCTCGCGGCCTTGCTGGAGATGGAAAGCGGCAGCTCTTCTACGGAAGGTGGCAAGGCTGCAGGGCCAGCGCCTGTCAGCGAATCCCGTCGCGCAAGCCGTTCCGCTCGCAGGCTTCTGATGCCTTGCCGGGCTTCAGACCGCACGGACCGCGCCCATTCCCGATAATTTTCACGCTCGGTCATATCTCTCCTCCCGACTGCTTCAGGCTGTCCGGCCATTTGGCGAGCGCCCCTTGCGCCAGATGTGCGAGCCGATCGTGCCACTGTCGGTCAGCGAGGCAGGTCTCGAGAAAAATCAACAGATCCAGAGCGCTATGGGGAGGATCAGACCAGCCACCCCACATGCACTGTCTCTCGAGCCAAAGTCCTGCTTCGTCCAGAGTGCGCGCCACCACCGCATCCTCGCGCCCGGCAACACAGAGAGAAACGGCAAGCCGCCCGTCCTGCCGGGCCCAGAGTGAAACCGCGTCCTGTTCCACGCCAGTTGTATGGCACAGCCGGATCCCGACGAAGCGCAGTGGCCGTTTACTTTTGCGCGTCAGGGTGACTGTCCCCGAATGCAACACGTCTGGTCCAAGCGCAGCGGGTGCAAGCGACATCAGCAGCCTTCATCCTTGTGATCAAAGAGTCGAACCCTGACATCGTCGCGCCAAATCCCTAACAATTGGCTACCAAGCGCGAGGGAGTCAAAAAATAAGGACTTAGGTCATGTTGACAAAAGGCGCAGCCAAAGTCGGATGGAGGTGATGTCGATGAAGCCCAAGAAGCTCTCAGCGGTTTTGTCGTAGCGTGTGGCGACACGGCGTGCGTTTTTCAACTTGTTGAAGCACCGCTCGACAAGGTTGCGCAAGGAATAGAGAGAATGATCCACACCCACGCGCATCCTGCGTGATTTGCGCATGGGAATTTGGGTGAGCACCTCCCGCGCCTCCATCTTTTTCCGAATGCGGTCAGCATCATAGCCTCTGTCAGCCAGCAGGACGCTCGGCTCTGGCAGGTTGTTGACCATGACCAGGTCGAACCCCAGGTAATCGGATGTCTGCCCCGGAGTGATT
>NZ_FNEJ01000034.1 GCF_900100085.1 Salipiger marinus
CCGCGGCTTCGCCGAATGGGGCGAGGTCTTCGGCGATCCCGTTGTCGCCACCGCACTGCTGGACCGGCTGCTCCACCACGCGGTCGTCGTGCAAATCGAAGGCGCCAGCTACCGCCTGCGCGGCCACGCCGACCTTATGCCGGAACACACCAGGTCGCACGCCACCATCACCCCGCCTCCGCCCCAGAAGAGGCGCGGACGGCCACCCAAAAGCGGAGGTGCCAATCACCTGCACGGCTGATCCCCGAACCCGTTAGGTGGGGAATTTTGCGCCAGCACTTCTGGGGAATTTTGATCCAGCATTTACAAGAGTGGCAAGGTCTACGGCTATCGCAAGCTGTCGGACGATCTGCGCGACCAGGGTGAACGGATCTCGGAGAACCGCGTGGCACGATTGGCGTCACTGGCAGGGATCGCGGCGCAGGTCGGCTACAGGCGTCGTCCCGGCCGATACGGCGGAAAGCCCGCGGTCGTTGCCGAGAACAGGCTCGAGCAACGGTTCGAGGCGACCCGGCCCGATCAGGTATGGGTGACCGACATCACCTACATCAAGACCCATGAGGGCTGGCTGTATCTCTGCGTCGTCATTGACCTGTTCTCGCGCCGGGTTGTCGGCTGGTCCGCTCAGTCCCGCATGACGACGGACCTCGCCCTGCAAGCCCTGCTGATGGCCGTGTGGCGGCGCAAACCTACAGGCAAGGTCATGGTCCACTCAGACCAGGGTTCCCAATTCACCAGCCGGGAGTGGCAGACCTTCCTCCACCAGCACGACCTCGAACCCAGCATGAGCCGACGCGGCAACTGCCATGACAACGCCGTTGCGGAGAGCTTCTTCCAGCTCCTGAAGCGGGAGCGGATCAGGCGACGGACCTACCCGACCCGAGACGCTGCTAGGCAGGACGTGTTCGAGTACATAGAGATGTTCTACAATCCGAAGCGCAAGCACACGAACAACGGCATGCTGTCGCCCGTTGATTTCGAGATCAGACAGCAGAAACCGAAAGAGGCAGGTGTCTAGAAAACTAGGGGCACCTCAGAAGCCCGGTGTCGGTTCCTCATTCGACCGGACGATCGAAATATCCATCAGGGAGACAGAAAGCGGCTACATGCTTTTCGAGCCGGACGCGATCCAGATTGAAAAGGGATCGGTCGTTCGGTTCTTGATCGGAAATACAGGCGCTCTGGATCATGAGTTCTTTCTCGGCTCCTTTGACGAAATTGCGAAACATCAGCAGTGGATGCGCGAACACCCCGATATGCAACATGATCAAGCCAAGGCGCAAGCACACTAATAGCGGCATGCTGACGCCCGTTGACTTCGAAAACAGACAGCAAAAACTGAAACAGGAAGGTATCTAGGAAACTAGGAACACCTCAATTCAGAAAGATGGGTTGATAGTAAAATATTCGGCATAATTTATCACATTTATGTGTAATAACAGATATTTAGCGATACACTTTGATACACAAAGAAGATGGAATGTGTTCTGTAAAATGAGTAATCTAATCATAGCGAATAAGACGATCTTATCGCGCATAGAAACGAAATGAGGTAGAGATGACTTCGAAAATTTTCAAAGGCCTTCTGATTTCTGCGTTTGTCACGGTCTCGGCGACAAACGCTATGGCAAGCAATACATCCGCAGCAACCGTCGCAACGATTGAAAAGTATGCGCCGGATGCCAATGTTAGCGCACTGAACCACAGACAAATTTCCACACTGATGAATGTGATTTCTTCGAGCGACGACGGGTTTAGCGGCAAAAAAGATCAGGTTCAGGCGCTTATTCGTAACTTTGAAAACGGCTTATTTTCAGGATAACCAAGCGCTTCCTGAAACCGAACAAGATCACAAGCTGCACTCGACTGAAGTTGAGTGCAGCTTGACTCTGATGAGGATCTGATGATGTGACCGCCCCCCGACGGCATCAATGTGCCAAGGTGGGTTTGCGAGGACCGTCTTCGACACTGTCTCCAGTTCGGCTGCCAGCCGTTCGATCGTTTCGATGAGCCGCGCGATCTGCTCGAGATAGATCGCACCCATCTACCGGACCGCGTCGGGCAGGTCGCTGGCCTAGTAGGCCAGCGCGCTCTCGAGCACCTTCAGGCTCGCAGGCCCCTTCGGCGCCACGAGCCCGAACTCGGCCAGCTGTCCTCGAACGCGTTGATCAGCTGCGTGCGCTGTCGGACCAGGCATTGGTGCGTCCGGAGCACCACCGCCCGACCCTGGGTCTCGACGCTCTTCACCGCAAAAAAGCGCATGGTTGGACGCGAAGCCGCCTCCGCAATGGCTTCCGCGCGGTCGTTCTTCTGGCGCTTCACGAACGGCTTCACGTAGGCCGCCGGCACGAGCCGCACCTCATGGCCGTGTTCTCGCGCAACCCGACCCCAGTGATGCGACGTCGCGCAGGCCTCCATCGCCACCACGCAGGCCGACTGCTCGGACAGAAGCCCCGCCAGCCGTGTCTGTGATAGCACGCGGTTATAGAGAACCGCCCCATTCGCGCCGATAGCACAGACCTGAAAGCTGCCCTGCGCCAGGTCGATCGCCAACATGCTGATGGTCGTCGTCATCGATTTGCCCTCCTTTCGGTTCCGATGGAACCATCATGGCATACGAGATGCCGCTGGGTGGGGGGCATCCACCGCATCAGTTCAAGGTGCCCCGCCAGGCGCCGCTTAAGTTGTTTCAACTTGGCATCCGGTCTTTTCATCTACTGGATACTGTCGGAGCGTGGATAAGCTAGTGCGATCTGGCGATGCCGTCGGGAGGGGCATCGACGCCATCAGTGGGGCCTCAACAGGTCACTAACGCAGCGCCTGTTACACTTCGTTACAAATCTCTTCGGGAACACACCCAACTTTCATCTAGAGGAAGCGTTATGAGCGAGCTGCCACACATTCTTGTCGTCGACGACCACCGTGAAATACGCGAGGCCATGACACGCTATCTCAAGAAGAACGGGATGCGCGCGACCTCGGCACGCGATGCGGTCGACATGGATGCGAAGCTCGCCAACGGGCGGTATGACCTTATCGTTCTCGACGTCATGATGCCCGGGGAAGACGGTCTGTCCGTTTGCCGCCGTTTATCTGCATCCGGATCCATGCCGATCCTGATGCTGACCGCGCTCGGGGGGGAAACCGATCGTATTGTTGGCCTTGAAATCGGCGCGGATGATTATCTTTCGAAACCCTTCAACCCGCGTGAACTTGTCGCCCGCATCAAGTCCATCCTACGCCGTTCGACGAAAGTCGAGCCCTTCGCGGGCAAACTATCGGGCCGACGCATCGCGTTCGCTGATTGGATACTGGATACGGATAGTCGGGTGCTATCGAATGCGGAGGGTATGCAGATCGACCTGACTGGCTCAGAGTTCAAGCTGCTGACGATCCTGCTGGAACACCCTCGCTTTGTCCTGAGCCGCGATCAGCTGCTTGATCTCTCCACCGGTCGAGCGCCTTCAGTTTTTGACCGGACCATAGACAACCAGATCAGTCGGCTCCGCCGTAAGATCGAGCTTGATCCGTCGCGCCCCCGCATCGTCACCACAGTGCGCGGCGGCGGCTATTGCCTTGCTGCCGATGTCCGCGAGTTGAGCTGATGCCACGCCTTGTCGACAATCTTCGAGGGCAGCTGGTCCTCCTGATCATTGCGGCGCTTGCTGTTGCCCAGACGATCAGCCTGTGGCTGTTTGTCGATGAACGGGGCCTAGCTGTGCGTGCGGCCCTGGGTTTCGAGGCGGCAGGTCGGGCCGCGAATGTCGCGCTGTTGCTGGAAGAGGCGCCAGTTTCATTGCATCTGGCAATTCTTCGAGCAGCGAATTCTCCATTGGTCCGTTTTCATGTTTCCGAGAAGTCCCTGGTGGACCACAACAGCCATGCCGATAGAGCTATCGAAGCACGTGTCCGCAGTCTCTTAGGTTTCGCCAGAGACCGTGAGATCCGTGTCGAGTTGCATGAGGTCGAGCATGGCATTCTGCCAATGCCACATCTTGTACCAGAGATGGCGGAAATGCATCTCGCGATGATGCGGGGCGAGCTTTCCGCGATCGAAATGCAGCTTTCGATTGCGCTGACGGACGGGCAGTGGCTGAATGTCGCAACGCGGTTCGAACCGCCGCCATTGCAATGGCCCTGGATATCGATCGTCAGTTTTGGGATCACGGCGGCGATCATCCTGATCACGACCTGCTGGTTTCTTCTGACCCGTCTGACTCGTCCGCTCCTGCGCATTTCACGTGCAACAGATGCTCTTGGACGGGGAGAAGCCGTTAATCCTTTGCCGCTCAACGGCCCCAACGAGGTGCGCGGGCTCACCCAGGCATTCAATCGGATGCAGGAAAGGCTGACACGCTTCGTCACGGACAGGACACAACTAATTGCTGCATTGGGCCATGATCTGCGCTCTCCTTTGACAGCCATGCGGGTGCGGGCCGAGATGGTGGACGAGGACGAAACGCGCGAGAGTCTTGTCGCCTCAATCGAGGAAATGCAGGAGATGGTCGATGCAACGCTCGCCTTTGCGCAGGGCATGGCCAGCGCCGAAGCTTACGCGACTGTAGATTTGGGCGCCTACCTGCAGCGGTTGCAGGCCGACACGATCGACGATTTCACGATGAATACGGCCAACAGCACAAACGTTCGCTTGCGCCCACAATCTGTGCGCCGCGCGCTACGCAACATAATCGAGAACGCACAGCGCTATGGCGGAGGGGCCGAAGTCACTTTTGGGTATGACGCCGAACATGTCCAAATTCGCGTTGCAGACAACGGTCCTGGGATTCCGGAGGCCGAACTCGAACAGGTATTTGAGCCGTTTTTCCGGCTCGAAAAATCTCGCTCTCGCGAAACGGGCGGAACCGGCCTTGGCCTGTCGATCGCGCGAACAATCATCCGGGGCCATGGTGGAGATGTGGCGCTGTCGAACCGCGCCGAAGGCGGTCTCCTCGTGATCGTCACTTTACCGCTCGAAACGGAACTTGATCAGCTAGCATCTAGCATATCACGATAATGTGGATGTCCGTCGCAATTCCTGCGCGCCGCTCGCAGGGCGGCGAATTCGGCGCTGATCTGTCTCTGCTTGCTGCCGATCCAGGTCAGCAGCAACATCGCCACCAGCGAGAAAACGGCAAACCACGCCAGACTGGGCTGGCCCCAGTGCACCGCGATGAGGGCTGCCAACACAGTATCCGTCCGGTGCGACCGCTCTGACGGAGGGGGGCTGCTGCCGATAATGTCCATGATCGATAATGGACATCTTGAGGCACTCCATGGCGGGAAAGAAGGGCCAGAAGAAACGGTTCTGGTCTGACGAGGAAAAGCGGTCGATCTGTAATCAGACCCAGGTTCCCGGCGTTTCGGTCGCGCAGGTGGCGCGGCGGTATTCGATGAATTCCAACCTGATCTTCACTTGGTTGCGGGACCCGCGCTATGCGCCTGGGCCGAAGGAAGAGAGCTGCGAGCCGGAGGACGGCGACGTTTTCCTGCCGGTGGAGGTTTCTGGCCCGACTATTGAGAACCGGACGGACGCGGCGCGCGTGGAAACGGTCGGTCTGAACAATGGGGCCGTTCTGGCCAATCGCATCGACATCACGCTCTCGGACGGTCGGCGGATCGTCGTCGAAGGATCGACGGCGTTGTCGGCCGTGGTCAGGCTGGTTCAGGGACTGATAACTTGATCCCGGTGCCGAGCAACACGCGGGTCTGGCTTGCTGCCGGGGTCACGGACATGCGGCGGGGGTTCAACACGCTCGCCGCGCAGACGGAAAAGGTGCTGGCGGAGGACCCGTATTCGGGCCACCTGTTCGTGTTCCGGGGACGCCGGGGTGACCTGTTGAAAATCATCTGGTGGGACGCGCAGGGCGCATGTCTGTTCTCGAAACGCCTGGAACGCGGGCGCTTCGTCTGGCCTGCCGCCAAGGAGGGCAAAATCAGCCTCAGCCCTGCGCAATTGTCGATGCTCCTGGAGGGGATTGACTGGCGCATGCCGCAGAAGACGTGGCGGCCTCTTACGACCGGAAATTTGTCAGAGAATACAGCGCTATAAGGTTCACTTGTGCGCGGCGGGGCGGTATAAATCCAGCAATGCTGGAGACGCCTCAAACCCTGCCATCCGATCCCGACGAACTCCGCGCCGTCGCGGCACAGTTACACGATCTGGCCAGGTCCCAGGCGCTGAGGATCGAGAAACTCGAACATCAACTGGCCGGTCATCGCAAGGCGCGGTTCGGCTCCAAGTCGGAAAGCCTGGACCAACTGGCATTCGACCTTCACGAGGACGCCGAGATCGCCGATGCCGCGGCGGCCCAGCAGGAGGAAGCCGGTCAGGTCGATGACGACAAACCCGGCAAGCGCAGGCACAGCCGTGCCCCGCTGCCTGATCACCTGGAACGGCAGTCCGAGGTTCTCTCGCCGGGGGAGACCTGCGCCGACTGCGGCGGGACCATGCGGGCTCTCGGCGAGGATGTGACGCAAGAGTTGGAATACATTCCTGGGCGGTTTGTCGTCCGCGAAATCGTGCGGCCACGCATGGCCTGCAACTGCTGCGAAGCCTTTGCGCAAGCTCCACTGCCGAGCCGGCCGATCGAGCGCGGGCGCGCCGGCCCCGGTCTGTTGGCGCATGTGCTGGTCGGCAAGTATTGTGATCATCTGCCGCTCTACCGGCAGTCTGAAATCTACGCCCGCGACAAGGTCGATCTGCACCGCTCGACGCTGACCGATTGGGTCGGGCGGTCGACGGCGCTCCTGGCACCCCTGGCCGATTACATTGGCAAGCAGGTGCGGGCGGGACCCGCTCTCTTCGCCGACGATACCCCGGTCAAGATGCAGATCGGGGGCAAGACCGGCAAAACCCAGACCGCGCGGATGTGGAGCTATGTCCGCGATGAACGGCCCTGGTGCGGACAGGCTCCACCCTGTGCCTGGTACCAGTTCAGCGTGGATCGCAAGGGCAAACATCCCGCCGCGCATCTCGCGGGTTACAGCGGCACCGTGCATGCCGACGGGTTCACCGGCTTCAACGGGTTGTTCGGCGAAGGGCTGGCCAGCGAGCAGGCCTGCATGGTGCATGTCCGCCGCAAGTTCGTGGATGTCTTCGAACGAAACGGCTCCACCATCGCCCGGGAAACCATCGAACGCATCGCCGGGCTCTATGCCGTCGAAAAGGAGGCGCGCTACAAATCGCCGGACGAACGCGTCGCCCTGCGACAGACCAGGGCCAGGCCCATCTTCGACGAACTAGAGGAATGGCTGAAGAGCCACCTGCCGAAAATATCGGGAAAAACCAAACTGGCTGAGGCCATTCGCTACGCCCTCAGCCGCATACCGAAGGCACGGGCCTATCTCGAAGACGGTCGGCTGGAACTGGACAACAACATCTGCGAGCGCTCAATCCGGCCGCTGACTCTTGGGCGCAAGAATTACCTGTTCATGGGGTCCGAAGGCGGCGGCAAGGCTGCGGCCATCGCCTACACCCTCATCGAGACAGCCCGCATGAACCGCGTCGATCCGGAAGCCTGGCTGACCTGGGTGCTGACCCACATCGCCGATCACAAAATCAATCGCATCGACGAACTCGCACCCTGGAATTGGCAGCCAACCTGATTGTCAAAGGCGGTCACGCCGGACGGATACTCTAAATCGGTGAGCCCTGTAGCGATCATTTACACGAGGAAGAGCGAAATAATTTGCGATTTCCAAATTTGCAGATGGCAGCGCATTGGCGCTCTGGATTGAATTTGTGGGAGGCGGTGAAGCGATCGTCATGTGCCACGTATCGCCAGATGCCGGATGTGCCGCGCCTCAGGCGCTACACATCAATCGAGGCGGCGGATCGGTCGGTTTTCCGAGGATGGCGCTTGGCGGAACCGGGGCGTTTGTGGCCTGGACGCAACCAATCAGCGGCGCGGACGGCAGTACCACCATTCGCGTCGTTGAAGTCGCTCTGACGCCATAGGTTTCAAGGATTCATCTCGATTCCCAATGCCTCCTTAATGCTGTTGCCCTTATTCTGCGGCCTGCCCGAGGGCCAAATCAGGCGCTGTACCGGCCTTCTTGAGGCTCCAGCCTTTGATGATGGCATAAACCGCCGGAATGACGATCAGGGTCAGCAAAGTTGACGACACCATCCCGCCGATCATTGGAACGGCGATGCGCTGCATGATCTCGGATCCGGTGCCGTGCGCCCAAAGGATCGGCATCAGGCCGGCCATGATTGCTACAACCGTCATCATCTTGGGGCGAACGCGGTCTACTGCGCCCACCATGATCGCGGCGTAGAGTTCGTCGCGGGTCAGGTCGCGGCCGCCCGCGCGGTCACGCGCTTCATTCAACGCCTGATCGAGATAGATCAACATGATCACACCGGTTTCAGCCGCCACCCCGGCCAGCGCGATGAACCCGACTGCCACCGCAACCGACATGTTGAAGCCCATGAACCACATCAGCCAGATGCCCCCGATCAGCGCGAAAGGCAGCGACAGCATCACGATCAGTGTCTCCGTCAGGCGGCGGAAGTTCAGATAGAGGAGCAGAAAGATCAGCGCCAGCGTCAGGGGCACAACAGTGGCCAGCCGCTGTTTCGCACGTTCAAGGTACTCGAACTGCCCGCTCCAGCCCAACGAATAGCCGGGGGGCAGGGTGACGGAGGCCGCGACCGCCGTCTGGGCTTCGGCCACGAAGCCACCCAGATCGCGTCCGACGATATCGACGAAGATATAGACGGCAAGCTGTCCGTTTTCGGTGCGGATCGACGTGGCTCCGCGAGTGCGTTCGATGGTGGCTACGTCCCCAAGTGGAATTGTGCCACCGCCCGGCAGCGCCACTTGAACCTCGCGTCCGATGGCCTCCGGATCAGACCTCAGTGTCGCCGGATAGCGCACTGCGACGTCGTAGCGCTCGCGGCCCTCGACGGTCTGCGTGATGGCCTTGGCCCCCAATGCCATGCTGATCACCTCCTGCACATCCTGCACCGACAGACCGTAGCGGCCAAGGGCAGCTCGGTCGGGCGTGATGTCCAGATAATAGCCGCCGATCACCCGTTCGGCATAGGCGCTGGTCGTTCCAGGCACCGTGCGCACGACGGCTTCGACCTCACGGGCTACCTTTTCCATCTCGGTCAGGCTGGTACCGAAGACCTTGATCCCCACTGGTGTGCGGATGCCGGTGGACAACATGTCGATTCGCGCCCGGATCGGCATCGTCCAGGCGTTCGACACGCCGGGAAATTGCAGCGCGGCATCCATTTCCTGCCGCAGGCTTTCGATGGTGACACCGGGACGCCATTCGTCTTCCGGGCGGAGCTGGATGATCGTCTCGAACATCTCCGTCGGTGCTGGATCGGTCGCAGTCAGCGCGCGGCCTGCCTTGCCGAAAACCGACAACACTTCGGGGAAGGTCTTGATGATGCGGTCCTGGGTCTGCATCAGCTCGGCGGCCTTGGTGACCGAAAGCCCGGGCAGCGTGGTCGGCATGTACATAAGCGTACCCTCGTTCAGGACAGGCATGAATTCAGACCCCAGCTGGCGCGCGGGCCAGATGGTGATTACCAGTGCCGCAATGGCCACGATGATCGTGAGACTCTTGGCCTTCAAAACGGCGCTGATAATCGGGCGGTAGACCGCGATCAGCACGCGGTTTACCGGATTCCTGTGTTCAGGGATGATCCGACCCCGCACGAAGACCACCATCAACGCAGGCACCAGCGTCACCGATAGGAACGCCGCTGCCGCCATCGAGAAGGTTTTGGTGTAGGCAAGCGGGCCGAACATGCGTCCCTCCTGTCCTTCAAGCGAAAAGATTGGCAGAAACGAGACAGTGATGATCAGCAAGCTGAAGAACAGTGCGGGGCCGACCTCGCTTGCCGCTTCGATCAGCACCTGGATGCGTGGCTTGTCAGGGGCGGCCCGTTCGAGGTGTTTGTGCGCATTTTCGATCATCACGATGGCCCCGTCGATCATCGCGCCGATCGCGATGGCAATGCCGCCGAGGCTCATGATATTGGCCCCGATCCCGAGAAATTTCATTGCCGTGAAGGCCATCAGCAATCCGACAGGCAGCATGATGATCGCCACGAGGGCGGAGCGGACGTGCAACAGAAAAATGATCGTTACCCCCGCCACGACAAGGCTTTCTTCGAGCAGCGTTGTTTTCAACGTCTCGATTGCCGACAGGATCAGGTCGGACCTGTCATAAACCGGCACGATGTCGACTCCTTCCGGCAGGCTTTGGGCCACCACGTCCAGTTCTGCCTTGGCGTTGTCAATCACATCCAGCGCATTTGCGCCGACCCGTTGAAGCACGATGCCACTGGCGACCTCGCCCTCACCGTTCAACTCGGCGATGCCGCGGCGTTCATTGGGAACTATTTCGATCCGTGCGACGTCTTTCAGGTTGATCGGCACCCCGCCAATGCTGCGCAGGGTGATGTTGCCGATATCCTCGGTCCCCGCCAGATAGCCGCGTCCGCGCACCATGAATTCGAACTCAGACAGCTCCACCGTGCGCCCGCCGGTGTCCATGTTGCTCTCGGAGATGGCCTTGCCGATATCAGACAGCGTGATCCCCTGCGCGCGCATTCGGACCGGGTCAACTGTGACCGAGTATTGCTTAACGAAGCCACCGACACTGGCCACTTCGGACACGCCCTCTGCACGGCTGGCCCCGAAACGCACTACCCAATCCTGCAACGACCGCAATTCAGCAAGGCTCAGGTTCTCGCCGGTGATCGCATATTGGTAGACCCAGCCCACCCCCGTTGCATCCGGACCAAGGGCTGGTGTCACCCCATCGGGCAGGCGAGCCTCAGCAGCGTTGAGGTATTCCAGCACGCGCGACCGCGCCCAGTACGGGTCAACGCCGTCCTCGAAGATGATGTAGACAAACGAAATGCCGAAGAACGAAAAGCCCCGCACCACGCGGGATCGCGGCACCGTCAGCATGGCCGAGGTCAGCGGATAAGTGACCTGGTCCTCCACCACCTGAGGGGCCTGGCCCGGGTAGTCGGTCAGCACGATCACCTGCACGTCCGACAGATCGGGAATAGCGTCGATCGGCAAGTTGCGCAGTGACCAGACCCCGGCGGCGATGATCAGGGCCGTGGCAAAGAACACCAGAACAAGGTTCCGGGCGGACCATTCGATGACACGCGCGATCATTCGCTTGCCTCCGGGGAGGCCAGCGCAGCCAGGGCGGCGTTCAGGTTGCTTTCCGCGTCGATCAGAAAGGTCGAGGTGGTGACGACCCGGTCGCCCTCGGCAATACCTTCGCGGATTTCCACCATTCCGGCGGCCTGTCGCCCCACGACCACATCCTGCGGGGCGAATTTACCCTCTCCCATGTCCCGGATCACCACCTGGCGATCGCCGGTGTCGATCACTGACGTTTCCGGCACTCGCACCACGGGCGCGCCGTCGCCCGTCGCCAAAGCCACATCAGCGAACATGTTGACAAGCAAGCGACCCTCAGGGTTGGGCAGATCGATGCGGACGCGTGCAGTTCGGGTCTGCATATCGACCTCAGGGTAGATCTTGTCGATGATGCCGCTGAAGGTCTCGCCCGGTAGGCCTGGGAAGGTGATCGTCGCAGCTTTTCCATCCGAAAGGCCCGCGAGCGCAGATTCCGGCACGTCCGCCATGATCCAGACAACCGATGTATCGGCAATACGAAACAGCGTTTCGCCAGCCTCGGACATCATGCCTTCGACGGCCATTCGTTCCAGAACCACGCCCGACCGCGGTGCCATCAGGCTGATTTGCACCGGCGCACGCCTGTCCGCCGCGATCTTGTCGATCACTGACACGGGAACACCCAGGTTTGCCAGCCTTTGACGGCTGCCTTCCACGCGCCCATCACCACTTCGCAGGTCCGAAACATACTGTGCGGCCGCCGAGACGATATCCGGAGAATAGAGCGTCGCCAGCGGTTCGCCCGCTTCAACGATTGATCCGGTCGTTACATCCTCAACTTCTTCGATAAAGGCATCCGCACGCAATGAAATGACGCTAACCCGACGATCATCCAGCGCGACGATCCCCGGCGCTCGCACCGTCGTTGCCATGGGCTTAAGCACCGCAACTGACGTACGTACGCCGGTGCGCTGTAATTTGCCGGGCGATACGGTCACCGATCCGGCATCGTTTGCCTCATCGGCAAAAACGGGAAGGTAGTCCATGCCCATGGAATCCTGCTTTGGCACCGGCGACGTATCAGGCAGGCCCATCGGATGCCGGTAGTAGAGAACGGTTCGTTCGTCAATTTTCGCCTCTAGGGGGTTGGGCGCCTCTGGGTCAAACGACACATCTTCGCTTGCCAGCACCGGCAGAAACGCCTTGCCATCGACGGTGTCGGTCGGCACCGCGGACCATTCGGCGAGACCGTCCGGGTGTCGATAGTAGATAATCGGGCCCATCGCCGATCGGATTTCGGCCGGCATCGCCTCAGCTTCGCGTCCCAAAAGTGCTGTGAGCTGCGTCTGCGTCACATCCGTCAGCATCGCAGGCGTCCAGCCCTTGCCGCCCGCCGCAAGGCCAACCCATCCAGCCGCGCTGCCAACGACGGCGATCAGCACCAGTTTGCCAAAGACGCTCATGGCTGTACCTCGATTACGATCTGTGCCTGTACGGTTTCCACTTCGCCCTGCACCTTGGCCGCAACTGAGAAGCGCCAGTTTCCGTCCATCGTCAGATCGGCAGAAAAGCGATAGAGACCCGGCTCGTCGCCGGGTAACGCCAAGACCGGTGAAGTCATCGTCTCCATCCCGTCCGGCGCCATATCCAGCCTTGTGGCAAAGATCACGGCACCCTCGACGGGCGCATTGGTGCGGGTATCAATCAGACGAACTTCTAGAACCGCACCGCTTCCAAAAGGGTAGGTCGTTTCGACAAGAACGAGAATGTAATCAGATGCAGCGGCCTGTGCCACCGGCACGGAAAGCTGGCCCGCGACCACGAGGGCAGCAAGGGCGCTGTGAATATAACGGGGCATGATACGCCTGTATTGACGGGCAACGGGAACGCCAACCATCGTATCGACCTTGAACTGGTCTAAACGTTACATCGGCGCGCGGCTGTTGGTGCGGCAGGCACCAGAACCGCTATGCTTTGGGCGGTCTTTGCAATCCGCCGTCTGCCTGTTGCAGAATCGCCGTTGCCTCAGTCCGCACGTACCCGGCACGTCCGGACCGAGGCAGGTTCGCCAGGATCACTCGTTCGAGCTCGGCCACGATCGGGGCCACACGACATTGCGTCGTGGAAATGCAGGCAGCGTCGCATTCCGGCATGTCCGGGCAGTCTTTCGGGCAGCAATCGCTCTGCATGGCCATAGCAGGCGCTGGGTCCACACTTGAAATGGACGCAAGATTGATTTGCGCCAGAACAGCGCCAACCAACAGAGCAACCAGAAAAAGGCGTGTTTTGAATAGCATGCAACATGCTATGCTGAAGTTCTCATAGATCAGCAATACACGTTTTGCTGAAATAGAAGTATCGTCCAGATTCACGCTCAATACGCGGATCGTCTAAAGCCTCAATCGCCGTAGTCTGAGCGCGTTCGCGATGACCGAGACCGACGAGAGGCTCATTGCGGCGGCGGCGAACATGGGCGACATCAACAGCCCGAATACTGGGTAGAGCACGCCCGCAGCTAAGGGCACACCGAGCAAGTTGTAGGCAAAGGCCCAGAACAGGTTCTGGCGTATGTTACGGATCGTCGCCACGGCCAGCGTCCGTGCCTTGACGATACCGTTCAAATTGCCGCGCAAGAGAGTGATGCCCGCGCTTTCAACCGCCACGTCCGCACCCGTGCCCATGGCAAGGCCGACATCCGCTGCCGCGAGGGCAGGCGCGTCGTTGACACCATCGCCGGCCATGGCGACCTTTTTGCCATTCGCGTGAAGCTCGTCCACCAGTGCCTTTTTGTCTTCCGGGAGAACGCCGGCTCGTACTTCGTCGATGCCAAGACGCTGCGCCACGGCCCTTGCTGTGCGTTCGTTATCACCCGTAGCCATTATTATCCGCAGGCCCGCCTCGTGCAGTTCGGCAAATTCCAATTTGGATTGCATTACTGTATAAATTTATGATGCAGATCAGGAGGATGTGATGAGATGACCCTACCGCAAATTGAACCTGGATGAACGCCGAATCTTAGCGACAATGCTTCATCAGCTTTCTGGTGCCGATTTTCGGTCTCACAATCGGCGCGCTGTTCTTTGGAGAGTAGCTTTCCGCCGCGCAGCTTTGCGGGATCCTATTGGTCATTGTGGGTATTGTGTTCGTCAATCTCAGCGGTGGAACACAAAACCATCAACGCGGAGCAGGAAAATTGATTTCATTAAATCAATAAGTTGATTTGACCAGACAAATGCTGCCGAGTTCGTTGAATGACTTCCCAGCAGAACATAAGAGTGGGCCTTGGTCTTTGATCTGGCGGGCCGGACGATGACACATTTGATCTATGTCAACGTCCGCGAGCATTGAACTTGCTAGAAGCGATGATCAGTTCTCTAATATGGCCAATCTCGGAAACTGGGGAAAGGAATTGAATGCCATGGCATCGCAAGACACCGGAAAACCGAAGGTGTCGGACTCCTCGCCGGAACGTGCGTTGCTGGACGGACGCGGCGCATTCCTTGGCTTCCTGATCAAACGGCTTGGCAGTCGGGCGGATGCAGAGGATGTCCTGCAGGATTTCTGCATCCGCGTGCTGGGGCGCAATGATCAACTCAGAGACGTTGAGCGGATGGATGCCTGGCTCTATGCGATCTTGCGCTCCACGTTGAATGACCATTTCCGTAAAGGCACGCGTCGCAACCGCTTGGCTGCGGCGGTGGCGCGTGAGCCGGAAGACTGGATCTCTGATGCGCCGACCCAGATGGCGCGGCTCTGCACCTGCCACGGCGGTCTTATTTCCGAACTGCGCCCGGCGGACGCCGAACTGCTCCGGCGTATCGACTTCGGCGAAGAGGACCGTGAGCATGTGGCGCGCGACCTTGGACTAACCCGCAACGCCCTTGGCGTTCGCCTGCACCGGGCGCGCACGGCTTTGCGCGAGGCGTTGACAAGTCACTGCGGCGACTGCTGCCGTGACGATCGTGACGATTGCTATTGTCAGCCTGAAGGTTGCAAGAACGCCGAGCACGAAACAGATTGCAAAGCAGAGCAGCAGAATTCCTGATCGAAACGCGGTCGGTTCTGTAACGTTTTTCGCCAATCGACGTCTTCTTTTGTGACTACGCCTTGGGGCAGCACAGCAGGAGGAATCGGATCATGCCACGGGAGACGACGAGTTTTCGTTCGGGAGCAACGGAACCGTCGCGGAATGCCGCCGTTCCGGGGTTCATGTCGCGGATGATATGCATTTGTGCAGAGGCCTCCGCGCATCCAGACGCCCCGATGGCATTGGCGTTGTTCCAGCGCGTAGAAATCTTGAAGCAACCCCCGGAATTAGCGGCGCGCGCACTGGGCCTCAAGCCCGGTGATGCGGCCTACCTGCTGACCGGTCTGCGCGAGGAGGTCGCAAAGATCCTCGCACTTACGCTTCTTGCAGGGCGGCCATCCAGAGAAATCTATGAACAGAAGGAAGCCAACGATGAATAAGAGCTTGCGCCTTGCAACTGTGACAACGGAGCCAACTACGGAACCCGAGTCTAAACAGCCCTCGGCTGACGCCCATATTCCCTATGCCCAGGACGCGTTCGAACGCTGGCTGCTGTTCCTCGATACCTTGCGGGAACGCGCCGACAACATGATCGCACATGAACGTCACGGCATGCCGCCGCTTCTGGATTTCGACTATGAGCTTCTGCTGGATGCCCGCACCTTCGACCGGCCCGCCAATTATGCACTGCTCCGGATTACGCGGGCAGGCGAAGATTGCTGGGACGATTGCGTGGACGAGGCAAAGCCGCCGGTCATCGTCATTGATCCGCGCGCGGGACATGGGCCGGGTATCGGCGGCTTCAAGCATGACAGCGAAGTTGGCATGGCGATGCACGAGGGCCATCCGGTCTATTTCGTGATCTTCTTTCCAGAACCCATGCCCGGCCAGACGCTGGCTGACGTACACTATGCACTGCGTGACTTCGTCACCGAAGTCGCCCGCCGTCACCCGAACGCGGCACCCGTGCTCTACGGCAATTGTCAGGCCGGTTGGGCCGCCGCCTTGCTGGCCGCCGATTGCGACGGTCTGACCGGGCCCATCGTGCTGAACGGCTCTCCGCTCAGTTATTGGTCGGGCGACGCGGCCACCAGCCCGATGCGGATGCTCGGCGCGCTCTCGGGCGGATCCTGGGCGGCGCACATGATCGCCGATCTGGGCGACGGGCGGTTCGACGGCGCGTGGCTGGCGCAGAACTTCGAGACCCTGCAACCCGAAAAGGCGATCTGGGAGAAATACGCCAACCTCTTTTCCCATGCCGATACCGAACGTGAACGGTTCCTCGACTTCGAACGCTGGTGGAATGGCTACTATACGCTGAGCCGCGAGGAAATTCTCGGCATCACACAGAACCTTTTCATCGGCAACCGGCTGGAGCAGGGCGAGATGCAACTGGATGCACATTGCACTATCGACCTGAAACGGATCCGCAACCCGATCATCGTCTTTGCCTCGGAGGGCGACAACATCACCCCGCCGCAGCAGGCGTTGGGCTGGATTGCCAAGCTGTATCCTGACACCGATGCGCTCAAGGCCGCAGGACAACGCATCGTCTACATGACGCACGAGACTGTCGGGCATCTGGGTATCTTCGTCTCCGGGTCCGTCGCGCGGCTTCAGCATCGGGCGATCCTGGAAAGCCTGGAGACGGTCGAGACGCTGGCGCCCGGGCTTTACGAGATGCTCATCGACAGTCGTTCGCGCAAGGCAAAGCGCAAGACCGGCGACTACGACGTGCGCTTCGAGCCGCGCGACGTCGACGATCTCGGTTTTGGGTCAGACCATGGAGCGCTGGCCCAGGTCGCGCAGATGTCACGGATCAACGAGGCGGCTTATTCGACATTTGTTAGCCCTTGGATCAAGGCCGCGACGTCCCCTGCCAGTGCCGAGATGCTGCGCGCCCTGCATCCGATCCGATGGACCAGAACGATGTTTTCCGAGCGTGTGAACCCTTGGATGGCGCTGGTGAAATCCACAGCCGACTCCGTGCGCGAGACGCGAGATCCCCTGCCGAAAGACCACCCCGCCATCCTTGCCGAACGCGCGTTGTTGGCGCGTACCGGCGAGAGCCTGGCGTCATTGCGCAAAGCGCGCGACGCATGGCTCACACATGTCTTTGGCGCGATGTACGGCAGTTTCCCCATCGCCACCACCACACAAGCGGGCCAACCGACCGCCATACCAAACAAGGAGTGAAGGATCATGGAATGGATTATCGAAAACTGGATTCTGGTCCTCGTGATCGGCGGAATGGCTGCGATGCATCTCTTCGGGCATGGACACGGCAGGCATAAGCACGGCAAAGCCGCGAAGCGTCAAACTGCACAGAAGAAGGTGCCGGACGCACCCGCCGATACCCGGGTTCCATCGGAAGATGCCTGACTTCCCCGAATGCTGCGATCCCGTGGAACTTTTGGACCTGTCCGGTCGCAAGGGTCTGGTCATCGGTATCGCGAATGAACGCAGTCTGGCGTGGCCCGCCGCTCTGCACTTCCGGCAAGCGGGTGCCGAGTTGGCCATCACTTATGTCAATGAGCGCACCAAGACCCACGTGACACCATTGGCCGCGCGGCTCGAAGCGCCCATCGTCCTGCCTTGCGATGTCAAGGCTCCGCATGAACTCGATGCCGTTTTCGATGCCATCGCAGAACGCTGGGGAAAGCTCGATTTCCTTCTTCACGCCGTGGGCAGCGTGCCGCCCGCCGACCTTCACGGTCGGCTGACCGACTGCTCTGCCGAGGGGTTCTCGGAAGCGATGGCCGTTTCGGTGCATTCGCTGATCCGTATGGCGCATCTTGCCGAACCGCTGATGTCCGGCGGCGGCAGCCTGATCACGCTAAGTTATCTTGGCGGCGAACGCGTGGTGGAAAACTACAATGTGATGGGGCCGGTCAAGGCGGCGCTCGAAGCGACTGTGCGCTATCTCGCGCATGAACTCGGGCCGTCAAACATCCGTGTCAACGCTATTTCGGCGGGTCCGGTGCTGACCCGCGCGGCATCGGGGCTGACCGGCTTTTCGGGTCTTCTGGAGGCGACCGCTCGCGCATCACCCTTGCGGCGCAACATTGAGGCCGACGAGGTGGGCCGAACGGCCCTGCTCTTCGCCAGCGATTATACCAGCGGCATCACCGGAGAAGTATTGCGTGTAGACGCGGGTGTTCACATCGAAAGCCCGGTCTTTTCAACCCAGATAAGCGTCAAGCCGGAGGATTCACGATGAACAGGACCGCAGACGATCCAGTTCCGCCGCCCGCACCTGAGCGGCGCGATTTTTTGTATTATGCAACAGCCTCGACCGGCGCGGTTGCCGTCGGGGCTGCGGTCTGGCCGCTGATTGACTCGATGAACCCCTCAGCCGACGTGACTGCTGCTGGCACGGTCAGGGTCGATCTGTCCGGCGTCGAACCGGGCCAGCGCATTACGATCAAGTGGCGGGGGCGCCCGGTCTTCGTCTGGCGCCGGTCTGCTGCGGCAATCGAGGCGGCGCGCGCTGTCGAACTCGACGATCTTGCCGATTCGGTCGACAGCGGGCGCGAGAACCCCAACCAGAGCGGCGAAGTGCCCGCACGAGACGAAAACCGCACGGCAGATGCGGATGGTGAATGGCTGATCGTCATCGGTGTCTGTACCCATCTGGGGTGTATTCCGCTGGGTCAGGACGGATCCGCAGTCGGAGAATTCGGCGGCTGGTTCTGCCCCTGTCACGGATCGCACTACGACACGTCGGGGCGGATCCGGAAAGGACCAGCACCACGCAACCTCGACATCCCGCCCTATAATTTGGGCGATGACCTGCAACTGGTGATCGGCACCTGATCGGTGCATCGGCCCTTAATCTGCGAAGGAGACAAAGACATGCAAGCCAAGGATATCATGACGACATCCGTGATCTCCGTCCCGCAGGACGGAAAAATCGAGGACGCCGTACGCCTGATGCTCGACCATCACGTCAGCGCGCTCCCCGTCGTAGACGCGGACGGCGCCCTCAAGGGATTGGTCAGCGAGGGCGACCTTATGCGGCGTATCCGCGACGAGCCCGACGGTCCCCGGCGATCCTGGTGGCTCGAGGTGCTGGGCGGGTCGGGCAATTCTGCCCAGGAATTTATCAAGCTCAACAGCCACCATGTCGCTGACGTGATGACACGCGATGTTGCCACAGTCGAGGAAGACACACCGGTTGACGCGATCGCGCGCCTTCTGGAAAAGCACCGGATCAAACGGGTGCCGGTGCTGCGAGAGGGGCGCGTCGTTGGAATTGTCAGTCGTGCGAACCTGCTCCATGCTTTGTCGGCACTCCCGGACGGGGCACTGGGGGAACCATCGGAAGATGATCGGGTGCTGCGCTCGAAGTTAGATGAAGCCCTGAAAGAGGTTCCCGGTGCGACAGTCAATTTGATCAACTACACCGTAGACAAGGGCAATGTCGCGATCTGGGGCGTTGCAGACAGCGATTTCGAAGAGAACGCCATCCGCGTCGCCGTGGAAAATGTGCCCGGTGTCCGCAGCGTCGGCATCCACATGGGCCGACTGGCGGCATGGGCCTACGGCATTTGAGAGCGCATGCCCAAACAGATGCCGGCGATTGGAAGTCGGCACAGCATTTGTATCAGAATGATCGACCATCGCGGGAGCGGAGACAGAGCTCCAAAAAATAATGACGGACACGATTTGTCGGGTCCCATTCGAACTGACCAATGAGTGAGATGACAAGCAGGACCACTTTCAAGGGGGTCTATGGATCCGTGTGTCGCTATTCCGGAAAACGGTTGCCAAGGCGTTAATATCTGGTCGTTTTTTATCAGGGCAGCTGCCGGACCTCATCCCCGAAATCATGATACTTTTCTTTTTTCTGTAACGTTTTTCGACGGTGAGCGTCTACTGAATGAACGCAAAAAACCGAGGAGGTTCAAATGGACAATCGTTCCAATACCCCGGCCCAAGACACTGGATCGTCGAAAGGATGCTGCGGAGGTGTGACTCAGACCGAGACTGTCGCCGAGAAAGAACCGCGACCAGCGGAAGACAGCAAGCCGGAAAAGTCGGGCAAAGGGGGCTGCTGTTGCAGCAACAACTGACGCATTGGCGTCTCTGATTCAGTCGGTGGCAACGCCGTTTCTGCTGAACATGATCAACTGAAGCAAAAAGGAAATACATAATGCAAACCTTCAAGATACTCGCGACTTCTGCAACGCTTTTGCTGGGTGCCACGGGTGCGGCTTTTGCCCAAGCTGGTCACGGTCATGGTGCTCAGCAGCCTGGTGTGGCCACGGGAACAAGCGATAGCGAGTCTGGTCCCATGACTGGTGATCAGACCGACATGATGCAAAAGATGATGTCCATGATGATGGGCATGCACGCCCGGATGATGGATCATGGCGACAGACCGGACATGGCTATGATGGATCGGGGCATGATGCAGATGATGATGGGCCCTGGAATGATGGGAGTACCGTCGGCCGAGGAGGCTACCGCGACGATGCAAGCGCGGTTGAGCGAGTTTGACGCGGATGGCGATGGCAGCCTGTCCCTGAGCGAATTTGAAACCCTGCACAGCGCAATGATCCGCGAGTCCATGGTTGACCGGTTCCAGCATCTGGATGCCGACGGAGATGGCACAGTGAGCCCCTCCGAGATGGTTGCTCCGGCCGGTCGGATGAGCATGCGCGAGAGGATGAGCGCTATGTCGACGGATAATTCCGACAACTAGAATATCATGCCGGGCAAGCCAGCTTGCCCGGCATTTTACGGAATCTCTTCGTTCGCAATCTGATCGACAAAAAAGGAGCGAATTATGCTGCCAATTATCTATTTCACTTCGATAGCGGCGATCCTTTTTTTGGCCTTGCGCATGACCTGCGGGGCCTGTGTGATGGGCGCAAATACTGGGGCAGGGCGTCCAGGTTTGCCGCTTATGCCGCTGGGCTGGGCACTAAGCCTGTTTCTGGCAGTGACATTCGTGGTCTGCGTCGTGTTCGACCTGATTTTCCCCGACTACGCGATGTATGAAACCTGGGCTGGACTGCTGCCTGGGTTCGTCTGGCTGACCCCGGTGAGCTTCATTATCGGTCTGGTCGAGAGCTTTCTCTATGGCTGGTATGCCGCGTTGATCTTCGGCGGGCTCTTCAACGCCATCGCGAATAGGGAGGTGAAGTTATGACGACAACTCCCCAACCGATCAGTGGTACGCGTGTCGAATGATATCGACACATCACCCGTCGTCGCCGAAATCTGCCCCATGGTGATAAGAGGTGTTGACCTTCCAGCTACTGGACGAAGTACAGCAGTATGTATCGAAACATCGGGATTTTGCCGATGAGCAAGGAATCGAACGCGGTGTCTAGCGACCCATGCGGTGCGGACCCTGCGTAATCGGCCGCCGACCTAGGCACGACACGCTGTCCTGACACCCACAACGACTTAAGAAACCCTAATACGTTTGAGGCGGACACATGAACCAAACACCCAATCCTGACCCGACGCAAGAGAGTGTGATCTATACTTGTCTGATGCATCCCGAAGTGCGCAAGACCGAACCTGGAGATTGCCCGAAATGCGGCATGCATCTTGTGCTTGAAGGCGAGCTTGCGGCACCGCAACATGATCACGCCGGACACGGTGCCGCGGACGGGCACGGCCACCACGCCCATGGGCATTTCGTTGCCAAGACTGGTGAAGAGGGAGGCAGATACGACACCGTGCCCGCCGGTTACCAAGGCGCAGTCTACACCTGTCCAATGCATGCCGAAGTCCGCAAGACCGATCCGGGATCCTGTCCAATCTGCGGCATGGGGCTGGAGCTCGAAAGCGCCACGATGGTCGAGGACGGACCGAACCACGAGCTGGTGGATTTCACGCGCCGGTTTTGGGTCGGCGCAGTGCTTACCCTGCCGCTGCTGGTTCTGACGATGGGCCCTTATCTAGGTTTTGGGGGCGTCCGCGACATATTCGGCGAACGCACGACCTTGTGGATCGAGCTTGTACTGGGCACACCCGTCGTCCTCTGGAGCGGCTGGCCGTTCATGGTGCGCGGCTGGAATTCATTCCGGACGATGAACCTCAATATGTTTTCGCTGATTAGCATGGGCGTGATGGCGGCCTGGCTGTTCAGCATCGTTGCCGTTCTTGCACCCGACATCTTTCCCGATGGCTTCCGCGATCCCGAAGGCCATGTTGGCGTCTATTTTGAAGCTGCGGCGGTGATCGTTACCCTTGTCCTGCTGGGGCAGGTGATGGAATTGCGCGCCCGTGAAGGCACCGGCAAAGCGATCCGCGCGCTGCTGGACATGGCAGCCAAGACTGCGCGCGTGATCCGCGATGACGGGAGCGAAGAGGAAATTCCGCTGGAAGAGGTACAAGTCGGTGACCATCTTCGCGTTCGTCCCGGTGAAAAGGTACCGGTCGATGGCACCGTTGTCGACGGACGCTCTTCGGTGGATGAAAGCATGATTTCGGGGGAGCCGGTTCCGGTCGAGAAAACCGAAGGTGACGTGCTGACGGGGGCTACGATCAACGGCACCGGCAGCCTGGTGATGGAGGCGACGAGAGTAGGAGCCGACACGATGCTGGCGCAGATTGTCGAAATGGTGGCGAATGCCCAGCGGTCGCGCGCGCCGATCCAGAAATACGCCGACAAAGTCGCGGGGTTCTTCGTGCCTGTAGTGATCGTGATCGCCGTCTTGTCGTTCATCGCTTGGGCGATCTGGGGACCAGCACCCGCCCTTTCTTATGCCCTCATCTCTGCAGTGGCGGTCCTCATCATCGCCTGTCCCTGCGCACTGGGTCTGGCGACGCCAATGTCGATCATGACGGCCACAGGGCGCGGTGCCCAGGCGGGCGTTCTGATCAAGAATGCCGAGGCGCTCGAGCGGTTCGAGAAGGTAGACACTCTAATCGTAGACAAGACCGGCACTCTAACAGAAGGCAAGCCCCGGCTGATCGCGGTCCTGCCCGAACCGGGGCATGACGAGGCCGAGGTGCTGCGACTGGCCGCTTCGCTAGAACGCGGATCGGAACATCCGCTGGCCGAAGCCATCGTGCGTGGTGCTGAAGACCGCGGCGTGGATATGGCGAAAGCCAGCGATTTCGAGGCGGTGACCGGCAAGGGCGTCAAGGGTGTGGTCGACGGCCAAGCGGTGGCTCTGGGAAATCTCGCATTGATTTCGGATATGGGTCTAGAGGCCGGTGCGCTGACCGAAAAGGCTAACGCGCGGCGTGACGAAGGCGAAACGGTGATGTTCGTCGTACTGGAAGGCGCGATTGCAGGGCTGGTCAGCGTGGCCGACCCAGTGAAGGAAACGACGCCAGCTGCGCTAAAGGCGCTGCACGACTTGGGCTTTCGGATCATCATGGCGACTGGCGACAATGAACGCACAGCCAAGGCTATCGGAGCGCGGCTCGGTATCGACGAGATACGCGCAGATGTTCTGCCTGAAGACAAGGCCCGGATCATTCGCGAGTTGCAGGAGGCCGGCCGCAAGGTCGCCATGGCGGGCGACGGCGTCAACGATGCACCCGCGTTAGCGCAGGCGGATGTCGGCATCGCCATGGGCACCGGTGCGGATGTCGCCATCGAAAGCGCGGGCTTCACGCTGATCAAGGGCAACCTAGACGGGATCGTGCGCGCTCGGCGTCTATCGCGCGCTACGATGCGCAACATCCGACAGAACCTGTTCTTTGCGCTGATCTACAATGCCTCGGGCGTGCCAGTAGCCGCGGGTGTGCTGTACCCGTTCCTGGGCATCCTGATCAGCCCGATGTTCGCCGCCTTTGCGATGAGCGCTTCGTCCATCTCGGTTGTTTTAAACGCGTTGCGACTGCGCGGCGCGAAAATCTGACAAAGGAAAAGTGACATGGAAAAACCTTCGACACACGGCGATCATCACCCGCAGGACAATCCGCCAAGACCGCCCTCGTTCTGGAAATCACGCGCGGGCATCTACCTGATCTTCGCGCTTGTCCTTGGCGGACTTCTGCTGGGTTACGAGCATCGGGTGCACATTCTGGGCAGCGGGTTGCTGATCTGGCTGCCGTTGCTGCTCTGTGTTGGCATGCACTTCTTCATGCATGGCGGGCATGGAGGCCACGGCGGACATGGCAAGGGAGATGACAAATGATGATTGATGCAGGTGCATCGTATGGCCTTTGGCTTCTGGTCTTCATCAACTCGGCTGTCTTCATCATTTTCGCGTTCAGCTTTTTCAAGCCGCAAACGTCCCGAGACTGGCGGAGCTTCGGTGCATTCAGCGCCTTTGTCTTGGCACTGTTCACCGAAATGTACGGGTTTCCGTTGACGATCTTTGTGTTGTCCGGCTGGTTGCAATCGACATGGCCGGATATCGACTGGCTAGCCCACGATAGCGGCCATCTGCCCGAGATGATGTTCGGCTGGAAATCGAACCCGCATTTCGGACCGTTCCACCTGATGAGCTTCGCCCTGATCGGCGGAGGATTCTGGCTGATCTCGGTGGCATGGCACCATCTGTGGAATGCACAGCGGCAGGGCCGGTTGGCCGTCACCGGGCCCTATGCGAGGATCAGACATCCCCAATACGTGGGGTTCATTCTGGTCATGCTCGGATTTCTCGTTCAATGGCCGACCATTCTGACACTGGCGATGTTCCCGGTACTGGTCTGGATGTACGTGCGATTGGCACGCAGCGAGGAGGCAGACACCCGCGCCCGTTTTGGACAGGTCTATGAGCAATACGCGCAGTCAGTGCCATCGTTTTTTCCAAGGTTTGCGGGGGCGGGCAGTGAGCAGGGCGGCCGCAAAATCTGAGGATGTGCGGAAATGAGGTCTGTAGCCAGAATTGCGAATTGTCCCCATTGTTGATTGCATGTTGTGCCTATTGCCCGCGAGAGCTGAAGGCAAGTAGGGTTCGTTCGGGTGCGATAGTGGAACTGCAGGAATAGGTTCTGGCCAGAACGGTGATGGGCCACAAGAATTGAAAAATCTGAAAACAGGCAAGAACTAATATGCAGCAAAGCCAGAAGAACAGCGATTATCGCGAAGGATCAATCAGCCTTGGCGGTGCCGTCGCGATGGGTACAGGCGTGATGATCGGGGCGGGAATTTTTGCGCTGACCGGGCAGATAGCCCAACTGGCCGGACCGCTTTTCCCGCTGGCCTTCATCGCCGGTGCCATCGTGACAAGCTTCAGTGCATACAGCTATATCAAGATGTCGAACGCCTGGCCCTCGGCGGGCGGGATCGCTATGATCCTGCAGAAATGCTATGGATCAGGCGCAGTCGCGGCGGGAGCAGCGCTTCTGATGGCGCTGAGCATGGTGATTGCAGAAAGCCTCGTGGCAAGGACATTTGCCACCTACGTCCTGCGCCCCTTCGACATCACCGGCGGGCCGCTCGTCCCCATCCTGGCGGTTGCAGTGATCGTTTTCGCGTTTCTCGTCAATATCGCAGGCAACCGCTCCGTAGGGCTGTTTTCGCTGATCATGGCGGCAATCAAGATCGGCGGCATCGCTCTCTTTGGTATTGCCGCTCTGTGGTCGAGCGGATTTCAGTTCGCCGCCGCATCGCAGACGGCCGAGCCATCAGGGATCGTGGGGTTCATTGCCTCTGTCGCACTGGCCATCCTTGCGTTCAAGGGTTTCACGACCATTACCAACAGCGGCGGAGAGATCACCGATCCCCATCGCAACGTGGGCCGCACGATCATGATCTCCATCGCGATCTGCGTGGTTGTCTACCTGCTTGTGGCGTTCGGCGTGGGCGCCAGCCTGACACTCGACGAGATCATTGCCGCACGTGATTATTCTCTGGCAGAAGCGGCGGCCCCCGCGCTCGGGCAGGTCGGATTCTATCTAACCGTCTTGCTGGCCGCCGTGGCTACTGCATCAGGCGTTCTGGCCAGTGTGTTCGCCGTGTCACGGATGCTCGCAATGCTGACGGACATGAAAATGATCCCGCACAGCCATTTTGGCATGTCTGGCACGATCCAGCGCCACATGCTGATCTATACGGTGGTGATTGCCTCGACACTGGCTGTGTTCTTCGATCTGGGCCGGATCGCCTCATTGGGCGCGTTTTTCTATCTCATCATGGATATGGTCGTGCATTGGGGCGTCTTCCGCTTCCGCCGGAAGGAGATCGGAGCGGCGGCGACTGTGTTGCTCTTGGCACTCGCATTCGATGCGGTTGTGCTGGCGGCCTTCACCGCGATGAAACTGCAAAGTGACCCGGCCATCGTGCTCTATGCCGCCGTCGGAATTACCGCGGTTTTCATACTTGAACGACTGTATCTATCGCGCTGGCTCGCACCGCAGGGTGCTCACGAACACTGATGCAAGAGGTTATTCGCACTTTCCCATGGGATACGACGCAAAGGTATCAGACAACAGGGACTTCATATGTGGAAGTAGTCAACTCGATCAAAGACGCGCAAGTTGGCATATCACTCTGACACGAGACTGCGCATAGAAGCGGCGTCGAGCGCGCCGAGCACTGCCTGTGGCGTTAGAATCTCCGGTAGGGCGATACCGGAAGGAGCCCCCGGTCCGAAGACGGTGTTGAACGGAATGCCATAGCGGTCATGCCGCTCGAGAAACCGCGCGATCGCGTCATCGGGTTTGGTCCAGTCCGCTTGCATGGCGATTACGGAACCGCCGCGCAACCGCGCACGCACTGGATCCTTGTCGAGCACGAGAGACTTGTTGGCTTTGCAGGTCAGACACCAATCCGCAGTCACATCGACGAAAACCGTCTCGCCTTCAGAGACGTAGCGCGCGATGCGGAGGGGATCGAAATCCTGCCAGTGAGACATCGCATCCACCGCAGCTATTGTGCGGTCAGGCGTTGATATTAGACCCGCTCCGAAAATCGCCAGAAGAACACAGGCGCTGAGAACCGCACGCCGCGCCCATCGGTTCGCCCGTGGGATTGATGCCGCGATGATGAACACAGCTGTGAGTGCCGAGATAAAGGCGGCCACCCGCGCGCCCGCCACGCCGACAAGAACGAACAAGAGCCATGCGGCTGTTGCCAGCAACAGACCGCCAAGAAGGATCCTGATGAAAAGCATCCATCGCCCGGGCCGGGGCAGCCGCGTGACCAACTCGGGACGTGCGGCAATGACGAGGTAGGGGAGGGCCAGTCCAAGACCGAGCGCCGTGAATATCACTATCACGTCCAGTGGTGTACCCGCGAGCGCAAAGGTGATCGCGGTGCCGAGGAACGGGGCGGAACACGGCGTAGCGAGGATGGCCGCAAGCAGTCCGGTGCCAAAGTCTGAGATGTACCCGGCTCTGGCACTGCTGGCACCCAGGCGGTCTTGAAGGGCCGCGGGCAGGGTTATCTCGAATGCACCGAAGAGATTGGCGGCAAAGACGGCGATGACCATGAACATCAGAGTCACGAAGACCGGATTTTGGAACTGTATACCCCAGCCGACGGATACTCCGATCCATTGAAGAAACACTAAGGCAGCCGCAAGCGCCCAGACAAATGTCAGTACCCCCAAAGCTGAACACAGGAATCCGTTGCGCGTCATCTGCCGGGTTTGACCGGTTGCCTTCAAAACAGATGTGAGCTTGATCGATAGAACGGGTAACACGCAGGGCATGACATTCAGAATCAGACCACCGAGAAAGGCGATGGCGGCCACCGCCACGACTTTCAGCACACTCGTTCGAGGGTGCGCGCTTGCAAACGGTGGGGCAGGGGGATCCGAGGTAAGAGTGATCGGCGCCGTGATTGCACGTGCGGTGTCTGTGATCGTCACCGAAGGCTCTGCGTGCTCTTCGGTCCAGGCGTTGATCGGTATTTGTGCCCAGAGTTCCGTTCTATCGCGATCCAACCGGATATCTGGTTTGCCAAAGGTCACAAGGGGTCCGAATTCCGGGAACACGTCGACCTCACCGAACGGTGTGTCGCTCGTTGCCACAACGATGAGAGCCGAGTCGCGCGCATCGAGGGCCGTGACCGATATTGTGATGTCGCTGTTCTCGGGTGCCGCGGGAACGCGATCGGCATAAGCAGCAATCTGGCGAGCCGAGTTTGTATCGATCCCGACGCCTTTTGGCAGGACGAGTGAAAGTTCGAAGTCATGGGGCACACAGACAGTCGAACATGTCAGCAAGGACACCCGGGCACGCAGTTCGAGAGGGTAACCGGCGTCCTCAAGTCTCGCGCGGATCGGCAAGACAACCCGACCGGAATAGCCGAAGTTTTCGATCCCGAAGGCCTCGAAACGTTTCGGCGCGGGCCAGAGTAGCTCCGCGTATTTCAGATTGGTAGAACCAGACCAGTCGATCTCGGGTGCCAAGCCAACCTCGCCGGGCGTGCGCCAGTATCCTTTCCAGCCCTCGCCGTACTCCAAGGCCAATCCAAGTGAGACGGAGGCGGCATCCGGCGCAATCCCGTCTTCGGCCGAGATCAGACGTGCCATGACGGCGGGGTTTGAAAAGCTCTCGGATTCGGCAGCCTTGGCGGCATCGGAAAGAATGATGCCCATGCAACCGAGAAGGAAGAGCAGAAGCCAAGCCCCGAGCTGAGAAACCCGGACGGTCATTTGGATGAGCATCCGGTCAACGCAAGGCGCCAGGCAGGCTTGCCAAGGCCGCCTCGATATTCGTCACGGGCAATCCGCGTGCGATCCAGCTTGGCCCCTTCGGTGATCCCAGCATGCCTTCCGACACATCGATGAAGCCCGTGTAACCGGCTCGTTTCAAGGCGCTCAAAAGGCGGCCGCTGCGCCCGCCAGTGGCGCAGATCAGCGCAATGGGTTTCTCGCCTGAAAAGTCGCGAGCGGCGAACAAGCGCTGCTCGAACCCGGGTTCGTGCATACTGATCGGCCATGCCTCTTTTGCGACGCCCGTTTCCACCCATTCAGGGCGCGATCGGACATCAATCAGGGAAATCCTGTTGCGGGCCAATGCGTCGGCCGTCTCGGCAGCCGACCAGATCTCGCGCGTTGCGGCCGCAACGACTTGCGGCCCCATGACCCACGTCGACGCAAGCAGGATGAAGCACCGTCTATCCACATTGCCTCCACAGTCGATTGACGAGGAACGCCAAGACTTCCCGGGGCGAGCCTTGCAGCCTATGCAGCCGTACAGACATCTCGCCAACCCTCTTCGCGCTCCAACGCGATGATCTCGCGAACCATTCTGTCGCTGATCTGACCTTGGACGACAGTACGGCCGATCACGAGGGCCGGCGTGCCGACAAAGGCGAACACGCGTGCAAGCGCTGCACTGTCTTCCAGCTCGCGCGTGATCTCGGCACTCTCCATGTCGGTGACCAATTTCTTGCTATCGACGCCGATGTCATCGGAGAGGCGGGCAAGGTATTCCGGCGACGCTTGGAATGGCGTTGTCATCAAACGTTCGTGGAAAGCGACGTACGCGTCTTGCCGTTTCGCCGCCAGAGCTGCCTTGGCCGCAAGATTTGAGCTGTCGCCGAGGAGCGGCAATTCATGCCACGCCACTGCGATCTTGTCTGGCATCTCGCTCGTCATGTCGGCCAATCGTTTGGTTTGCAACCGGCAAAAGGGGCAATAGTAGTCCGAGAACGAAGCCATCGGGACCTGGGTAGGCGTGGGACTCAGACCACCGTAAAGGGCCGAACAAATATTCTCGGAGACGCGCTCCAAGGCTGCGGCTTTCTGCGCCGCCACTTCAGTGCTGTCCGCCGTGCCCAAGCCTACAAAAGGATCAAAGCCGCCTGACGTCTCACCCGCAACGAACTTACGAAATCCTTCTGGTCTATCGAGCGCCTGCAACTCCAGTTTTTCCGGCAACAAAGAGGGAACTGTGCGCAGCGCTGCGTACCCTGCGATGATCGCACCGAACGTCAAAAGCGTTGACCGTTTCTTGGAGTCCATCTGATGCCTGATCTGACCTCGTTACCTTGCGGTCGTACTGCGACGTCTGATAAAAGGTCAACTCTACAAACTGATACATTTCCGGTCGTGAAAACAGGATGTTGAGCGAGTATCAAAGTATCACCGGATAGGGATAACGATCGGACAAAGAGGTGGACATGTATCGATTGGGGATAATTGCAGCGCTCTTTGCGACACCTGCTGTGGCCGATCCAGACGGCTATGGCCACATGTCGGGTTGGGGATACGGGATGGGGATGATGTTTGGTCCTATCCTTTGGATCATCGTTTTGGGATTGGTTGTTGCCGGTGTCGTTTGGTTCATTCGCAATATGGATGGAGGAGCGACAAAGGCTGAAAAGTCCGATGCGATGAGCGAACTCGATCTGCGCTTGGCCAAGGGCGAAATTGACGCAGAGGACTACACCGCTCGAAAGAAGCTACTGACCGGCGAGTAGTGAATTGGGCACCTGTGTTCACCACTAGGCTTGGGAAACTCACGAAGTACCCCTGGTACTCAACCAGTCTGACTCTATGAGGTACAAGTGACAGAAAAACAACTCTGGATGCTCGCTGTCGGCGGGTCGGCTGTGCTCTTGCTCGCCGCATACATCTTTCAGACGATCGGGTATGCGCCCTGCGCAATGTGCATCTGGCAGCGGTATCCTCACGCCAGTGCCATCGCTATTGGCGCGCTTCTGATGGTTGGGTTGCCCATCTTTCTGCTCTTGATGGCAGGTGCTGCCGCCGCTCTGACGACAGCGGGCATCGGGATTTTCCACACCGGCGTCGAACGGGATTGGTGGGAAGGTCCGACGGCGTGCACAGGCTCTGGTCTCGATATATCGAACTTGTCAGGTGCGGACCTTTTGCCCTCCGCGTCATCCTCACCATCAAACTTGGTGATGTGTGACGAAGTCGCGTGGGAATTCCTGAGCCTATCGATGGCGAGTTGGAACGCGCTTTGGAGTTTCGTTATTGCAGGGCTCTGGATCATGGCCTTGGCCAAAGCAGTGCGGGCTTATCGGCCACGTGAAAATCACACGCTGACCTAGCCCTGAAGACGCAAGATGACGGCTGCAATGAGCGTCAGACACAGAGCTGTCAAAAGGAAGGCAAACAAAGCAACCACAACAGCACCCGCTTTTTTCGGCAAAAGACTGACGAATGGTCTCAGGATAAGTGAGTCTTCCGCCGCGGTGATATAGAGCGGCAGCGCACTTACCAGCGTAGCATACAGGTAGACCCCGGAAATATTTTCAAAGTGTGCGGACCGCGCCAGTGTGGGCGCAACCACTGACAGAGCCGTAGACCGACTACCTCCAAATGAGCCGAACCAACTGGCGGAGAGCACATAGATGAAGGCGTGGAGAACTAGAAAGAGAGCGACGCGGATTACAAGATCGAGGAGAATGGACGACGCCGGATCACGGCCATTGGCGTCCTTAGCACTCAACACCGCAAACAAAAAGAAACCGACGTAGTTGACGATAAAGATGACCGGCAGCCCATTCGTCAGAACCTGCCTGAGAAATCGTGATAGCGCCGGTCCACCGTCCATCAATGCCGAAGCAAATCCAGGCGCACGCATGACATAAACGAGCAAGACCGGCAGGAGACCGATTAGGCTGAAGACCAAGACGTTCATTACAAATTTCACGCCCGGCATCTTGGTTGAGAAGAACCGTTGCATGTGAGCAGGTTGGCATGTCGGGAGACAACAGTCGACTTTCTCTGCGACCATCATTTATTTACATAAACTTCATTACCCGATTTTCAGCGCGTTTTTGGGCAATTTCAGTTGCGGGTTGGAAACTCTACCTCACCCTATTGCGCCGTTTTTGCAGAGCCGCAACGCTTGCATTAAAGTCCAGCCTTCCTGCCTTGGCTCGACGGATCAGTTCGCGCATCAAACCGCCAGGATTGCGAACAGGGTAGCTCGGGTGATCTCGCTGCGCATCAACCAATAGTAGGCAGAAAGCCAACCCGTGGTCGCCCAAGGTGCTCTGGCCCTCGTGCCAAACTGAAGCATGGATATCGAGCATCGGCAGCAACGCCCAGGCAGCCTCGATGATGTCGCGCTCTTTGAGAGGTCGGTTCTGATCTCGGCTCGCGTCAAGCATCATGCGTAAGCCGTCGCCGGCAATGCGATATAGATTCTCTGGCGTCAGAGCGGGTGGCGCGGGGCAGGGAATTGATGATGGCAATTCACTCTGTGCGATTTCCGCGTGTCTTCCAGAGTTATCCACAGCGGGTGGCGTCTTTACAGTTTGAGTTTCTTCTCTGGTGTTTTGTGTAAAGGGCCGGAAGTTTTCCGCTGGTTGGTCGGAAGAAAGCCCATGGTTTTCAAGCCAGTCATCAAGGCTGTTGCACAGATCGGAACTGGCCTTCAAATGGGCGTTGAGCCGCTCCAGACCAAGACGGCTTAACGCATCGCTGCGAGGCCATTCATCGAAACTGGCGAGAATCTTGACGATCTCAGGATCGTTGATAGCCGAGGAGGGCAGGGCGGCGATGCACCGTTTCATGTGACGCAAACGAAGGGACCGAAGATCCTTCAAAGCGCGCAAATGCCTCCGTTCCGCACGGAGCCGATCGCGAAGGGCTATGAACTCTTTCAGTCGCGCGATCAGCGGAGTCAGTATCAAGCCTAGGCCAGCGCGACCATAGCGGGCCCCATTCGCCGCGACACGTTTCACGATCAGCCCAAGCTTGGCCAGCGCGGCCTCATCCGTTCGCAACTGGCGCGACGTCTTGCCAAGTTCGACCGCTGCGAGATCTTGCGCGCCAAAAAACACCGGTTCACGATGGGGAGAGGTCCAGTCGGATGCGCGGGTCCGCCCAATGATGTAGTTCAGAACTGCGAGGCGCGCCGGGCGCAGGCCTATATGCGGGGCAACCTCTGAAATTAGTGCCATAACAGCACCTTTGGTCCAGCCTTCCGGCAGGGTGAGATGGGTTTGGATCACGTTCACTGTCTAGTCCTTGTGAATTGGGACAAGGCTGCAACAGGGCATCCGTGCCCCCGCGAGCGACACGTTTTTTCATTGCCTTGACTGTCGGGACTGCTAGAACGAGATCACAGTTTGATTTGATCTGACGGAACGCCAATTCCGTTGTTCTTTGAGCCCCTCGCTTGGTTGCCGCCTTGCGGGGGTTTCTTCTTTTTTATCGTTTGCCTGTGACTGTTTGAGATCAGTAGTTGACTTGTTCGAAGCCATAGGTGCCCTCAAAATCCTCCCAATCGACGAACACAGCACGGACCCAGACATCGGGGCAGTTCTGGCCGTATCGCTCGGCCCCTCGGAAGGCTGGAGGAAGGGCACTTATCGAGCTGTTTTGCCACCGGAATTGGCCGTTCTGATCATACGTGCCACGCCGCACAGAAGCATATCTGTTGCAATCGTCACGGCCCTCCCTCTGACGTGCCGTAACCTGAAAGACATCTATGGAGCGGATGAAATCAAAAGCAGGGTCCGTCACATCGATATTGGCGGCACGCCCGACAGCTTGGACGAGCTGGAGCGTTTCTCGCTCTCGGGGCAGGGAGACTGCTGGACCCGGATTGAACCCCGCCAACCTGTAGAGGCGCTCAACCGGGTTCGGCGCTTCGAACTCAGCACGCATTGGACAACGCCAGATCTGCAGCGGTGGTTCGACTGGCCAGGGCGTGATCCGGCGGATAAACTCCGCGCGCGCGCGGGCACATGGGACCGAAGGCGGCCAACCGCCTGCAAGGCACAGGAGGATCGCACAATCGATCTGGTAGCCTTGTGCGGCGGCAGGTTTGGCAGCAAGCGGTGTAAGCCCGATCGCGATGATCGCGACAGTTGACAGAAGCCGCCTCATGACAGAGCGCCGCCGCTAAAGCGTTGTCGTATAATCAGACTTATGTTAATTGTGTCATAATTGCTGACATATTTTGCGCGTCGTTTCATTGGAACATCTCCTGGTAAGCGTCAAGCACAAGACGGACTTCGGCCTGCGCGGAAGCTGATGCTGCGGCGAGGCAATTCAGATAGGTTTGTGCCTCATCGAAGTAGGTGTTGAACTCGGCTCTGATGTCGTCGCCGTACTCGTTCAGGAGCGCAGGCGAGGCCGCCAGCTCCGGCCGCAACGGCAACACGCAGTCCATCGCCAGCGTCTCGGCATTTGCTGGGATCGCTAGGGCGATGAATGTGCTACATGCCAGCAACCGCGACATCTGGTGGTCTCCCGACAATCTGGGGGCGAATCGTGTGTCGGACCTATCACCGAAAAAATATCGTAATCAATCAAAAGATATCTATTGACCATCTAACGGGTTTTTCGCTACGTCGCCGCATATCTTGTGACATGCACTGTTTGAAGCGGTGCAAAAGCAGGTTACTTCCGTAGGAACTTCTTTCCTTCGGAGGCAAAATGGCAGGAACAAAATACCCCGTGATCCTAACATCGCACATGCAAGAGGCGATCGAGGGTGGGGCATGGATCGAGGTGGAATGCGTTGAAGCCCCGGAAAAGGGCGGCAACACGCATAGGGGTGGCTGGACGGTTTTCGTCTGCTCCAATGACGGTCAAGGCGGTGTGCACCGGTCGGTCTATGTGACCAACCGGGATCTTAAACCACGCGTCTTCAAGACCGCAGCAGGGCTCATGAGCTTCTGCCTGGAGCTCGACGCAAAGGTATTCAGCTGCCCTCTCCGAGAAGGTGAGAGAGGCACGTGGGAGTTTGAGACGACAAGGTATCCTACCAGCGGCTAGCCTCGTTCTCTGGGGGCTTTCAGGCCCTTCCACTTATGCACAATCCGTTATCGATCTCGATGCTCCAGACCGTGTTGGTCGACTGACCAGTAGCGTTCTCGACTTTGCAAGACCCCAACCCGAGCAAAGTGACGGTGTCGCACGCTCTGAGGTCGTCCCTCTTGATTCACCACGCCTGTCTCCGCCTCGGGTCCCATCGGGCCGCCCTGCGATCGAGACTATGATCCTTGATGTGGGGTCGGTTTACGTGGACCACCCGGCCCTGCGCAGGGCCGGGATGTCCTCTCGCGATTGGCTCGCATTCTTTCGCGCCAACATCGCTATTGAAAGCGCATTTGATCCAGGCGCGCGGTCGCATGTCGGCGCAATCGGGCTTGGGCAGTTGATGCCGGACACTGCGCGCGTGCTTGGCGTCGATCCGCATGATCCTGAGCAAAACCTGCATGGATCCGCCCGCTACTTGCTGACACAACTTGATCGTTTCGGCACGCCGCAGCTTGCGCTTGCAGCCTATAATGCCGGCCCCGAAGCCGTGGCGCGCCATGGCGGGATTCCCCCCTACCGCGAAACCCAAGGCCATGTCCGCAAGGTCATGGCCGTCTATGCCCAATCCATCGGAGACCAGATATGAAACGCATCGACTATACCCGGGCGGCATTGGCCGCGTTGCTGATAGTGGCCGCAGCCCCGGCGCTTGCACAGGACCTCAGCCCGGTCTCTGACATGATCGACAACATCATCGACGCGGTGACGGGTCCGATCGGTCGTGGCCTCGGCGTGCTCGCTCTCGTGGGATCGGGTGTCATGATGTTTTTCGGGCGTCTCAACTGGCCGATCTTCGTCGCCGTGTTTGTCGGCGTGGTGCTGATCTTTTCGGCCGAGACCATCATCGATGGCTTTGCGGCTCCTTGATCTGACAGGCCGCAGAGACCTCCATGCGCGACACACCACTCTTTCTGGGGCTGACCAAGCCGCCACGGATATTCGGTCTCCCGATCGGATATTTTGTGGCGCTGGTCTTCGCATCCGTGATCCCTTTCATTCTGGTTGACGACATGCGGTTCCTGCTGGTGTTCCTCGCGGGCTACCCACCGCTTTGGGTGGTCGCAGACCGCAATCCACATCTGTTCCAGATTTTGAACGTGGTGATGTCGCGCACACCGCGAACGAGTGTGCGATCCCGCGATGGGGGCGATTTCTATGTCGCGTGAGTTTCGGGGGTTGATTGCAAGCAACGCTGTTCGGGATGCACTTGGGGACAAGGTCTTGAAAGCCGAGCGTCTTGGGCGGCACCTACCTGAGAAACACGCGAAAGTTGGTGATGCCCTGAGGGGCGGCATATCATGGCGGTGTTCAGACGCCGTCAATTCTCAGCCGAGAAAGGGATATGCCACATGCCAGAGACTACCATCACAGAACTGCCCGATCCATCAGGATTTGGCTCCGACCCGTTCACCGACGTTCTGCGCGATGGAGCGCGCAAGCTGATCGAACAGGCAATCCACGCCGAGCTGGCCGCGCTCATGAACGCCTTTTCCGGGGACAAGCTCGAGGACGGGCGGGCACGCCTGGTGCGCCATGGTCATTTGCCGGAACGCGACGTGATGACCGGCATTGGTCCAGTGCCCGTTAAGGTG
>NZ_FNEJ01000029.1 GCF_900100085.1 Salipiger marinus
GGTGGCGTCCCAGTCGCGTTCGGCCATGGACACCAGCATGGCCTCGATGAGCGCGAAAGCCGGTATATAGCTGTCCCAGACCGTGCCGGAATGGATCGGAACCGAGATCAGTTCGGTCGCACCTTTGGCGGCTGGGCTGATCCACTTGTCGGTGATCACGATGGTCTGGGCCTTGCGCTCCCGAGCCTGTGCCGAGAGCCTCGCGAGGTTGGCCTGGTAGCGGCGGAAGTCGATGATCAGTAGGACGTCGCGTGACCGCATCCGGAGCAGGTATTCGGGCCAGAGTTCGGGGTCCGACGGCACGTGCGACACGTCCGCCCGGATCTGGCGCAGGTGCCGCACGAAGAATTCAGCGATCGTGTCGCTCATCCTGCCGCCGATCATGAAGATGCGCCGCTTGGAGTCCGTCATCAGGTCGCACAGCCGATTGAACTGGCTGGTGGTCACCTGCTCGATCATTTCCTTGTTCAGCGCCTCGATGCTTCGCAGATAGGAGGCGAGCGGCGCGCTGTCGTCGATCTGAAGGTCCTTACGCAGGTGGATTGGGGATTGCTGCCCCTCCTTCAGTTCCTGCACCAGCCGTTGCTGGAACTCTTGGAAACCGGCACATCCCAGCTTGGACACGAACCGCGAGATCGACGGAGCCGAGATGTGCGCCCGCTTCGACAGCTCTTGGATCGGCTCCAGCCCCGCAAAGGGATAGTCGGCGAGCAGCACGGACTTAAGCTGGCGTTCGGCCGGCGTGAACTGGTCCGACATGTCTTCCAGCTTCTGGCGGATCTGCATCAGGTTCCCTCGGCGCCTACGACATCATGCAAGACTAGAGGTAGTGAAAACGCGGTGTCAAACGCAAAAAATCGCGCTTGGGTGATGAAATGCTTTCGCCTCGGACATGCAGCACTTCAGCCGCTACTCGGGTGCCGACTCGGCGCGCAACTGCGTGAGGAAATGCAGATGGAGCTCACGCGAACCCGAGCTGACTTCGCTCTTTGTGCCCCCTGCCAGCACGAGGATGTCCCTCTCGGACAGGATCTGCGGCTGAGTGAAGGCGATATCCACAGCTCGGCGCCCCGAAGAGGTCCGTTTCCACGCCGCCAACGCCTTCGTCGCCGGGTTCATAGGCAGCTTGAACAACGTGGGCCGAACGGTGCGCGCCGGGGACAGAAATCGTCTTGGGCCCTAAATCCCGGTGAAACCATCCGACTTTAGAAAGCCCCGCGTTCATTCACGGAGACTTTCTTCTCGGCTCGCTCATCGATCTCGATCTATTCGCCCAACTCGGAGACGCTTTCACTTCTCAAGCGCATCACGAAAGCCGATGGCATGGCAGTCGGGTCTCGTGACAAAGGGCGCGATGAGGCCGTCAATGATGCCGCCGAGTGGGTAATCCCGCTCGGTATCCTGGTACCTGTCATTTCTCGCCCCTCGCTGCCATGTGCGATCCTGGGGCTTACGAATGGCAGGTGGTCGAGCGAGTCCATGGCGATGACACAGCGACTTACCTCGTCGGATCCTGTGATTACGCGCTGGCCGAGATCGGCGCTGCGTCCACTTTGAACGGTAACCCGTCCCACGTCTCGACGGAGATCCTGATTTCCTACAAGCCGACAACAGCAGAAGGGGGAAGACCTCGGCCGGCGTACGGTACCGGGACATGATGTATGCCGATACCGCGGCCGACATCGAGACACGGCGCAAGGCATTTCTACGGAAATGGCGCCTCAAGTGCCGTGCTGTCGCAGACAGCCTGAAGGAAGCGGGAGACCGGCTCTTCACCTTCACCCGCCTTGACCCGTCGCAATGGAAATCCGCCCGGACCACGAATGCCATCGAGCGGCTGAACGAGGAATTCCGACGCCGCATCAGGACCCAGACCGTGCTGCCATGCGCCGAGACCGTGCCGATGCTCCTCTGGGCGCTGTTGGCCTCCGGACAGATCCAGATGCGGAAGGTTGACGGATGGGAAACCCTGTCCCAGGCCCTCGAGCCGATGCCTCTTGACCTCGCCGCCGGAGTAACCGAACGTTCACATGCCCGGAGTACGCCGCAAGGGAATTTCCACAGCATTCGCGACACGACTGCCGGGTCATCGACACCGTCCTGGTCGATCAGGAGGCAGTATATGCGCCGCGGCGAGGCAACGACTGTCTGCACTGCGGCCTGGCTATTGTCGGCGCTGTAGCTCCAGAACCCGTCGGTGCCGAGCGTAAAGCTGTGATAGCTGCCGGCAGTGCCGCTCTGTGCGACAAATTCCGCCTCGCCGCTGTCCACATCGCTGACCGTCAGCGTGCCACTGACCGTGAGCGCCCCATCCCCGACTGCCTGCGCGAAGGTCTGCGATGATGCCATGCGCAGTGCGACTGACCAACTCGGCTCGCCAGGGAGCTCGAGGCACATAGGGAGTTACACCACTTCCCGGGACATCACCTGTCCTTCCTGTGAGGCGGGCGTGGTTGCTAACCTTGAGCGGCGATCCAGTCGTGATCGGGATGGTTCCGGAACCGCCACTTCCGATGAGGCCCAGCCATGACATTGAGGTAATAAAGCTCGTAGCCATGCGGTGCGCCACAGGGATGGTGCCCCCGGGGCACAAGCACCACGTCGTGATCCGAAAAACTCATCGTCTCGTCGAGACTGCCATCCTCGGTAAAGACTCGCTGGTGCCCGTATCCCTGAGCAGGATTGAGGCGGTGATAGTAGCTTTCCTCGAGCAGCGTCATGCGCGGAAAGTCATCCTCGTCGTGGCGGTGCGGCGGATAGGACGACCAGTTTCCGGCAGGGGTGAAGACCTCGGTGACCAGCAGGCTGTCTGCCACATCGTTGTCTTCCATCGCGATGTTGTGGACATGGCGCAGATTCGATCCGCTGCCCCGGCTGACCCGGTCCGGCACGTCCAGCAGGCGGGGCCCATGCCCGCCATGGCCCGGCGCGGTGCAGACCGCAAGCGTGCAGTCGGTGGTCGCGGTCGCCTCCCAGCCACTGCCGCCGGGCACATAGACGGCGGCGGGCGGCGTTTTTTCAAAGACCGACAGCCGCTCGCCCAACTCTCCAAAGTCCGTGCCGCCGCCGCTGATCCGCGCCCGGCCTTCGACAAGCACCAGAATGGCCTCGCGGTCGTCGGTGGCTTCCGCCGCCGTCTGCCCCGCCGCAAGCCGGTAAAGCCCGAAGCCCACATAGGTCCAGCCCGCACTGGCCGGGGTGATGTCATGCACCTTGCCCGACGGTCCCGTCGGTTTCCGAAGCAGCAGGCTCATCCGGTCATCTCCATCTGGTGTGCCGTCCGGGCCCTGTCCCAGACCCCGCACAGGGTTGCATACCGCTCGGCCATCCTTTCGATGGCCTCCGCGTCTCCGATGCTGCCGTCAAACCAGTCCCGCGCCGCCTCGCCGAAGATGCTGCGCCCCACGGCAAAGCCCTTGACCAGCGGATGCCGCGCCGCATCGCGGAAGGACCGGTCCAGCCGGTCAAGCGGCGCGTCCAGCCCCAGCACCACGATGCCGCGCACATGCGGATCGTGGCGAGTGATCTCGGCGCAGACCTCCGTCCAGCCCGCCTCCCCCAGAGAGGGTTCCAGCTTCCACCAGTCGGGATAGATGCCGATCTCGTAGAAGCGGCGGATCAGCCGTGCCGTGCTGTCGGCATCGACCGGCCCCACCTTGGAGGGAATGATCTCCAGCAGCGTCTCCAGACGGTTTCGCCGGGCGGCAGAAAAAAGCCGCTGGATGGCCTGTTCCTGTGCCAGCCGCATGTCCTCAGGGTCATCCGGATGGCAGAAACACAGCAGCTTCACCACCTGCGGCTGCGGCCATTCTGCCAGCCCACCCCCGGCTTCGCCCACCTCATCCTCGAAGGTCAGCGGGCGGGATCCGGGAAATTCCACTGGCCGTCCGATCCAGAGCCCGCGATCGGCTGCGGCATGCAGCGCCCCCGCTCCCAGCCTGCCGTCGCACAGGATGCCATAGCCCGGCTGTCCGGCGGCGACCCGTTCCGCCGCCGCAAGGCACAGCAGCTTGAAGGCGGCAATCCGGTCCGGGGTGGCGCCGGGCATCTCCTCCATCTGCTTGCGGTGATCGAAGGCAAAGACCCGCAGGCTGTCATGTTGGCGGTGACGGGTGGTTGACCAGTGCAGCTGCTCCAGCGCGGCATCCTTCCGCAGCGCGGGGCTGCGGATACCCTCTGTCAGAAAGGTCTGAAGTTCGGTCCAGCTGGGATAGGCGGGGGCGCAGCCATGACGGCTGACCGCGAAGGCGCCGCAGGCATTGGCATAGCTCAGCGAGCGCGGCCATGGCTCGCCATCAAGCCAGCCCTTCAGCAGGCCCGCCATGAACCCGTCTCCGGCCCCCAATACGTTGAACACCTCGACCGCGAAGCCCGGCCCGCTTTCGCCGTCGTCAAGGCTTTCGGGGATTGCCGCCGTAAAGGCGGCAGCCCCCATGGGCCCGCGTTTGCACACCAGCACCGCCCCGGTCAGTTCCCGGACCGCGCGCAGCGCCGCGATGGTGTCGGTGCTGCCCCCCGCGATGTGAAACTCTTCCTCCGTCCCGACGATCAGGTCGAAAAGCGGCAGCGTGGCCTGCAGTTGCGCTGTCACGCCGGCGGATTCGATATAGCGGGAGTCCCCGGCGCCATGTCCCGCCAGCCCCCACAGATTGGGACGGTAATCGATGTCGAGCGCGGTCCTCGCGCCGCTGGCGCGCGCCAGATGCAGCGCCTTGAGCACCGCAGCCTCGGTAAGGGGATGGCTCAGATGCGTGCCGGTCGCGGTCACGCAGCGGGCACGCGCGATGAAGGCGGGGGCGATATCCGCTTCGCACAGCGCCATATCCGCGCAGTTTTCGCGGTAAAAGATCAGGGGAAACCTGTCCCGGTCGCGGATGCCAAGCAGTACCAGCGCCGTCAGCCGCTCCGGATCGGTGACGATCCCGGAAACATCGACGCCTTGGGCAGACAACTCCTCGCGGATGAACCGGCCCATATGCTCGTCCCCGACCCGCGTGATCAGAGCCGACCTTAGCCCAAGCCGCGCGGCCCCCGCCGCGATATTGGTCGGAGAGCCCCCGATGTATTTTTCGAAGCTCCGCATGTCTTCAAGCCGTCCCCCGATCTGGGCGCCATATAGGTCCACCGAAGCCCGCCCGATGGTGATCACGTCCAGTTCCTGCGCCATGCCGTCCTTTTCCCTCCCCTGCCGGAGCGTCGCACGGAAATCCGCAGCCCCCAGCTTCGTCAGGCCAAAATGGAACATAAATTCCACCGCCTTGCAATACAGTATTTTTGTTCCAGATAGCGGCATGTTTCGTTTATGCTCGGGATGAATTATTCATTCTACCCTGATGGTTCCTGCCAACTGCCGAGGAGCGGCCCCCCGTGACCGACATGACCCCCCCTGCTTCCGTAGAGGAACTGGATCTTCGCATCGCCGAACGGCAGAAAGACCTACCCAAACGGCTGCAGGACTGCGCCTCCTTCACGCTGCGTCGTGGCGAGGATATCGCCTTTCTCACCGTCGCACAGGCGGCGGAGGAGGCGCGCGTGCCCGCCTCCGCCTTCATCCGCTTCTGCAAGGCGCTGGGATTTTCCGGCTATAGCGACCTGCAGAAGCTGTTCCGGGTGCAGGCCACCGGCCGACGCCCCACCTATCGCCACCGGGTGGATCATCTGCGGCGCTCCGGAACCGGCACCCCGCACGCGCTGCTGCAAGATTTTGCCGCCGCCGCAGGCGCCTCGGTCGACCGGCTGGCCGAACGGCTGGACCCGCAGCGGCTGGATGCCGCCGTGGCGCTTCTTGCGGATGCGGACTGCGTGCATGTGGTGGGGTTCCGCCGCGCCTTTTCCGTGGCCAGCTACATCGCCTATGTGCTGGGCCAGTTCGAGATGCGCGTGGTCCTGCATGACCGCGTCGGCGCCATCGAGACCATGCGGCGTTTCCGGCCGGGCGACGTGGTTTTGGTGATCTCTTATGAACCTTACAGCACCGAAGCGGTCGCCCTTGCCCGGGCAGCGGCAGAGCAGCGCGTACCCGTCGTGGCGCTGACCGACACCGCGCTCAGCCCGCTGGTAGGACAGGCCGATGTCTCGCTCGAGGTCGTCGAGGAAGAGGTTGGCGCCTTCCGGTCGATCTCTGCCACCTTCTGTCTTGCCTCCGTCCTGTGCGTCGCCATTGGCGCCCGGCACGAGCGGTCAATTCTAGTGAAATGAAAAAACCAGATTGACCATTAATGGAACATCTGATCCATTCCCATCCGAGGAAGGCGCCACCACGACTCGGCGCGACAGGGCCAGGAGGGCCCTCACATCAGGGAGGATGGACGATGTTGAAACCCGCAATGATTGCCGCCATGGCCATGGTTGCCACGCCCGCGCTGGCGCAGGACCACGTCATGCGTATTGCAAGCGGCACCCCTGCCGATCCGATGGCGCTGCCCGCCTCGGCCTCGCTCGCGATCTTCGAGCAGAAGGTCGAGCTTTATACGGATGGCAAGGTCGACGTGCAGATCTTCCCCGACGGCCAGCTTGGCGACCAACTGTCCGGCCTGCAGCAGGTCAAGTCCGGCGAAGTGCAGGGCAGCGAACTGGCCATGGGGGTGATGGGCAACCTTTACCCCAAGATCACCTTCACCGATCTGCCCTATATTATGCCCGACATGGCGGTGGCCCAGAAGCTTTACACCCGTTCCAATCCGCTGATGAAGGAAATCCTGACCGAACTCGAAGACACGACCGGGGTCGGCATCCTGTTCTTCACGCCGCAGGCCTACCGGCAGATCTCCACCTCTGAAAAGCAGATCAAGACCGCCGCCGATCTGCCGGGGGTGAAGATGCGCACCATGCAGGTCCGCCCGCATATCGAGATGTTCAATGCCGCAGGCGCGCAGGCAACGCCGGTGCCATGGCTTGAGGTCTACACCTCGCTGCAGACCGGCGTGGTTGACGGGCAGGAAAATCCGCTGGCCACCATCCGGTCGTCGAACTTCCACGAGGTCCAGAAATACATCACCCTCAGCCAGCATGTGCATCTGGTCGGTGCCGTCACCTACAATGTCGAATGGTTCGAAGGCCTTCCCGAAGACATCCAGACCGCCATCATGAAGGCGGGCGAGGAGGCTTCGGTTGGTGCCATGGCCCTTGCCCCGCTCAAGGACATCATCGATGCGCAGTGGCTCACCGAGCAGGGCGTCGAAATCTACACTCCGACGGCGGAAGAAATCGTAGGCTTCAAGACGGCGCTGCAGCCAGCGGCCTTTGCATGGTTTGAAGAGAACGTCGATGGTGGCGCCGAGGTTCTGGAAAAGGTTCAGGCGGAAATCGACCGCATCCAGAGTGACTTCAACGGTCTCGTCTACTGACGGGACCCAGCGCGGGCCACAGGCCCGCGCGACATCCCCCCTCCGTCCCGACCGACCCGGAAGACACCCCCATGCCCCCAAGTCCCCTGCCGCGATCCCCGGTCGAGCACGTGCTCGACCTGCTTGACCGCCTTGCACGCGGCGTGCTTTCCCTGATGATCCTTGGCATCTTCGGCATTCTGCTTGCGCAGGTGCTGATGCGCTACGTCTTTTCCGCCCCGCTCTACTGGGCGGAGGAACTGGCGAAATATCTGATGGTCTATGTCACCAGCATCGGGGCGGCGGTGGCCTACCGCCATTACGGGCATCCCCGGCTGATGATCGTGCTGGGGCAGCTCGGGCCACGAGCGGCGCTCTGGTATGATCTTGTCCTGCGGATCCCCGTCGCGGTGTTCTTCGTCTATTTCGCCCATACCGGCTGGACCTATGCCTGGGCCAATGAATGGATGACCACCCCGGGCCTGAACGTCTCGTTCTTCTGGCCATTCCTCGCGATCCCGGTCGGGGCGGGGCTGGTGCTGGCCTATCTCGCGTTTGATACGCTCAATATCCTGATCTACCGGCGCAGTTGGCTGATGGAACCGGAACCGGGCGATCCGGCCGAGACGGTGGAGATGCTGACATGACCCCTGCCTTCTCGTTCATGCTGGCCGCCTTCGGTCTGCTGGCCATTCTCGGCGTGCCGCTGTCCTTCACCACCGGCATCGCGGCGCTGCTCTATTTCCTGATCTCGGACCAGTCGCTGCGCACCATCGCGCACCAGTTCTTCACCTCGATCGACAGTTTCGTGCTGCTCGCCGTGCCGCTTTTCGTCATGGCGGGTCATGTGATGGCCGAATGCCGCATCACCGACAACATCGTGAACCTCGCCAACCTGCTTGTGGGCCGGATGCGCGGCGGGCTGGCGCAGGTGAACGTGGTGGCCTCCATGATGTTCGGCGGCTGCTCGGGCTCGGCGCTGGCCGATGTCGCGGGACTGGGATCCGTGCTGATCCCCGCCATGAAAAAGAACGGCTACTCCGAAAGCTTCTCTGCCGCGGTCACGGTGGCCTCATCGGTGCAGGGGCCGATCCTGCCGCCCTCCATCCCCATGGTGATCTTCGCCTCGGTGGCGCAGGTGTCCACCGGGGCGCTGCTGGTAGGCGGTGCCGTGCCCGGCATCCTGCTTGGCCTCGCCCAGATGTTTGTGGTCTGGATCATCGCCCGCAAACGCGGCTACCGCTCTTCTGCCGGGCGCTATGCCACGCGCGAAATTGTGGCAATTTGCCGCTCTGCCATCCCGGCCCTGCTCATGCCAGTCATCCTGATGGGCGGCATACTCAGCGGGATCTTCACTCCGACCGAAGCCGCCTCCGTCGCAGTGGGCTATGCGCTGCTTTTGGGCTTTCTGCTCTATCGGAACCTGTCCCTGTCTGCGCTTGTGAGGATTGGCGCACGTGTCGCCCGGGACAGCGCCGCAATCTTCTTCCTCATCGGGACAGCCGGTATTTTCGGCTGGATCCTTGCCGTCGCCCAGCTTCCACAGGAAGCAGCGGAATGGATCCGCGGCGCTTCGGTGGACCCGCTGATGATCCTGCTGCTGATTAACGTGCTTCTTCTGGTCTGGGGCATGTTCATGGATGCAGCCCCCGCGCTGCTCATCCTAGGTCCGGTGCTGACCCCCATCGCCACCGCGGCAGGTGTCGATCCCGTTCATTTCGGGGTGATCATGGTCTTCAATCTGATGATCGGGCTGATGACGCCCCCCTATGGGTTGTGCCTGTTCGCCTCGACCGCGATCACCTCCAAGGAAACCGGTATCGGCGCCATCTCGCGCGAGGTGCTGCCCTTTCTTGCCATCAGCATCGCGGTGCTGATGCTTATCACCCTTGTGCCTGAACTGGTGCTTTTCCTTCCGCGGATGGCCGGGCTCATCTAGCGCCCCGCGCGGCCTGTCCCCTGCGGCACACCTCCCCACATGGAGACCTGTCATGACCATTTCCCAAGCGCGGCCTACCCCCTCAGAGCCCACCCTGCACCACATGGCCCATGCCCTGCGCTTCCTCACCGTGGATGCCGTGGAAGTGGCGCAGTCCGGCCATCCCGGGATGCCCATGGGCATGGCCGACGTGGCCACCGTCCTGTTCGATCGGGTGATGAAATATGATGCCGGTCATCCGGAATGGCCCGACCGTGACCGGTTCGTGCTGTCCGTCGGCCATGGCTCAATGCTGCTCTACGGCCTGCTCTGGCTTACCGGCACGCCGGATCTGTCGCTGCAGGACTTGAAGGATTTCCGAAAGCTTGGCGCCAAGACCGCAGGCCATCCCGAAGCGGAAATGCTGCGCGGCGTCGAGGCGACCACCGGTCCGCTGGGTCAGGGGATCGCCAATGCCGTCGGCATGGCGCTGGCCGAGCGGATGCTGAACGCGCAGTTCGGCGACGATCTGGTCGATCATCATACTTTTGTCATGGCGGGCGATGGCTGCCTGATGGAAGGCATCAGTCAGGAAGCGGTTACGCTCGCCGCGCATCTGGGCCTTGGCAAGCTTGTCCTGCTCTTTGACGACAACGCAGTGACCATCGACGGCACCACGCAGCATGCAACTTCGGAAGACCAGCCGCGCAGGTTCGAGGCGGCAGGCTGGCATGTGCAGTCAGTGGACGGGCACGACATGGACGCCATCGAGGCCGCGCTGCTGGCGGCCAAAGCCGATGACCGGCCCTCCATGATCGCCTGCCGCACGGTGATCGGCCGGGGCTCGGCCGCAAAACAGGGCAAGCCCGCTGCACATTTCGGTGCGATCGGTGCCGAGGACCGCAAGGCGATGCAGACCATGCTCGACTGGCCCTATGGCGCCTTCGAAATACCCGGCTCGGTGCTGGACGCATGGCGCGCCGCCGGGGCACGCGGCGCGGACGCCCGCCGCGACTGGGAGGCCAGACTAGCCTCTGCCCCCGGCCGGCAGGGGTTCGAGCGCCAGATCTCCGGCACCGCGCCCGCCGAGGCTGCGGCGATCCTTGCGGATCTGCGCGCCGCGGCGGTCGGCACGGATCCCGTCGCTACCCGCATGTCGACCTCGCGCGTGCTCAACGCGCTGTTCGGGGTCATGCCGGAACTGGTCGGAGGATCGGCAGATCTGGCCGGATCGACCCAGACATGGCCTGAACAGGCCACCCCCCTGACCAAGGGCGACTGGAGCGGACGCTACATTCCCTTCGGCGTGCGCGAACATGGCATGGCGGCGGTCATGAACGGCATCGCGCTGCACGGGGGGTTCATTCCCTATGGCGGAACCTTCCTCTGTTTCGTCGATTACGCCCGCCCTGCGGTGCGGCTTGCCGCTATGATGCAGCAGCGTGCCATCTTCGTGATGACCCATGACTGCATCACCGTGGGCGAGGACGGCCCGACCCATCAGCCGGTCGAACATCTGGCTGGGCTGCGCGCCACGCCAAACCTCAATGTCTTCCGGCCCGGGGACATGGTCGAGGCGCTGGAATGCTGGGAACTGGCCCTTGCCAGCGCCCATGCCCCAAGCGTGATGTGCCTGTCGCGCAACCCTCTGCCGGTGCTGCGCACCGACGCAGGGGAAAACCGCGCGGCCCGGGGCGGCTATGTGCTAGCCGAAGCGTCAGGACCGCGCCGCGCGACCCTGCTGGCCACCGGATCTGAACTGCATCTGGCGGCAGAAGCGCGCGCCCTGCTCGAAGCGCAGGGCGTACCGACCGCCGTGGTCTCCATGCCGTGCTGGCGCCTGTTCGATCAACAGGACGGCGACTGGAAAGATCAGGTGCTGGGTCCGCGCGAGGCCGTGCATCTTGCGGTGGAGGCGCTGTCGCCTCTGGGCTGGGAGCGCTATGTCGGGCGCGATGGCCTTATCCTTGGCATCGACAGCTTCGGCGCCTCGGGCCCCGCCGCCGATGTCACTCGGCATTTCGGCATGACAGCGGAGCGGATCGCGGAAATGGTGATGGCCGAACTCGCCCGCTGCTGAACCGGTCTCATGCTCTGATTGCTGGTGGGGCTCGCAACCTCAAAGGTGCGGCGCTGCATGACAGGGCCGCCTGGGGGAGGGCGACCGCCGCATCAGGGCATTGGATCCGGCTCTGGCGGCATAGACCTCTGTGTGTTGGCTCGGCCGCCGAAAGGCGGCGCTGGTCCTGCCCTGCCTCAAGACGGCTATGACAAGCGCAGTTCCTATAGTTCAAGCGACAACGGGAGCGTCGCCGGCCGTGGGTTTGGAGGCCACCCGAGAAGAGTGTTCGACAGCGGCTCCACCCTTCTCCACTGCCAATTGTCTCGCCCGGCTCGAAGGCAAGGGCAAGAGGTCTGGATCGGTCTACGGCTATGCTGAGCTCGTGGCCGACCCGTAGATCGTCAATAATGGCATCTTCCTCGAATAAGATCTCCCGACGGAGGGCTGCGCCCAGGACAGCCGCCCGACATCAAAGCAGGTCACCTTTGCCGAGCACCTCGCCCGCATCAAAAGCCGCGCCGTTCCGGATGAAGGTCTCGTTGGTGTCGTGGTTGTGCATCATCGGGCCGCAGCCCGGTTTTGCATGGCAGTACCCAAGGATGAAACCTTCGGAAATCTTGATCGCCGCATTCTTGGCGGCGTTGTCGTCCACAGGGACACCCTGCGCAGCAAAGGCGCGCGGCGGTGGTAAGCGCTTCCGGCTACACAGCCTAAAGCAACTTGTAGTTCTTGACCGTCTTTTGCGCGACGAGGTCGGCGACCGCGCGATCGAAGGCCTTGAAATGCACAGTCTCGACGTGCTGCCCGAAGGCGGCTTCGTCCGTGTAGAGTTCGTAGAGGAACACGCGGTTGCCGTCTTCCGACAGGCAGATGTCGAACCTATGGCATCCGGGTTCATCCGCCAGAGAAAGGCGGGCGTTTTCCAGCATGAGAGGCAGAAAGGCCTCCATCTGGCCGGCATGGGGCTCGAAGATCACGGTGACGACATACATGGGCGTTCCTTTCAGACGGCGTCGAAAAACGGGGATGGCCCCGTCGTAGGGCGGCGATCCCCGGACCGAAGCCCGGGATATGCCTTTGATAAACTGCCAGTCGGGGCCCAAGAAAACCTGCGCATCCGATGATGCTGGCCGCAACCCGCCATGGCCACGCCATCCGCCCCTTGAGGAATGGGGCCAGGTCATCCGCTCCGGCCTCGCGCTCCACAGGCAGCCCCTCTCAAACAGGAGGCCCGACGGGATCGCCTGCGCCGGTTAAATTCTCCGGGAAAAGGCTGGTCTCGGGGGCCATGGCTCAGCGCAGAAGGTCCAGCAGTTCCTTGGTGACCGCGACCGTGCCCATGTCGCCGCCGAACTCCATCGGGCGCAGGCGGTTCGCCTCAAAGCCATCCTGAACCGCGGCCTCGACCCGCTCTGCCGCCGCTGCCCAGCGGTCGTCGCCGGTGCGTTCCGCGAGATAGTCGAGCATCAGCGCCCCCGAGAGCACAGCCGCCAGCGGGTTTGCCTTGTCCTGCCCCATGATGTCGGGCGCAGAGCCATGGGCGGGCTGGAACAGGCCGACCTGATCGCCGATCTCGGCGCAGGCCGCCATGCCCATCCCGCCGACAAGACCGCCGCCAAGGTCCGACAGAATGTCCCCGAACATGTTCTCCATCACCATGACGTCGAATTCCCACGGCTTGCGGATCAGGTCCAACGCCTGCGCGTCGACGTAGTTGTGCGTGGCCTCGACACCCGGATAGTCCGGCGAAACCTCGTCGAAGATCTTGCGGAAAAAGGCCATGGAATTGAAGACGTTGGCCTTGTCGACACAGGTGAGCTTGCCGGGGCGGCCACGGGCCTTGCGCTTCTCGGCGAGGCGGAAGCCGAAGTGGAACAGCTTTTCGGTCGTCGACCGGGTGATGCGCAATGTGTCACGGACCTCGTCATCGTTGGCAATGTTCGGACGCCCGTGCGTGGCGGCGGAGAAGAACAGGCCCTCGGTCGACTCGCGAAGGATTACCATGTCGATCCCGGCGGCGCGCGGGTCGGCCAGCCGCTGCGGCGCGTTGGGATAGGCCTTCACCGGGCGCACACCGGCGTAAAGCCCATACCGGTCGCGCAGGCGCAGGTGCGGGGCAATCTCGGTACCGTCCTCGTGGCGCACCGAAGGCAGCCCGATGGCACCAAGGAAGATCGCGTCGAACTCGCCGGCGCGGGCTTCTCCGCCGGGCTCAATGTCGCGCCCGGTTTCCTTGAAGTACCCCGCGCCCGCGTTGATCTCCTTGTAGGTCAGGGCGGGCAGCCCCGACTTGGCCACCGCGGCATCGACGATCGCAACCGCCGCGTTTGCAACGTCCACACCGATCCCGTCGCCCCGGATAAGGGCGATGCTCAGCTTCTCTGACATGATAGTTCCTTCCGGCCTAAAGCTGGCCCAGCTTGTATTTTTCAAGGATGGCCAGCAGTTCTTCGGCGGACCTTGTGCGGTGCTGCTTGAACAGGCGCCGCACGGAGTCGCCGTCGCCTGCCCGCAGGTAATTCAGGATTTCGCGGTGCTCCTGAGTGGAGCGGTGGGGCGGGCCGCGCATCCGCATCGTCACGACCCGCGCCCGATGGGCCTGATCGTAAAGAGCGCGGACGAAGTCCTTCAGGCGCCGGTTCCCCTGCAAATCGAGCAGGATCTGGTGAAAGCGGTCGTCGGCCTCGGCCCAGGTGTCGAGGTCCTCGCTTTCCAGCGCGGCTTCCATATCGGCGGTGGCCTGCTCCAGCGGCGCAAGCTCCTGATCGCTGGGCCGGGTTTCCGCGTAGCGGGCGGCGGCATCGGGCTCCAGCGAGGTCAGGATCTGGTAGATCTCGCGCATATCCTCGGCGCGGATCGGCAGGACCCGCACGCCCCGGCGCGGGATCAGTTCGACCAGTCCTTCGGCCTCGAGCCGGATCAGGGCCTCGCGCACCGGAGTCCGGCTCATACCGAGCCGCAGCGCGATTTCAGGCTCTGGCGCCTGAAAGCCGGGCGGCATCCGGTTGGTCCGGATCTCCCCCTTCAGGCGCTCGTAAGCGGCCTCGACACGGGTTGATTTGGCAGCCTCTGCCATGCGGTGTGGTCCCTCTCGTTTCGGCAACATTCGCACCTCACGCGGGCGTCGTCAAATAAATTAATGCATACATTGACGAATGCGGTATAAAATGCCTAGGGTCGGGACGTGTTGAGGAGACGGCACAGAAATTACCCGCCAGCGGGTGAGAGGAGGAAAAGATGAAACGGATGATCCTGACGGCGACGGCCCTGTCGCTAGCTGCCGCGGCGGCCAATGCGGAAACGGTTCTTAAAATCCAGTCGTCGGCGCAAAGTGGCGCCTATGAATACAGCTACCTTGAGGACGAATGGGGCAAACGCCTTGCGGCCATGACGGGCGGCGAAGTGACCGTTGAGTTCTTCCCGATCAACGCTATCGTCGACCGCAACGAGACCCCCGAGGCGGTCATGGCCGGCGTGCTCAGCGGCGACCTGAATTCCGTGGCGTATTTCACCGGTCGCAACCCGGCCTTCGCGATCATGGGCGACCTCATCGCCGGCTACGATTCGCCCGAGCAGGTGCAGACCTTCTGCCGCCACGGCGGTGGTCGCGACGCGCTTCAGGAGCTTTGGGAATCGGTCCTGCCGGGCGCCATGCACGTTGTCGGCTGCGGTGCCGTGTCCAAGGAGGCGCTGGTGTCCAAGGTGGAAATCCGGGGCGTCGACGACCTTCAGGGCGTGAAGATCCGCTCCCCCTCCGGCCTTGCCGCGACAGTGTTCCAGAAGGCGGGCGCCGCGCCGGTCTCGATGTCGATCAGCGATGTCTTCACCTCGCTGGAAAAGGGCGTGATCGACGCCGCCGATGCCTCTGCGTACATCAACAACTCGACCAGCGGTTTCCATCAGGTGGCGACCTACCCGCTGTATCCTGGCATCCACTCTATGGCGATGCGCCAGTTCGTCATCAATCAGGGCGTCTGGGACGGGCTGACCGAAGATCAGCAGCTGGCCGTCGAGACGTGGTTCTACGCCGCCTACGACGACCTGCGCCGCCAGCTCGACCTGAAGGACAAGCAGCAGGTTCAGGAAGACCGGGCCTCCGGCGAGGTCACCGTGGTCGACTGGAGCCAGGAAGAGCGTGACAAGTTCCGCGTGCTCGCCGCCGAGGCCTGGGAAGAGACCGCGGAGAAATCGCCCGAAGCGCGCAAGGCTCTCGATGCGCACTACGCCTTCATGAAGCAGATCGGACTGTTGCAATAAGGCGCGGATCGGGAGGGGGGCCGCCACAGCGCTGCCCCCTCTCGTCCCAAGGGAGGGGCAGATGCAGGCATATGTTGAAATCATGGGGAAGATCTCTGTCTTCCTCGGCAAGGTCTGCGGGGTGTTCTACCTCGCGGCCATCGGGCTGTCGCTGTACGAGGTGGGCATGCGCTATCTGCTTGGCGCGCCGACCTCGTGGACGTCAGAGACCATCATGGTGCTGGTGGCGACCGCATGGATGCTTTGCGTCGGCGCCGTCACCCAGCAGCGCCGCCACATCACCGTCACCACCATGGAGATTCTGGTGGGCGAGGCCCTCTGGAACCGCATGAAGAAGGTGGCGATCGTGCTGTCGATGATCGGCGTGGCCGGGCTTCTCTTCATGATCTGGGGGCCGATGGTGAAGGTGCTCAAGGCGCCTCAGACCACGGGCAGTGCCTTCGATCCCTATGCGCCCACCTATGTGAAGACGATGCTCGTCGGCTCGGTCGCGCTCTACTTTCTTCAACTGCTCGCGAACCTGATGACGCCAGCGGCTAAACGGCCGGCCCCGTCTGGCATGGGAGTCGAATGATGGGCATTGAACTGATCACGCTCTGCATCGTCTCGGCGCTCTTCAGCCTGATGGCGATCGGCGTGCCGCTGGGCGCCTCGACGCTGCTGATTTCCGTGGCCACGGCCTACATTGCCTTCGGTTCGAACGGCTTCATCCTCGTCACCTCCGCCGTGACAAAGGTGATGGACAAGCAGACCCTCGTGGCGGTGCCGTTCTTCGTGTTCATGGCCAACATCATGGAACGATCAGGAGTGGCGAAAGAGCTGTTCAACTCGATGGCCATTCTGGGCGGGCGGATGCGCGGCGGCGTGGCGGTGCAAACCTGTCTCGTGGCCGTGGTGCTGGCCGCCATGTCCGGCATCGTCGGCGGCGAGATCGTGCTTCTGGGCCTCATTGCCCTGCCGCAGATGTTCCGGCTGGGCTACGACCGCAAGCTGTCGATCGGTGTGCTCTGCGCGTCGGGCTCGCTGGCCACGCTCATCCCGCCCAGCGTGGTGCTGATCGTCTACGGCGCCGAAGCGGGCGTGTCCGTGCGTGACCTGTTTACCGCCGGCGTCGGGCCCGGCATCCTGCTGGCCTCGCTTTATATCGCGTACGTGCTGTTCCGCGTGAAGATGAACCCCGCGGTCGGCCCGGCCTATGACGCACCCGAGGCCCAACTGCCCTTCCTCGATCGGATTTCCTACCTGAAGGGCTTGGTCCTGCCCTTCCTGCTGATTTTCGGCGTACTCGGGTCCATCTACGGCGGCATCGCCACCGTCACCGAATCCGCCGCCATCGGCGCGGTCGGCTCGCTCATCGTGGCGGCAGCCCGGCGCGAACTCACCACGAAGGGCGTGCGCGAGGCGCTCTGGGCCACCACGCTCACCACCGGCTCGATCCTTTGGCTGATCATCGGCGCCGTCAGTCTCGTGGGGATCTACAACCTGCTGGGCGGCACCCGCTTTCTCAGCGGCATTCTCACCGGGCTCGACATGGCCCCGATCATGGTCATCATCGTGATGATGCTGATCATCTTCTTCCTCGGGACTTTCCTCGAGTGGATCGCCATCGTCTTCATCACCGTGCCGGTCTTTGCGCCCGTGGTGGTGCAGCTTGGGTATGACCCGGTCTGGTTCGGCATCCTCTTTGCCATGAACATCCAGATCTACATGCTCTCGCCCCCCTTCGGACCGGCCTGTTTCTACCTCAAGAGCGTGGCCCCCAAGGACGTGACGCTGCAGGAGATCTTCCTCGCCGTGCTGCCTTTCATCGGGCTTCAGATCGTCGGCCTGGCCCTTGTCATGGCCTTCCCGCAGATCGCACTCTGGCTGCCGGGACGCTAGAAAGGACACCATCATGGACACGAATGACGAAGAGCACGAGGTTTACGAGTTCGGCTGGTGGCCCGAGATCGTGGGGGCGGTTGCCGTGATCGTTCTGATCTGGGCGCTGATCACTTTCGCACGCGGCGCGATCTAGGTATCCCTTCGGCGGCAGCCGTCTGGCCGAGACTGAGGCATCAATCGTAGATCATGCCCGAGGGTCAGGATTTATAACCAGTAGATGCCGAGGGCGGCGACGGCGAACCAGTCACAAGAAGGCCGTCGTCGCCCTGGTGCGCGAACTCGCAGTGATGATGCACGGGATCTGGGTTAACGGTAGCGTCTTCAAGGAGTCGGAGGCACAGCGGAAAAGACAGCGACAGCGTCGTCAGCGCATTGATCGCCCGGGTGCAGCACTTGCCTCGGGGGGTGATGGCGTCGCTGACCTGGGACCGGGGAACCGAGCTCGCCTATCATCGCAAGTTCACCGTCGCCACGGATGTCAGCGTCTACTTCTGTGATCCGAAAGTCCTTGGCAGCGCGGTAGCAACGAAAACACCAACGGTCTGCTGCGCCAGTACTTCCCGAATGGCACGGACTTATCTGTCTACACTCAACATGACCTTGATCAGGCCGCCCTCCGCCTCAACACAAGGCCGCGGAAAACGCTTAGTTTCCAGACGCCGGCTGATACCTTCCAACGAGCTGTTGCGCTGACCGGTTGAACCCACCGCCGCTTTCTTCAGGATGTCACGCTCCGGGCGAAGACGTGCGACCTCTTTCTTCAGTGCTGCAATCTCGGCCAGGTCGGCTCGCATCTGCCCGTTCCCGGGAAAGGCTGCGGTTGGCGCCGCCGTTAACTCCCGCATCCAGCGCCGCAGCACGCTCTCCGCCAGATCAAGATCACGCGCGGCCTGAGCCACCGCTACGCCCCGGTCCGTCACCAGCCTTACGGCCTCGACATTAAACTCACGGCTGAACTTCCGTCTCGTCATATCCACTCTCCAGTTCCTTGGTCACGATCTTATCTTCGTGTCCACGAAACCGGCAGCAGGCCAGGCTTTAAATTGCATGGCAGAGAGGTGGTCCTCCGAACCAAGACGTCGATGCCGTCAGCCGCCTCTTTCCAGCCGATCCCCCTGGAGCACTAGGCTCGAAGGAAATCGGCTGTCATTATTTGTTTTCGCGTCTCGGATACCTCTCGGCTGCCATAAAGTGGGCTTGCGTACGCAGTCTCCGGGACTGGCTCGGAGAACACATTGATAAGCCCATAACAGACTACGATGTACGCCCGCGTGTCTAGCTCAAGGTGGGCTTCGATCGAGTGGTCGACGTGAAGACCGTATGCACCTCATGCCGAAGGAAACTCTCGACTGATTTGACGGAGGTCTCGGACTACGTCTCGAAATTCGACAAGCCGCGAAATGACGTGAACGATGTAGCTGCGGATTAGTATGCCACCTCATCAAAAGCATCTTGAATCATGCCGTAAGGAATGCCCCAGACTTTATAGTCGTTACTTTCTGCAGAATTTTGTGCAGAAATCACTGCCTTCTCGAAGTCTTCCATATCCATGCCAGGTACGTATAAGGATTTCAATTCCTCGATTGTCCAGAGATCCTCGCAGTCGACAATTGTAACGCTAGGGTCTTGCCAAGCATCGCTATCGATGAAATTTTCGAATTCCGCCTCGAGTTCATCGGCAGCTTCTTCAGCCTCATCGTTCATTACACGTACATATTCTCCTTTGCTCTCGTCGTAGAAAAACAAACTATTACAGTTAATTTTCTTACAAAGCGGCAGAACGTGTTTTGCGAATGCTTCCACGCACGGCACATCCACGACAAACGCCACTCCAGGCGCAGACGCCGTGATCGTGTTCTGGAACTGAAGGATTGGGGAGGCCTGATATGCCTCAAATGCATCTGGAGACGCAAAGAATTCGATGCGAGGCAGGCTTTTTTTCTCATCGACGTTAAGAGTCACCAACGCCTCGAATTCGCTCGATTCAATGAGCTTCTTCGCAGGTACGTTGACTACAGGAGAGTAATGGACCATCTGTTTTCCTTTCTTGGCCGTTGAATTCCGAAGTGACCAAGCAAGCGAAAAGGATGTGACGAGAGTGACAGCACCCACGCAACAGCTTTCAAGCTTTTTCAGCCATATCGGTCGCTGCTGAGCACAGCGAAAATCAAACAGCCGCAGAAAACAAGACGCGGCAAACAGATATGCTTGCATATCGTCAAACAATATATCAGCAACATCTCTTAGTTCCAAGAGTTTTTTCTACGTCACATCGAAAAAACTTAGTCTCCAGGCTCATTGATCGTCAAAGCCAAAAGATGACAGTCGCGGCGAGAGCGATGGCGGAGAGGAAGGTTTGTGCGACCTGTCGTAGCGGGTTGCGACGCGGCGCCAGCCCTTCAATCTGCCGAACATGATCTCGATCCGGTTGCGGCGGCGATAGCGGCGCCTGTCGTAGAGGACGGTCTCGGCGCGCGACTTCCGGCTCGGGATGCAGGGGCGTATCCCTTTGTCCTTCAACCTGTCTAACCGCATGGGTCCACGATGTGAATCCTCGACACTCAGTGTTATGCAGCAACGCCGCATCGGGGACTCACAAACTTACCAACGCTCAGGGGAACGTTGCATTCGGTACGAAACGGGTTACACTCTCAACTAAATTGTTTTCTATCTAGGAGCAACTGGTGACCGCCAGCAGCGACATCGACGGCATCGGCAGCCACGACGACGACATCCGATACCTTTTTTCCTATAATTTGCAGCGTCTTGCGGGGCTCTCGTCACGCATTGCCCTGCTCGGCCTGAAGCCGGATTTCGACCTAAATACCCATGATTGGCGCGCCATGGCGGTGCTGGATTTCTTGGGCGTGGCGCCGCTGCATACATTGGCGAAGCGGGCCGGCGTGCAAAAAAGCCAGATGAGCCGCACCGTCTCGGCGCTGGAAGAGCGCGGCTTCATCGGGCGCGAGACGAACCCCGAGGACAAGCGCAGCGTGAACCTGCGGCTGACCCACGCCGGGCAGAAGCTTGTCCGCGACGTGCTGGCCGCCTCGCGCGAGCGCAACCGCCACATGCTGGCGGAGTTGACGCAGGAGGAACGCTGCGAGCTGATGCGCCTGATGGAAAAGGTGTCCCGCGGCTCGCTCGCCTACCTGCGCGCGCTGAAAGGCGAGACCGCGCCGCCGCGCCGTCCTCCGCCCCCCGCCACAATCTTCGAGACCGAGATTCTCTGATCCCTGTCCTTGGGGACCGATTTTTTACCGGTCAGCCCCCAACTCAGGCTCTCAGCGATGTCCCGTCCGGGACGACGATTGCCCTGTCCAGCCAGGGCGCCTGCCACGGCACGCGCCGGATCTGGCCCAGCCCGGGGCTCCCGCCCAGCGTCAGACAACCCTGTACGATTTCGGGCCACAGGTGGTCCTCGTCATCGAAATGGGTGAACTCGGCGCATTCGGCAGGCCCCGCGCAGGGATGCAGACCGGCCAGCTGCGCCGTTGCCAGTGTCACGAGCGGCCCGCCGAAGGCCGTACCGATCCGCGCATGGACGCCCGCCGCAGCCGCACTGCGGGCCATGGCAAGCGAGGGCAGCAGCCCGCCGGACCGCGCCAGCTTTAGGCTGATCCCGTCGGCCGCCTGCGCGTCCAGAAGGCGCGCCAGATCGGCCGCGCTGAACAGGCCCTCGTCGGCCTCGATCCGCGCTACGGCCGTCCGGCGCAGCGCCGCCAGCGCTGCCCGCTCGCCCGCCGGAACCGGCTGTTCCAGCGACCACAGGTCAAGCGGGCGCAGCGCCGCCTCCAGCGCGATGGCGCCCAGTCCGCCATAGGCCTGGTTCGCATCCACCGTCAGCACCACCTGCGGCCCGACGGTCGCTCGGACGGCGGCAATCCGCGCCAGGTCTGCTTCGGGCTGGCCGGTGGCTTTCAACTTCAGCGCGCCATAGCCCTCTGCCACCAGTTCGGCCGCGATCTCGGCCATGCGTTCGGGCGTCTTGACGGGAATGATGCGCAGGACCGGCAGGCTGCAAGGCGTCCCGCCCAGCATCTGCAACACGCTGATGCCGCGTGCCCGCGCCACCAGATCCAGCACCGCCATCTCCACCGCCGAACGCGCCGCGTTCCGGCTCCGCGTGCAGGGGCCCAACCGAACCAGCGCCGCGTCCGGCTCGTCCAGCCGCGCCCCCAGCAGGGCGGCAGCGATGGCCTGGCTCGTGGCCTCCAGCGTCGCGGGACTGGCGTCGAGGTGCGGCAGGAAGGGGGCATAGCCCTCGCCCATCAGGTCCCCGGCCCGCAGGGCGACGCGCAGCCCCGGCAGATGGGGCACGTCGCGCCCCGCATAATGCCATTCGGGGTCGAGGTTGCGATGACTGGTGGCCTCGACAGACCAAGCCTCAATCTGCTGCGGGCCACTCATGCCAGGCCCGCGTGGCGGCTTTTCTGCCACAGGGCCACCACCATCACCGCCGCTGCCAGCGCCAGGCCGACGAGGTCGCTGTGCCCCTCGGGGATCAGCAGCGCAAGGCCCGCAATCATTGCCGGCACCCGCAGCGCCATGGACAGCCGTCCGGCAAAGTGCAGCCAGCCCTCGAAGGCGGCCGAGATGTACCAGATCGCCAACCCCGCCGTACAGACCGCCTGGATCACATGCGGCAGGTCACCGCGCAGGATCAGCGCGGGATTAAGCACGAAGGCAAAGGGCAGGATGAACAGCACCGACCCCAGGCGCATCGCCCGGATCCCGGTACTGAGCCCGCCGCTGCCCGCGATCCCCGCCGCCACCACCGCAGCCAGCGCGACCGGCGGAGTGATGTAGGACAGCATGCCCCAGTAGAGGATGAACAGGTGGCTCGCCACCACGTCCAACCCCTGCGAGGTCAGCGCCGGGCCCAGAATGATCGCCAGGAAGATGTAGCAGGCACTGGCCGTCATCCCCATGCCCAAGACAAAGGAGGTCAGTGCCCCGAAGATCAGCAGCAGGTAGAGATTGTCGCCTGCCGCATGCACCAGTTCGCGCGAGACGGAGCTGCCGACACCGGTGATCGAGAGCGACCCGACAATCAGCCCGATGCCCGCCAGGATACCGTAAAGATAGGCACCGCTGCGCCCCGTCTCCACCAGGGTCTCGCGCAGCATGGTCCAGCTGTCGCGGGGGCTGCGCAGGATGGCGATCACCAGCATGAAGCCGGCCGAGAAGAAGGGCGCAGAACGCTCCATGTGGAAGAACAGGATCAGCGCCACCAGTGACAGCACGCCCACCATGTGCGGCCAGCCCTCGCGCAGCGTCGGGCCCAGGCGGGGCAGCTCTGCCTCGTCCATGCCCGTCAGGCCATTGCGGGCGGCATAGGCGTCGACCTGCATCAGTAACGCTGCGTAGAACAGCACCGCCGGCAGGATCGCCGCCGAGACGACGGTGGCATAGGGCACGTTCAGGAAGGACGCCATGATGAAACCCGCCGCCCCCATCACCGGGGGCATGATCGAGCCTCCGGTCGAAGCACAGGCCTCGACTGCCGCAGCATAGGTTGGCGGATAGCCGCAGCGTTTCATGGTCGGGATGGTGAAGGCGCCGGTCGAGATCACGTTGGACACCACTGAACCCGACAGCGAGCCGAAGAGGCCCGACGAGATGATCGACACCTTGGCCGGCCCGCCCCGCGCGCGTCCCATCAGGGCGCTGGCGAAGTCCATGAAAAAACGCCCGCCGCCCGTCACGGTCAGCGCCGCGCCGAACAGCAGATAGCCAATGACCAGTTCGCTGACCACCTGCACGGGCACGCCGACGATGGCCCCCGAGCCCATGACATGAGCCGACAGGGTTTCCCGTGCAGTGTACTGGCTGCCCCACAGCAGGCCCGGCATGTAGTCCGCGAAGGTCGGAAAAACCGCGAAGACCAGGCAGATGGTGAACAGCACCATGCCCCCCGTCCGGCGCAACCCCTCAAGCACCAGCAGGAACAGCGCCAGTGCCAGCAGGGTAGGCATCAGCGGGGCCGAATAGTCCCAGCCCCGGTTGATGATGTCACCCGAGATCGAGGCGAAGTAGACCCCCGCCCCCAGGGATATCGCCGCAAAGGCCCAGTCGTAGAGTGGCACGCGGCGCTCGTCAGCCTTGCGCAGCGGGAAGGTCAGGAAGAGGATCGCGAAGAAGAAGCCGATCAGCGCGTAGTAGAGGCCCGTGCTGGGCAGCTGGAAGTCCCCGATCCGCAGCAGGAATACCTGGTTCGCGACCAGCAGCAGCGCTAGGGCCGTCAGCGGAAAGACGACAAATCGGGTTTGATGCAGACGCGAGGTTTCGGGGCGCAGATCCTCGCCCGGGACATCGGGATCGGTCAGTGCGGGGTCGGACATGGCTCACCTGTCGGCAGGGGGTGTCGGGCACGGCCGCGCCAGCGGCCGACCGTGCCCGTAAGAGAACCCGTGTCGGGCTCAGAGATGGTCGGCGCGGAACTGGTCCCAATAGGCGGGCCAGTCCTTGTCGGCGACGCCCTGGCCGTCGGCGGCCTCGGTCGCGGCGGCCCATGCCTCCTGCACCTTGGCTAGGCGAGCCAGACGGTTGGTGTTCCAGGCCTCGTCCGCCTCGGTCCAGACGCCGATCTCTTCGAAATATTTCTTGGCACCGTCGTGGCAGGGCGTGTCATAGGGCGGGTGCCCGGCCTTGTTCACGTCGTATTCCGACATCACCGGTGCGGCCCCCTTGTAGAGGTCATAACCCTCCACGATGGCCTTGGTCATATCGTAGACATCCTCCATCGTGGCCTCGGCATAGACCGACAGGATCGGATAGCGGTAGCCCACCAGCGGTACAGGTGCCTCGGCCGAGGCGCCCGGCCCGCTGGTCATCATGGCCGGAGCAAAGAGCGGTGCGCTGGCGTTGATCCGGTCCCATCCCTCCTTGTCATCAGCCGGCACGGGCAACCAGCCGATGCCGTTGGGGCTGGCTTCGATCTCTCGCAGGACCGAGGCGCCGACCACGGCGCCCGCCGCATCCACCGCACCGTCCAGCACCGCCTGAAGGCCGGCGGAATAGCCCGGCACCTCGACCGTTTCCACATCATCCCAGCCCAGACCCGCGAAGGCCAGCACGCCCTCCACCTTGAAGTTGGTCGAAGGATGCGCCTGGATCAGCGCCATCCGGCGGCCCTTGAGGTCTGCGATTGTCTTGATCCCGGAATTCGCCGTGGTCACGATGCCGAACAGCGCCTCGCGGCCCATAAGCGCACGCAGGTCCTGCGGGCCCCATTCCCGGGTCGAGAAATCATAGAGCGCCTCGGAGGCGAAATAGGCTTCGTTCGCCAGGAAACCCAGCGAGACGCGCCCCTGCTTCAGCTGCATCATCCGCCCGATCGACGTGCCCGAGGGCACGACACGAATACGCGAGCTGTGCTGCTCGATCAGGGCGTTGGCGACCGCCGTCGCCTCGATATAGCCGGACGAGCCGACGTCGGCGGCCGTCCACTGCAGTTTCGACGGAATGGCCGCATGCAGGGTGCCGGGCAGCACCAAGCTGGCCCCCGCCGCCATGACGCTGCGTTGCATGAAGGCGCGTCTTGTTAGGTCGCTGATCATTGGTGGTCTCCTCCTCTGTATCGGGTGGCCGCAGCTGTATCGCGCGGCCCCCCTTGATGGTCCGCCGGGCTGTGCCGGCGGTCTCCCGTCCTGCCCCGATCTCCGGGCGGGGCCCGCGTCTCATGGCTCCGCAGGCAGCGGGTCCTGCGTGGCCTATTCGGCGGCCACGGAGACCCTCTGCGCCTCGGGCAGCGCCTGCCTGCAGGCGGCATAGCCGCGCGCGATCTCGGCCACGACCTCGGCCGCCGGCAGGATCGCACGCACCAGCCCGGCGCATTGCCCAGCCTCGACCTTGCCACGCGCCATGTCGCCATCGAATGCCGCCATCTTCAGCGTGGAGGCGCCGAACGCCGCGCGGCGGGCGTCCTCGTCCGCGCCGCTGCGCTCCAGCGCCTCCATCTCGTCCGTGAAGGGGTTGGCGATAGCGCGGATCATGCCCAAGCCCCGCCCGACGGTGCGCGTATCCGCGACTCCCGCGCCGATCACAGCCTGCTTGTAGGCTTCGCTCACCCCCGCCTCGGGCGTGGCGATGAAACGGGTGCCGAAGTTCGCCGCTCCTGCCCCCAGTGCCAGCGCGGCGGCCAGCCCCTGCCCGTCGGCAAAACCGCCCGAAGCGATGAGCGGCACACGGCCTCCCGTCGCCAGCGCCACGGCCCGGATCAGCACCAGCGTGCTGACCAGCTCGGCCGGGGGATGCCCGCCCGCCTCGCCGCCCACGACGACCAGCGCATCGACACCCTTTTCCGCGGCCTTAAGCGCATGGGTTTCCGAGGCCACGACATGGATGCAGACCGTGCCGACGGCCTTGAACCGGTCGAGGTATTTCTGCGGCCCGCCCTGCGAGGCGATAATCACCGGCACACGCTTGGCTTCGAGCAGGTCCAGCACCTCCTCCGCACCTTTGCGGTAGAGCGGCATGTTCACCCCGAACGGCCTGTCAGTGCCGGCGCGGACGGTGTCGATCGCCTCTTCCAGCGCATCAAGATACATCGGTCCGGCGGCGATCACCCCCAGCCCCCCGGCGCGCGACACGGCCAGCGGCAGCGCGGCGTTGGACGAGGCCCATGACATCCCCGCCTGCAGGATCGGCAGGTCGATCCCCAAAAGGCGCGTCACATCGGTTTCGATCCGCATCATGCCACATCCTCCTGCGCCAGCAGCGAGCGGGCGTGATCCGCCAGCTTAGTCTTCTGGATTTTCGAAGACGCGGTCATGCCGATCTCCTCGAACCCCTCCACGATCCAGACGTGGCGCGGCACCTTGAAGCCCGCCATGACACCCTTGGACCAGTCGATCAGGGCGGCAGGGTCCAACGCCGCGCCCTCATTCAGGATGACGAAGGCGGCGCAGACCTCGACCAGGCGGTCGTCGGGCACGCCAACGACCTGCGCCTGCTTGATGGCGGGGTGGCGGTGCAGGCGGTCCTCGACCTCCTCGGGCGAGACATTTTCGCCCCCCACCCGCACGATGTTCTTGAGCCGTCCGACGAATTCCAGACGCCCGTCCGCGCCGCGCCGCCCAAGGTCGCCGGTGGCGAGCCAGCCGTCGCTCGAAAGCGTCTCGGCGGTCTTATCGGGCATGTCGTAATAGCCCTTCATCACCGACCAGCCACGCACCTGAATCTCGCCCGCCTGACCGGCCGCGCTTTCAGAACCGCTCACCGGGTCAATCACCCGCAGTTCCAGCCCCGGTTGCGGGCGCATCCGCCCGCCGGTGCGAATGTCCTCATGCTCCCACCAGCAGGATTGCGCGATGTTGGGCGATGCCTCGGACAGGCCATAGCCCGACACGATCTCGCGCGCGCCCATCTCGTCCGCCACGCGGCGCAGGACGGATTGCGATCCCGCGACCCAGCCGCCGCGCAGGTGCAGCTGGCGCCTTGCCCGGTCGGGGTGGTTCAACAGCATCAGCGCCATGGTGTCGTTGCCCGAGACATGGGTGCAGCGCTCGGCCTCCAGCATCGCCAGCGCCTCGCCGGGTTCGAACCGGGTCATGGTGACGAGGGTCGCAAGATTCTGAAGGCAGGCCAGAATGGACAGCGTCGTGCCCGCGACGTGGAAAAAGGGCCGCGAGGAATGGAAGCGGTCACCGGTGCGCAGCCCGATCCGCTGGCCCGAGACGAAGCCGTTGCCCAGCATCGAGCGGTGCGACAGCATCACACCCTTGGGATAGGCGGTGGTGCCCGAGGTATACTGGATCAGCAGCGTTGCGTCGGCCCGCGCCTTTGGGCCCGGATCGGCGGGCGCGGCGGCCAGCATGGCATCCCAGCCACGCGCAGCAGCAGGGCAATTGTCCCCCAGCACCACGATCTGTTGCAGGTAGGGCAGCGTGGCATCGGGCAGCGCGTCGGCGCTGTCGATTGTGGGTAGAATCTCCCGCAGGGTCGCGATGAAATCGACGTTCAGCAGCCGGTCGGCGGTGATCAGGACGCGCACGCGGGACTGGCGCAGGGCATAAGCGATCTCATCCGCCTTGAGCCGCGTGTTCACGGGGACGGCGACCGCCCCCAGCGTGCCAAGCGCCAGAAACAGCGTTTCGAACGCCACGCCGTTGCCAAGGCAGATGCCGACGTGATCGCCCTGTGTCACCCCCAGCCCGTGCAGCGCGGCGCGCAGTTGCGCCACCTGATCGGCCAGCTCGGCGAATGTCACGCGCCCGTCGGGCGCCACTAGCGCTTCGACGTCCGGCGCAAGCGCCACGGCGCGGGCCAGCGCGTCCTGCACGGTCACGGGGCACAGGCTGTCGATGGAGAAACTCATGCCTTCTGCTCTTTCGCAGCCGATCCGATCTGGGCGCCAAAGCGTTCCACGCCCCCGCGCCAGTCACTTTCCGACAGCAGCCGGTCGATGGCCGCCAGTTCGATCCGGATGCCCGAGTTCAGGTCCGTCCGCGCGCCTTGGTCGATGCAATGCTTGGTCAGCCGCAGCGCCAGCGTCGGCGCACGGAGAATGCGCTCGGCTATCTCGTCGACCGTCGCGCTCAGCGTCTCGGCGCCGGTCAGTGCGGTCACCAGACCGATGCGCAGTGCCTCTTCCGCGCCCATGACGCGGCCAGTGTAGAGCAACTCTTTCGCGCGCGGCACGCCGATCACTCGTTGCAGCCGTTGGGTCGCTCCCACGGTGCCCCATTGCGGTTCTGGAAAGCGGAAGGTGGCGGCCTCCGACGCGACGATGAAATCGCAGCTCATCGCGATCTCACCGCCCGATCCGACCAGCGCGCCCTGCACCTGCGCGATGACCGGCAGCGCACAGTTCCCAATGGTTTCATAGGCCTGGAAAGCAAGGCGACGGCGCCCCTTTACCCATGCCTCGTCCCGGCCCTTGCGCTCCTTCAGGTCGGCACCGGCGCAGAAGGCGGGCCCTTCGGCACGCAGCACCACCAGCCCAGCATCGGGCATGGCAGCGATCTGGGTAAAGGCCTCGATCAAGTCCTCGCACATCGCCAAGTTCAGCGCGTTGCGCGCATCGGGGCGGTTCAGCACAACGTCGATGCGGGCGCCGTGATCCTCCAGTCGGACCAGTCCGTTCATGGTCATTGCACGATCCCCCTTTCGTAAAGTGCGGCGATGGTCGCTTCGTCCAGGGCCAACTCCTCGGCCAGGATCCGGCGGGTGTCGGCGCCGAGTTTCGGCGGCGCCTCAAAACGGTGATCGTCATAGCCCGAGTAGCGCAGCGGCGTGCGCAGCCCCGGCGTGGCGCCGCGGTCCGGGTCCTCGTAGGTGGCGACCATGCCGCGCGCCTGCGTATGCGGATCGTTCAGGATCTCGGGCACGGTGTTCACCTCACCCGCCGGCACGCCGACCTTGCGCAGCGCGGGCGCCAATTCGGCGCGGTCCCGCATCGCGATGGCATCGGCCAGCACCTGCGTCACCTCGGCCCGCCGGTCCACGCGGTCGATGTTGCGCGCAAGGCTAGGGTCGTCGGCCATGCCATCCAGCCCCAGCGCGCCGCACAAGAGTGGCCAATGCTGGTCCGAGGCCGAAATGAACAGCCACTCGCCACCCTTGCAGGCAAAGGCCGAGGACGGCACACGGCCCAGGTGTTCCGTGCCCGTCCGTGTGGGCGTTTCGCCAAGCGCAAAGTAGCGCGCTGCCGGCAGGCTCAGCAGACTGACCTGCGCGTCCATCATCGCCATGTCCACATGACACCCTTGCCCGGAGCGTACCCGGCCCAGCAGACCCGTCAGCGCCCCGATCAGGATCCACAGACCCGAGGTCAGGTCGGCAAACGGCAGCCCCACCTTGGCCGGCGGCCCGTCCGGGTGGCCCGTCAGGTCGATGACGCCCGACAACGCCTGAAATATCGTGTCGTAGCCCTTGCGTTTGGCATAGGGCCCGGTCTGCCCGAAGCCGGTGTTCGAGACGTAGACGAGGCCGGGATTGGCCTCCCTCAACACCTCGTATCCTAGGCCCATGCTGGCCATGCCGCCGGGCAAGAAATTTTCCACCAGCACATCCGCGGAGGCCGCAAGATCGAACGCCAGCTGGCGCCCCTCCTCGGACTTCAGATCCACCGCGATCGAACGTTTCGAACGGTTGAAGGCCGCGTAGTAAGCGCTGTGCCCGCCGTCGAAAACCGGCTCGAACACGCGGCTCTCGTCCCCGTCGCCGGGGCGCTCAATCTTGGTGACCTCGGCGCCGTATTCGGCCATGACCTGCGTGGCCATGGGGCCAGCCAGCACGCGGCTGAAGTCGACAACCTTTATGCCATCGAGTGGCCTCATGCCTCCCTCTCCCGGAACGAGCGCATCAGTGCGTTCACGTCCCGGCCCGCCAGCATCGCGGCGTCCAGCGGCAGATCCTCGACCCGGTACATCAGGCTTTTCGCGGCCCGCATGGCGCGCGGTTCGGCCTTGGCCCAGGCTTCGGCGATCTCCAGGGCGGCGGGTAGCGGATCGCCAGTGACCACGCGGTTCACCAGCCCCAGCGCCAGCGCCTCCTCTGCGCCGATCAGCTGACCCAGCGAGATCATCTCGAACGCCTGCTTGCGTCCGAGCGCGCGGACAAGGCCGGTCATCACCAGCGCAGGCACGATGGAATGTTTCACCTCGGGGTAGCCGAATTTCAGGCTGTCCGAGACAACGACCATGTCGCAACCGATCGCAAGCCCCGCGCCGCCGCCGATGGCGGCGCCATGCACGGCGGCAACCACCGGCTTGGCCATCTTCTGCATGGCCACCTGCAAGCGGCAGGTTAAATCGGCGCGCGCCTCAACCGCGCCGGCCTGGGCGGGGGTCAGGTGCTTGAATTCCTGCAGGTCGGCCCCAGCGCAGAACCCGCGCCCTGCACCGGTCATCACGACCGCGCGCACACCCTCTGCTGCATCGGCGGCCAGCAGCGCATCCAGCAGCTGCTGGGTCAGTGCGGTGTTCAGCGCGTTCAGCTTGTCTGGCCGGTTCATCGTTACGATGCGGATCGCATCGCGATCCTCGATCAGCACCAGTTTCTCGTCGGACACATCAAACATCCTCCTTCTCCCTCGTCTCGGCGGCGTCGCGCCACAATCCCGTCCGCGCCACGCGCGACATCAGCCGCCGCCCCAGCGCCTCCTCGCAGGCCTGCGAGGCGCGCATCAGCGCCAGCATGTCGATGCCGTGGTCCAGACCCTCGGCCTCGAACAGCGCAATCAGATCCTCGGTCGCGACGTTGCCTGTGTCACCGGCACCGTAGCTGATTTTCGTCGGATGCCCGCCGACCCCCCCCATCGCGCTGTCGAAATGGGTTGCCCCGGCCTCGAGCGCGGCGATGCAATTAGCGATCGCACTGCCCCGCGTGTCGTGGAAATGCGCCACCGGCACGATCTGCGGCACCTCGTCCAGCAGGCGCCGAAAAAGCCTGCGGACCTGCTGCGGCGTGCCCGCGCCGATGGTATCGCCCACCGTCAGCAGACTGCAGCCCAGATCAGCAAAGCGCGCGGCATCGGCCACCACTCGACCCGGATCGACCGCCCCCTCGAACGGGCACCCCAGCGCCATGGAGATGACGCCGACCACGCGGAATCGGCCCTGCGCCATCTGTGCCATCTGGGCAACCCGCGCCCATTGCGCATCACGGTTGGCGCGCAGGTTGCGCTGGGTATGCGCCTCCGTCGCTGAAACGAGGAGCGAGATCTCCTCGGCCCCGTGGCCGGCGGCCAGATCCTCCAGCGCGCGGGTCACGGCGCGGGGGTTTGGGCAGGTCGCCTTGTAGGCTACGCCCGGACGGCGCGGCAGCCGCGCCAGCAGATCCGAGGCATCGGCAAAACCCGGCACCCGCCCGGGATGGGAATAGCTGGTCGCCTCGATCCGGTGGAAGCCCGCAGCGGCGAAATCCGCCAGCAGCGACAACTTGACCGCAGTGGCGGGCGGGGCGGGCTCATGCTGCAGCCCGTCGCGGGCGAAGCATTCGCAGATCACGATATTCGGCATAGCTCCCCTCCAATATCGTTGTTGTTATCATCGATATTGAACTAAAAATCAACCAAATTTTTCAGACACGAAGTCAAGGATATAATTGTTATATATCAGTTATTTAACGATGATATTCGCTGACAGTCAGACCTCTTCCCTCGATGCGGCTTCGATGATTTTGTTGATTGTAGCAACAATATTTGTGCTTACGTAAACCACAGAGCGATCACGAATGGGAGGAGGGTCGATGATCCCTCGCCGTAGCCTTCTGCTGAGGTCGTGTCGCGAATTCTGTGGAAATTTCCTTCCGGCGAGGACAAGAGGCATCGGCTTGAGGGCCTGGGACAGGGTCTCCCATCCATCAAGCTTCCGCATCTGGCTCTGCCCGGAGCCAACAGTGCTCAGGGGAGCATTGGCACGGTCTCGGCGCATGGCAGCACGGTCTGGATCTTGATGCGGCGTCGGAATTCCTCGTTCAGCCGCTAGATGGCATTCATAGTCCGGGAGGATTTCCATTGCGACGGGTCATGTGCCGATAGCGCCACGAGCTCCCGTCAAGTCCAGCTGTAACAAGCAGTCCCCGTCTTGCGGTGTTTATAGAATGGTCGAAGTCGGAGAAATCGTGACGCTCGTGCGCGACTGCGACTGGGAGACCGCATGCGCGTTGCGGCTCATGGAGGCGGGCGCGTTACCCCCGGAGTGGCCTGAGAACTATTCGCCAAGCGAACGCAGGCTGGCCGCTGCAGGCCGGTAGGGTCGAAGTCTCTGCTGCCCAACGAAGATCCGACCTTGCCGGGCAAACCCGTCACCGATCAGCAATTGGCAGCCTACATGACCGACCGCCTTCAATACAGCCAGCGTATCACGGCCGCCCGCGCCGGGTTCGGCGTCTGGCCGAGCGAGATCCCGTCGATCCGCAGGAGGACGTATCCTTCACCGCTCTCGGGGGCATCGTGCAGGCGGACCTGAAATCCGAAATCAGGGGCTATGAGCGTCGCTTCGTTGAGTCGCACCACGATGACCTCGGGCAGCATGGCGAGGTTTGCGACTGGGCGACGAGGCCATCGGATTCTGGAAAACGCTCGAAAAGGTTTTGCCTGGCACACGCCACCAGAGGTGCTGGTTCCACAAGACGGCCAACATGCTGAACAAGTTCCCGAAATCCATGCCGCCGGCGATGAAGGCCGACCTGCGTGAGATCTGGCAGGCCGAAACCCGCGCCGCTGCGGAACCAGCCATGAGGACCTTCGCCGAGAAATACGGGGGCAAGTTCGAAAAGGCAGTGGCCTGCCTGACGAAGGATCGCGAGGCCCTGCTTGCGTTCTACGACTTCCTGGCCGAGCATTGGGGTGGGCACCCCGAACGAGAGCGTGTTCGCCACCGTCCGGCACCGGACCGTCCAGACCAAGGCCGCGCTTTCCCAAAGTACGGCGAACCTTGGTTGGGGATGCGCAGGTTTCACTGCAGACCACGCTCGCAAGAACACGCTAGCCGCAGCTTATACGATATATAATCTAAATTTATGGAAATAATCACGAGTATTATTCACATAATGTGTACAAAAGTCCTGCGGGTACGTGCAGGGGCTGCCCGAAGCGAAGACGAGTTGCTCTTTTTTCATGCATTACTCGCTGCCGTCCGCTGGGCCGCCCGCCGTTGTGCGGGGGCTTTTTTCTTGCAAGGAGAAGATGTTGATTACCTGAGCCGGAGTTCACTCCATGCGTCACGGCACTCGGCGACGTTCAGAGCCTTCCGAAAGAAGCTGCAGGACACAGGAAAACCGGTGAAGGTCGCCTTGACGGCGACGGCCAAGAAGCTGCTCAGCGTGCTCAACAGCATGGTCGCGGACGGAACCTGCTTTCGGGAAGTTCAGCCAAGCTGAATACAGTTGCCGGCAAACCCGGAGCGGTTCAAGGGCCGAATACATGACCCCCCCCAACCTGTCGACATCAAGACAAGAAAACCCTTGCAAACGGCGAGCGTCCATACATGCAACTGGTCAAGCCACGTGGCCTGAGCGGACGCTTACACTTGCATCAGGTGGTGACGTGAAAAACTGCGACTGCCGCCAAATAGATCAAATAGGTTTCCATCGGCATCATCGCGTTCCTTCATTTTATGCTATGATTCATAGTCTTCTCGCCAATTTAGTGAATCTCTCATTGCTGTTATGCGCCTCTGGACGAGCTGCGCTGGGGAATGGGTGATGGCGTTTGATAGGGCGGCGTATCTCGGCGGCGTCCACGCAGGCCAGCGTGTAGCGTTCAGCTGGTCAGGGCGGTTCCCTCGCTAAGTGCCTCGGGTGTCACCACGGTAACGTTGTTCTCCTTGCAAAGCCGTAAGATGCTGGCTGGCGGTATCACGTCGCAGACGAGCGTATCAACATCGCCAATCCAACCGGATTTGATCGTGCCCACATCGCTGAATTTGCTTCCGTCAATTGCAAGGATCACTTTACGCGATGTCGCGGACATCTCGGTGATCGGGGCGACCACCTCCTGGTCACGCTCCAAGATTGTTCCGTCCACCGTGATTCCAGAGGCACTGATGATCGCAAAGTCCAGCATGAAACGGCGAATGACCTTGAGAGTATCCTCACCGGTCAGGGAGCCGCTTTCGCTGCGGATCATGCCACCCGCGACCATCACGCGCAGCGTGTCGTTCTCGTAAAGCGCGAGGCCAGCTTGAAGGTTGTTGGTCACGATGAACAGGCGGTTGCGCGCAGCCAGTTCCTTGGCCACCAGTGCAAGGGTCGAACCGCCGGCGAGATAGAGCGACGCGTCATCGTTCACGAGACGGGCGACCAGCCGGGCCACGATCTGCTTTTCTTCTACGTGGGTAGCAGACCGCAGCGCATAGCTGGGCTTGGGTGCCTGTCCGGCCCAGGAGGCGCCGCCATGGTATTTCTGGATGAGGCCCTGCGCCTCGAGCTCGGATAGATCCCGCCGGACGGTCTGCCCCGAGATGTCGCAGGCCCGCGCCAGCTCGTCGATGGCGGCGAAGCCGTTCGCACGCACCAACTCGAGGATGATCTCATGTCTTTCCGCGCGGCGCTTCATGTCGAGTTTGGAACCTTTTCTGGGAATTTTGTCCTAATATACTCATTCACTTCCGCCTGAATGTCAAAAAATTGTAGAAGATTGCACACAAATGTTGACATGATTACAAAAAATGCCAAAAAACAACACGGCAGCGGAGCTGGGCGATCGACGGTTCCGTCCTGCTGCCGAAGCCATCTAGGGAGGACACCATGAAATACGTTCACGCCGGCCTTTTCGCGGTCACCACCACGCTCGTTCAGGTTGCGTCGCCCGCCGCCGCAGCCGATCTGACCTTGCGCCTCGGGCATCACGTGCCCGCCGAGCACAGCACCAATCGGGAATTCGCGCAGGTCTTTGTCGACCTCGTCTCAGAGAAGTCGGACGGCGCCATCAAGGTTCAGAATTACCCTGCTGGCCAGCTGGGCGGACAGCGCGAGCTGCTCGAAGGGCTCGAGCTGGGCACCATCGACATGAGCTATGCCGATATCGGGGTCGTCGCCAATTATGACTTGGCGCTTGGCACGCTAGATCTGCCGTATGTTTTCGATAATATGGATCACGCGTACCGCGCGATGGAGGACGGGTTGCTCGACGCCGTGCAGGCGCGTGTCGCGGACGCCGGAAGTTTCCAGGTGCTCGGCATGATCCCGGTGGCCTTCCGCGACACGCTGCTCGCGGAAAAGGATGTCAAAACGCTCGGCGATCTCAAGGGGATCAAGGTGCGTACCCCGGAAGCGCCGGTTCTGATCGATACCTTCCGGGCCCTCGGTGCAAACCCGACGCCGATCCCTTCGGGCGAAGCCTACACCGCCATCCAAACCCATGTGGTCGACGGAATGGAGGGCCATAAGGAGTTCATTTACACGATCCGAGTTCCCGAGGTCGCGAAGCACTGGATCGAAACCAAGCACAACCTGACGTTCAACGTGCTCAACATCAGCGACATCACCTGGAACCGCCTGAGTGAAGAGCAGCAGGCTACGATCACCGAGGCTGCCGCTGAGGCCGCGGCCCACTTCCGCACCGCAAATGCCGAAATCGACAACCAGTTCCGCGAGAAGTTAAAAGCCGAGGGTGTTACCTTCTCGTCGCCCGATCTCGCGCCGTTCCGCGAGGCGGTCTCTCCAATGATCGAGGCCTTCGTCGCCGATAACGGCGCGGACGAACTCTGGAGCATCATCGAAGAGACGCGCTGATCTCGGCTGTCGCCAGGCTGCGTCCGGGCGACGAGCGCCCGGACTGCACAGCTTTCGCCCGGTGAACGCCGGGCCCACGCGGCAGTCGCCGCACCATGCTGGAGGGTTGAGGCATGCATGGGCTCTTCCGTGCTTTCGAATATTTCATCGCGCTGCTGTTCGTCGCGCTGGTCACGATGATCCTCGCGCAGATCGTCTTTCGCTACTTCGTGGGCATGTCGATCGCCTGGGCGGAGGAGGGCGCGCGTTATCTGTTCGTCTGGCTGGTCTATCTCTCCGGCATCCTCGCGGTGCGTCAGGGGCTTAACATCACATTCGAGCTGTTCCTCGAGACCCTGCCGCGCCTGGCCTGGTCCGTAGTCTTCGTGGCGACGAACGTGATCGTCTGCCTGTTTCTGGGGCTTGCAGTTTGGCTGGGCGTCGAGGCGACCGCCGACATGAAACAGGTGTCGTCCATGCTGCGCATCCCGATGCGCTTCGTCTATCTCGCCATCCCGATCGGATGTTTCGGGATGCTGATCGCACAGGTGGCCTACTGCATCGCCCGCCTGCGTAACCCCGACCACCTTCGCCCCGAGGCGCACTGACATGGCCCTGATCACCTTCATTGCATTTCTCGTCTTCCTGTTCGCGGGTGTTCCGATCGCCTTCGCAATGGGCAGTGCGGCCGTGCTCGGCATCTATTTCGGTTCCGAGATCCCGCTGGCTATCGTGCTGCAGCGCCTCTTTGTTAGCGTCGATAGCTTCAGCCTCATGGCGATTCCGCTGTTCATGCTTGCGGGCGAACTGATGACCGCGGGCGGGATCTCGGTCAGGCTGGTCCGTTTCGCTCAGGCTGCTGTCGGCCACCTGCGGGGTGGGCTGGGGCAGGTCTCGATCCTGACCAGCGTGATCTTCGCGGGGGTTTCGGGTTCGGCAGCTGCAGACACTGCCGCGGTGGGCTCGATCACCCTTCCTGCGATGGCGCGCGAGAATTACCCCCGCGGGCTTGCCGCGACATTGCAGGCGATGGCCGGCTCGCTGGGGCCGATCATTCCGCCCAGCCTGACGATGATCATCTTCGCCTCGCTGACGGGTGTCTCCGTCTCCAAGCTTTTCATCGCGGGCATCGTTCCGGGGCTCCTGATCGCGCTCGGCCTCATGGCACTGACCTGGCATTATGGCCGCGTGCATAACCTCCGGGTCGAACGCCGTGCCACCCGGGCCGAGTTCTTCGCCGCCGGCAAGGATGCTGTCTGGGCGCTCATTATGCCCTTCTTCATTGTCGGGGGCATCATCGGCGGCATCGTTACCGCGACAGAAGCCGGCGCGATCGCCGTGGCCTACGCGGTCTTCATTGGTGGGGTGATCTATCGCGAGCTCAAGTTCGACCAGCTCGTCGAGGTGCTGGTCCGGGCCGCAGCGCTAACCGCGATGGCGATGCTGGTGATCGCAGGTGCCTCGGTCCTGAGCTGGATCGTCGCCTACGAACAGATCCCCGGGCTGGTCGTGGATTTCCTGACGGGTATTACTGACAACCGCTACCTGCTGCTGTGCCTGCTGGTGGTATTCCTAATGCTGCTCGGCATGTTCGTCGAGACGATCTCGGCCACGATCCTGGTGGCTCCAATCCTCATGCCAGTGGCCGCGCAGTACGGCATTGACCCGATCCACTTTTCGCTCGTGATGGTGATGACGCTTGTCTACGCCGGTGTGACGCCGCCGGTGGGCGGGATCTTGTTCATCACCATGGCGATTGCGCGCACATCGCTGTCATCGCTGTTCCGCTATCTGCCGTCCTACCTGGGTGTGATGATGGCGGTGCTGCTGCTGGTGATCTTCGTGCCCGACGTCGGCCTCTTCCTCACAACCTTCTTCTAATTTCGAGGCGTGCCATGACCAGACTGATGAATGCCGCCGTCTTCGACGGAACCGAAACCCTCGACTTGCGCCAGATCCCGGTGCAGGAGCCGGGCCCCGACGAGGTGCTGCTGCGCATCGACACAGCAACCATTTGCGGCACCGACCTTCACATCCTTGAGAAGAAATTCGAGGCAAAACCGCCGGTCGTGCTCGGCCACGAGTTCTCGGGCCATGTCGAAGCGGTGGGAGACCGCGTGACCACCTGCCGCCCGGGAGATGCCGTCTCGGTCGAGCCGCATATCTACTGCGGCTGCTGCAAGCCCTGCCGCATCGGCAAGCCGCACCTGTGCATCGACCGGCTCGCCTGGGGCATCAACCTAAACGGCGGCTTCGCGCAATATGCGACAGTGCGCCACGATGTGGTCTACCAGCTTCCCGAGGGGCTGCCTCTCGAGCAGGCGGCACTGGCCGAGCTTCTGGGCTGCGTGATGAATGGCATCGAGCGGCTGAACGTCGGCATCGGCGATACAGTGGTGATCCTCGGTGGCGGTGCCGCCGGGATCCTGCTGGCCAAGCTGGCCGAGAAGTGCGGCGCGGCGCAGATTATCTTTTCGGAACCCAACGCTGCCCGCCGTGAGGCGATCCAGGGCTTCGGCTACGAGCTGGCCTTTGATCCGGCTACGACCGATCTTCTGGACGAGGTGCATTCGCGGACCGGCGGTCTCGGCGCCGATGTGGTGATCGACGCGGCGGGCGTTCCCGCCACCGCGGCGCAGGCGCCCCTGCTCGCCTGCTACGCCGGGCGGGTGCTCTTCTTCGGCGTGATGGCGCCGGGCCGCATGATCGAGATCGAGCCTAACCTCGTCTTTGCTCGCGAGCTGGCAATCCTTGGGTCGATCCGCAATCCCTTCACCCACCACCGCATCCTGCAGCTGATGCCGAAGCTCGGGCTTGAGGGGATCATCACCCATCATTTCGGCGTCGAGAACACTCAGGAGGCTTTCGATGCCGCTCGCCGCGGCGTCGGCCTCAAGGTCGCGATCCGGCCAAACGGACCCGCCGATGCGACCGCTTGACTGCCTGAGTTTCGGCAGCGCCGGTTTTGATCTGCTGGTCGAGGTCGCAGGCTTGCCCGCAAGCGACACGCGCATCCCTGCCTCGGGCTATGCGGCGGGCGGTGGCGGTCCGGCGGCAACTGCTTCGACCGCGCTGGCCCGTCTCGGCGCCCGGGCAGGCCTTGTCACGGCGGTGGGCGACGATCGGATCGGTGATCTGATCCTGGCCGAGCTTGCCGACGACGGCATCGATCTGTCCGGCGCGCAGCGGTTGCCGGGCGTCCCCTCAACTGTCGCGTCGGTCATGATCGAGCCGTCGGGTGCGCGGGCGATGGCGGTCTACGGCGGGTGCATCAACGCCATCCGCCTGCATGAAATCGAGCTCGACCGGATCGACTCCGCTCGCGCGGTACTGACCGACGGAAACAACCCGGCGCTGGTGCGCCATGTCGCCCCGGCGGCTCGGGCCCGCGGGGTGCCGGTGCTATTGGACGGCGGAAATATCGACGGCAGGGTGCTGCCCGAGCTTCTGCGGGACGTCGACATCTACATTCCTGATATCGCCTCGGCGCGACGCCAGCTTCCGGGGGTAACGGACCCACTCGAACTCGCACAAGCCTTCGCCGCAATGGGGCCCGAAACGGTCTGCATCACGCTGGGTGAGGCTGGCAGCCTCGCGCTGCGCGGAGACGAGATTGTCTCGGTCGGCCCCCTGCGGGACATCGCCGTTCGCGACACTACCGGCGCCGGCGACAACTTTCACGGCGCCTTCCAGTTCGGCCTGCTCGAGAGCTGGCCACTGCACCGCATCCTCGCATTTTCGAACGCTTTCGCTGCGTTGACCACCCGTTCCGTCGGGGGACGCAGCGCCATTCCAACGCGGGACGAGGCCGAGCGCCACGCCCGCAGCCTGAGCGCAACAGAAAGGACCACCTGACACATGCCCCTGGTTCCCATGAATGAACTTCTCGCGGACGCTGTGGCGCGGGACTACACGGTCGTGCAGTTCAACACCGACTGTATTGAGATCACCCAGTCCTTCCTGCGCACTGCCGAAGAATATGCCGCGCCGATCATCGTGGGCGTCGGGCAGGGCGCCGTGAAGGATGGCAAAATCGCCCCCATCGCGGCGATGCTGCGGGATTACTGCGCGCGTTCCAAGCTGCCGGTGTGCCTGCATCTTGACCACTCGGAGGACCCTGATCAAATCATGCAGGCGCTGCGCGCGGGCTTTACCTCGATCATGATTGACGGCTCGGCTCGGCCGCTCGCCGAGAACATTGAGGTCACGAACCACGTGCTAGGCCTCTGCCGTCCTCTGGGTGTGTCGGTTGAAGCCGAGCTCGGCCGCATCCCCGGGGTCGAGGACGATATGGTCGTGACCGAGGAGCAGGCCAACAAGGTCGATCTTGCGGTGGTCGAGGAATTCGTCTCCAATGTCTCGGTCGATGCACTTGCAGTGGCAGTGGGCAGCGCGCACGGCATCTACAAAGCCGAACCGAAGCTGGATTTCGAGCTGCTCGCGCAGCTTGTCGGCGTCACAGACACGCCGCTGGTGTTGCACGGTGGCTCGGGCATCCCAGACACCGCTCTGCGAAAAGCCTTCGGCATGGGCATGAAGAAACTCAACGTGGGCACCGAACTGCGGCTCGGCTTCCTGCGTGGCGTGCATGCCGGGGTCGAGGCCGGAGACTCGATCTATGCCTGCTTCGAGCGCGGCCGTAAGATCGTCGACGGTCTTGTGCTGAGCAAGCTCGAGGTCAGCGGTTCGGCGGGCAAGGCGTGAGACGTGAGATGGAGAAGCCGAGCACCAGCGCGCGGGGCTGGAGAGACTTTCTGCGCGACCGCCTCTACATCGGCGGCACATGGGTTCCGGCGGAGGGCGGCGCGGTCATCGAGGTGACTGACCCGGCCACCGGCGGCTCAGTCGGCCAAGTTCCCGACGCCGGCGCAGTCGAGACCGAACTCGCGGTTGCCGCCGCCCGCGCCGCCTTTCCGGCCTTTGCGGCTCTGACTGCTGCCGAGCGTGCAGGGATGCTGCACCGGCTCGCAGACCTTATCGACGCGCACGGCCCCGCGCTGGCCGAGCTTCTGACCCGCGAGCAGGGCAAGCCGCTTGCCGAGGCGCGCGGCGAGGTGGGCATGTCGGCTGCTTACATCCGCTGGTTCGCTGAAGAGGCGCGGCGTGTCTACGGCGACACCATCCCCTCGCCCTGGCAGGGTCGACGTCTCATGGTGACGCCGGAGCCCGTAGGGGTGGTGGGAGCGATCACGCCGTGGAACTTTCCCTCTTCCATGCTCGCGCGCAAGATCGGGCCGGCACTGGCGGCAGGCTGCACCATCGTGGCCAAGCCCGCCAGCCAGGCACCGCTTTCCGCGCTGGCCTGGGGCGTGCTGTGCGAGGAGGCGGGAATTCCATCCGGCGTCGTGAACATCGTGACGGGCGATGCCCGCGCCATCGGCGGCGTGCTGACATCGCATCCGGACGTGGCCAAGATCACGTTCACCGGTTCGACCGAGGTGGGCAAGACCCTGCTGCGGCAGGCGGCGGACAGCGTCAAACGCTGCTCGATGGAACTGGGAGGCAACGCGCCTTTCATCGTGTTCGACGACGCGGACCTTGACCAAGCCGTTGCAGGAGCAGTGGCGTCCAAGTTTCGCAACGCCGGCCAGACCTGCGTCTGTTCCAACCGCATCTACGTGCAATCTGGGATTCATGACCGCTTCGTCGAAGCCTTTTCCCGTGCTGTCGAGGCGCTTCGCGCGGGGTCCGGCCTCGAAGAGGGCGTGACCCTCGGGCCGCTTATCGACGAAAAGGCGGTGGTCGGGGCAGAGGCCTTTGTGGCCGATGCGCGGGCCAAGGGGGGCCGTGTTGTCACCGGTGGGGCGCGGAGCAAGGGGCTCTTCTTCCAGCCGACCGTCATCGCCGACGCCTCCGCCGCGATGGATTTCGCGCACGAGGAGATCTTCGGCCCGGTTGCACCGGTGTTCCGCTTCGAGACCGAGGAGGAGGCCCTACGCGTCGCCAATGACACCCGCTATGGGTTGGCCTGCTATTTTTACACCACGGATCTTGGGCGCGCGTTTCGGGTGTCCAGCGCACTGAGATACGGACTTGTGGGTGTGAACGAAGGGGTCATCACAACCGAGGTCGCCCCTTTCGGCGGAATGAAGCAGAGTGGCCTCGGCAGGGAAGGTTCGAAATACGGGATCGAGGATTACCTGGATCAGAAATACGTCTGCTTCGGCGGACTGGAGGAGAGAAAGGCCGCAGATGCGATCATATGATATCGCATTGATCCCTGGAGACGGGATCGGAAAAGAGGTCGTCGAAGCGGCGATGCCGGTGCTCCGCAAGGCAGCTGGGCAGAACGGGTTCACGCTCAAAGAAACGGTCTATCCTTGGTCCTGCAACGGCTACCTGGAGACCGGACGTATGATGCCCGAGGACGGGGTGGAGCAATTGCGGAGGCACGACAGCATCCTGCTCGGGGCGGTGGGCTGGCCCGATAGGGTGCCCGACAGCGTCTCGCTGCACGGGTTGCTCCTCCCCATCCGCAAGGCTTTTGACCTCTACGTCAACATGCGACCGCACCGCCTGCTGCCAGGAGTTACCGGTCCGCTTCGGGCAACGGATTTCGACATCCTTTGCATCCGCGAGAATACCGAGGGCGAATATTCCGGCGCCGGTGGCCGAGTCCACGTCGGCACCCCCGCCGAGGTCGCAGTGGAAACCTCAATCTTCACCCGCCGCGGCGTCGAACGTGTTCTGCGCTACGGCTTTGAGCAGGCGCGTAGACGACGCGGCAAGCTGGCCTCGGTCACGAAGTCGAACGCGCAGAAGCATTCGATGGTGTTCTGGGACGAAGTCACCGAGGCGCTCTCGGCTGAATATCCTGACGTCGAGGTGACACGCTACCATGTCGACGCCATCGCTGCGCGGATGATCACCCATCCCGGGTCGCTCGATGTGGTCGTGGCCTCGAATTTGTTCGGCGACATCCTCACCGACATCGGTGCCGCCATCCAGGGCGGTCTGGGTTTTGCGGCCTCGGCGAACGTGAACCCGTCCGGGGGCGTGCCCTCGATGTTCGAACCCGTGCATGGATCCGCTCCAGACATAGCCGGGAGAGGCCTGTCGAACCCGATCGCGACCATCTGGTCTGGCGCGCTCATGTTCGAGCACCTGGGAGAGGCGGCTGCCGCGAAGGCGATCATGGCCGCCGTCGAGACTGTGGCCGGAGCACCGGAGCGCCTCACCCCAGACTGCGGCGGTTCCGCGAACACGCAAGAGGTTGCCGAGGCCATCGCTTCCGAGTTGCAGGGCTGTCAAGGTACTCGAGCAGGGCCGTCAGTTCACGCGTGACCAGGCGCCCGGGGATAGCGGTGGTGCTGTGCTTCCGGTCGGGCTACGCCCTTCCTTCACCACAGGACCACTACGACGTCTCACCCTGATTGTCGCGCGGCATGAATGGGGGTACCCATACATAAGCCGGGAATCTCAGCCAACCTAATCCACCTTTGACTGATGCAGTTTGATTGGGGAAAGCTGACGAGTGAGGAGGCGGAGGCGAGCGTCATCGCCGAATACGAATCCTGTCACTGCGTTGCTCGGAGATGGTTCGAGGTCACTTCCTGCGGGAGAAGAGGAAGGCCAGTCCGATTCCGAACAGCAGACCAAGCCCGACGCCTGTACCCACGGGCAGGCGCGCAACAAGCGCGCGGAGACGGGAGCCGGTCGTCACCGCACCTGCGGGCGACGGCGCAGGACCTTCAAGCCAAAGCGGCACAGCGCAGGCCTCTCGACCGTCTTCGGTCGGGATATGGCCCTGCTGGTCGGGCCGGCAATACTGGGCAATTGTCATGTCGAGATCACCGTTAAAGCTTTGCAGCTGAAGCCAGCGATGGCCATCCGGCGCGAGGGCGAGCTCGGCATAGTCCTGCCCCAGCCAGCTGGCTTCCTGCCGCCCCAGAGTATAGCCCCCCGCCAGCGACAGAAGTGCTAGCACCAGCATGATCGCTGCCAGTTTCTGTGCCATATGCGCGCGCAAGGAACGTGCGAGCTGCGGAAGATTAGTTTGCAGCGCACGGGCGACCTCGGCGGTGACAGCGGCCGCGACCACCTGCTGCCGGGCCTCGATGTCGCGCCGACCCTGGCTCTCCACCTGACGCAGCGCCCTGACCGTTGCCTGCTCGATCCGGTCGGGCAACGCCCCCGTCTTGTCCAGAAAAGCGTTCATTCGCGCCTCACTGAGGGTGTCATGTGCGATCTGGATGCTGACCGGATCGTCGAGCGACCAGCCCGCCCGATGCACCCGGTCCAGAATGCGCTCTTCCAGATCCTTGCCCAACGGCCCGTGTGCGATCATATAATGCCACAGGCGAGAAGCGTTCGGCGTGCGGTTCATGCGCTGAGTCCCAGCATGCCGCGCACGTCAGCCGTCAGCGCGTTTTCGAAATCCTCCATAAAGATTTGCACGCGCTGCTGATCAATGAAGGACAGGGCTGGATCGTATACCGCTTTTGCGAAGGGCCGCCGGAGTTCCTTGAGCATCGACATGGTACGGTCGTTGAGTGCGGGAAGAAACATCTCGGCGCCGCCGCAGGACATCAAACGAGCCCGTGTCTTGCCGCCGCGCACCACGCCGGCGGCATCGGTATAGCCGAACCAGTGCGGAAAGTCTCGATCCTGCCTGTCGCCGTGACGGTTCAGCACAGCAACATGCCGGGCATTTCCGGCCAGATCGCCCAGCTTCTCGGTCAGATCAAGATGCAGAGCCACGGATTCAATCGTGCTGACGTCTGGTGTCACAACATGGAAAAAGATCACGCAGGCATGGGCCGACCGCAGGGCGCGGAAAAAATTGCGCAGGCTGTTTTCGTCACCAAAAAGCCGCTGCATGTCTGCAAGCGCCCCTCCGGCCACATCATGCAGAATATGCCGGTGTCCTGCTGCCAGAGAATTGAAAAGCAGCGCGCGACTTTCGTCGCGGATGTTGTAGGCGACGACCCCCTCAAGCGGAGTCTGCGGATCATGGGGGCGTCCGTCCGCGTCACGCGCGGCATGCATGTCGCTGAGCGTGCCGATTGCGCCATCGGCGTCATACGCGGCCACTTCCACATCGTGACGACGCAGAAAATCGAGCAATGTGCAGGCCAAGGTGCTCTTGCCCCCGCCGCCTTTCATGCTGGATGTGAGGCACATATAATGGCTGAACTCGGTCATTTTCAGGAATCCTTTCAGAGATCGCGGTCCGGATTGCGGTTCAGAGCGCCTCGTGCATGAAGGAGCCCCAAGGGGATCGGAGCAGGAGGAGGCGAGAGGACGGATGGAGGGCAGGAAGGCGACCGTCGAGCTGCAGGAGCCGCCCGGACCAAGCGCAGCGCGGCATGAATCTCCGCATCTGAGGGGGCGATCTGCCCGAGCCCGTGCAGACGCGCTTCGGCAAGCCCGATCAGCCGCATGTAGTTTCGAAGGGTTCCGGGCGAGATGTGCAGTCCCTCCTCCGCCAGCAGCCTGGCAAGCATCCCCCAGCTAAATCCACTCAGCTTCAGCTGACTCAGTACCCGCCGCAGTTCGACAATCCGAAAAACCAGCGGGACAGGCCGGTCCGGAGAAAGGGCTTCGGCCTGGGCGATGAGCCGCTCGCTCAGCGGCGGCATCGGGGACTGGGAAGGGGGCTGGGACATCGTCGGCTCGCTCTTGTGTATGCTCAGAATGTATCTGTGCATGCAGGCGGAAAATTCAGCCCAAAAATCGAGATAAGCATCTGAATTTATTATGATTTCTTGTTTTCACGAGTCGGCCTTATGCTGGGCGCCAGTTTGGGGCGCAACACCAATGCAGGGAGACCGCCCGGCCCTGCACGGATCGTCGCCGACGCTGCACCCGTCCTGCAGGGTGCCTCCTCTGTTGTACCAGCCCTGATGCCTCCGTGATGCAGAACCGGTGCAACAGAAAGACGTGCAGGTGCAGGGGCGAAGCAACATCTACAGAGCAAGACACCTCGAACCGCCGGGGTAAAACCTTTTGATGGAGGCTTCATGGCCCGCCCCCGCAAATCCGCTGCCGACATGCGCCTCCGCTGGGATGCGCTTTACGTCACCGCCGCCGAGCGCGCCGCCATCGCCGGGGCGGCCAGAGCCGCGGGCCAGTCGGTCAGCCGTTACCTCATCGGCGCACATGCGGACATGCCAAGGCCGAGGGGGCAGGACAATCTGCAACGGACGCGGGCTCTCATCGCGGCCGAGCAGCAGCTGTCGGACCTGTCAGACCGCATCGCCGCAGCAGCCGCACCGCTTGATGCCGTGCTGCTGCAGGCAGAACTGCGCGCCATCGAGCGCGCTTTTAGGCAGGTGGCCTTGCCAGGGTCACCCGTGCTTGATGCGACGGAGGCACCTTTTTCATGCTGATCAGCTTCTCCAGACATGGCAGTGACCCGAAAGGTCCCGCGGCGCAGGATGCGGTGAGCTATATGAGCGCGCCGGAGATCCGCAAACCGGCAGCCACAGGGCCGCGCCTCTTCCGCCGCGACCCGCCTCCGGAGATCCTGCGCGGCGATCCCGCAATGGCGCGCGCCGCGATCCGGCTCGCGCCCGGCGCCCTGAAATACCGCTCAGCTGTGCTGTCCTTCGCGGCGGAGGACATCGACACCCTCCAATTCAATGCAGGTGACCCGGCTTTGCGTGGTGCCGTCAACCTCGCGCTGGCGCTCTGCCTGGAGATCGGCTTCGCCGGGGTTCCGGTCCGCTTCCGCCCACCGCCGTTCATCACGACGCACACACATCTGAAGCGACTTGAGCTGAACATGCTCCTGCCGCGCTGGGTGGCACGACCTGACGGCGCACTTCGCGCTTTCAACCCTGATCCCCCGGGCCCGGCAAGCCGGGCAGCTTGGGAGGCGGTCGAGGATCTTCTGACTCTGCGCTTCGGCTGGTCCGACCCCCGCGCCCCGGAGCGGCAGAGACTGCTGGGCGCGCCAAACTGGTGGCTGAAACAGCAACGGAGCGACATGTGCCAGCCCCGAAGCCCACGCCAGAAGCTGATTGACGGCCTGCTTGACGCACATGCCGCAGGCCAGCTGCGAAACCGCAGCGACAGCCTGCACTGGCTGGCCGATGCCTGTCGGCCTTTGGGTCTTGTTCTGCATGGGATTGGCAATGACCATGTCACGGTCGGTCCGCCCGGGGCCCCGCCACAGGCCCGCATGCGACTGCGGGGACTGCTGCTGTCGAACACATTCGCAGCGCCCGAGGCCCTTGCCCCAAACCCGGATGATCTACAGCGACGCCAGGCTGACCTTTCCACTTCCCCCTCGCGCCTTGATCAAGCTTGGCGGCAGCGGGCGCGATTCAATCAAGGCCGTTATGGACAAGATCGCTGGCGCGAGAGTGAGTTTTCCGCCGGAGACTGGCTGCACCGTCCCCTCCACTCGCTGCCGCTCCTGATCCCCGCACAACGCCTGACCCCCAGCCTCTTCGACACGGAGCTGCCAGATGCTGATTCCTTCCGCCGCACTGACCCCAATGGAGCGCGCCTTGCTGTTGCAGCTGCAGTCGCTCGAAACCCATCAGATCGCGAGGGCCGAACGACAGGACCGCAGAATCGACGCGCTGGAAGCCGAGATCCGTGCCCGCGACAGGGCCATCTCCGATTTGAGCAGAGCGCTCGCGCGCTTGCTGGGTCCGCTGGCCCCGGACGCATCCTCGCCGTCCTGACCGATCGGTTCCGGAGCCTGCTGCCCGATCTGTCCGCCCGGCTTGTCCTGACCCGGCTCGTCCGGGTTGGCCTATCGCCCCTCGCCGCCCGCCTTGACCTACTGTCCCATGACTTGGAGATCCTGAATGCCATCCTTGCCCGCCGAAACACCCCCCTGTCAGACCGACAAAGTCTCGGAGGCTCTGGAGACGCTGATCCAGCTGATCTTGCCACTGCATCAGCTGCTGGAGGCACAGGCCGCGCTCGAGGAAGGGGCGGCCCAGCAGCTGGCGGACATTGTCGACAGTCTCGTCAACCTCACCGCAAGCTTCGAGACAGTGCTCGCGGGGCTGAGCAGCCTCATGGCGTCAGAAACGCTGTCTCCCGCCCTGCAGGCCGCGCTGGACCGGATCGAAAGCCGCCAGACACGCCAGCAGCGCGCCTTGACCGAAATCTCGGGCCAGCTGCGGATGCTGACGGACTGGCTTGGCGCCCCGCCTGCGCCGAAAGCCGGGCCGGACTGATGGCCCGCCTGCGCCGGATCGGTGCTGCCGCCGCGCCGGGGGAACCTCTGGTGATCCGGGTGCTGCGTCCAGAGAACCTGGTCGTCCCCCCGCTCCCGACAGCCGAACTTTGCCAGGCCACAATCCGCGTTTCCTCTGGCGAGGTTTGGCTCCTGCAGGGCCCATCTCCCGCCATATCGGCCATGGTCGAAGCCTGCCACGCTGCAGCCTCAAACCAGATGCAGCCCCGGCCCACAGCCCAATCAGACCCCGCCTTGTGACGTGCCTGCCCCCACGCGAGACGCAGGGGGCATTCCGAACTACGGCCCAGAGCGTCCTGCAAGGGGCTCAGACGTTCTGGTTTCGCAGCCAGCCAGACCGCCCTCAGCGGTACCAGAAAATCTGGCACAGTGCTCGAAGGGAGAATGCCGGAGGAGAGGCTACCCGCTCTCGCCCAGCGATCCTGAGGGATGCACGGCCACTGGCATCCGTGCCCAGGTGCCACACGACGGTTTCTTCGGCCAGTTATCGAGGAGCTGAATGACGCCAGTATCAAGGCCGACCCTAAATATGGCGCGCACTACGACCACCTTTTCATCTTCGAGCGCGACACCGCACGGGCCGAGGCCATGGTCGCCGATTTCATCGAACGCGCGAAAATGCATGTGGCATGACGGCTCCGGAACGCCATGATGCTACCAGCACAACCGAGCCTGACTGCGTGATCCGCGCAGCAAACCTATCTGATCCCGACGCGCTTACGCGTAACGGACCTGTCTGACATATTGTTCTGGCGGCGTGGCGCGGCTTGCCAAGGCTGTGCCCGAAGATTGGGCAGTCAGTGCGGGCCCGGTCCGAAACTTGGGCAGAGCCTTTTGGCGCGGGCAGGGGGAGAAACCCCGCCTGCCCGTTTTCCGGGTGTCAGGCTTTCTTGGGGTCGAGCGGGCGCCCCGCCTGATCCACCCCCATGAAGGCCATGTCCTTGAAGCGATCGCCGATCCTTTCATGCACCCGCCCGCCGCTGGCGGCACCAAGGGCGACGACGATCTCGTCAGGGGCGGGCGCATCGGGGATGGTGAATTCCATGGTCAGGAAATGCGACCGCGCGCCTTTGGAGTCCTGCATCTTGTGCGTCATGGGAATGGTGATCGCGGTGCCCGCCCCGGCGCGCTTGTTGGTAAAGGGCAGGAAGCTGTCGGCCCCGGCCCCCGTGCGGTAAAGATTGCCGAAATGCAGCGTGTGGATCAGGCCTGCGGCATGTTCGATCTCTCCGCCGGTGCCCACGACGGCGGCCTTGCCAAAGGCTTCGATGCCCTCCGGACCGCCCATCAGCGCCACCAGCCGGGGCACCAGAAGTTCTCCCAGAATGGCGGCATGCGCATGAATCCCGGGCTGCAGATCCTCCACATAGGCGCTGCCCCACGGGCTGCGGATCACGGCGGCGCAGGCGGCCATACGCAGCGGTCTGGCAGCGGGCTTGCCCCCCTCGACCAGCGTGTCCTCGACAAAGTCGACGACCTTGCGGATCACGACGCCGGTCATGCCTGCAGTCCCTGTTCGGCCAGCACCCGGTTGGCGATGCGGTGGCATTCCACCCCCACCGGCACACCGCAATAGATGGTGATATGGGTGATCATCGCCTTCAGTTCCTCGATGCTGACGCCATTGGTCAGGGCGCCGCGGAAATGCAGCTCCCATTCATGCATCCGGTTCAGCGCCGCGATCATCACGATGTTCAGCATCGACCGGGTCTTGGGCGGCAGCGTGTCATCGCCCCAGCCCGCGCCCCAGCAGTATTCTGTGATGAAGCTCTGGAACTCCTTGGAGAAGTCAGGTGCGCTGGTCAGCGCGCGGTCCACATACTCCGCGCCCAGCGTGGCCTTCCGCCGGTCCAGTCCCTTGGCATAAAGCGCCTCATCCATTCTGCATCTCCTCTGCGGTCTCTGGTCTGGTGAAAAAGCTCAGCAGCCGGTCGGCAATCAGATCCGGCGCTTCGAGCAGGATCGAGTGTTTCAGCCCCGGCAGGATCTGCAGCTCGGACTCCGGGATCAGCCGGTGCATGGTTTCGGACATGCGCGGATTGGACCCCACATCGCATTCCCCGGTGAGGACCAGCGTGCGATGGCGGATGCGGTCCAGCGTCTGCACCAGCTCGGTCTGGCCAAAGACCCGATAGGCTTCGAGGTAGGAGGGCACATGCACCGCCTCCAGCTCCGCGATCCTCTGCCGGATCAGCGCTTCGTTTTCCTTGGCGAAAGCGGCGGTGAACCAGCGGTCGCGCGCGGCGCCGGTGATCGCTGTCATGCCGCCGTCGCGGATCATCTGCAGCCGGGCCACCACCTTGGCGCGCTCTTCTTCGGTGCGGCCCGCCACCGCCGACAGGATGGCGATCCGGTCGAACCGGTCGGGCCAGCCCACCGCCAGCCGCTGCGTGATCAGCCCGCCCAGCGAGAACCCCGCCAGATGGGCCTTTTCCACCCCGGCCTCATCCATGACCCGCAGCATATCTTCGGCGAAGGTGTCGATGGTGATCGGCGCGTCGATCCGGGCCGAGCCGCCATGGCCGCGCAGATCCGGGCGCAGGATGTCGAAACGTGGGCTGAGCCGCTCCGCCACCCGGCTCCAGCTTTCGGCGCTGGCGCCGACACCGTGGATCAGCACCAAGGGGGTGCCGCTGCCTTCGCGATAATAGGTGATCTGGTTGTCGCTGGTCTGCACCCGGCTCTCCTCTGTGTCGTGATGGGGCGCCCGGCCGTTTGGCCGGGGCAGGGGGGTCAGTGCGCCAGTGCGGCTTCCCTGACCGCGTCCTGCTTCTGGAAATGCGGCAGCACCTGATCGCAGAACAGCTCCAGCGAGCGGACGGCGTTGCGATGCGGCAGGAAGAACGAGCTGCCATAGATGAAATGGTCGATGCCGATGGCGCGGTAGCGCTCCAGCTTTTCGATGATCTGCTCGGGATGGCCGAACATCATGTTCTCCAGCAGCTGTTCGGGCTGGTATTCATTGCGGTTGGCGACCACGTCAAAATCGACCGGCTCGGGATAGCCGTTGCGCACCTCGCCCACGTTCTTGAAGAGGTTCTCGAACGACCGGCCGAAATCGATCATCGACCGCACCGCCTGATCGCTGCCCGCCTTGTCAGCAAAGACGCAGGAGGTCCGCAGAGTGGCATGTTTCAGCCCTTCGGCCCCCGGCACGCCCGCTGTGGCGGCAAGAAACTTGCGGTGCAGATCCTCCACTTCGGAAACCGGCTTGCGCAGCGCCGTGGACATGATGTTGCAGCCATTCTCGGCGGCGAAGCGGAAGGTGCTTTCGTCGCGCGCCGCGATCCAGAGCGGGACGTTCTTCTGCAGCGGCTGCGGCACGCTGGTGGTGGCAGGAAAGGAGAAATGTTTCCCCTCATGGGCAAATTCGCCTGCCCAGAGCCCCTTCACCACCGGCACAAGCTCGCGTAGGAAGGATCCGCCCTCCTGCTGGGGCACGCCCCCCGCCATGCGGTCGAATTCATACTGATAGGCGCCGCGACCCAGCCCCATTTCCAGCCTTCCGCCAGAATAGATGTCGCAAAGTGCTGCCTCTCCGGCCAGCCGGATCGGGTTCCAGTAGGGGGCAGAGACGATGGCCGTGCCCAGCCGGATGTTGCGGGTATGCCCGGCCCAATGGGTCAGCGTCTGGAACGGGTTCGGCGACACGGTCAGTTCGATCGTATGATGTTCGGCGGTCCATGCGACGTCAAAACCGCCCTGATCGGCGATCTTGACCAGATCCAGAGCCTCGGCCATGACCTGCCGCATGTCGGTGGAGGGGCTGGGGCGCCCCGGATTCACTGCGATGGAAAAGCGCATCTTTCTCTCCTGCTCCGGCTGTTAGCTCTGCACCCGCATCACGAAGGGATCGTGCGTCTTGCCCGAGTAATCGATGACGACGGTCTTGATGCGGGTGAATTCGTTGATCGCGGCAAAACCGTTATGCTTGCCGTAGCCGGAGTCCTTGTAGCCACCCGACGGCGCCATGACCGAGGGGCTGCGATAGGTGTTGATCCAGACCATCCCGGCATTGATCCGGCGCATGAAGCGCATCGCGCGCTCCATGTCATTGGTCCACAGGCCGGAGGCCAGCCCGTAGCGCGTGTCATTGGCCTTGGCGATCATGTCCTCGTCGTCGCTGTAGCGGATCAGGCCCAGCACCGGGCCGAAGATCTCGTTCCGCGCGATGTCCATCTCGTTGGTGACGTCGCCGAAGATCGTGGGCTGCACATACCAGCCTGCGCCCATCTGTTCGGCCCGCCCGCCCCCGGCCAGCAGCTTGGCCCCGGCAGTCTTCGCGCCCTCGACAAAGCGGCCCACCTTTTCGACCTGCGACCACAGCGCCAGCGGCCCAAGCTGGGTGTCGGCCTCGGTGGGGGCGCCGATCCGGATCTCGGCGGCGCGGGCAACCAGCCGTTCGGCCACCTCGTCATAGATGCTGTCATGGACCAGACAGCGCGATCCCGCGACGCAGGTCTGCCCGCCCGCCGCGAAGATGCCAGAGACGACACCGGTCACGGCGCGGTCCAGATCGGCATCGGCGCAGATGATGTTGGGGGATTTCCCGCCCAGTTCGAGGATCGCGGGCGTCAGGTTCTGCGCGGCGCTGGCGGCGATCACCCGCCCGGTTTCGGGCCCGCCGGTAAAGTCGATCTTGTCCACCTCGGGATGGCGCACCAGCGCGTCGCCCACGGTCTGACCGCCGCCCGTCACAACATTGAACACGCCCGGCGGAAAGCCCGCCTCCGCCACCAGTTCGGCAAAGGCGAGGATGGAGGCGGCGGAATGCTCCGACGGTTTCACCACCATGGCATTCCCGGCGGCGATGGCCGGGGAAAAGGCGCGGTTCAGCAGCAGCAGCGGCGAATTCCACGGCACGATGGCGGCGATGACCCCCACCGGTTCGCGCAGGGTGAAATTCAGCATGTCCGGCTTGTTGACCGGGATCGTCGTGCCCTCGATCTTGTCAGCCATGCCCGCGAAATAGCGCATGCTGGCGGCCACCGCATGGGTCAGCGCGGTCATCTCCTTCAGCAGCTTGCCATTGTCGCGCACTTCCAGCCGCGACAGCCGGTCGACATTCTGCGAGATGAGATCGGCCAGACGGTACATCAGGCTGCCGCGGTCGGTCTGGGACATGTCGCGCCATGCGGCACTGGTCATCGCACCCCGGGCTGCCCGCACGGCGCGGTCCACCTCGTCGGCGGTGGCATCGGGCATGGAGGACCATTCCGCCCCTGTCGCCGGATCATAGCTAGGAAAGCTCTGGCCCTGCGAGGGGACGAATTCGTTATTGATGAACAGCGGCAGGCAGCGGCCTTCCAGCGCGTCGGTGGTAAACAGGGTCATTGCACGATGTCCTCGGGTTGAAACGGAGCGGACCGCGGCACGGTCAGCGGCAGCACGGCCCCGTGGGGACCGGCGGTGTCGACATAAAGGCCGAAGCGGCGCGCCCCGATCTCTTCGGCGTAGCGGCGCAGCATCGCCCGCGCGCCGGGATCCGCCACGGCGAGCGTGGGCAGCGCCTCTGGCGCGACCATCACCGCGCCTTCGGGCAGGTCGGATCCCGCCGCCAGTTCGCCGTGAAAGAAGAAGTTGCGGGTCAGGCCATCGGCGCTGTCAAAAATCGCATAGGGGCTGTCCCATGCCACCCGCGCCGGGCCTGCCCCAGCCAGATCGGTCTCCAGCGCGGCGATGGCGGCACCGGTGCTGTCCTGCGGCGCGGAAAGCGGCAGGCGGTAGCCGCCGTCACGCCCCGCCAGCAGCAGCACCTTTCCGGCGCGGTGCAGTATGGCGCCTGCGCGCAGCGCGGGATCGGCGGCGGGCCGGGTGTAGCGGCCATCAGCGAAGATCAGGCCGGGGCGCGGGCTGCGCCGCAGCGCCGTGATGCGCCCGACGAGGATCAGGTGATCGCCCGCCGCCACCACCTCGTGCCGCGTGCAGTCGAATACGGCGGCGCAGCCTTCCAGTAGGGGCGACCCGGTGAGCCCGGCCTGCCACGGCACCTCGGCAAAGCGGTCGCGATCACCGCGGCTGGCAAACCGCCCCGCAAGGTCGGTCTGGTCGGCAGCAAGGATGTTGACGGCGAACCCCTCGCCATCCCGGAACAGCGCCAGATTGCGGGAGGTGGTGCCGATGCAGACCAGCAGCAGCGGCGGATCCAGCGAGACGGAGGTGAAGGAATTTGCGGTAAAGCCTGCCGGTGCGCCCGCCTTGGTGCAGGTGGTGACGACGGTCACGCCGGTGGCGAAGCGGCCAAAGGCTGCGCGCAGGTCGGCGCGGTCGAAGGGGGCGGCAGAGGGGGCGGGATCGGGCATGGTCGGGAAGCCTTCGGTCGTTCAGCGGGTGCTGAAGATGACTTTAGGCTGCAGGTTTCGGACCAGTCCTCCCGCGAAACTGGCGAGATTATTGGAAAAAATTCCTACTATCTGTAGGAAGTCCTGAACCGGTGAAGGCGCAGAGCCAGTTCCAGCTGGAAACATTCCTCCGGATCGTTCAGATCCACGCCCGCGCGTTCGGTAAGCCGCCCGATGCGGTAGCGCAGGGTCGAGACATGGATGCCCAGCAGATCCGCCGTCTCCTGCGGGCGGCGCCCGGTGGCCAGATAGGCCTCCAGCGTCTGCAGCATCGCCTCGCCCTTGTCGGTGCCGTCCTCGGTCAGCCAAGCGATGGTGTCGGTCAGGAACCGGTCGGCCACCCGGCTGCTGAGCCCGGCCATGAGCGAGGGGAGCGAGCCGACATTGCGCCGGTCCACCCAGCCGCGGGCGCCCATCTTTTCAGCGACCTGCAGGTTCCACGCGCAGGCCTCGCGCGCGGGGGCCACCTGATCCAGCTGGTCGATGCGGTCGGACAGCAGGGCTATGGCATCGGGCAGGATGGGCCGGATGCGCTGGATGAACAGCTCGCGCTGCTTGGCGCTGCGCATGTCCTCGCCATCGCGGATCAGCAGACAGATCTCGCCCTCGTCCCGGCAGGAAATGGCCTTGCCCAGCGTGCGCTGTGCGGTGCGCAGCACGAAGCTGTGCGCATCCTCGCCCGCCACCGCGCCGCCGGGGCTGCGCAGCCCGACAAGGAACATCGGCTGGTCGAGTTCGAATCCCAGCAGGCGCGCCTCGTCGCGCAGGCTGCCAAGATCGCGCAGGTCGCCCTGACAGAGCCGCAGGATCAGCCGCCGCGAGGCCTGTTCGCGGGTGCGGAACATCATGTAATTGCGCAGGATCAGCGTCGACAGCGCCAGCTGGCCCGCATCGGCGGCGATCTGTTCGTTGGGCGCCAGCTGTGCCGCGCCCAGCAGGAACAGCGCGCCGACCCGGCTGCCGTCGATGAAGAGCGGCCGCATCAGCGCGGCGTGGGTCTCGTCGCCCACCAGCAGGCGCACGTTCTGGTCGCCCAGATCGGTATCGGCCTTCATCGCGGTGCGCACCACCGATTCCGGCAGCCGGTGCGCCAGCGCCCGCAGCAGCGGCGCCGCGTCCGCCGGATCGCACAGCATCTGCCCGGTGGTCAGATCTATGGCGAACCAGCCGGTGGGAAACAGCCGCGACAGCGAGCCATAAAGATCCGTGGCGTGATCGGGATCAAGTGTGGTGGTCAGGGCCGAGGTCAGGTTGGTGGTGATGGCGCGCAGCCGCTCCGCCTCGGCCCGCTCCTCGCGCAGGGCCTGCATCCGGCGCACCGCCACATCTGCCAGATCCGCAAGGCATTGCAGGAAGCTGAGTTCGACCTCGTCAACCTCCACCACCTCGTTGGCCAGCACCGACAGTACGATGGCGCGGCCCTCCTCGTCGGGGAATTTCAGCGGCACCAGCACCACGGTATGATAGCCGCGCGCGCGGGCGTCATCGCGGAAAGCGGCATATTTGTCCTGCGACGCGGCATCCGAAATCACCAGAGGCCGCCCGCGCGAGACCACCTCGCGCACGGGGCTGCTGGACAGATCCCATTGCATGGTGGACCGCCGCCCGCTTGCGGTCAGGAACTGGTCGAAGCGCACGGTCGAGATCGACAGCTGCCGGTCGGTGTCCATCACCATGACGCTGCTGATCGCCCAATGCGAATGGCGGCAGACGCCTTCGGTCAGCCGGACCAGCACATCGCGGAAATCGCCGCCCTCATTGATCAGCCGGGTGATTTCTGAAAGCTGGCGGAACTGGTCGGCGCGCAGGGTGGGCGGACGGCCGGGATGGTCTGCAGCGGTCATGCGGGTGGCTTTCCTGCGGCGGAGCGGGGCGCGGCGGTCGGGCGGTGGTACATGGGCGATGCCTCCCCAAAGGGCGTGAGTCCTCGCTAGCGACGAAGCCGGGGGCGATCATGGTGCCTTCAGACGGAGAACGCAAAGCCGCATTCCTACGAAACATAGGAAGACACAAAAGCTGCATGGCGCATTAATGAAATCACACTCAAAAACGACCAGACCGACAGGGATCATTCCACAGTGACAGACAGGATTGAGATACGCGGTGTCTACAAGATTTTTGGACCCCGCAGGGACGAGGCGATGGCGCTTGTCCGGGCGGGCAAGGGCAAGTCCGAAATTCTGGAACAGACACAGGCCGTGGTGGGCGTGAACAACGTCTCCCTCAAGGTGCCGAAAGGCGCCATCTCGGTGATCATGGGGCTGTCGGGATCGGGCAAGTCCACGCTGGCGCGCTGCGTGAACCGCATCATCGAACCGGATGCGGGCCAGCTTCTGCTGGATGGCGAGGATTACACCACCTGCACGCCGGGTCGCATGCGCGACCTGCGCCGCCGCCGCATTTCCATGGTGTTTCAGAATTTCGGCCTGCTGCCCAACCAGACGGTGATCGACAATGTCGCGCTGGGGCTGAAGCTGCGCCGCGAACCGCTGGCCGAACGGCACCGCAAGGCGGGCGAGATGCTGGAAATCGTCGGCCTGTCGGAATGGGCCTCGCACCTGCCCGGAGAGCTGAGCGGCGGGATGCGCCAGCGGGTCGGGCTGGCGCGCGCGCTGGCCACAGAGGCGGATGTGCTGATCATGGACGAGGCCTTCAGCGCGCTTGACCCGCTGATCCGCACCGAAATGCAGGATGAACTGCTGCGCCTGCAAACCACGCTGCACAAGACCGTGCTGTTCATCACCCATGACTTTCAGGAAGCGCTGCGGCTTGGCACCCGGATCGCGGTGATGGCGGACGGATCAGTCATCCGCGACGGCACCCCGCAGGAGATCGTGATCGACCCGCAGCATGATTATGTCGCGGCCTTCACCCGCAATGTCGACCGGGCGCGGCTGTTCGATGCCGCCTCTGTCATGGTCGAGACCCCTGCCGACGGTCAGGGTGGCCAGTTCGTGCTGGACGATACCGGGCAGGTCGCAGGATGGAGCGCGCCCGGCGGCGCCCCCGCCAGCGGTGCCTATATCGCCGTGCGTCCCGACACCCGCCTGATCGACATTGCCCGCGCTGCCTCCCGGGGCCGTGGCCCCATTGCGGTGGTGGATGAGGCGGGCAGGTTCCGTGGCCGCATCCCGGAAGAGGCGCTTCTTGCCGGGATCGCGGGCGACGCCGAGACGATGAAAGGAACCCGGCCCGATGCTTGATCCGGACCAAGTCTACATCCCGCTCGCAAGCTGGATCCAGATCGCGATCGAGTGGATCGCCGACCATTTCCGCCCGCTGTTCCGGTCGATCCGCTGGCCGGTGGACGAGCTGCTGAACGCCATCAACGGCACGCTGGAGGTGACGCCGCCGCTGCTGCTGATCGCGCTCTTCGGCCTTCTGGCGCTGTGGCTGGCAGGGCGGCGCACCGCGCTCTTCACCGTCGTATCGCTGGTGTTCATCCTGCTTCTGGGCATCTGGTATGAAACGCTGACCACGCTGTCGCTGATCGCCACGGCCATCGTGGTCTGCGTGGCGATCGGCATTCCGCTTGGCATCCTCTGCGCGCGCAGTGACCGCGCTTGGGGCATCCTGCGCCCAATCCTTGACGTGATGCAGACCACGCCCAGCTTCGTCTACCTGATTCCGGTGGTGATGCTTTTTGGCGTGGGCACCGTGCCCGGGGCGGTGGCAGTGATCGTGGTGGCGGTGCCGCCGCTGATCCGCTTCACCAATATCGGGATCCGGGGCGTCGATCAGGAACTGATCGAGGCGGGCATCGCCTTTGGCGCCACCGAACGCCAGCTTCTGTGGGAAATCCAGCTGCCGCAGGCCCTGCCGACGATCCTTGGCGGGCTCAACCAGACCGTGCTTCTGGCCATGGTGATGTCGGTCATTGTGGCGATGATCGGCGCCGAAGGGCTTGGGCTGGTGGTGCTGCAGGGGCTTGGACGGCTGGATGTGGGCCGCGCCGCGGTCGGGGGCATCGGCATCGTGCTGATGGCCATCATCCTTGACCGGCTGACGCAGGCCGTGGCCGACCGCGATCCCCGTGCCAGAGCGGGCCAGTCCCGGATTTCCGGCGCCTTTGCCCGCCTTTTCGGCGGCGGTCACCGCCGGGCGGAGGCCCGTCTGGAAGCCTCGCTCGACAGCAAGACCTGACCCGCGGGCTGCGGCCCTGCCGCCCGCCCGGCCAGAGGGCCGCCCCAAGCTGCGGGCGGTCCCTCATCCCCCACGAGCTGCGACAAGCAGCCTGTCCCCAACAGTAGGAGATCCCCATGACCAAAAACCCATTTTTCCTCACCACAGCACTGGCCTGCACGCTGGCCCTGCCCGCCATGGCCCAGGACCTGCCCGGCGAGGGCAAGGAGGTGCGCCTGTCCCGCAGCGACAGCCTTGGCACGCAATATGTTCAGGCCGAGATCCTGAAGCGTGCGATGGAAGATCTTGGCTATGACGTGACCATGACCTCCATCGGCACGGCGGCCTTCCTGCAGGCGGCGGCGCAGGGCGATCTGGACATCTCGGGCGACATCAACATGCCGCAGCGCGCCCTGCAGTATGATACGGTGAAGGACGAGGTGACCCTGCTGAGCGGCGGCACCATTCAGGGCGGCGGCATCAACGGCTATCTCATCGACAAGGCCACCGCCGAAAGCCGGGGCATCACCGATCTCAGCGCGTTGGCCGATCCCGAGATCGCGGCGCTGTTCGATGCTGATGGCGACGGCAAGGCCGATCTGATGAACTGCGATCCGGGCTGGAGCTGCGGCGATGTGGTGGAATTCCAGCTGCAGGAATACGGGCTGACCGACACGGTTGAATCGGTGCGGGCGAAATATGAGCCGCTTTTGGCCGAAACCTTTGCCCGCTACCGTCAGGGCGATCCGGTGCTGTACTACACATGGAGCCCCTCTTTCGCGACCGAGACGCTGGTCCCGGGCGAAGATGTGGTCTGGCTGCCGATCCCCTATGACGCGGCCCCCGAAGGCGTCGAGGTGCCCAATGGCCACCTTGTTGAAGGGGTCGAGGGCTGCGCGGGCGGCGCCACGTCCTGCCGCATGGCGACAGGGTCGTGGAACTGGGACATTGCCGCCAACCGGGAATTCATCGCCGACAACCCCGCCATCGCGGCGCTGGCGGATGGCGTGGAATGGCCTCTGGCCACATGGTCGGTTTGGGAAACCCAGATGAAGGAAGACAATTCCGACCGCGCCATCCGGAAGATCGCCGATGGCTGGATCGAAGAAAACCGCGCCACCTATGAGGGCTGGCTGGAGACGGCCAAGGCCGCCGCAGAGTAAGCCATCATCGGCACATCGGGGCCGCCTGAGGATCAGGCGGCCCCTTTGCCGTTCCACCTGCCCACGCCAAAGGGAAACGCCGGGTGTGGTCACGACTGTCGGTCCGGCGCGCGACACCCGGCATAAATCCTGTGCCCGGTTCCCGGGCTTCGCTGTCAAGGCAACAGGCCGGTTCCGAGGGCCGTCTTGGCCATGCCAATGGCGTGCGTCCCCAACCGGTCCAAGGCGGCCCGGCAGCTTAAAATGGCTTCAGGCCATCCAGCGGCGGACCACCACCAGCGTGCCGCCAAGATCCGCCCGGGGTACCATTCCGCTCCCGGATCCGCAGGGCCGGTAAACGTCACCCCTGACAGCCCGGCCCGTCGCCCCACCTACAGAGGCAGCTGAGGAGGGGAGTCCTCACCTGGACTGGAAAGCGGGTGGCAGGGTTTGTCGTGGAGGGGCAAGGGGTGCGCAGGTGTCTTTTGGTTCACGTCGGCTACCGCGCCTTACGCACATACCTTCCGGGAAACGCGGGCTCGCCCGATGACACGAACGGCAGAAATGACCAACCACCGTGATCACCGGCCCGCCTCTCGGTCAGACGGTAGTGCGAGCTGATGGGATCTGCCCCGTACCAGTTTCTATGCCGCTCCCAATCCGACCGCGGAAGATCCGGTCATCGGCGAGATATTGTTGCTCAGGGAAACCTGCCGCAACTATGGATATCGCCGTGTCACTGTCGAATTACGCCACCGTGGCCCTGTCGTGAACTCGAAGAAAGTGCGGCGGATCATGCGTGATAATGATCTGAATCCAGAGCGAAAACACCGCTATACCGGAACCACCGACAGCAGCCACGATAGCCCGATCTATCGGAATGTTGCCAAGGGGTTTGAAGTCCATGGACCGGATCAGCTCTGGGTCGGGGACATCACCTATGTCGCCATCGGGACCGGCTTCGTCTATCTGGCCGTCATCCTGGACGCCTGGTCGCGCAAGGTCGTGGGCTAGGTGTTCTTTCCCAAGTCACATGGGAAGCCCCGGGTTGACGACAAGCGAGTGCTGAGCGGGATTATCTTCATTAACCGCAATGGCTTGCGCTGGCGCGACGCTCCTGCTCCTTATGGCCCTCGCAAAACGCTTTACAGCCGATGGAAGCGTTGGAGCGAAAAGGGCATCTTCGCGCGGATGATGGCCGGGCTGGCGGCGGAACACGGCGAAGAGAAGACCGTGATGATCGACGCGACATACCTCAAGGCCCATCGAACGGCGACCAGCATGGCCGCCAAAAAGGGGGGCGTGGTCGCCTGATCGGTCGCACCAAGGGCGGCATGAACACCAAGCTGCACGCCGTCTGCGACAGTCAGGGACGACCGATCGACCTGTTTGTCACCGCCGGACAGGTCAGCGATTACATCGGCGCACGCGCATTGCTCAGCGGCCTACCAAACGCCAAATGGCTGCTCGGGGATCGCGGCTATGATGCTGACTGGTTCAGAGACGCGTTGGAGGACAAGGGGATACGCGCCTGTATCCCAGGCCGAAAGAAGCGCAAGACCCCGGTCAAATACGACAAGCGCAGACACAAGCGGCGCAACCGCATCGAGATTATGTTCGGCAGGCTCAAGGACTGGAGGCGCGTCGCGACCCGCTATGACCGCTGCCCCAAGGTGTTCCTCTCTGCCATCGCGCTCGCGGCTCTCGTCATCTATTGGTTATGAATCCTGACCCTAGCTCATCTCTCGTTCCCATGCTGATCCGTCTCATTTCCGCTCCCGAACAGAACCGCTTCGGGAACATTTCTAATGATGCAACGGCGCCATTTTTGGGAACAGTTCAGGCGAGGCAATGCGGCGTCTCATCCAGAATGTCGCGCTATAACGCGACCTTGATCGCCACGTCGCTGAACTCCATGTCCGCGCTACCGTGCTGAACCGCTACACCGCGATCGGCATTCCCGTAACCGAGCCCACGGGGTAAGTTCATCTGGACAAAATGTGGGGCATGGATTTTACCCTATCCTCACAACAAAGCCGAGATGGACAGCCAAGAGCTTCTTATATCTACGGGCGAAAATTTCTCAAAAGACATCCTCGCACCTTCAGACTTGCAATTACGATGCCTTACGGACATTACAGCTCCAGTCAAAAATGGAGATGATAATGACTGTTGATCTCGATCTACTGTCGATGCCGAAAGAAGACCTGCTGGTGCTGAGCAAGAAAATTGACAAAGCTCTCTCCGACTACGACGCACGCAAGAAAGCCGAAGCCCGGGCAGCCGCGGAAGCCCTCGCAAAGGAAGCCGGGTACTCTCTGTCCGAGCTGATGGAAGTCGGCGGCGCTAAGGGGTCAAAAGGGGCCCCGAAGTACGCACATCCCGAAAATCCCTCTAAGACCTGGACTGGCCGCGGTCGAAAACCGAAATGGGTCGAGGAGCACCTTGCGGCTGGCGGCGATCTCGACACACTCGCTATTCAGTAGGACGGCTTAGCCTCTCCTAAAAATTAGCCCCGCCACCACCGGCGGGGCTGTCTTTGATGGACCTCTGGCGCCACGGGCACTTATGCTCTGCGCAGTTTTCAAGCTGTTTGTCGCTTTTCCAACTGCTGGTGGGAGATCGCCAGGGATGATGAGCTCCGCATAGCTCTGATGGGGTTCCAACCTGACACTGTTGCAGTATTAGCAATATATTCAATTTTGGCAGCTTATGGTGATATTGCGAACCGCACCACAGAGGAGGCCGACCATGCAAGGTTGAGCATACTTCAGATACCCGTCTTCTGGTAGGCATCAGAAGCGCCGCGGAATGCGAGCACCATCAGACCGAATTTCTCCGAAGGATCAATAAAGGCGGCAGGCCAATCGTTCAGGAGCAATCTCGACTGCGGCAAGTTGGTGGGCGATCCGTTTGAGGCGCTGAACCAGACGATGAATCTCTAGCGGTTCCGATAAAAATTCAATGGAGTAACAATGGCATCCAAGGCTCTGACAGTGAATGATGAAGCGCGTGTGGCGCTGGTGTCTTGCATGCGGAACGAAGGCGTTTTTTCCTTGGAATGGCTCGCCTATCATATTGCGTTGGGGTTTGAGCGTATTTTTGTCGTCACTAACGATTGCCGCGATGGATCAAACGTTTTGTTCGATAGATTAGAAGAATTCGGCGTGCTAGTTCACGTGCCTCAGGACGTTCCTGAAGGTGCGTCGCCTCAGGATTTAGGTATGGATTTGGTGTTGGCGCAGTTGCGCCTGGATGGGCAAAGTCATGTTTTACATATCGATAGCGATGAGTTTCTCCATGTACCGGAAGGCTTGGAGGTAGTGATGAAAGCTACGCGCGGCGCTGATGTCGTACCGGTACCGTGGCGCCTGTTTGGGGATGGGGGGATGAGGCATTGGAAGCCTGGCGACTTGGTGGTTGCGCAAAATCTGCGGGCGGAGCCTGCGCCAGTGCCGGGGCAGAGCAAGTCCAAGTGCTTCTTTCGTGTGGACAGTTTCGCGCGGGCGACAGACCACAATCCACTGGAGCCTCTGGTGGACGACCCTGTAGTAATGAATCCTGATGGCGATGTGTTGGAGAACAAGTCGCTCTACCAGAAAAAAGCGGCCCGGTTCAGGCCGCATGATGTGGCGGTGCGCGGGCGAAACGCAGTTCTTTTTCACTATGCCATCCGATCTGAGGACTGCTTCTTGATGAAAAATGACCGTGGCGATGGACAGGGCAAACGAGGCGAAATTAAGTATCATCTTGGCTCTCACTGGCATCGGATGGCCAATCGCAATGACGTGGAAGAGCGCGCCATGTTGTCCCATGTGCCAAAGCTTTCGGAGACCCTTGCCGAATGGCGTTCTGATCCAGAACTGGCACGACTTGAGAAGGCATGCCAAGATTGGTTTCTTTCCCGGCGGGCCAAAGTGCTAACGCCTGAACGTCGCAAAGCGTGGTCGCGGTGAGGCTTCCGGCTTAACCTTTTGAAGCTAAGTGCTTAGTTGAGCTAGGAGAGGCACAAACGGTAAATTGCGCCCGGGACGGAGCTCCTCCCAAAGTTCGGACAGTGACGTAAACTACGATTTGCAATCTGCTGATCTTCGACGAGGGGGTGGGACTGCTCCTACTTTCCTTCGCTCCTTGAGCCCCGGCGCTCTGTGGAGAAGGCGCTGAGGCCGTAATCCAAGAGACCTACGTTCATGGCGTGTCGACGCGGTCGATGGATGACCTCGTGCAGGCCATGGGCGGGACCGACATCTCGAAGAGCCAGATCAGCCGGCTCTGCGAAGAGATCGATGAACGGGTGGATGTCTTCCTCGCTCGCCCGATTGAGGGTATGGCCGACCATAAGTTCACACCCCAGATCGATATCCTGTCCGCCGAGGATGCGCCGCGTCGGCACTGGAGCGACGCGGACAAGATCCGGGTGCCTCCGCTTGCCAAGCACCGCGCGCTGCGGCACATCACGGCCATGACCAAACGCTATCGCCTGTTTGTCCACAGCGACGCCCCCCGCCCCGCGCTGTCGGGGCTAAGCCCCGATGCGCCGCGGACGGATCGTGGGCATCCTCAACGTCACCCCCGACAGCTTTTCCGATGTCGGGATCGACGCCTTCGCCGCCGAGGTCGCGGCCCGGGCCGCGCACTGCTGGCCGTAGCGCTGTGATGATCAACGATGTCTCGGGCCTGTGCTTCGATCCCGACATGGCGCGCAGCGTGGCGCAGCTGGGCCTGCCCGTCTGCATCATGCACAGCCGCGGCACGCCCGAGACCATGCGCGAGCTGACCAGCTACGAGGACGTGCTGCTGGAGGTCTATGAGTTTCTGGAGACCCAGCTTGCCCTGCTGGAAAACCTCGGCCTGCCGCGCAGGCAGGTGCTGGTCGATCCCGGCATCGGTTTTGCCAAGACCGAGGCGCAGAACCTCGCGCTGCTGCGGGGGCGGTCGATCTTTCACGGGCTGGGCTGCGGGCTGCTGGTGGGAGTGTCGCGCAAGGGCTTCGTGGGGCGCATCGGCGGCGCGACCCGCCCCGTCGACCGCGCGCCCGGATCCCTCGCGCTGGCGCTGGCCGCCGTGGCGCAGGGCGCGCAGGTGATCCGCGTGCATGAAGTTACCGAGACCCGCCAGGCGCTCGCGCTCTGGCAAGCTGTTGACATTTAAGGAGAAAGATTGTGACTCGCAAGCTCTTCGGGACAGATGGGGTGCGCGGCACCGCCAATGCGCATCCCATGACCGCCCAGATGGCGCTGGCCATCGGCGCCGCGGCGGGCCGCTATTTCCGCCGCGAATCCGGCGGCACGCACCGGGTGGTGATCGG
>NZ_FNEJ01000067.1 GCF_900100085.1 Salipiger marinus
GGTAGCGGGCGGGCTTGGGCTTGCTCATGCAGATCGTCTAACCGCATGGATTCCCGATGTGAATCCTTCACCGACTGAGTTCTGCAACAACGCCCGTCCGGCCTGAGATCAGCCTCCCGGATGCGACAGGTCCGTTCGTGTTGGCGCAGGCCGATGAACGCGCCGATATCGACATCTCTGGCAGCGCCTTCGACTTCGTTCGGAGCATCCGCGTCTACCATGTCCAGTTCAGCCAACATCAGGATCGTGACGGTGATTGCATCCGCTACGACTCGACTAGGCTCGGCTCCTACGGTGTGCAGGGCGATTATCGCTGGCAGAGATCGAGCGTGGGAGCTGTTCCACCTGCCTCGCTTCTGCCCCGTCCCGAGCACTGTGGTTGGGTGAGTTATCGCTCGGTCTTCGTCGATTGGCGCGACCATGAAGGAAACTACGGCTTCGAAGAGGTTCGATACTGAACCCCATGCGGGCCAGCGTAGCACTGGCCCGCTCCGATCAACTTGCACCGGAGGCAGTGCATCACCCCAAAAAAGGGAAACGACGCCAGACCGAGAAGCCTGACGCCGCGCTAGAAAAAAAACCCTGAACACGGTCTTTTTAGCGCAGTGTCCGAACCCCTGCAACCAGCAAAGTGTTTTTGCTGGCAAGAATGTTGTTTGCTCTCGACATGGCATCGTCTCTTAGGAGATACGACCATGGAACCAACGACCGGCCTGATCCTCAGGCGAATCACGCAGACAGACCTCTCCGTTTCGGCGCACAAGCTGGCCACGCTCATCCTCGACGGAATTGCGTGGAAGGATGGGTATAACGGCCTGCCCCGCGGCACGGCTGCCTTCACCCTGTCCTCTCTGGCGGCGAAGATGGGCGTCTCGCGCCAGTACCTGAGCGTTCTGCTGAGTGAGCTTGAAACTTCTGAACTGAAGCTTGAGCGCGAGAAATCGAACGGCAAGTTCGCCCCCTGGCTTTTCCGCTTCGCGGCCTTTGACGACGGCGAACAGACCCACGATCTCGTGTCAGGCGGAGGCGACACATCACTATCTAGAGAAGAATCTAACAAAACTATATTCACAGGACAGATCAACATTGACGGTTGCTCGAACGTGTTCCGAACATGCTGGGCCGAGCTGATCAAGGCCGCGAAGAGCGCCCTACCCTGCTGGAACGTCGATACGCAAGTGATCTGGGAACGCTTCCTTGCCTTCAACCGGGCCCGTGGGAACAGCAAGGTTCCGGCCGGTTTCCTGCTCGGCTTCATGCGCCGGTGGCGCACCTCGCTTGGAGAAGCGACGCGCCCACCGGCTCTCCCCGCACCACAGCCGGTTCAAGAGCCACGAGAGCGCGAGCTGCACGAACAGATCAAGGCTGCGCCAAGCTCGAACCGCCAGTTTCACGCGTCAGACCTGTGTCGCGTCATAGGGCAAGCGGCGTACGATGCGCGCATTGTCGCCGTGATCCGGCAGTTCGGTTGCCCGAGGTTCACTGCTACGCTTGCAGTCCACGGGCGTGCAGTCCTGGCGGGCGAAATCTCGCGGTGATGATGGATCGGGTGCCACAACTCTGGCCAGAACGTATTCAGTCAGGGCAGTTCTGGGATCAAAGCAGGTCGGCGAATTGCTCCAGGTCGGCAACCGTGGCGACCAACCCCTGCTGTGTCAGGATCGCGAGATACTCGTCGACGCTTTTGAGCGGATTCTTGAGGCGCGCGCGAACTTTCCGCAGCGCGGAACAGACCAGACCGGGCGCGAGAGACAGTTGGTTCCGGAAAAAGTCGTCAGGGTGTTGGGTCTCGATGCCAAAGGGCGCAAGTGCCGCTGGTGGGAAGTCCTTCAGGTTCTGCGTGACGATCGCGTCACAGCGCCCAACGATTGCCGCCGCCAGAACGTGCCGATCGTCAGGGTCCGGCAGTGTTAGGGCCGGCACCAATGCCTCGTAGCCGGTGACCAGACAGTCGCGTGTGGCCCTGTCCATCAAGTCGCGAGTTCGTTCCAGCGCGGCGCGCTCCCGATGAGGTTCATTGCGCAGAAGCGCATCAATCCACTCCCGATGGATATCGGCCGTCCACTTGGCCTTGAAAAGGTCTGTGACCGCCAACTGCATCAGTGCATCGCGCATCGGCGCGGGATAAAGGACGTTCGCATCGAACAGGACCGTGTACTGGCTCATTTCGAGCGGTAGCCCATGTCCTGCTCTTGAGCGTCGGCGGCCAGTTGATCGAGCGCAGCTTCACGCTCGGTATCGATCGCGGCCTTGTAGGACATCACGTCTTCCATGCGGACGCGGCGATGCTTGCCGACCTTCCGATGCGGTATGGCACCATCCTCGAGCAGCTTGATCAGGAACGGACGCGAGACGTTCAGAACCTCAGCGGCCTGTACGGTCGAGAGTTCGGCGTTCTCGGGGATGATGGTGACCCCCCGCCCCGCTGCCATCGCCTCGAGGATCTCCATGAGCAGCGATACGGCGCCCGCAGGAAGCTCGATCGGCTCCATCTGCTCGGAGTCCGTCACACGAAGTTTCAACGGCGCGCGCGCCTGGGCGAAGCGTGACAATGCCTGGCCAGAGACGCGCGCAATCGCTGCGTCCTGCGGCGTGGGCGGAAGATGTCGGTGTGCCAGCATGTTCATGGTGGTCTCCTCTCCGGTTTCTGTTCTCTACCACCATATATGAAATAAGTGCAACAAATGCATTAAGTGTTGGTGAGTTTCTGCGCGCCCTGCCGCGTGCTCGCGGTTATCGCTGCTGTCGAGTGAGCGGGTGAGACCCACGCTAACCTTCAGTTTGTCGCCTTCCACATCCTGAACCGCCCCTGTCCTGTCACCTCGCGGATCAGACCCCGCTCTTGCATCCATGCAAGGTTGCGCTGAACAGCGGCGCGACTGGCACTCGTCAGGGCCTGGGCCATTGGCGCAGAGACGAGCGGCCATTCGGTCAGCACTGCGCGCAAGGCCGGCGGCGTCCTGCCCGAGAGCAATGTCATTTCGGCTTCCGCCCGCGCCGACCATGCCTCGATATCGTCAAGGTGCCGCACCGCGGTCAGGCACGCGGCTTCCATCCCGTATAGCCAGCGTTCCAGACGTTCGAACGGTGAACCACCGGCTCGTAGTCCCCCTGCCCCGCCCATGGCCAGAGGCGTGAAGACTGCGCCTCTTCCATCGCTGGCCGCGATCCGCGCAGCTGCGACAGCCGCTTCCATACGGTCGTCGTGCTGCCCGAGCCCCGCGAGGCGCCAGAGGTGAAAGCCCGCGCAAGCGCGAGTGATCGGGTGCAGGTCCGTGGCCTGCCCCATCAGATCCAGCCAACCGCTCGCGCGATCCACGAACGGCTCGGTCTCATCACTGATGTTCTCGGGGTCGCGACGGTCGAGGAAGGCGGAAAGGTCCTGCTCCGGTCCCGGTCCACCCGTCAGTCGCCGAATCGCCCATCCGACTCGCGCCAGCGCCGCCGTGTCGTCCTGGACACCGGACAGGCGCAGCGAGATCCAGAGCGCCAGCCGGTCTTGGCTGATGCGGTCACCGGTGTGCCAGCTCAAATCTGCGGCCTCCATCAGCGCAAGCCGATGCCGCCATCCTTCCGGTCCGCGCTTCAACCGGTCGTCCAGCGCGCCGACGCGACCGGCCACACGGGCAAGACGCGCGGCCTGCCCGCCCTCTGCCTTCCGCCATTCGTCGAGGACCTCGGTTTCACGCGGTTCGGCCCGTGGTCCCGGCGGCAAATAGTCCGGCTGTCGCATTTTCTTCACCATTTCAGCACATGATTATTACGTGATTTCTGGAAGATACCACGATATCGCACACCATTTTTCAGCTAAGGGCTTCA
>NZ_FNEJ01000092.1 GCF_900100085.1 Salipiger marinus
GCCTGCGCCAAGGCGTCGATGAGTTCGGCCAGGGTGCAGCGGTAGACGCTACGGCCCGCCTTTACCGCAGCGACGCCCAAGGCTGTTGCCAGGTGGCTCTTGCCCGTGCCCGGCGGGCCGAGAAAGTGCAGCACCTCGGCCCGGTTGATAAACTCCAGCTGGGCGAGAGCCATGATGCGGTGCCGGTCCAGCGAGGGCTGGAACGAGAAGTCGAAGCTTTCGAGCGTCTTGATCGGAGTGAGCCGGGCCGTGCGCAGACCGACCCCGACGCGGCGCCCTTCGCGCAGGGTCAGTTCCTCTGCCAGCAAAGCGTCGATCGCCTCGATCGCGGTCATCTCGCCCTTTTCCAGCCGGCTCAGGACCTGGTCCAGCGTTTCCAGGGCGCGGGCCATGTGCAGACTGACCAGGCTCTGGCGGATCCGTTCCGTGACCGGGATCATGGGCGTCCCTCCGGTTGTCTGGCCAGCCGCTGGCCAACGGCCTCGTAGAATGCCAGTGGCCGGCGCAGGACCGCGGTGTCCGCAGGGGATGGTCGGTCGAGCACGGCACGACGCGCAACGGGTACCGGCTTGCGATGGCTGGGATCGACGCGCTTCTGGTTCTTGCCCTCGAGCACCGGGTGACTTGCGATCAACTCCCCGTCCTCGAAGATGCGCACCTCGGCCGGATGGTTCTGGACCTCGACGATCCGGCGCCGGGTGGTGTCCGGGACGCTGTACTGATTGCCGCCAACGGCAACCATGCCCTCATGGCTGATCCGCCGCTCGACGGTCAGCACCGCGTCGTAGGGCCGAGTTGGCAGGGCTACGAGGTGCGGCTGCTCATCCGCAAAGTGCTCGTCGACAACCTGCTGCGTGGTTGCATGGACCCGGGGGTTGGCTATGGTAATTCGCCACTCCTCAAACTGGGCATTGAGGTCGTCGAGGTCACGGAAACTGCGCCCCAGAAAGAAGTCCTGCCGCACGTAACGGAATGGGCGCTCGACCTTGCCCTTCGTCTTCGCCCGATACGGCTGGCAGGCGCGCGGCGCCGAGCCGTAATGCGCCAGCAGCGCCACGAGCGAGGCGTTGTAGGTCACGACACCCGCCGCATCTTCGCCGATGACCGCAGTCTTCATCCGGTCGTAGAGCACCTCGCCACACGCCCCGCCCATCGCGTCAAAGGCCGCGATGTGGCAGCGCATCACCGTCTCCAGCGTCTGGTTGGGGCAGAACCGCCCCCAGAGCCAGCGGCTGTGTCCCAGCACCATGCTGAACAGCCAGACCTTGCGGGTGATGCCGGGCTCCAAGGTGAATGCTACTTGGAACTCGGCAAAGTCCACCTGGGCCTGCTGGCCGGCGGGCGTCTCGAAGCGCCGCTCGAACTGGCGCGGGGCGACCGGGCGTATCAGCCTCAGGTACTCCGTCAGTGTCGAATAGGCTCCCTCGAAACCCATCGCCTTGATCTCCCGGTGCAGCCGCCGGGCAGAGAGCCCCGGCCAGGCAGACAACCTGTCGACCAGATAGGCGCCATACTTGTCAGCCAAGCGCTCCTCCGGCTCGCGCGGCCCGTAGACCGGCGCCTCAAGCCCGCGCTC
>NZ_FNEJ01000008.1 GCF_900100085.1 Salipiger marinus
GGCCCAGCGGGCGGCCATCAGCGCCATGAGCTGGTCGCCATCGGCCACGGCGCCGGTCTCGTCGATGAGGATCACCCGGTCGGCATCGCCGTCAAGGCAGATGCCCACATCCGCGCCATGGGCCAGCACCGCCTCGGCGGCGGCCTGCGGGCGGGTGGAGCCGCAATTGTCGTTGATGTTGAGCCCGTTGGGCGTGGTGCCCACCGGCACCACCTCGGCGCCCAGTTCCCACAGCACCTCGGGGGCGGCGCGATAGGCGGCGCCATTGGCGCAGTCGATCACCACCTTCATGCCGTCCAGCCGCATGCCTTGCGGAAAGCTGGATTTCACCCGTTCCTGATAGCGGAAGCGGCCGTCGTCGATGCGGCGGGCGCGGCCGATATTGCCAGCCTGCGCGGGCTGCACCCCGGCCTCGATCAGCGCCTCGATCTCGGTTTCGGCCTCGTCGGACAGCTTGAACCCGTCGGGGCCGAAGAACTTGATGCCGTTGTCATGGGCAGGATTGTGCGAGGCGGAGATCATGATCCCCACATCGGCCCGCATCGACGGGGTCAGCAGCCCCACCGCCGGGGTGGGCACCGGACCTAGCAGCAGCACGCTCATGCCGGTGGAGGTCAGGCCCGCCGTCAGCGCGGTTTCGAACATGTAGCCCGACAGGCGGGTGTCCTTGCCGATCACCACCCGGTGCGTGCCGCCGGATTCGCGGCGGAAATAGCGGCCCGCCGCGGCGCCGATGGCCAGCGCCATCTGGGCGGTCATGGGATGGGCATTGGCGGTGCCGCGCACCCCGTCTGTCCCGAAGAGCTTGCGAGTCACGGCTTTTCTCCTTCATGTTCGACAGCCTGCCACAGCGCGAGCGCCTGACGGGTCTCTGCAACGTCATGTACGCGGATCACCTGCGCCCCCTGCGCCACGGCGGCCAGCGCCAGCGCAAGGGACCCGGGCGCGCGGTCGGCGGGGCGGGGCGCGCCGCCGATGCGCCCCACGAAGCCCTTGCGCGACACCCCCACCAGCAGCCCGCAGCCCAGCCCGTGGAAGATCGACAGCCCCCGCAGCAGCGCGAGGTTCTGCGCCTCGGTCTTGGCAAAGCCGATGCCGGGATCGACCAGCACCTGACCGCGCGGCAGGCCGAGGTTTTCCAGCATGGCAAGCTGGGTCTCCAGAAACTCATAGACCTCCAGCAGCACGTCCTCGTAGCCGGTCAGCTCGCGCATGGTCTCGGGCGTGCCCCGGCTGTGCATGATGCAGACGGGCAGGCCCAGTTCCGCCACGCTGCGCGCCATGTCGGGATCGAAGCACAGGCCCGAGACATCGTTGATCAGCGCGGCGCCCGCGCGGGCGGCGGCGCGGGCCACAGCGGCCTTGCGGGTGTCGACCGAGACGGGCGCGCCGGGCAGCGCCTCCAGCACCGGCAGCAGGCGGGCCAGTTCTTCGGCCTGCGGCACTTCGGCGGCGCCGGGGCGGGTGCTTTCGGCGCCGATATCCAGCAGATCGGCGCCCGCGGCCAGAAGCGCGCGGCCCCGGGCCGCGGCCTCGGTGGCGGAGGCATCAAGCCCGCCATCGGAAAAGCTGTCGGGGGTGACGTTGAGGATGCCCATGATCCGCGGCACATCAAGGCTGAGCCCCGCCAGCGCCGGGCGCGGCGCGGTGAGCCGGGCCAGCACCTCGGGCGGCAGGTCGCGGGCGGGCACGCGCTGCGGCGGCTGGCCGGGCTGGTGCAGGGCGCAATGGGTGAACCAGCGCGGCCCTGCGGCCAGAGGCTGGGCGTCCTCGGGGCGGGGGGCGTCGCTGCGGACAAGCGGGCGGTAGCGTTTGGTCATGGCCGTGCTGTGCCGCAGCGCGCGCCGCTTGGCAAGCGGGGGCCGGGGGCGCCTAGCGCGCGGTGTTTCCGACTGTTACAGCGCGGGCGGGCACCGGCGCGTCGGCGGGCAGGGTTTCGCCGATCACCACCAGTTCGCGTGCCTCCATCAGGCCCGCGAACCATGCCGCCAGATCCAGCGGCGCCTCGGGATGGGCGCGGCTGCCCTGCGGCGTGTCGAGCACGATCTTGGACGGCGCCCAGAGGCTGATCTGGCCGTTGCGCATCGCCCAGTCCAGTTCGGTGCGGGTGGCCACCACCTTGGCGCGGGGATCGCGCGCCGCGAGCCGCCAGCCGTTCTGTTCGATGGCCAGCAGGTCGACGCGGCGCTGCGCCAGCGGGTGCCCGGCCTGCGGGCGCGGCCCGTCGGGCAGGTCGACGCAGAGCACCAGCGGCGCGCCATCGGCCTTGGCCTCGTCGATCCAGCGCGGGAGGGCGGCATCGTCGATCGCGGCATTGGACAGGTAGACCACGCGCGGATGCGGGCGGGCGCGGGCGGCATCCGCCGCCTCGCCCGCGCGGCGCGCTTCGGGGGCGGCGCGCACGATCTCCACCCCCAGCGCGCCGGGGCCCCGGTCCAGCTTTTCGATCCGCACGAAGGCGCGCATGGCCTGCGGTTCCAGCAGGATGCGTTCGGCGATGCGTTCGGCCAGCGTTTCCAGCAGGTTGACCCGTTCGGCGGCCAGTTCCAGCGCGATGGCCTCGGTCACCTTGTCATAGGACAGGATGCGGTCGACATCGTCTTCCAGCGGGCCGGTGCCAGACCGCACCTCCACCACGATGTTGAAGCGCACGCGCTGGGTGTGGCCACGTTCGGCCTGAAACGCGCCGATCTCGACCTCGACCACATGGTCGCGCAGCGAGATGCGGTCGCGGGGCGCCTCGTCCGCGGTGGCGATGGCGCGTTCCGCAGGATGGGCAAAGGCAAGGCGGATTTCATCGGCCATGGGCGGCTCCGGGGCTGGGCTTTGCGGCCTTCTAGCAGCCCGCAGAGGCCGGGGCGAGACCGCCCGCGGCACCTTTGCCCGCAAAAGCGGCGCCTAGTTGCTGCTGACGCGCACGGCGGCGCGGTAGAACAGATGCTCGCCGATTTCGGCGGTCCGGGTGAAGGCGCGCGACCAGCTCGGCCGGACGGCGGTGGTGTGGTAGAAGGTGGCGCCTTTGGTCAGGGCGCGCGGCGCGCCGGACAGCACCGCCTGCGCCACCTTGGAGACCCGGTCCCACGCGGCGGGTTCGTGGATCTGCTCAGGTTGGCCGTCGCAGGTATAGCTGAACTGGCATGCATGTTTGCGCCCTGTGCCCTGCTTGACCACGGCGCAGACGGTGGAGGGAAAGCGCGGGCTGTCGACGCGGTTCATGATGACCTCGGCCACCGCGAACTGGCCCTTCAGCGTCTCGCCGCGCGCTTCGAAATACAGCGCCTCTGCCAGACAGTGCAGCTGCGCGCCGCCGCTGGCGCGAGGCTGGCTGGCCAGCCAGCCGGCATCATAGGACAGGCCATGGGCGCCCGTGGCGGAGGCCTTGGTGACAAGGTGCTGCATCCGGTCGGAGCGGGCAGCGAGGCTGCGCTGTTCCAGCTCCAGCAGGCGGCCCATGCTGGCCTGAGGGCGTTCGGCAAAAGCCGGGGGGGTGGCGGCACAAAACACCGCCAAGGCTGCGGCAATAGCTCGTAGCATTCTCGGGTCTCTCGCATGTGGGGGTTGGCAGCCGTGAACTGCCAAAATCTCGGGCGCTTTTACAAAACTGTCGTCATCCCGTCCACCCGAAGGCAAACGGTGCATGGGCGCACAACAGGCCAAATACAGCCAGAATCGGCGGATTCACGCCGCTACTCAGCGTCAGGTTGTGCCGAGCTTGTCCCGGATTGCCAGCTGCGCCGCAGCCAGCCGGGCGACCGGCACCCGGAACGGCGAGCAGCTGACATAGTCGATTCCCGCCTCGCGGCAGAAGGCGATCGATTCGGGATCGCCGCCATGCTCGCCGCAGATGGACAGCATGATGCCGCCATTGCCGCGCCGCCCGCGTTCGACCCCGATGCGGATCAGCTCTCCGACACCATCGGCATCCAGCCGGTGGAACGGATCTTCGGGGAAGACGCCCTGCTGGACGTAATGCGACATGAACCGCCCGGCATCGTCGCGCGACAGGCCATAGGTCATCTGCGTCAGGTCATTGGTGCCGAAGGACATGAAATGCGCGTGCTGCGCGATCTCGTCGGCGCGCAGGCAGGCGCGGGGCGTTTCCACCATCACCCCCAGCGAATATTCGAATTCGCGCCCGCGCTCGTTGCGCACCGCTGCCGCCACGGCGTCGATGCGGGTGCGCACCAGTTCCACCTCGCGCATGGCCGAGACGAGCGGCAGCATGATCTCCGGCACCACGGGCGCGCCGTCCTTGGAGGCATCCAGCGTCGCCTCGAAGATGGCGCGGGCCTGCATGTCGTAAATCTCGGGGATGGCGATGCCCAGCCGGACGCCGCGCATGCCCAGCATGGGGTTGTATTCGCCCATGCTTTCCACCCGCCGCGTCACGTCGGAGACGGGCAGATCCAGCGCTTCGGCCAGATCGCGCAGCCCGGCGCGGTCGGTGGGCAGGAATTCATGCAGCGGCGGATCGAACAGCCGGATGCAGACCGGCATGCCTTCCATGATGCGGAACAGTTCGGTGAAATCGGCGCGCTGCATCGGCAGCAGCCGGGCCAGCGCGGTTTTCCGGTCTTCGGGGCTGTCGGCGAAGATCATCTCGCGCATGGGGGTGATGCGCTCCGCCTCGAAGAACATGTGTTCGGTGCGGCAGAGCCCGATGCCCTGCGCCGCAAAATTCCGGGCGGTGGCGGCATCGGCGGGGGTGTCGGCATTGGCGCGGATGCCGATGTCGCGCTCGGCATCGGCCCAGGACATCAGCGTCTGGAAGGCGTCGTCCAGCGCCGCCTCCACCATCTGCGGCGCACCTGCCAGCACCTGCCCAGAGGTGCCGTCGACGGTCAGGATGTCGCCCTCGCGAAAGCGCCGCCCGTCCTCGGACAGCAGCACCCGGTCCGACAGGCGAAAGCCCATGCGCGCCGCCCCCACCACGCAGGGCAGGCCCAGCCCGCGCCCGATCACCGCCGCGTGGCTGGTGACGCCGCCGCGTTCGGTCAGCACGGCGGCGGCGGCATGCATGCCGCGCACATCCTCGGGCGAGGTTTCGCGGCGCACCAGAATGCACGGCTCGCCCCGCGCCGCCGCCGCCTGCGCCTCGGAGGAGGAGAACACGATCCTGCCAGTGGCAGCCCCGGGGGAGGCGGCGACGCCGCGCCCGATCACGTCGCGCTGCGCGTCGGGCGCGATCTGGCGGTGCAGCAGTTCGGACAGGCCACGCGGTTCGACCCGCATCACCGCCTCCTGCCGCGAGATCACGCCATCCTCGGCCAATTGCACCGCGATGCGCAGCGCCGCGCGCGAGGTGCGTTTCACCCGCACCCCGTCCAGAATGTGCAGGCGCCCGTTTTCCAGCGTGAATTCGATCTGCATTTCGGCGCGCAGCCGCTGCCGCGTCAGCCGGGCATGGGCTTTCAGCTGCTCGAACGCCTCGGGCGCCAGTTCTTCCATCGAGGGGCCGCGCGGATCCCGCTCCAGATACAGCGACTGGCCGTGTTTCAGCGCCTCGCGCCCCTGACTCTGGCTCAGATAGCGCCCGGTGATCTGCGGCAGGCCGGTTTCGGAATCCACCAGCTGCAGCACGCCAGAGCCGCATTCGCCCTGACCCAGACCCAGCGCCATTTCCTGCACCACCAGCCCCAGCCCCGCATCGACCGGCGCGCCCTTGGCCTGACGCAGCAGCCGCGCGGTGGTGCCTTCCCACGCGCGGGCCATGGTGCGCAGCACCTCGGCCAGCTGCCGGGCGGGATCCTGCGGAAACGGCTCCTCGGCCTCTTCCTCATAGGCGCGCAGCGCGTCGGACAGGCCCTGCTGCCCGGTGGTGGCGATGTCGTCGAACACGTCCGGATCAAGCCGCGCCACATGGATCGCATAACCCATGACGAAGCGCATATAGAGCGCGGAGGCGGCATCGGCGCCGATCCGGTCGGAAAATTCGACAAAGGCCGCGTCATTCATGCCGATGTTCAGCACCGAACCCGGCCCGCCCCAGTCCGGATCCTCCGACGAGGGCCGGACGCAGAGCAGCGCGCCCGGGCGGAACTGGTGCAGGATCGCGGCCACGTCGGGCATCTGGCCCTTGGCGATGCGGTGCACCGTCTGAAAGCTGAGCGCGACAGTGCGCGGCACCGGCAGGTCAAGCCGCACCAGCCGCTGCAGGCATTTTGCCCGCCCGCCATGGGTCGGCGTCGAGATCGGCGCCGAGGGGGTGATGAGCGTCACATGCGGGTCATCCGCCAGCATGTCGGGTCGGTGCGTATCGGGCATGGGTGCCCCCTGTTCTTCCGCAGTGCAGCATAACCCGGAAAAGGGTCCGCGCAATATCACCTTTGCGCGGTCAAGGTGGCGTTAACGCTCACAAAGGCAAGGGGCCCTGCGGCCTCAGCCTTCCAGCCGGGTCAGATCGGCCACCTGCAGGCAGATCTTGCGGATCCGGGCCAGCAGGTTCAGCCGGTTGCGCCGCACGATCTGGTTGTCGGCATTGACCTGCACCGCCGTGAAAAACGCATCGATCGGCGCGCGCAGGCTGGCCATGGCGGACATGGCGGCGGCAAAATCCTCGGCGGCCATGGCAGGGGCGATCCGCGCCTCTGCGGCGTCGAGGGCGGCGAACAGCGCGCGCTCTTCCTCGGTCTCGGTGAACTTGAGATCGGCGCCGAAGCTGTATTCGACCCCGTCCTTCTCCTCGGCCTGAGTGAGGATGTTGTTGGCCCGCTTGAAGCCCTGCACGAGGTTGGTGCCATCCTCGGATCCCATGAACCCCTGCAGCGCCCGCGCCCGCGCCACCACCAGCGCCAGATCATCGCTGCCCGGCATGGCAAGGCAGGCGTCGATCACGTCATGGCGGATGCCCTCGTCCTTCAGATGGACCTTGAGCCGGTCGTGGAAGAAGGCGAGGAGGTCGGCCGCGCAAGTTTCTGGAACAGAAAGAGTTCCTAAGACATTTTCTTGGGCAGTCTTTTCCGTAATATCGCCTTCGCTCCAAGGCTCTTTTAACATGGACAGCTGAAAGTTTCCTTGAACGTAGCTTTGATCCCAGTTCAAACCACCCGAATTACCTTGGTCAGAATCGGTCTCAATATACTTCGCCCAAAAACGTTTTTGTTCGGCGAGGTTCCTATAGAGGACTATGATAGACGATTCCACTTTCGAGCTCAGCGGCAGCCGCAGCCCATTCGCCAGCACCAGCCGGATCACGCCAAGGGCGGCGCGGCGGAGGGCGTAGGGGTCTTTGGAGCCGGTAGGTTTTTCGTCGATGGCCCAGAAGCCGGTGAGCGTGTCGAGCTTGTCGGCCAGCGCCACGGCGACGGAAACCGGGGCGGTGGGCACGCTGTCGGAGGGGCCAAGCGGCGAGTAATGCTCCTGTGCGGCGGCGGCGACCTCGGTCGGCAGGCCTGCGGCCTCGGCATAGTATCGGCCCATCAGCCCCTGCAGTTCGGGGAATTCATAGACCATCTCGGAGGAGAGATCCGCCTTGGCGACCCGTGCCGCCGTCTCTGCCAGATCGGCATCGGCGCCGACCATGGGGGCGATCTCGCGCGCCAGCGCCGCGATGCGGTCGATCCGCGCCTTCTGGCTGCCAAGCTTGTTGTGGAAGGTCACGTTGTCCAGCCGGTCGGTCCATGCGGCCAGCCCCGGCCCGCGCGCCACGCGCAGGTCGTTGTCCCAGAAGAACCGCGCATCCGACAGCCGCGCCGCCAGCACCTTGCGGTTGCCGGCAAGGATGGTGGCGCCGTGATCGGCGGTTTCGATATTGGCCACGGTGACGAAGCGTTCGATCCGCCCGGTGGCGGGGTTTTTCACCGAAAAGAACTTCTGATGCTCTTTCATCGAAGTCTGCAGCACCTCGGGCGGCAGGTGCAGGAAATCGGCGCCAATCTCTCCCATCAGCACCACGGGCCATTCCACCAGCCCTGCCACCTCGGCCAGCAGGCCGCGATCCTCGACCACCTCCAGCCCGGAGGCGAAGGCGCGGTTGGTGGCGTCATGCCAGATCGCCTCGGCGCGTTCCTCGGGGTTCAGGATCACGAAGGCGCGTTTCAGCTTGGCCTCGTAATCCTCGAAGCTGCTGACAGTGAAGGGCGCGCCGCCCATGAAGCGGTGGCCTTCGGTGACATTGCCCGCCTCGATGCCGTCCACGGTCAGCGGCACCACCTCGGCGCCCGCTTCGGTGGTCAGCACGCAGAGGATGCGGTGCAGCGGACGGACCCAGCGCAGCGATCCCGCGCCCCAGCGCATGGATTTGGGCCAAGGGAAGCTGCGGATCACCCGCTCCAGCACCTCGGCCACGATCTCGGGCGCGGGGCGGCCGGGCTTTTCGATCAGCGCGAACAGCACGGCGCCCTTCTTGTCCTCGCGGATCTCGCATTGCTCGCGCGTGACACCGGCGCCGCGCAGGAAGCCCTCGATGGCCTTTTCCGGCGCGTCGGCCTTGGGTCCGCGGCGTTCCTCGCGCGTGGCGGGGGAGGCGGCCAGCAGCCCCTCGATGGCCAGCGTCAGGCGGCGCGGCGTGGAAAAGGCGGCGGCCCCGGCATAGGTCAGACCGGCCTCTACCAGACCGTCCGTCACCAGCGCCTTCAGATCCTCGGCGGCGCGCCGCTGCATGCGGGCGGGGATTTCCTCGGAGAAGAGTTCGATCAGCAGGTCGGGCATGGGGTCACCAGATCAGAGGTCGTTGGCCGGGATACCGCCGCAGAGGGCGGAGGTCCAGCGTTTGCAGGGTCAGTCGCGCGGGGGGCAGTCCTCGCCCAGCGGGGTGCCGTCATAGGCCTTGTCGCCGCAGTCGTTGACTTCTTCCCAGACATAGCCGCGGCCATCTTCGGTGATGGCCACCACGCGGTCGATGCCGAATTCGATGTTGCGCTGCCCGGTGAAGACGCGGGCGCGCCCGTCGGCGATCTGTTCGCCGATGCTGTCGCTGTCGAAACAGGTGAACCAGAACGGCGCGTTGCGGGGGGCGGCGCCCTCGTAACCCTCATAGCGCGCGTCAAGCTCGGAGAGCGTCAGGTCGGTGTCGAAACAGGCGCGGTAGCGGATCGGCGAGGAGGAGGCGTCGATGCCGTCAAACCCGGTGGTGGCGATGGGTTCGGGCGCGCCCCCGTCCAGCGGTGTCAGCGCCACCTGCGCCTCTTCGGCGGGGATGTCGACGTAATAGTAATAGACCTGCGCATACCAGACCACGGCGCCAAAGATCAGCGCCGCGCCAAGGATGCCAAGCCCGAGGATCTTGCCGGTCATGCGGGCATGTCCGCGGCATCGGCGGTCCAGCCGCCCGCTTCGGTGGTGACGAAGGCATCGGCGCAGCGTTTGGCCAGCGCCCGCACCCGCCCGATATAGGCCTGCCGTTCGGTGACGGAGATCACGCCGCGCGCGTCAAGCAGGTTGAACAGGTGGCTGGCCTTGATGCACTGGTCATAGGCGGGATGCGCCATGACGATGCGGCGCCCGGTCTTGGGATCGGTGGCGGGCGCGTCAAGGATGCGGGCGCATTCGGCCTCGGCATCCTCGAAATGCGCCAGCAGCATCGCGGTGTCGGCCTGATCGAAATTCCAGCGCGAATATTCCTGTTCGGTCTGGCGGAACACGTCGCCATAGCGCAGCGCGATGGGCGACTGCGGGTCGTTGAAGGGCATGTCCATGACGTGATCCACGCCCAGCACATACATGGCCAGCCGTTCCAGACCATAGGTCAGCTCGCCCGACACGGGCGTGCAGTCATGCCCGCCGACCTGCTGGAAATAGGTGAACTGCGACACTTCCATGCCGTCGCACCAGACCTCCCAGCCCAGCCCCCATGCGCCCAGCGTCGGGCTTTCCCAGTCATCCTCGACAAAGCGCACGTCATGCAGGGCAAGGTCGATGCCGATGGCCTCGAGCGAGCCCAGATAGAGCGCCTGCAGATCCGGCGGGCTCGGTTTGATCAGCACCTGAAACTGGTAGTAATGCTGCAGGCGGTTGGGGTTTTCGCCATAGCGCCCGTCGGTGGGGCGGCGTGAGGGCTGCACATAGGCGGCAGCCCATGCGCGCGATCCCAGCGCCCGCAGCGTGGTGGCGGGGTGAAAGGTGCCCGCGCCCACCTCCATGTCATAGGGCTGCAGCACGGCGCAGCCTTTGCCCGCCCAATAGGTCTGAAGTCGCAGGAGGATTTCCTGAAAACTGCGCGGCTTGGCGGTCTGGGTCATGTCCGGGGCTCCCGTCTTGCGGTCGGCTGTCTGCTTAAGCGGCTGCGCGTCAAGGGTCAATGCGCCCGTCTGACCCTTTTTTGAGGTGACGCCCCGGGTCGGTCTGGTAAACAGATCGGTGAACAAAACAAAGAAATTCGAGGCCTGAGGGGCAAGTCCTGGTATGTTACGATCCATTCTGAAGGCAGGTGTGCTGGCATTGGTGCTGGCGCAGGGGGCTGCCGCGCAGGAGCGCGCGCGCGTCTATATCCAGATCGAGGCGCAGCCGAGCCTGAGCGAAGCCGAAACCAGCCTGCGGGGCTATGCCTCGGCGCTGCCGGATGTGAACGGGTTTGTCCTTGGCGGCGGCTGGTATGGCATAGCACTTGGCCCCTATGAGCCGTCCGAGGCGGCGGATCTGCTGCGTGGCCTGCGCCAGCAGGGCCGGGTGCCGGGCGATTCCTACCTTGCCGGAGAGAGCGAATACGGGCGGCAGTTCTGGCCGGTGGGGGCGGGCCTCGGGTCGTCCTCCGGCACCTCTGGCACCGAGCCGCCGGTGGCGCAGAGCGTGACGCAGGTGCCGGTCACCTCCGCCCCGCTGGGCGAGACCGCGGCGCTGCCCGAGGCACCTCAGGCGGCAGAGGCGCCCGAGGCGGCAGAGGTGGATCCGCTGTTTGATCCCGAAACCCCCGCCGAGGCCCGCCGCAGCGAGGCGGGCCTGACCGGCGAAGACCGCCGGATGCTGCAGGTGGCGCTAGAATGGTCGGGGCATTACGCGGCGGCCATCGACGGTGCCTTCGGGCAGGGCACCCGCGGCGCCATGGCCGACTGGCAGCGCGCAAACGGGCTGGAGGTGACGGGCGTGCTGACAACGCGCCAGCGTGAGCGGCTGCTGGGCCAGTATAACGCCGTGCTGGAGGGCATGGACATGACGCCGGTGCGCGACGACCGCGCGGGCATCGCCATCGACCTGCCCATGGGCGCCGTGGCGCGCGACCGGGTCGAGTCGCCCTTCGTGATCTTTGGGTCAGGCGGCGTCGAGGGTGCGCAGGTGCTGCTGATCAGCGAGCCGGGCGACCGCGACACGCTGTGGGGCCTTTACGAGATCATGCAGACGCTGGAGATCGTGCCGCTGACCGGCGAGCGGTCGCGGCGCAATGACGGCTTCGTGCTGACCGGCGCCAACAGCCGCATCACCAGCCATACCGAGGTTGGCCTGCAGGACGGCCAGATCAAGGGCTGGACGCTGGTCTGGCCCGCAGGCGACGAGGAGCGCCGCGCCCGGATCCTTGGCCGGATGCAGGCAAGCTTCGAGCGGCTGTCCGGCGTGCTTGATCCGGCGCAGGTCAGCGATGACGGGCAGGCGCTGGATCTGGTCTCGGGCCTGCCGGTGCGGCGCCCGCGCGACGTGGCGGCGGGGTTCTTCGTGGACGGGCAGGGCGCGGTGCTGACCTCTGCCGCGGCGGTGTCGGGCTGCGGGCGCGTCACGCTGGATGGCGGCCATGTGGCGCGGGTGGTCCAGCAGGACGACGCACTGGGCGTGGCGCTGCTGCGCCCCGACGCGGCGCTGGCCCCGCGCGGCGTGGCGCGGCTGCGCGCCAGCCTGCCGCGGCTGCGCTCCGAAGTGGCGGTGGCGGGTTATCCTTTCGGCGGGGTGCTGAGCGCGCCCACGCTGACCTTCGGCGCGCTGGCGGAAACGCAGGGGCTTGGCGGCGAGGAGCGGCTGGCGCGGCTTGATCTGTCCGCCTCTGCCGGGGATGCGGGCGGGCCGGTGCTGGATGCGGGCGGCGCCGTGCTGGGCCTGCTGATGCCGCGCGGCGATGCGGCGCGGCAGCTGCCCGAAGAGGTGGCCTTTGCCACCGATGCCGAGGCGCTGCTGGCCTTCCTGCGCAGCGCCGGGATCCGGGGCAGCGAAAGCGCGGGCGAGGGCGTGATCGCCCCCGAAGACCTGACCGACGTGGCCCGCGCCATGACGGTGATGGTCGGCTGCTGGGACTGAGCCCGGGGGTTTTGCCCCCGGATCATAGTCTGAGGGGGCTTTGCCCCCTCGGGCCGCGGGCGGCCCTCACCCCCAGGATATTTTCGCCAAGAAGAAGCCGGAGATGTGATAGGCTCGCGCGCGTGCTGCCGCTTGCCCCAGACCCGCAATTGCGGCAGGGGAGAGCGCAGGTTCGGGCGCGAAGGAGCGACAGATGGATTATGGAAAGACCGGGGCGGGCAAGCCCGCCAAGAATGCGCCGCGCTTCAAGCCGGGGGCGGACAAGCCCGAGGGCAAGGATGCGCGCGGCGGCAAGGCCAGCAAGGAAGAGCTGCTGGCGCGGATGAAGGCGGCAGCCGAGGCCCGCAAATCCGAGTGAGGCGCAGGGCCTGCGGCCCATGAAAAAGGCGCGGGGGATTCCCGCGCCTTTGGTCTGTCCGCAGCAGGCGGATCAGTTCTTCGACTTGTCGACCATCTTGCCGGCAGAGATCCACGGCATCATGCCGCGCAGCTTTTCGCCGGTCGCTTCGATCTGATGCTCGTCGTTGATGCGGCGGGTCGCCTTGAACGACGGCTGGCCCACGGCGTTTTCCAGCATGAAGTCGCGCACGAACTTGCCCGACTGGATGTCGGTCAGAACGGCTTTCATCCGGGCCTTGGTTTCGTCATAGGGCAGGATGCGCGGGCCGGAGACGTATTCGCCGTATTCCGCGGTGTTCGAGATCGAGTAGTTCATGTTGGCGATGCCGCCTTCGTAGATCAGGTCCACGATCAGCTTCACTTCGTGCAGGCACTCGAAATAGGCCATTTCGGGCGCGTAGCCAGCTTCGACCAGCGTCTCGAAGCCCATGCGGATCAGCTCCACCAGACCGCCGCAGAGCACGGCCTGTTCGCCGAAGAGATCGGTTTCGCATTCTTCGCGGAAGTTGGTCTCGATGATGCCGGAGCGGCCGCCGCCGATGGCGGAGCAGTAGGACAGGCCGATTTCCAGCGCGCGGCCCGAGGCGTCGTTGTTCACGGCCACAAGGCAGGGCACGCCGCCGCCTTTGGTGTATTCGCCGCGCACGGTGTGGCCGGGGCCCTTGGGCGCCATCATGATGACGTCGACGCCGGGCTTCGGCTCGATCAGGCCGAAATGCACGTTCAGGCCATGGGCGAACGCGATGGCCGCGCCTTCGCGCAGGTTGTCATGCACGTATTTCTTGTAGGTCTCGGCCTGAAGTTCGTCGGGCATGGTGAACATGATCAGGTCGCACCAAGCGGCGGCTTCGGCGATGCCCATGACCTGCAGGCCTTCGGCTTCTGCCTTCTTGGCGGAGGCGGAGCCTTCGCGCAGCGCGACCACGAGGTTGCGGGCGCCCGAATCGCGCAGGTTCAGCGCATGGGCGTGGCCCTGGCTGCCATAGCCAAGGATCGCCACTTTCTTGTCCTTGATCAGGTTGATGTCGCAATCGCGGTCATAATAAACGCGCATGTGTCTCTCCTTCCGGTGTTGTGGCGGGCACCATAGCCAGCGCGGCGCGAGATCGATTGCGTTCTTCTTGCGGATTTCCCTGATTGCTGCGATTTCATTCGCCATTGTGATGAAAGACGGAAAAATCATGCTGGATGACACGGACCGGCGCATCCTGCGCCAGTATCAGGCGGCCCCGGATCTGCCCGGCGCGGATCTGGCCGACCGGGCCGGGGTCACGCCCTCGACCCTTGCCCGGCGGCTGGGGCTGATGCGCGAGGCGGGGGTGCTGCGCGGCACGCGCGGCGTGATCCACTGGCCCGCTCTGGGCTATGAGGTGGAGGTGTCGCTGCGGGTGACGCTGGACAAGACCGCGCCGCGCGCCTTCGATGACTTCATCGCGGCGGCGCGCGAGGTGCCGGAGGTGATCGAGATCCAGACCTTTCTGGGATCCATCGACGTGCGGCTGGCGGTGATCGCCCGCGATCTGGGCCATTACCAGACCGTCTACCGCTCCCGGCTGCTGACCCTGCCGCATATCGCCGATATCGAGGCGCTGATGCATGTGGCGCTGGTGAAATCCGACGAGACGGTGCCGCTGTGAGCGTGGCGCTGGACGAGACCGACCGCGCGCTGATCCGGGCATTGGCCGAGGATGCGGGGGCGAGCGCTGGCGCGCTGGGGCGCCGCTTTGGCCTGTCGCAGCCCGCCTGCTGGCGGCGGATCCAGCGGCTGCGCGCGGCGGGGGTGTTCCGGCGGGCGCGGCTTGATCTGGATCTGGAACGGCTGGGCTTCGGCGTGACGGTGTTTCTGGGCATCCGGCTCGCCACCAAGGGCCGCGTCAGCCTTGAGGATTTTGAACGCGCGGTCAGCGCCATCCCCGAGGTGCAGATCGTCGAGCATGTGCTGGGCGCCTTCGATTACCGGCTGCGGGTGGTGGCGCGCGACCTGCCGGATTTCGAACGGGTGCTGCGGCGCCGGATCATGACCCTGCCCGGGGTCGGCCATGTGGAGGCGAACGTGATGCTGAGCGAGGAACGCCGCCCCGGCCCGCTGGGCTGAGACAATCGGGCTGAGACAATCGGAGGCTTTGCACCCGCCCGCCGGAGCGGATACCCCTGTGCCATCAGGATCGGGGCTGGCAGGAACCGGCCCTCAGCACAAGGAGAACGCCATGGCGCTGCGCAAGGATGTCGACCCCGAGGGGCTGGACGAATTTTCCGTGGTCTTCACCGACCGCTCGCTGAACCACATGTCGGCAGCCTTTCAGGAGGTGATGCGCGACATCTCCGCCGGGCTGCGCGAGGTCTATGGCGCAGAGGCGGTGGCGCTGGTGCCGGGGGGTGGCAGCGTCGGCATGGAGGCGGTGGCCCGGCAGTTCTCGCGCGGCGCCAAGGTGCTGGTGGTGCGCAACGGCTGGTTCTCCTTCCGCTGGAGCCAGATTCTCGAGGCCGGGGATCTCGCTGCCGAGGTGACGGTGATGAAGGCGCGCCCCAGCGGCAACGGGCTGCAGGCGCCCTTCGCCCCCGCACCCATCGAGGAAGTGGTGGCGCGCATCCGCGCCGAGGCGCCGCAGGTGGTGTTCGCGCCGCATGTGGAAACCTCTGCCGGGGTGATCCTGCCCGATGACTATATCGCCGCACTGGCCGAGGCCGCGCACGAGGTCGGCGCGCTGATGGTGCTGGACTGCATCGCCTCGGGCTGCGTCTGGGTCGACATGGCGCAGACCGGGGTGGATGTGCTGATCTCCGCCCCGCAGAAAGGCTGGAGCGCCACGCCCTGCGCCGGGCTGGTGATGCTGTCGGACCGGGCGCTGGCGCGGCTGGAAACGACGCAGTCCGACAGCTTCGCGCTGGATCTGAAGAAATGGCGGCAGATCATGGCCGCCTACGAGATGGGCGGCCATGCCTATCACGCGACCCTGCCCACCGACGGGCTGCGGATGTTCCGCGACGCCATGGCGGAAACCCGCGCCTTCGGCTTTCCAGAGGCCAAGGAAGCGCAATGGGAATTGGGGCGCCGGGTGCGCGCGCTGCTGGCCGCGCGCGGCGTGACCTCGGTCGCTGCCGAAGGCTTCGGCGCGCCGGGGGTGGTGGTGAGCTACACCACCGACCCCGAAATCCAGTCCGGCCGCGCTTTTGTCTCCGGTGGTGCGCAGATCGCGGCAGGCGTGCCGCTGCAATGCGACGAGGGCCCGGAGTTCTGCACCTTCCGGCTCGGCCTCTTCGGGCTCGACAAGCTGCGCGACGTGGACGGCACGGTGGCGCGGCTGGAGCGGGTGCTGGCGGAGGTTCTGCCGTCCTGAGCCAAGGCCGGGGGCGCTGCCCCCGGACCCCCGGGATATTTACAGTCAGAAGAAGAACAGAAGAGGTATTTTCGCCTCTTCTGACTAAAAATATCCCCGCCGGAGGCAGGCCTGACGCTGCGGCCGGGAACGAAGGCGGGGGCTCTGTGCGCGGCTAGCTGCTGGCGCCCAGCCCCAGCTGCATGAGGGTGCGGCGCACGGGGGGAGCGCCGTAGAGCAGGTTCAGCGCCGCGGCGCGGGCGTCGCGCAGTGCGGGAGCCGAGAGCATGGAGGCGCGGTTCAGCGCGGTGATCCCGGCGAGGCGGGCGCGGATGTCCGGCAGGCGGGCGCGTGAATAGGCGTCGAGCATTTCGGGCGCGCCCAGCCGGTCTGGGCTGGTGCTGGCCAGATCATGCAGCACCCGCATGTCGGCCAGCGACATGTTCAGCCCCTGGGCCCCGATCGGCGGCACCACATGCGCGGCCTCGGCGACCAGCGCGAGGCGCTGTGCGGTCAGCCGCGTCGCCTCCTGCGCGATGATCGGCCAGATCGTGCGGCGCGAGGCCAGTGTAAGCGGGCCGAAAAGGTGACAGGAGCGCTGCGACATCTCCTGCTCGAACGCCTCGGGGGGCAGGGTCATCAGCGCTTCGGCCTTCGGGCCTTCTTCCATCCAGACCACGGCAGAGGAGGGGCGGCCCTCGTGATCGGGCAGCGGCACCAGCGTGAAGGGGCCGCCGCTGCGGTGGATCTCGGTGGAGACATTGTCATGCGGCAGCGGGTGGGTGACGGCGAAGGCCAGCGCCTTCTGGCCGAAGCGGGTGGTGCGGACGGGGATGCCCGCCGCCTGCCGCATCGGCGAGCCGCGCCCGTCCGCGGCGATGACCAGCCGGACCTCGACCCTCCTGCCATCGGACAGTCCGACCCGTGCCGAGGCATCGCGGGTGAAGAGGCTGGTGGTGGCGGTGCCCGGGCGGAAGGTCACGCCGGGCAGGTCGGCCAGATGCGCCGCGATCTCGCGGCGCAGCAGCCAGTTGGGCAGGTTCCAGCCGAAGGGCTGGTCCGAAATGTCGGCAGCGTTGAAATCGCGGCTGAGGCGGGGTTCGGGAAACTCGCCGCCCGCATCCACGATGCGCATCACCTGCAGCGGCGTGGCATGGGGGGCAAGCCGGTCCCAGAGCCCGGCCTGCGCCAGAAAGGCCTGCGCGGGCTGCAGGAAGGCGGTGCTGCGCAGATCCGACCCCTCGGACTCCCGCGTGGTGACGGGGGGGGCGGGATCGACGCAGAGCACGCGGAAGCCCGCAGCCCCGAAGGCTGCCGTGGCGATGAGCCCGGCAATGCCGCCGCCGGAGATGAGAATGTCGTGGTCCATGGCCTGCTCCCTTGGCATCTGCGCGGCGCCGCGCTGGCACTCCTGCCCCCTTATCTAGGGCGCGGCGGGCGGGTTGGACATGCGGCGTTCTTGCCCATCGGCCTTTGCGGCAGGTCTGGTCGCTGCCGGGCTCGCCGCTCTATCCCAGACGGCGCAGGAAATCCGGCAGGTCGTCGGTATGGTGGTGGATGTGATCGCCCGGCGCGCGGGCCGGGGCCACATGCACTGTGCGCATCCCCAGCGCATGCGGGGCGGCGAGGTTGCGGGGGTCATCCTCAAACATGGCGGCGGTGGCGGCATCGGTGCCGTCGCGGGCGAAGATCCGGGCAAAAGCCTCGGGCTGCGGCTTGGGCAGGAAGCCCGCATCCTCCACGCCATAGATCGCGTCGAAGGCGGCTTCGAGGCCGCGCGCCTCCAGCACCCGGGCGGCATAGGGGGCGCTGCCATTGGTATAGACGATCTTGCGTCCGGGCAGGGCGGTGATCAGCCGGGCCAGATGCGGATCCGGGGTCAGCGCGTCAAAGGAGATATCGTGCACCTCCACCAGATAGGCGTCGGGATCCACCTCGTGATGTGCCATCAGCCCGGCCAGCGTGGTGCCGTGATCCTGCCAGTAGCGCAGGCGCAGCGCGCTGGCCTCGGCTTCGGCATGGCCGGTGACCCGCATGACAAAATCGGTCATCCGCCGCTCGATCTGGTCGAAGAGCCGCACGGCGGGAGAATAGAGCGTGTTGTCCAGATCGAAGACCCAATGCCGGACATGAGAGAAATGCTGCTTTACCATGGGATCATCTTATGGCCTGACGCGCGGCGCGGCAATATGGATGGATTGATCCCGGGCGCCCCGGGCCGCTATCCTGCCGGGATATCTGAAGGAGACCGCAGCGCATGACCCATCCCCGGACGCCCGCCAAGGACGCCTACACGCTGATCCTCGAGGCGATCGACCAAGGGGTCTACCGTCCGGGCGACCGGCTGGTGGAAAGCGAGCTGGCCGACCGGTTCGGCGTGTCGCGCACCCCGATCCGCGAGGCGCTGCAGCGGCTGGAGACGCAGTCGCTGCTGGCGCGGGACGGGCGGTCGCTGATCGTGGCCTCGCTGGATCACAACCAGATGGCGGAGCTTTACGTGGTGCGCACCGAACTGGAGGGGCTGGCGGCGCGGCTGGCCGCGCGCCATGCCACCGACGAGGAAGTGCAGGTGCTGCGCGACATGGTGACGGAGGACCGTGCGCTGCTGGGGGATCCGGGCGCGCTGGCACGGGCCAACCGGCGGTTCCACCGGATGATCCATCTCGCCTCGCACAACCGCTATCTGGTGCAGCAGCTCGATCTGGTGCACCGGTCGATGGCGCTGATGGCCACCACCTCGCTGGCGGCGGAGGGGCGCGGCGAGGTGGCGCTGGCCGAGCATCAGGCAATTGTCGATGCGGTGGGGCGGCGCGATGGCGCCGCGGCGGACAAGGCGCTGCGCGAGCATATTTCGGTGGCCTTTGTCACCCGGCTGAAGCTGGACAGCCGCCAGCCGGGCTGAGCCCGGGTCAGGGCGCGGATTCGGGGAGGTCGGCGCCGTCATGGTCGGGGGCGGAATGGCCATGCATGGTCTTGTCCCAGTAGAAGGGCCGGTGCAGCAGTTCCCACAGCGCCTTGTAGGCGGCGAGCGTTCCCAGCGGATAGTAAAGGAACAGCGTCGGCACCACCGGCAGCAGCCCGCCATGCGGGCTGCGCGCCACGGCGGCGAGCGAGCAGAGCAGCGACACCGCCTCGGCGGTCAGAAACGTGGCGACCAGCGCCCGCATCTGGCCTGCGGAGAGGCTGGCCGCCAGCGGATGCGGCAGCCCCGCCAGTACCAGCCAGAACGACCACAGCACCGGCGCCAGCAGCGCCTGCAGCAGGCCGGGCACAAAGATCAGCTGGAAGCCCGCAAAGCCCCATGGCCCCAGATCGCGCCAGAGCTGGCGCGGGCGGCGCATGTGCACGGCCCATGTCATCATGTAGCCCTTGAGCCAGCGCGAGCGCTGCCGCACCCATGGCCAAGGGCGGTTGTTGGCCTCTTCGCGGGTGGGGGTGGCCAGCAGGTCGGTGACATAGCCGAACCGGGCCAGCCGCACGCCCAGATCGGCATCTTCGGTGACGTTATGGGCATCCCAGCCGCCGACATGGTCCAGCGCTTCGCGGCGGAAGAACACCGTGGTGCCGCCCAGCGGGACCGGAAAGCCGAGGCGGGCCAGACCGGGCAGCAGGATCCGGAACCATGTGGCGTATTCGATGGTGAAACACCGCGCCAGCCAGTTGGCGCGCGGGTTATAGAAATCGAGGATCCCCTGCACGCAGGCGACCTGAGGCGGGGCCCGTTCGAAATGATGCGCGACGCGGCGGATTTGGTCGGGGCTGGGTGAATCCTCGGCGTCATAGATGCCGATGATCTGGCCCCGGGCGAAGCGCAGCGCATAGTTCAGCGCGCGCGGCTTGGTGGTGACTGGGCCTTCGGGCACGGTCACGGTGCGGATCCATGGCGGCAGCGGCGTGCGGGCCAGCGTGCGCCGGGTCAGATCATCCCCCGCCTCCAGCACCAGCAGCACCTCGAGCAGGGCACGCGGATAGTCGAGGCGGCTGAGGCGGCGCACCAGCGTGTCGGCGATGTGTTCCTCGCGGAAAAGCGGCACCAGCAGCGACACCTCGGGCAGCGGTCCCGAAGCCGGGGCGGCGGGCGCGCTGCGGCGCCAGCCCGCGAGCAGCGCCGCGCCCTTGGTGATCTGGGCGAGCAAGAGCGACAGCAGCGCCAGCGCCAGCGCCGCGCCGAAAAAGGCAACGGGCCAGACCACCAGCAGCGCCAGGCAGGTCAGGGCCAGCCCGCCCGCCAGCGCAAGCTGCCGTGGCGTCGCGCCGGAAATGTCGCGGCAGCTGAGTTCGGCAGGCACCTGCGCTTCGGCGGCCCGCGCCATGGCGTCGCCATGACGCAGCGCGATTTCGGCGTGAATGTCGGATTCCAGCGCCAGCGCCATGGCGACGGGGCCGCAATCGGGGGCAAGCGCCTGCAGCACGGCGGCAAAACCCTGGGGCTGGGCGGTGGCGATCACCAGCGTCGCCCCCGCGCGCATCCATGGCAGGGCGGCAAGGCGCAGGCAGGTTTCGGGCGGCAGCAGATCCGCCAGCGCCGGATCGGGGGGGCAGCTGGCACGGTCCAGCGTCAGTACGCCGCAGTGCCGGGCCATCGCGTCGCGCAGATCTGCGGGGGATACAGTGTCTTCTGCCAGCAGGACGCGGGTGATGTCGGTGCCGCTGCGGCGGCTTTCGCCAAGCGCGCGCAGCGCTGCGGACGGCGCAAGGCGGCCCTGTTCCATCAGCAGCGCGGCCACGGGCCGTCCCCTGCCGGGGGATCCGGTCGGCGCGGCGGGGGCAGAGCGCGGCTGACGCACGAGGTGATCCTTTCCTTTGCGGAGAGGATCACCTCAGATTGGTAAAAAAAGCTTTAATCTGAGCAGGTTGTTAACCATTTTCCGCATGGCGGCGCGGAAATCCGGCACGCTCCCGCTCAGGCGCCCATGCTGTTCACGAACCGTTCGAAGAGATAGAAGCTGTCCTGCGGTCCGGGGCTGGCTTCGGGGTGGTGCTGCACGCTGAACACCGGGCGCTCGCTCATGCGAATCCCGCAGTTCGACCCGTCAAACAGGCTGACATGGGTTTCCAGCACGCCTTTGGGCAGGGTCTGGCTGTCCACCGCGAAGCCGTGGTTCATCGAGGTGATCTCGACCTTGCCGGTCTCCACATCCTTGACCGGGTGGTTCGCGCCGTGATGGCCGTGGTTCATCTTGATGGTCTTGCCGCCAAGCGCCAGCGCCAGCATCTGGTGGCCAAGGCAGATGCCGAACATCGGCAGGTCGGTGTCATCCAGCAGGCCGCGGATCATCGGCACGGCATAGGCGCCGGTGGCGGCGGGATCGCCGGGGCCGTTCGACAGGAAGATGCCGTCGGGGGAATGCGCCAGCACCTCCTCCTTGGTGGCGGAGGCGGGCAGCACGGTCACGTCGCAGCCCGCCGAGGCGAGGCAGCGCAGGATGTTGCGCTTGGCGCCATAGTCGATGGCGACCACTTTCTTGCGCGGCGCGGTCTGCCGGGCATAGCCTTCGGGCCAGGCCCACCGCATTTCGTCCCAGCGGTAGCTCTGCGCGCAGGTCACGTCCTTGGCCAGATCAAGACCGGTCAGGCCCGGAAAGGCGCGCGCGGCGGCGACCAGCGCCTCCACGTCGAAATTGCCCTCGGGGTCATGGGCCAGTGCCACATGCGGGGCGCCCTGCTGCCGGATGGCGCGGGTCAGCCGCCGGGTGTCGATGCCGCCGATGGCGATGCGGCCCCGCGCCGCCAGCCATTCGGACAGCTGCTGCACGGCCCGCCAGTTGGAGGACTGCGTGGGCATCCATTTCACCACCATGCCCGCCGCCACCGGATCGCCGGTTTCGTCATCCTCGGGGGTGACGCCGGTATTGCCGATATGCGGGAAGGTGAAGGTCACGATCTGGCCCGCATAAGACGGGTCCGTCATGATTTCCTGATAGCCGGACATGGCGGTGTTGAAACACAGCTCGGCCTGGGCCTGGCCGGTGGCGCCGAACCCCTGGCCGTAAAACAGCGTGCCATCGGCGAGGGCGAGGCAGGCGGTGGGCTTCTGCGGGGTGGCGAGCGACATGGCGCGACTCCTCTGCTTTTGGGGGCTGTTGGCAAATCGGGCCATACCTAAGGGCAGGGCGGAGCCGGGTCAAGGGCTCATTTGTGACGCGAAGTCAAGCAAAATCAAAGACTTGGTTCCATATCGCGCAGAGTTGCGCGCCCTTGAGCCTTTCGGTAGGCTCAGGTCTTGAACAGCTTCCGGGGACTCCTTTCGATGGAATTGCGCGAACGCATCATGGCCGCGACCAAGCAGGCCATGCGAGACAAGGCGGCAGATCGGCTGTCGACATTGCGGCTGATCTCTGCCGCGTTCAAGGATCGGGACATTGCCGCCCGCGCCGAAGGACAGGAAGGCGGGGTCGAAGACAGCGAATTGCTGGCGATCCTTGCCAAGATGGTCAAGCAGCGCCGCGAAAGCGCGCGCACCTATGAAGAAGGCGGGCGGCTGGATCTGGCCGAACGCGAACTGGCCGAGATCGTGGTGATCGAGGAATTCCTGCCCAAGCCGCTGAGCGAGGAGGAGGTGACCAAGGCCGTGGATGCCGCCGTTGCCGAACTGGGCGCGAATTCCATCCGCGACATGGGCCGGGTGATGGGCGTGCTGAAGGCGCGCTATCAGGGCCGCATGGATTTTGGCGCGGTGGGGCCGCTGGTCAAGGACCGTCTGGCGGGCTGAGGCGCCTAGGGCGCGGGGAAGTCCCGCGCCACCGCCGCGCGTTCGGCGGCATCGCGCAGCGCGAAGCGGCGCACGAACCGGGTCTTGAACCCTACCCTGCCGCGGCGGGCGCCAAAATTCTCGCCGTGGTTCAGCACATACAGCACCGCAGGCCGGGGCAGCGCCACCGGCGCGAGCCCCGCCAGCCGCGCCAGATACGGAAACATCCGGTGTTCATGCGCGGTCATCGCCCTGAGGAAAGGCGCGCTTTGCGGCAGATCCGGGTCATGGCGCAGCGCCATGCAGGATCCGCACAGTTTCCAGAACGGTTTGCGCAGCGGCTGGCGCAGCGATGGCGGGCCGGCCAGCGCCACCTCGCCGCTGGCATGGTCCATGACATAGCCCTGCGCCACCAGATAGCCGCGCGCCTGCTGGTCCAGCATTTCCGCCACGGTGCCGTCGCGCAGCAGGTCATCGGCATCAAAGCTCATGACATAGGCGGGCCTGCGGGTGAGCGCGGGCAGATGGTCGCAGAGCGCCGCGAGCTTGCGCCATTTGTCATTGCCCGGCGTGGGATCGGTAAAGGGCAGCCATGTGATGCGCGGATCATCGGGCAGGGGCGGGCGCTCCTGACAGCAGATCACCGCCTGCCAGTCGCCGCGCTGGCGCTGGAAACTTTCCAGCGTGCGGGCAAGCCGTGCGGTCACCGCGTGCCAGTCGCCGACGTGATGCGGCCCCACCAGCGGGATCAGAAAGATCACCTGCTCTGCCGGGGCGGCGGAGGGCGGAGCCTGCCGCCGCGACAGCGCCGCCGCCTCTGACGGGGCGGGATCAAGGGTCAGGGCCAGCGCCGGGCTGACCGCTGCGGCGAGCCGCAGCACGCGCCGTTTCCATTTCGGGGTGGCCTGTGCCTGCGCCATCTTCGCTCCGTCTCGGGGTCAGGGCCGGGCGATCTGCCGCACCCTGTCGGAAAGTTCGGCATAAAGCGCCTTGCGTTCGTCTTCGCTGAGAAACGCACCGATCTCAACCTCGCGCCCGCTGCCTTTCAGCGTGACATAATAGGGCACGGGGCCGCCTTTTTCATGCAGGCTGACGCTGACCCAGTAGGGATTGCCCTCCCAGTCCTGCGCCGGGCCGCGCGGGTTGTGGCGGGTCAGCCGCAGGTGATCGGGGCTGAGTTCCAGCACTTCGAGGATCTGGCGGTCGCGTTCATTGCGGCGCAGCGCATACCAGATCGCCCAGAGGGCCGCGAGCATGAAGGGCAGCAGCCCCCAGAGCAGCACGGTGCCCAGCACGGCATAGATCGGAAACAGCGCCAGAAAGAAGAAGATGCCGATGAAGGTGACAAAGCCCTTGGCGGACAGCGACTGATGCGGCCAGAGCCGCAGCTCTGCCGCCGGTGCCGTCCGATCCGTGGTGGTCCAAGCATATGGCATGGCCGGAATGTATCATTGGCGCCGGGCGTGTCTAACGCAAAGATGCCGCAGGGGGCCAAACGAAACCGGCCCCGGAGATGCTCTCCGGGGCCGGTCCAGCAGGTCAGGTCAGCGCGTCAGTGCGCGTGGCCCTTGTCCCAGTCCTCGCGCTTCGGCAGCTGCTCGAACGTGTGTTCGGGCGGGGGCGAAGGCAGGGTCCATTCCAGCGTGTCCGCGTATTCGTTCCACGGGTTCGGTGCGGTGCAGGCCACGCCCTTGCGCAGCGAGTGCCACATCACCCAGAAGAAGAACAGGAAGGAGGCGAAGCTGATGATCGCACCCCAGCTCGACACGTGGTTCCAGAGCGCGAAGGCTTCGGGATAGTCGATATAGCGGCGCGGCATGCCCTGACGGCCAAGGAAGTGCTGCGGGAAGAACGTCAGGTTCGTACCGATGAACATGGCGTAGAAATGCAGCTTGCCAGCCCATTCGGGGTACATCTTGCCGGTCATCTTGGGGAAGTAGAAATAGACCCCCGCGAAGATGGCAAACACCGCACCAAGGCTCATCACGTAGTGGAAATGCGCCACCACGTAATAGGTGTCGTGATAGGCACGGTCGACGCCCGCCTGGCTGAGCACCACGCCGGTCACGCCGCCCATGGTGAACAGGATCAGGAAGCCGATCGCCCAGAGCATCGGTGTCTTGAACTCGATGGAGCCGCCCCACATCGTGGCGATCCAGCTGAACACCTTGACCCCGGTCGGCACCGCGATGACCATCGTGGCCAGCATGAAGTAGCTCTGCTGGGTCAGCGACATGCCCACGGTGTACATGTGGTGCGCCCACACGACGAACCCGAGCGCGCCGATCGCGATGATCGCCCAGACCATCGGCAGGTAGCCGAAGACCGGCTTGCGCGAGAAGGTGGCAATGACGTGGGAGATGATGCCGAAGCCCGGCAGGATCACGATATACACTTCCGGGTGGCCGAAGAACCACAGGATGTGCTGGTAGAGCACGGGGTCGCCGCCGCCTGCGGGATCAAAGAAGGTGGTCCCGAAGTTCCGGTCGGTCAGCAGCATGGTGATGGCGCCAGCCAGCACCGGCAGGGCCAGCAGGATCAGCCACGCGGTCACGAAGACCGACCATGCAAACAGCGGCACCTTGAACAGGGTCATGCCGGGGGCGCGCATGTTCAGGAAGGTGGTGATGATGTTGATGGCCCCAAGGATCGACGAGGCGCCCGAGACGTGCACCGCAAAGATCGCGAGATCGGTGGAGAAACCGCCTTCGGTGGTCGAGAGCGGCGGATAGAGCACCCAGCCGATCCCCGAGCCAAGCTGGCCATTGCCGCCGGGGCTGAAGACCGAGACCACGGCCAGCAGCGAGCCTGCGACGAACAGCCAGTAGCTGAGGTTGTTCAGCCGCGGGAACGCCATGTCCGGCGCGCCGATCTGCAGCGGCATGAAATAGTTGCCAAAGCCGCCGAACAGCGCCGGGATCACCACGAAGAACATCATCAGGATCCCGTGTCCGGTGATCATGACGTTCCAGAGATGGCCGTTGGGGGTGCAGTTTTCGGTGGCGGTCGGGAAAAGCCGCGCCCCTTCCATGCACATGAACTGCACGCCGGGCTCCATGAGCTCCAGTCGCATGTAGACGGTGAAGGCCACGGAGATCAGGCCCACGATCGCCGAGGTGATCAGGTAAAGAATCCCGATATCCTTGTGATTCGTGGACATGAACCAGCGGGTGAAGAACCCGCGGTCGTCCTCGTGCTCGTGGCCGTGAATGGCGGCGTCTGCCATTGTGTGCCTCCTGTTGGTCTCGTCCAAAGCGTCGCAAGGGGGCACGCAAACTGACCGCGGCGCCCTCGGTTCCGATTTTCCTTTTAGAATGTGACCGTCGCAGCGGCAACGGACTCAATTGATCCAGATCAAACTTTATTGTCGCACCCGGCGCAGGGCTTGCGGGCTGCGGCGGGCCTGCGCGAAGGGCGGGTTTTCCTGACCTGCGCGCGGCGGGCAGGGCGCGTATGGTCGTCCCATGTCCCACCCCGGAGAGTTCGCCATGCGCCGCCTCAGCCTGCCTTACGTGTCCCGCCTGACCCGGCTCTTCCGGTCGCTCGAGACGCCGTTCGCCCGGCGGCAGCGCCGTCTGGCGGGACGGGTGGCGGCGCTGCGCGCGCTGGATGATGCGGCGCTGGCCGGGCTGGGGCTGCGGCGCGACCAGATCATCGCGCATGTGTTTCTGGGTCAGGCCACGCTGCGCTGATCCCCTCATCCTGCCGCGGGACTGTCCCCCTTGCGGCGGGTGCTCTGGCCGGAGCGGCCTGTTCTCCCCAAACCCCGACCGCCGCTCCGGTCAGACCTTTATTCCGCGGCGGCGGTCCGGCAGGCGGGGCGGGCTTCTGCGGCAAAGACCTGATCGAAGCCGCGCCGGAGCGCCACGTCCAGATCGGCCATGCCCACGGGCAGGCCCAGATCGACAAGGCTCGTCACGCCGAAATCCCGGATGCCGCAGGGCACGATGCCGCTGAAATGCTCCAGATCCGGCTCCACATTGATCGAGATGCCGTGAAAGCTGACCCATTTGCGCAGCCGGATGCCGATGGCCGCGATCTTGTCCTCGGCCAGCCCGCCATCGGTGCGGCGGGGCCGGTCGGGGCGTTCGACCCAGACCCCCACGCGCCCGTCGCGGATATGGCCCGCCACGTTGAACTCCGCCAGCGCCGCGATCACCCAGGCTTCCAGCTGGCGCACGAAGCAGCGCACGTCGCGCCCGCGCGCGCCCACGTCGAGCATGACATAGACCACCCGCTGGCCGGGCCCGTGATAGGTGTATTGCCCGCCGCGCTTGCTGGGAAAGACCGGAAAGCGGTCGGGGCTGTGCAGATCCTCGGGCCGGGCGGAGGTGCCTGCGGTATAAAGCGGCGGATGCTCCACCAGCCAGACCGCCTCGGGGGCCTGCCCTGCGGCAATCGCCTCGGCCCGCGCCTCCATGAAGGCCACCGCCTCGGGATACCCCGTGAGCCCCTCGCTTGTGATCCACTCCACCATGGCCCGCCGCCTTCTGCCTGATCCACGCCAAGATCAATGCCGTCTGCAGCCCCCGCCTGCAAGTCCGCGCGGCCCGGCCCGGACGGGGGCGGAAAATTTCCGGGCCCCGGCGCTTTTGCTCTTCACAAGCCCGGCGGGCTTTTGTAGGTAGCGCGTCACCAGCCCAGACAGTGCGGTCGTGGCGGAATGGTAGACGCGCAGCGTTGAGGTCGCTGTGGGGTAACACCCGTGGAAGTTCGAGTCTTCTCGACCGCACCAATTTCCCGAAAATCGAGGCGCCAGCCTTGGCCCTGCCATGATCATGGTGGGGGCTTTTGCGTCTGTGGGGGCTGCTATTTCCGGAAGATCAGGAGGCGGGGCCGGTCAGTTTCTGGCGGGCGGTGCCGGGGGCGTCGTGGGTGTTGCCGGGCAGGGGCGCGTTCTGGTCCACGAAGCGCCGGATCAGATGCGCGAAAAAGGCCAGCTCGTCACGGCTTTCGGCCAGACGGTCCAGCCGGGTCGCGACCAGATCGCACACCTCCGGATCCTGCAGCGCGCGCTGGTCGATCTGCGCCAGTTCCAGCGTCGGGGTCAGAAAGCTCAGCAGCGCTTCGGCGGCGGCCTTGTCGAGCCCCTGCCGCGTCATGTCTTCGGTGCGGTGCTGCGGCTGCAGAAAGGACTGCAGCGCCCCGAAGGCCCGCTTGAACCGCAGCGTGACCCTCTGCACCCCCATCACCGGCAGATGCGACAGCACCCTGACCCCGCCAAGGATCAGATGCGGCAGCTGCAGCACGGCGGCATTGGCCGCATGCACCTGCTGGTCGAAGCCTTCGGGCAGGTAGGGCGCGATGGAGTCCTGAAATTCGGGGGTGAAGGCGCGGTCCAGCGGCAGCGGCTGGGCAAAGCTCAGCCTGTGGCGCACCTCGGAGAAATTCAGCGACACCCGCTCCGCCATCCAGACACGCGCCACCTCGTCCCGGCTGAGCGAGATTTCCAGAAGAAAGCCTTCAGAGGGGGTCGTGATGCGCTGGACCTGCAAGATGTGCCTTTCCGGGCAGGGGGACCTTTTGGTCCGAGACTGGGGCAAACAAGTTAATGATTGATTAACCCCACGATGACTCCGCCGATCTTCACCGTATGGTTACACATCTTCCGGGCGCTGCGCCAAGTCCGGAATCGCTGTCAGCAGGCCGAATCTCTGGCTGCTGTCCGGGCTGCCATAGAGGCTGAGGCGAAAGCGCCTGCCGCTTGCGCTCAGTTCCGCCACCAGCGGCGTCCCGCAGGGGGCTTCGGTCAGCAGCCAGCGGCAGTGCGCACGGTCCTGCGGATCGATTCTGGCCAGAATCTCCTCCAGCTGGGGGGCGGTTTCCACGTCCAGCCCCAGATGCGCGCAGGCGAGCGGGCTGAAATAGCTGAGCCCGCTGGTGAAGGTATAGGACCAGAAGCCCGACCCTTCCAGAGCCAGCAGGCTGTTGAGCTGCCGCAGCAGGATGTCCTCGCTGCGGTGCCGGGTGCAGTCGCGGACCACACCCACCAGACCGACACCGCGCCCGGCCTCGTCGCGGATGATGGCGCCTGCGCTTTCCACCACGATGATCCGCCCGTCGATACGCCGCAGCCGGGCGAAGAAATGGAACTTGTTGTCGCGGTCATCGGCGATTGCGGCCTGCGCCAGCTGCCGCACCATCAGCCGGTCATCCTCGTGGAACATGGCGACGGCGGTCTCCACCGGCACCGGCGCGCCGGAGGGCTGCATGCCATGGATGACAAAGGTTTCCTCCGACCAGTCCACGGTGCCTTTGCCGATCTCCACCTGCCAGATGCCGATGGGGCCGAAGCTGCGGATCGCCTGACTGAGCATCCGGTCATAGCGCATCTCCGCCACGCTCAGCACCACGGTCAGCCCCACCGGCGGGTCGTCCGCCGCGACCAGCGGCGTGACGGTCACGGTGTAAAGCTGGTCGCGGTCTTCGTATTGATGCTGCTGCGGCGTGCCCTCGCGCAGCGCCTGCGTGCAGATCGCGGCCAGCGCGGGCAGGCCGGGCGGCATGTGGCACTGGGTGAGATGGCCGAAACCCGCGCTGTCGCGGCGCAGCCGGAAGGTGCGGATCGCCCGCTCCGAAGCGTGGCGGATCATCAGATCCGGCCCCAGCATCATGGTCTCGGTCGGCAGTTCCCGCACCAGCCCGTCAAGTTCGGCGGTCATGCGCTGCAGCTCGGCGGATTTCAGGATCAGTTCCTCGTTGACAGTGATCAGCTCTTCGTTGGTGGACTGCAGTTCCTCGTTCGAGGTTTCCAGCTCCTGATTGGCGGATTGCAGGTCTTCGTTGGCGACCTGCAGCGCCTCGATCAGCGTCTGCAGGGTCTCGCCGGTGCTGCGCAGCTGGCCGCTGGTGCTGGCCAGCCGGTCGCGGGTGCGGGCGAGTTCGGTTTCCAGATGCTCCAGATAGGCGGCGCGGTCCAGCGGCGCCGCTTCGGCGCGGGGGCGGGTACCGGTTTCCACGCCGAACAGGATAAGCGGCGGCCCGGCCTCGCGGGCGACGGGATAGGCGCGCAGCCGGACCCGGTCGAAATCGCGCCCCTCCAGATCCTTCCAGAGCCCGGTCTGGCGCTGCCCGCCATGCAGCGCCAGATGCAGCAGCGCGGTGGCCGCCCCCGCCAGCGGGCCACGCAGCGCCGCCAGCGTCATGCCGCCGTGGAACGGATCGGTCAGCGCCACGAAGGGGGCAAGATCGCCGTAGATCTTGAGGATGCGCCCGTCCGCGCCACACAGGAAGCCCTGCGGGACCACGGCGCGCGCCAGCGCGTCAAAGCCGGGATCGGCCTGCGCGGGGCCGGGCAGGGCGGCGCGCGGCGCGACGGCCCCGGTGCGCTTGGCAAAGATGCGGTGCCGGGGGGGCAGGGGGGCGAACTGCGAGTCCAGCGGGCCGGTGGTTTCGGCGCTGCCCAGAAACAGCAGGCCGCGCGGGGCCAGCGCGTAATGCAGCCGGGACAGCACCTGTTCCTGCAGCCCGGTGTCGAAATAGATCAGCACGTTGCGCAGGCTGACCAGATCCAGCGACAGAAAGGCCGGATCCTGCACGACATTGTGGTGGCTGAAGGTCACGACGTTGCGCAGCCGCGATCCGACGGTGATCCGCTCTCCGGCCATGTCGAAATAGCGGCGATAGGCGGGGGGGATCTGCGCCAGCGCCGAGGCGGGATAGCTGGCCTGCCGCGCCAGATCCAGCGCGCGGTCGTCGATGTCGGTGGCAAAGACCTGCAGCCTTGCGCGGTCCAGCTGGTGCAGGCCGCCCAGCGCCTCGGCGGCAAGGATGGCCAGCGACCATGCTTCCTCGCCGGTGGCGCAGCCGGGCACCCAAAGCCGCAGCGGCGCGCCGGGCCGCGTGGCCTGCGCCACGCGCGCGTCCAGCTGTTCGGCCAGCGCGGCAAAGGCCTCGGGATCGCGGAAAAACCGCGTGACCGAAATCAGCAGATCCCGGAACAGCGCGTCCAGTTCCGCCGCGTCCTCCCGGCAGAGCGCCACATAAGCGCCAAGGTCCGCGACATCGCGGGCCACCATGCGCCGCTGCAGGCGCCGCGTCAGCGTGCTGTCCTTGTAGCCGCGGAAATCTGCCCCCTGCCGGGCCTGCAGCAGCGCGAACAGTTCAGCGCCGGAGCCGCCTTCGGCGCGGTCCAGATCCAGCGGTATCGCGGCCTGCGGACGGCACAGCAGCGTGGCCAGATGCGCGCCGATCCGCTGCGGGGTCAGCACCAGATCCACGCCGCCGCTGCGGATCGCCGAGTGCGGCATTGCCTCGTAGCGCGCGGTGGCCGGATCCTGCGCCAGCGTCAGCCCGCCCGCCTCGCGGATCGAGAGCAGGCCATAAGTGCCGTCGCTGCCGGTGCCTGACAGCACGATGCCGATGCAGTCCTCGCCGCGCCCGGCGGCCAGCGACTGGAACAGCCGGTCGGCAGAGGGTTTGGGCGCGGTGCCCTGCGCCTGTGGCGCCACCGGCCGAATCCGGCCCTGATCCAGCACCACGTCCCAGCCGGGCGGCGGCAGGTACAGGCAGCCCGGCTGCGGCTCGGTCGGGCCGGACAGTTCGCGGACGGCAAGCGGCATGTCGTGCCCCAGCAGGTCGGGCAGCAGGCTCTGGTGATCGGGGGCCATGTGCTGGGCCAGCACGAAGCTGCCGCCGCAGCCCGCGGGCAGGGCGCGCAGCAGGGTCATGCAGGCCTCGAGCCCGCCCGCCGAGGCGGCGATCCCCACCAGAACCGGCCCCTGTCCGCTGTCGGTCATTGCGCCTGCATCCCCTGTCACGCCACGGCGCACCCTATCGCAGCCCCGGCCTGCGGCGAAGAGCTTTCGCACCCGGCGCCGCCTGCCGGATAGGCGGCACGGGACCATGGAAACCGGCGGGCAGGCGGCGAGGCTTTACATCACACGGGCAAGAGGGTCTTTTGCTTCCGAGGCATCACAGGCGGACCCTTTTCATGGCGATCACGGCAAGCATCCACCATCTGACCCATTACAAATACGACCGTCCCGTGACGCTGGGGCCTCAGATCATCCGGCTGCGTCCCGCACCACATTCGCGCACCCGCGTCATCTCGCATTCGCTGAAGGTGTCGCCGGGGGGGCATTTCGTCAATCACCAGCAGGATCCTTACGGCAACTGGCTGTCGCGCTTCGTCTTTCCGGAGCCGGTGCGCGAATTCCGCATCGAGGTCGATCTGGTCGCGGACATGACCGTCTACAACCCGTTCGATTTTTTCGTGGATGACAGCGCGCAAATCTGGCCGTTCGAATATCCGGCGGATTTTTCCGAAGATCTGACCATCTACCGCAAGCCGGAAGAGGCCGGTCCCCGGCTCAGGGCCTATGTCGCCTCCATCGCCCGCAAGAAGACCAACACCGTCGATTTCCTTGTGGCGCTGAACGCGCAGCTGGCGCGCGACATCGGCTATATCGTGCGGCTGGAGCCTGGGGTGCAGACCCCGGACGAGACGCTGCATCTGGAGCGCGGATCCTGCCGCGACACGTCCTGGCTGCTGGTGCAGATCCTGCGCCATCTGGGCTTTGCCGCGCGGTTCTGCTCGGGCTACCTGATCCAGCTCCGGCCCGATCTGGTGGCGCTGGACGGGCCTGCGGGCACGGATCACGATTTCACCGACCTGCACGCATGGTGCGAGGTGTTCCTGCCCGGCGCGGGCTGGATCGGGCTTGATCCCACCTCTGGGCTGCTGACAGGGGAGTCGCATATCCCGCTGGCGGCCACCCCGCATTACCGCAACGCCGCACCGATCTCTGGCGGCTATTCCTCGGCGGGCACGCCCGAGGTCGAGTTCGACTTCGACATGACCGTGACCCGCGTCGCCGAACATCCGCGCATCACCAAACCCTTCTCCGACGAGGCATGGCAGGCGCTGGACGCGCTGGGCCAGCAGGTGGATGCGGTGATCGAAGAGCAGGACATGCGCCTGACCATGGGCGGCGAGCCCACATTCGTGTCCATCGACGATTTCCAGTCCGGCGAATGGAACACCGATGCCGTAGGTCCGCAGAAACGCGCGCTGGCCGATCAGCTGATCCGGCGGCTGCGCGACCGCTTCGCCCCGGGCGGGTTCCTGCATTACGGGCAGGGCAAATGGTATCCGGGCGAAACCCTGCCGCGCTGGACCTTCTCGCTTTACTGGCGGCGCGATGGCGAGCCGGTGTGGCGCAACCCCGATCTGGTGGCGCGCGAAACCGCGACCGGCGCCACCGCCGAAGAGGCCGGGCAGTTCCTGAGCCGCTTCGCGCAGAACCTTGGCCTGTCGGAAACCTATGTGCAGCCCGCCTATGAGGATCCGATGGAATGGATCCTGCGCGAGGCCGACCTGCCGGTGAACGTGACGCCCGAGGATTCGCGGCTGAAGGATCCCGAAACCCGGGCCCGCATCGCCCGGGTGTTCACCCGCGGGCTGGACCGGGCGGCGGGCTATGTGCTGCCGGTGCAGCGCATGTGGCAGGCCCGCGCCGCAGCGCCGCGCTGGCAGACCGAACTCTGGCGCACGCGGCGCGGCCATCTGTTCCTTGTGCCCGGGGACAGCCCGGTGGGCTTCCGCCTGCCGCTGGGCGCGCTGCCGCATGTAGAGGCAGAGGCCTATCCCTATATCTACCCCGCCGATCCGGGCATGCCGCGCGGCGCGCTGCCGGATTTCCACGCGCTGCAGCAGGAGCGGCGCGAGAAGCTGATGGCTGAACTGGAACGCATCGCCGCCGAAGGCGCGCGGCAGGCCGCCGAAGAGGCGGCGCTGGTGCCGGAGACGACGCCGGGACAGGCGCAGCCGGTCAGCGCCCCGAAGGCGCAGGAGCCGGGCGCGCGGCTCATGGAACAGGGCGTGGATCCGGCGGGGGGGGCGGTGCGCACCGCCATCGCCATCGAGCCGCGTGACGGCCGGCTTTGCCTCTTCATGCCGCCTGTGGAGACGCTGGAAGATTACCTCGACCTGCTCGCCACCGCCGAGACCACGGCGGAAGATCTGGGCCTGCCCATCCATGTCGAAGGGTACACGCCGCCGCAGGATCCGCGCCTGAACGTGATCCGCGTCGCCCCCGATCCCGGCGTGATCGAGGTCAACATCCACCCGGCCCACAGCTGGGACGACTGCAAGGCCATCACCGAGGCCGTCTATGCCGAGGCGCGCCAGTGCCGTCTGGGGGCGGACAAGTTCATGATCGACGGGCGCCATACCGGCACCGGCGGCGGCAACCATGTGGTGGTGGGCGGGCTCACCCCCAACGATTCCCCGTTCCTGCGGCGGCCCGACCTGATGCGGTCGCTGATCCTGCACTGGATCCGGCATCCCTCGCTCAGCTACCTGTTCTCGGGGCTGTTCATCGGGCCGACCAGTCAGGCGCCGCGCATCGACGAGGCGCGGCATGACAGCCTTTACGAGCTTGAGATCGCGCTGTCGCATTTCCCCGCGCCGGGGCAGGGCGAGCCGCCGCTGCCATGGCTCACCGACCGTCTGCTGCGCAACATCCTGATCGACGTGACCGGCAACACCCACCGGGCCGAGATCTGCATCGACAAGCTTTATTCCCCCGACGGGCCCACCGGACGGCTGGGGCTGGTGGAATTCCGCGGCTTCGAGATGCCGCCCGACGCGCGCATGAGCCTTGCCCAGCAGGTGCTGATCCGCGCGCTGCTGGCGCGGTTCTGGAAGGCGCCGGTGCAGGGCAAGCCCACCCGCTGGGGCACCACGCTGCACGACCGTTTCATGCTGCCGCATTTTGTCTGGGAAGATTTCCTCGACGTGCTGCGCGACCTTGACGATCACGGCTTCCGCTTCCGCCCGGACTGGTACGAGGCGCAGAAGGAATTCCGCTTCCCCTTCGCGGGCGAAGTCGAGTATGAGGGCGTCCACCTTGAACTGCGTCAGGCGCTGGAGCCGTGGCACGTTCTGGGCGAACGCGGCGCCATCGGCGGCACCGTGCGCTATACCGACAGCTCCGTGGAACGCATGCAGGTGCAACTGACCGCCACCGACCCCTCGCGCTACACCGTGGCCTGCAATGGCCGCCCGGTGCCCTTGGCGCAGACCCGCACCTCGGGCGTGCGGGTGGGCGGCGTGCGCTTCAAGGCATGGCAGCCCGCCGAGGCGCTGCACCCGACGCTGGCGGTCAACGCGCCGCTGGTCTTCGACATCTTCGACACATGGACGGGCCGCGCGCTGGGCGGCTGCACCTATCACGTCGCCCATCCCGGCGGGCGCAATTACGAAACCTTCCCCGTCAATTCCAACGAGGCCGAGGCCCGCCGTCTGGCCCGGTTCGAAAAGATGGGGCACACGCCCGGCAGCTACTGGCCCGCGCCCGAGGCGCCGCATCCGGATTTCCCGATGACGCTGGATCTGCGCCGGGCCAGCTGGATCTGACCCAGTGCAGGACGGCGCGAAGGTCAGTGCACCGGACGCGGTGCAGCGGTTTCTGCAGGGCTACCGCCCGCCTCCGGGCGTGGCGGACGAGCTTTTGCAGCGCGATGGCCGTCTGCGCCCGGTCTGGGCGCCGCTGATCCGCCATCTGGCCGCGCAGGGGCCCGAAACCCGGGCCCGCGCCTTTGCCCGGGGCGACCAGTATCTGCACGATACCGGGGTCTATTTCCGCCAGTATACCGGCGACGGCTCGACCGAACGCAACTGGCCGCTCAGCCATGTGCCGGTGGTGATCGCGGCGCAGGAATGGGCGCAGCTTGCCGAAGGCATCACCCAGCGCGCGGAACTGCTGGAACGGGTGATGGCCGATCTTTACGGCCCCGGCGCGCTGGTGCGCGACGGCCATCTGCCCGCCGATCTGGTGGCGCGCAATCCCGAATGGCTGCGCCCGCTGGTGGGGGTCAAGCCGCGCTCGGGGCATTATCTGCACTTTCTCGCCTTCGAGGTGGGCCGGTCCCCGAACGGCTCGTGGCTGGTGCTGGGCGACCGCACGCAGGCGCCCTCGGGGGCGGGCTTCGCGCTGGAAAACCGCATGGCCACCTCGCGCGTGTTTCATGACGTCTATCCCGGCGCCAATGTCGAACGGCTGGCCGGGTTCTTCCGGGGCTTCCGCGACGCGCTGAACGGGCTGCGGCAGGGCAGCGAAAGCCGGGTGGGCATCCTGACCCCCGGCCAGCACACCGACACCTATTACGAACACGCCTATATCGCCCGCTATCTGGGCTTCATGCTGCTGGAATGCGAGGATCTGATCGTGCGCGACGGCGCGCTGGCGGTGCGCACCGTGGGCGGGGCAGAGCCGGTGTCGGTGCTGTGGCGCCGCCTCGATTCCCGTTTCGCCGATCCGCTGGAACTGGACGAGACCTCGGCGCTTGGCACGCCGGGCATGGTCTCGGCGCTGCGGGCAGGGGCGCTGACCATGGTCAACTGCCTCGGCTCCGGCGTGCTGGAGGCGCGGGCCCTGCAGGCCTTCCTGCCGCGCATCTGCCGCGCGCTGACCGGCGCGCCGCTGAAGCTGCCCAATATCGCCACATGGTGGTGCGGCCAGCCGCGCGAACGCGCCTATGTGCGCGACAATCTGGAACGCATGATGATCGGCCCGGCGCAGTCCACCAAGCTGCCCTTCGACATGGATGCGACCACGGCGCTTGGCGGGCGCTTCCGTGGCGCGGCCCAGCCCTCGGTGCTCGACTGGCTGGAACGCGAGGGCGACACGCTGGTCGGGCAGGAGGCGGTGACGCTGTCCACCACCCCCGCCATGGTCGAGGGCCAGCTGCGCCCGCGCCCCATGGTGATCCGGGTCTTTGCCGCGCGCACCGCCGAGGGCTGGACCGTGATGCCCGGCGGCTATGCCCGCATCGGCCAGAGCGGCGATCCCACCGCCCTTGCCATGCAGGCGGGCGGGGCGGTGGCCGATGTCTGGGTCACCTCCGACCAGCCGGTGCAGGCCGAAACGCTGGCCGCGGCCCCGGCGGGCCCGTTCCTGCGCCGCCAGCCGGGCCAGCTTCCGGCGCGGGCGGCGGACAATCTCTACTGGCTGGGCCGCTATGTGGAACGGGCGGAAAACGGCGTGCGCCAGCTGCGCGCCTACCACCTGCGGCTGGAGGAATACGGCCCCCGCGCCGTGCCGCTGGTCACGCATCTGGCGCGGTTTCTGGCGGGCTTCGGGCTGGATCCGGCCCCCCATCCGCTGCCGCGCGGGCTTCTGGCGCATTTCGACGCCTCGCGCGGCTGCGCCGCCAAGGTGCGGGACCGGTTCTCCACCGATGGCTGGAACGCGCTGTCGGATCTGGCCGCCACCGCCCATGACCTGCAGGGCCGCGCCCAGCCCGGCGACGATGCCGCCCGCGCCATGAGCGTGCTTCTGCGCAAGATCGCGGGGTTTTCCGGGCTGGTGCATGACAACATGTTCCGCTTTCTGGGCTGGCGGTTCCTGACCATCGGCCGCGCGGTGGAACGCGCCGACCAGATGGCCGCGACCCTTGCCGCCTTCACCGCCCGGGACACGCCGCGCGGCGGCTTCGATGTGGCGGTGGAGGTGGGCGACAGCGTGATGACCCATCGCCGCCGCTATTCGGTGGAATCGGGCCGCGACACGGTGATCGACCTGCTGGCGCTTGACCCTGACAACCCGCGCAGCCTGCGCTTCCAGCTCGATCTGCTGCTGGAGGAGGAGGCGCGCCTGCAGCCGCCGCCCGACCGCGGCCCCTTGGGCGAGGCGGGGCGGCGCATCCTTCTGGCACGCACCGGGCTTGCGGTCGCCACCCCCGACCAGATCACTGGCGCGCGGCTTGCCGCCCTGCGCCGCGATCTCGCCGCCATCTCCGACGCGCTTACCGCGCAGTATCTGAGCTGAGCCATGCCGCAGGATTACGACATCACGCTGAAGATCAGCTATCTTTACGACAGCCCCGCCGCCGCCAGCCGCACCCTGCTGCGGATGCTGCCCCGCACCGAACCGGGCCAGCAGCTGCTGGCGGGGGTGGTCACCGCCGATCCGGCCCCGGGCTGGCGCCGCGACGACACGGATTTTTTCGGCAATGCCACGACAGAGATCGCCCACGAGGCGCGGCTGACCCGCATCGTCTTCCGCTTCGACGGGCGGGTGCGGCGCGCGCTCGACAGCGGCGCGCTGGATCTGTCCTGCGGCCTGCCGGCGCTGGCGCAGCAGGTGGCGGCACTGCGCGACATCGGCGCGGCGAGCCCGCATCACTTCCTCGGCGCCTCGCCACGCATCCCCGCCGATCCCGCCATCGCCGCCTTTGCCCGCGCCTGCGTCGGCCCCGACATGTCGGCGCAGGCCGCGGTGCAGGCGGTGTCGCGGGCGCTGCACGGGCATTTCACCTTCGATCCCACCGCCACCGACGTGGCGACCCCGCCCGCGCAGGCCTTCCGCGCCCGGCGCGGCGTCTGTCAGGACATGGCGCAGGTGATGATCTGCGCGCTGCGGGCGCTGGGGATCCCCGCAGGCTATGTGTCCGGCTTCCTGCGCACCCTGCCGCCCAAGGGCCGCCCGCGTCTGGAAGGCGCCGATGCCATGCACGCCTGGGTACGGGCGTGGTGCGGGGCGGATGCGGGCTGGATCGGCATCGATCCCACCAATGACATGGCCGCAGGGGGCGACCACATCACCGTGGCCTTCGGGCGCGACTATGCCGATGTGGCGCCGATCCGGGGCGCGCTGCGCTCGGCGGGGCGGCACCGCACCACCCATCAGGTCGACGTGATCCCGGTCTGACCGCCAGATCGCGGCTTTCCTCCGCCGCCAAGGCACGGCATGACGGGCCGGGGCAGGCAGAGGCAAAGGATCACGGCATGGAAAGTTCGGCAGCATTCTGGATCGCGGCGGGGCTGGCCACGTGGTTTGTCGGCGCCTCCAAGGGCGGCCTGCCGATGATCGCCATGCTGGGCGTGCCAATCCTGTCGGTCTTCACCACCCCCGCCGCCGCCGCAGGGCTGCTGCTGCCCATGTATATCCTCGCCGACCTCTATGCCGTCTGGCTGTTCCGGGGCCAGTATTCCGCGCGCAACCTCGCCATCCTCATCCCGGCCTCGGCGCTTGGCATCGGTGCTGCCTTCTTCTTCGTCTCGCGCGTGCCGCCCGAGGCGGGCAAGCTCTTGGTGGCGCTGATCGGGCTTGGCTATCTTGCCGACGCGCTGCGCAAGCGGCTGGCGCGCGATTTCCGCCCGCGCGCCGCCGATGTGCCGCGTGGCCTGTTCTGGGGTGCGCTGGCGGGCTTCACCAGCTACATCTCCCATGCGGGCGGGCCGCCGTTTCAGGCCTATACCCTGCCGCAGAAACTGCCCAAGATGACCTTCGCGGGCACCTCCACCATCCTCTTCGCCTGCGTGAACTGGATGAAGCTGCCGCCCTATATCCTCGCGGGGCAGGTCAGCTGGGACAGCCTCGCGCAGATCGTCTGGCTGGCGCCGCTCGCGCTCTTCGGCGCATGGTCGGGCTACCGCATCACCCGCATCCTGCCGGAGCGGCTGTTCTTCGCCTTCGTCAACCTCGCCCTGCTGCTGCTCTCGCTCAAGCTGCTGCAGGAGGTCGCCGTGGCCTGGCTCTAGGCTTCCAGCGGCCCCAAATAACCCGGGGGAGCCCCCGCAGGGGGCGGGGGCAGCGCCCCCTCTGCTGCCCCTCCGCCCATGGGCAAAGGGGCCGCTCTTGCACCGCCGCAGGGGGCGGTATACCAGATGCGCAGCCATGGCAGGGGAGGGCAGCACCATGACCACGCAACCCGACTGGATCGCCGTCGACTGGGGCACCTCGCAGCTGCGGCTGTGGCAGATGGCCGGGGATGGCACCGTGCTTGACCGCGCCGAAAGCCCCGAAGGCATGGGCCGTCTCACGCCGTCGCAGTTCGAACCGGTGCTGCTGCGCCTCTTGGGCGATCTGCCCCGGCGCGACACGCCGCTTCCCGTCATCATCTGCGGCATGGCGGGCGCGCGGCAGGGCTGGGCCGAGGCGCCCTATGTCCGCACCCCCTGCGCGCCACCCGGGCTTGCGCAGGCGCTGCGCGTGCCCGGCACCGATCCCCGGCTTGCCGTCCACATCCTGCCCGGCGTGGCGCAGGACAGCCCCGCCGACGTGATGCGCGGCGAGGAAACGCAGGTGGCGGGCTTCCTCGCGCTCAACCCGCGCTTTGACGGGGTGATCTGCCTGCCCGGCACCCACAGCAAATGGGTCCATGTCAGCGCCGGAGAGATCGTGTCCTTCCGCAGCTACATGACCGGCGAGATCTTCGCGCTGCTCTCGGGGCAGTCGGTGCTGCGCCACGGTCTGGCCGAGGGCTGGGACGAGGCGGCCTTTGCCGCCGGGGTCGATCAGGCCATGGCGCGGCCCTCGGGCTTTGCGGGCGATCTCTTCACCCTGCGCGCCGAAGGGCTGCTGCACGGGCTCGACGGCGCCGCCGCGCGCGCGCGCCTCTCGGGCCTGCTCATCGGCATGGAACTTGCCGCCGCCAAACCCTACTGGCTGGGCCAGAACGTCGCCCTGCTGGGCGCGTCAGGCCTTGTCGCCCATTACCGCACGGCGCTGGAGGCGCAGGGCCTGCCGGTCCTGATCGCCGATGCCGACCGCATGACGCTTGAAGGGCTGAAATCCGCCCGCACCCCCAAGGAGGCCTGACCATGACCCGCGAGCTGATCGCCATTCTGCGCGGCCTGACCCCCGCCGAAGCTCCCGCCGTGACCGAGACGCTGATCGAGGCCGGGCTGACCCGGATCGAGGTGCCGCTCAATTCTCCCGATCCCTATGACAGCATCGCCGCCATGGTCGCGGCCTATGGCAGCGCGGCAGAGATCGGCGCGGGCACCGTGCTTGCCCCGGAACAGGTGCTGCGCCTGCGCGACATCGGCGCGCGCATGGTGGTGTCGCCCGACACCAACCAGCGCGTCATCATGGCCACCAAGGCGGCGGGCATGGACAGCTATCCCGGCGTGCTGACCCCGACCGAGGCTTTCACCGCGCTGCGCGCCGGGGCGGACGGGCTGAAATTCTTCCCCGCCTCGCTGCTGGGCCCCGCCAATCTGGCGGCGATGAAGGCGGTGCTGCCGCAGGGCACCCGCACCTACGCCGTGGGCGGGGTCGAGGCGGACAACATGGCCGACTGGATCGCGGCGGGTGTCACCGGCTTCGGCATCGGCAGCTGGCTTTACAAGCCGGGCCGGTCGCTGGAGGATCTGGCGGCGCGGGCGCGCGACGTGGTCGCAGCCTATGACGCGGCGGTGGCCGCACGCGACAGCGCCCGCTAGGACCGCCGGAAAGGGCGCCGCCATGACCGATCCCGCCGATCCCTCCGGTCCACGCCCCGGCGAAACCGCCGTGGCGCTGCCCCCCGCCGGGGATGCGCAGCTGCGCTTCATCGGCCGGATCGAGACGCCCTTCGCCACCCGCGCCGACTGCCCGCGTCAGGGCGATCCTGACCATGGGCCGGACTGCCTGATCCGTCTCGATCCGGTCTGGCTGCCCGCGCTCGCCGGGCTGGAGGAGGTGGAGCGCCTGCAGGTCTTTTACTGGCTGCACGAGGCGCGGCGCGACCTGCTGACCCAGCGCCCGCGCCATGCCAGCGCGGCGCGCGGCACCTTCGCGCTGCGCTCGCCGGTGCGGCCCAACCCGATCGGCCTGTCCACCGTGCGGCTGCTGCACCGTGACGGTCCGGTGCTGGTGGTGCGCGGGCTCGACTGCCTGTCGGGCACGCCGCTGATCGACCTCAAGCCGCTGCACTGCCCCCATGCTGCCGGGCGCGCGACTGCCGGGGAGGCGTGATCGCAAAGCGCCCTCATTTCGGGCATTTCCGCAAAATCTGCCTGAAACATGCGCAGACGCCCTCCGCTCACGCGGCACAGGGGCCCGCAGCCTTGCCTCTGCCGCAGGGCAGGGCCTATCCGCGGCCCGCAGCCGGAGGACGCCGCCATTCCCTATGACCCGCCCCTGATGACCTCTCCGCCTTCCGCCGCACAGCGTGCGCGGGGCAGGGGGCGGCTGTCGGCGCGGGCGCGGGCTGGGCGCAGCGTCATCGGCGATCTGCACATGTCGGGCAGCACCAAGCTGCTGTTCCCCCGGGCCGAGGCCGCGCTGCAGGCGGTCTTGCTCAACACCTCGGGCGGGGTGACGGGGGGCGACCAGTTCGCGCTGGAGGCCGAGGCGCTGCCGGAGGCGCATCTGGTGCTGACCACGCAGGCCGCCGAACGCATCTACCGCGCGCTGCCGGGGCAGCCCGGGGTGGTCGACACCCGCCTGCGTCTTGGCGCGGGCGCGCGGCTGGACTGGCTGCCGCAGGAGACGATCTTTTTCGACGGCGCGGCGCTGGACCGCGCGCTGTCGGTCGACATGGCCGGGGATGCCCGCCTCCTGCTCTGCGAGCCGCTGATCTTTGGCCGTCACGCCATGGGCGAACGGGTGCGCGACCTGCGCTATACCGACCGCATCGACATCCGCCGCGACGGGCGCCTGATCTGGGCCGACCGGCTGGCGCTCGGCGGCGATGCCGCCGCGCGCCTTGCCCATCCCGCCGTGGCAGACGGCGCCGAAGCCATGGCCACAATCGTGCTGGCCGCCCCCGGTGCCGCCACACAGGTGGAGGCCTTGCGCGGAATCCTGCCCGAACGCGCCGGAGTGTCCGCCCTGACGCCCGAGCTTGTGGTGATCCGCATGCTGGCCATTGACGGGTTCGAGCTGCGCCGCCACCTTTGCCCCATCCTGCGCCGTCTGAGCGGCGCAGACCTTCCACGACCCTGGATGATCTGACACATGCAACTGACCCCCCGCGAAAAGGACAAGCTTCTTGTCGCCATGGCCGCCGAAGTGGCCCGCAAACGCCTCGCCCGTGGGGTGAAGCTGAACTATCCCGAAGCGGTGGCGCTGATCACCGATGCGGTGGTCGAAGGCGCGCGCGATGGCCGCTCCGTCGCCGAGATGATGGAGGCGGGCGCGCAGGTGATCCGCGCCGACCAGTGCATGGAGGGCGTGCCCGAGATGATCCATGACGTGCAGGTCGAAGCGACCTTTCCCGACGGCACGAAGCTGGTGACCGTGCACAACCCGATCCGCTGAAGGAGCCCTGCCGATGATTTCCGCCCCCCTGACGCCCGCCCCCGTGGAGAACCGGACATGATCCCCGGAGAGGTGTTTCCCGCCGCGGGCGAGCTGCGGCTGAACGAGGGCCGCGAGCCCGTGACGCTGATGGTGGCCAATACCGGCGACCGCCCGGTGCAGGTCGGCTCGCATTATCACTTTGCGGAAACCAATCCTGCGCTAGATTTTGACCGTGACGCCGCGCGCGGGCTTCGGCTCGACATCGCGGCGGGCACCGCCGTGCGGTTCGAACCGGGCCAGCGCCGCGAGGTTCAGCTGATTCCCCTTGTGGGGGCGCGGCGCGTCTATGGCTTCAACCAGCAGATCATGGGCCCGCTCTAGGGCGTGGCCCGCACAGGAGAATGCGTCCAATGCCGTCTTTTTGTCCCAAGGCTCCGGTCCGGTGCCAGCCCGCCGCGCGGTCCGCGTCATGACCCCCCTGTCGCCATTCCGCCTGTGGCAGATGGGCATGGAAAACGCGATGATGCTCTGGGACGTGCAGACCGTCATGGCGCTGCGGCTCAGCGGGCTGGCAGGGCTGCACACCCTGCCCGCGGGCGAGGCGTCGCGCATGATGTCCGAAAAGCCCCCCGCCTTTGCGCAGGCGTTTTTCGCCTGGCAGAAGGCGCTGATGTCCGGCGGGGACTGGAACACGTCCAACAGCGCCTTCACCCGCCCGCTCGCGCGCAAGGCGCGGGCGAACCGCAAGCGTCTTACCGGCAGCAGGAGGAAATGACATGTTCCCGGCCCTGACCATGAGTGCCGCCTTCATCCGCATGGGCGGAGAGGCATACCGCCAGCAGATGCGCCTTGCGCAGGTCGTGATGGAGATGGGGCTGCGCCAGCAGCGCCTGTTCATGAGCCTGCCCGCCTCGGCGCTATCCGCCGTGCCTGCGGCGTCGATGGGCATCTGCGGCCCGGTGGCCCTGACCCCGCGCGCCAAGCCGACCGTGGCTGCCGCCGCCGAAGCCGTGGCGAAGCCCGCAGCGCCCAAGCCCGCCGCAGAGACACCCAAGGCGGAGACACCCAAGCCCGCGCCCAAGCCTGAGCCCGTCAAGGCGGCGCCCGCGCCCGCCAAGCCCGCAGCGGCGCCTGCGCCGAGCACACCCAAGGCAGAGGCGGCGGCCCCCGCCAAGGCCGAGGCCAAGCCGGCCCCCGCCAAGGCGGAGGCCAAACCTGCGCCTGCGAAGACAGAGGCGGCTCCGGCGCCGAGCGCGGCCAAGACAGACGCCGCCCCTGCCAAGCCGGTCCGCGCCCGCAGCCCACGCGCGGCTGGGGCCGCGCCGAAACCGCGCAGCCCGCGCCCCAAGGCACAGCCCGCCCCCAAGGGCGACGGCGGGTCCGGCTCCTGATGGCGTTCTCCTCCCGACCCCTCACGGCGGCGCTGGCAGGGCTTGTCCTGCTGGCGCTGGCCCCGCAGGCCCGTGCCGCCTGTTCCGATGCCACCACCACCGTCGAGATGGGCACCTGCGCGCGTGTCGCTCTTGACGGTGCGGATGCCGAACTGAACCGCGTTTATGCCGTGCTGCAGAGCCGGGTCAGCCCCGAACGCATGACAGGCATCCGCGACGCGCAGCGGCTGTGGATCCCGTTCCGCGATGCCGCCTGCGACGCCGAAGGCGCGATGTATGAAGGTGGCTCGATGCAGGGCATCGCCACGGTCACCTGCCTGACCAAACTCACCCAGCGGCGCACCGAAGATCTGCGCGCGCTGCTGCCGAACTGACCAGACCTTATTTCAGGGGACCGACCGACCATGCCCGCCACGATTTCCCGCCGCGATTACGCCGCCATGTATGGCCCCACCACCGGCGACCGGGTGCGGCTGGCCGATACCGACCTCATCATCGAGGTGGAGCGTGACCTGACCGCCGCGCGCGCGGGGCAGGGCATGGGCGCGCCCGGCCCGGTCTATGGCGAGGAGGTGAAGTTCGGCGGCGGCAAGGTGATCCGCGACGGCATGGGCCAGTCGCAGGCCACCCGCGCCGAAGGGGCGGTGGACACGGTCATCACCAATGCGCTGATCGTGGACTGGACCGGCATCTACAAGGCCGATGTCGGGCTGCGCGACGGGCGCATCCACAAGATCGGCAAGGCGGGCAACCCCGACACCCAGCCCGGCGTCGACATCGTGGTCGGCCCCGGCACCGAGGTGATCGCGGGCGAGGGCCGCATCCTGACGGCGGGCGGCATGGACAGCCATATCCATTACATCTGCCCGCAGCAGATCGAGGATGCGCTGCATTCCGGGCTGACCACCATGCTTGGCGGCGGCACCGGCCCCGCCCATGGCACGCTCGCCACCACCTGCACGCCGGGGCCGTGGCATCTGGGCCGGATGCTGCAGGCCGCCGACGCCTTTCCGATGAACCTCGCCTTTGCGGGCAAGGGCAATGCGGCGCTGCCCGGCGCGCTGATCGAACAGATCAAGGGCGGCGCCTGTTCGCTGAAGCTGCACGAGGACTGGGGCACCACCCCCGGCACCATCGACAACTGCCTGTCGGTGGCCGATGACTGGGACGTGCAGGTGATGATCCACACCGACACGCTGAACGAAAGCGGCTTTGTGGAAAACACCGTCGCCGCGATGAAGGGGCGCACCATCCACGCCTTCCACACCGAAGGCGCGGGCGGCGGCCATGCTCCCGACATCATCCGCATCTGCGGCGAGGAGTTCGTGCTGCCCTCCTCGACCAACCCGACGCGGCCCTACACGGTCAACACGCTGGAAGAGCATCTGGACATGCTCATGGTCTGTCACCATCTGGACAAGTCCATCCCCGAAGACGTGGCCTTTGCCGAAAGCCGCATCCGCCGCGAGACCATCGCCGCCGAGGACATCCTGCATGACATGGGGGCGTTTTCCATCATCGCCTCCGACAGTCAGGCCATGGGCCGGGTGGGCGAGGTCATCATCCGCACATGGCAGACCGCCGACAAGATGAAGAAACAGCGCGGCGCGCTGGCGGACGAGACCGGCGACAACGACAATTTCCGCGTCCGCCGCTACATCGCCAAATACACCATCAACCCGGCCATCGCCCATGGCGTCAGCCAGCATATCGGCAGCATCGAAGAGGGCAAGCGCGCCGATCTGGTGCTGTGGTCGCCCGCCTTTTTCGGGGTGAAGCCGGAAATGGTGATGATGGGCGGCACCATCGTCTGCGCGCAGATGGGTGATCCCAATGCCTCCATCCCCACGCCGCAGCCGGTCTATTCCCGGCCGATGTGGGGCGCCTATGGCCGGTCGGTGGAACATTCCGCCGTCACCTTCGTGTCGGAGGCGGCGCAGGCCGACGGGCTGCGCGACAAGCTGGGGCTGGCCAAGCAGACCCTCGCGGTCAAGAACACCCGCGGCATCGGCAAGCGCGACCTGAAGCTTAACGACGCGCTGCCCCGGATCGAGGTGAACCCCGAAACCTATGAGGTGCGGGCGGATGGCGAGCTTCTGACCTGCGAACCGGCCCGCGTGCTGCCCATGGCGCAGCGCTATTTCCTGTTCTGACCGGGCGGCGGGGCCGGGCCCGGGGCGCGCCTGCGCCGCGTGCCGTCTGGCCCCGCTTCCAACCGCGGGCACAAAGCCGTTGATTTTGCAAGCGTTGCGCCGGTGGAAAGATCGTTATGCAGATGCAGCATTTGTGGATCACGGCAGCATGGCTTACCTAGGTGTCAAGGGAGGGGACCTGATAACACAAAGGAAGGTTTCCCATGGCATTTCTGACCGCCAGTGCAAGCGACCACACCACCTCCGGCTCGGCTTTTGGCCGTTTCTTCTCGGCCATCGGCAATGCGCTGGTCGCAATCGGCGAAGCAAATCCGCGCCTGCGCCGTGTCGAAGCGCTGCAGCGCCTGTCGGACGAACAGCTGGCCGCACGCGGGCTGAAGCGCGAAGACATCGTGCGTCACGTGTTCCGCGACGTGTTCTACCTCTAAGCCATCGGTCCGGCGCTTTCGCGCGCTGCGCCTCAGGCGTTTTCAAGGCCACGGTCCGGTTGACCCCGGAGCGTGGCCTTGCCATGTCCGGCCCGATGTCCCACCCTGCCGTCATCGCACCGGAGTTCTTATGACCCAGCTTCCCACCTGCCATGCCATCGCCCGCAAGGGCCATGCCGCAGACGCCACGCTGACCGTGACGCTGTCTTACGAAGACCGTTTCCTGCGCCGCAAGGTGCTGACCGCCGATAGCGGCGAGGCGTTTCTGGTGGATCTGGCCCATACCGAAAGTCTGGATCAGGACGATGCCTTCCTGCTGGGCGATGGCCGCGCCGTGCGGGTGCTGGCGGCGGCAGAGCCGCTGCTGGCCGTGTCGGGCGCCGATCTGCCGCGGCTGGCATGGCATGTGGGCAACCGTCATACGCCCTGCCAGATCGAAGCGGCGCGGCTGCTGATCCAGCGCGACCACGTCATCCGCGACATGCTGGCCCGGATCGGCGCCGAGGTGACCGAGGTGACCGAGCCCTTCACGCCCGAGGGCGGCGCCTATGGCCATGGCCGCACCCATGGTCATGACCATTCCCACAGCCACGGGCCCGCGCCGGTGCAGGCCCATGCCCATGCCCATGCGCACAGCCATTCCCATGGACAGGACCACGGGCACAGCCACGGTCACGACCATCCGCATGACCACTGACGCGCTGCTGGTGCTGCATCAGCTGTTTTCACCGGCCTTTCCGGTGGGCAGCTTCGCCTATTCGCACGGGCTGGAAACGCTGGTGCAGGAAGGGCAGGTGACCAGCGCCGCACAGCTGCAGGACTGGCTGGAGGTGGTGCTGGAACAGGGCGCGGGCTGGTCCGATGCCCTGCTGCTGGTCGCCGCCGCACGGGGGGAGGATGTGGCGGATCTGGCCATCGCACTCGCCCCCTCCGCCGAACGGCGGCTGGAAACGGGCAAGCAGGGCGAAGCCTTTGCCAAGGCCGTCTCCGCGCTCTGGCAGATCGAACTGGCACCCGCGCCCTATCCGGTTGTGGTGGGGCAGGTGGTGGCAGCGCTGGACCTGCCGCTGGAGGATACGCTGCGGCTTTACCTGCACGCTCTTGCCGCCAATCTGGCGGCGGCGGGCATGCGTCTGGTGCCGCTGGGCCAGACAGAGGGGCAGGCGGTGATCCGGGCGCTGGCGCCGCTCTGTTCGGATCTGGCGCGGCGCGCGCTGGCGGCGGATCTGACCCGGATCGGCACGTTTTCTCCGCTGGCCGATATTGCCAGCCAGCGCCACGAGGCGCTCTATTCCCGCATCTTCAGATCATGACGGAGGCAGCATGACATCCCCGAACGGACCCCTGCGCGTGGGGCTTGGCGGCCCGGTGGGCGCGGGCAAGACCACCCTGACCGCAGCCCTTGCCCGTGCCCTGCGCGACCGGCTGTCCATGGCGGTCATCACCAATGACATCTACACCCGCGAGGATGCCGAGGCGCTGATGCGCCAGCAGGTTCTGCCGCTGGACCGCATCCGGGGCGTGGAAACCGGCGGCTGCCCGCATACCGCGATCCGCGAAGATGCCTCGATCAACCTTGCCGCGATTGCCGAGCTTAACGCGCAGTTTCCCGATCTGGACCTGATCCTGATCGAATCCGGAGGCGACAACCTTTCCGCCACCTTCAGCCCGGAACTGGCGGATGTGACGATCTATGTGATCGACGTGGCCGCGGGCGAGGAAATCCCCCGCAAGGGCGGTCCCGCCATCACCAAATCCGACATTCTGGTCATCAACAAGACCGACCTTGCGCCCTATGTCGGCGCCTCGCTGGAGGTGATGGAGCGTGACGCCACGCGGATGCGCGCGGGCAAGCCTTTCGTGTTCACCGCCCTGCGCCACGGGCAGGGGCTCGACCAGATCATTGACCTGCTGGCCCGCATCGGCGGGCTGCCCCTGTCGGAGGAAGCCGCATGAGCCGTTTTGTCATTCTTGGAGTGGGTGCCATTGGCGGCACCGTGGCCACGCTGCTGTCCAATGCCGGAAAGGAGGTTCTGGGCATCGCGCGCGGGCGCCAGCTGGAAATCCTGCGCGAGGGCGGGCTGACCCTGCGCACGCCCATGGGCAGCCAGCACGCCCACTTCCCGGTGGCCGCCAGCCCGCAGGAGGCGGGGCTGCGCCCGGATGACGTGATCCTGCTTTGCGTCAAGACCCAGCACACCGAAGCGGCGCTGCTGCAGCTGCGCGAGGCGGGGATGACCGACCAGCCGCTGTTCTGCCTGCAGAACGGCGTTGCCAATGAACGGCTGGCGCTGCGCTATTTCCCCAATGTGCATGGCGTCACGCTGATCCTGCCCGCCGATTTCGTCTCGGCGGGCGAGGTGGTGGCCTATGGCGCGCCCTGCACCGGCCTGCTGGACATCGGCCGCTTCCCGGGCGGCACCGATGAGGCCGATGTGGCGCTGGCCGAGGCGCTGACGCAGGCGGGCCTGCCGTCAGAGGTGCGCGGCGACGTGATGGCCAGCAAGTATCGCAAGCTGCTGGTGAACCTTGGCAATATCGTGGGCGCCGCCCTTGGATCGGACGAGGGCACCGAGGAGATTCTGGCCAAGCTCAAGGCCGAGGGCGAGGCGGTGATGGCGGCGGCGGGGATCGCCGTTGATCCGGCGGACCGCGACGCAAAGCGCCGCGTCGGCAAGATGAAGATCTCCGAAGTGCCCGGCGTCACCCGCGTGGGCAGTTCCACCGCGCAGAGCCTTGCGCGCGGGGCGGGGTCGGTGGAAACCGATTACCTCAATGGCGAGATTGCGCTGCTGGGGCGGCTTCACGGCGTGCCGACCCCGGCCAATGCTTGGTTCACCGACCTTGCCGCGCGGCTGGTGCGCGAAGGTGCGGCCCCCGGCGCGGTGTCGAAGGCAGACATCGCCAAGGCGCTGGGTCTCTGACCCCGCGCCGCGCCCCCTCCCCATTGGGGAGGGGGCCGTCGGTCAGTAATCCCGCTCGAAGAACACGCCCACGCCGGTATCGCCGTCCGAGGTGACGCTGCCACGGGCTTTCACGCTGGGGCTGATCTGGATGTTCAGGTTGACCGAACTGTCGCCGCCTGAATCCACCTCCACATCCGTATAGACATTGTCAGAGATGTATTTCCCCAGCCGCAGGCCGGCATTGCCGTCCTCGTCGGTGGTCACGTCCAGATCGTCCAGCCCGAAGCCCATGCGCAGGTTGTCGACGATGCCCGACCCCCCGCGCCCGGCCAGCGTATTGACCGCAGAGGCAAGCCGCAGCGCCTGAAAGGCCGAGATGTTCTGCACGTCCTGCCCGAACAGCAGCAGCGCCAGCACCTCTTCCTCGGGGCGGGGCGGATCGGAGGAGAAGTCCACCTCGGGCGAGGTCGCCTCGCCGGTGATGGTGACGGTGATGGTGGTGCCCTCCCGTTCCGAGGTGGCGGCCACGTCCAGCGTCGGCACGAAATCCCCGGTCAGGCTCAGCCCCGCACGGTCAAGCGTCAGCCGCTGGCCAAGGATGTCGAGCCGCCCGCGGATCAGGTCGAACCGCCCCTCCGGCACGATATTCGCCGAGGTGCCCGACAGCCGCAGCTGCCCGCCCAGTTCGGCATCCAGCCCGCGCCCGCGGATGAAGATGCGCGAGGGCGCGCGGATCGTGATGTCGAGCGGCAGCACATAGGCCGGACCGCTGCGCGCCCGCGCCTGTTCCAGCAGCCCGGCCCGGGCGCGGGTTTCGCGCGCCGCAGCGGGTTCCTGAATATGGGTCAGCACGAAGCTGCGGCTACCCGGCCCAAGCCCGGTTTCGGGGATGCGGATTTCGGCCTGTTCGATGTCGACCACCCCCGCCACGCGCGGCCCGGTCAGCAGCGGGCCGGTGACGGTCAGCCGACCGCCGGCCTGCGCCTGATAGAGCCTGCGGTCCTGCAGCACGAGGCTGTCCAGCGCCACCGCCAGATCTGCGGTATAGGGCGCGGTCATGCCGATGGTGCCGCTGGCGCTGACCCGGCCGCCGCTGGACAGCGCGCCGCCCGCGTCAAGCCGCACCTGCCCGCCGCCCAGATTGGCGGTGACATCGACGCCGGTCAGGCTGAGCGCGGGACCGGGCAGCACCACGCTGCCGCCGTTGACCGTGACCGTGCCTGACAGCGAGGATAGGGCCAGCGGCCCGTTCAGCCGCAGATCAAGCCGCGCCAGACCGTCGATCAGGTTCGGTTCCAGCAGGCGGTTGGCGAGGGCCAGCGGCACCTGCCCGGTGATGCCCAGATCGGCGCTGCCAAAGCTCTGCGCCACGCTGCCGCTGACGCGGGCCTGCGTGCCGCCGGGGGCGGTCAGGTCGCCCGACACCTGCCATGGGCCGCTGCCTTGCGAGGACAGCTGCCCCTGCGCCGTGGTGCGGCCCGGAAGTTGCGGCACGAACAGTCCCAGATCGCGCAGCGCCACGTCATAGGTGATGGCGGTGCCCGCCGCCCCCAGACTGCCGCTGGCGCTGGCGGTGAGTTCGGGGGTCTGCACCTCCAGCTGGCGGATGCTCAGCATGCCTTGCGCGTCGCGGGTCACATCCACCACGGCCCGACCACTGCCGCCGATCAGCCGGTCGACGGCGGCGATGCCTGCGGCAAGGTCGCGGGTGGTCAGGTTGCCCTGCGCCGAAAGACTGCCATCGGGGATGTTGTAGCTGGCCTGCCCGTCAAAGCTGACGCCGCCCGCCAGCGGCTGGCCGGTCAGCGGGCGATAGGCGGCAAGCCGGTCCACGCCTGCCGCACCGTCAAAAGCGACGCGGCCCAGACTGCCATCGGACAGCTTTTCCACCGTCACCAGCCCCTGCGCATTCGCCGCCCCCGGGCCTTCACCGTCGAAATCCAGCCGGTACTGGGTTTCCGCCTCTGCCAGCGTGCCCGACAGCCGGGCAGGGGCATCAAGCCCCACATCGGCCACGGTCGCGCTGAACTCCAGCGTGCTGCCCGGCGCGCCAAAGCTGCCCGTCGCGGTCGCTTCCAGCCCTTGGGTGCTGATTTCGGCCCGGCGCAGGGTCAGCAGCCCCTCGGCATTGCGGTCCAGATCGACCAGCGCAAGGCCGGTGCCGCCGATGATGCGGTCCACCGCCTCGATGCCAACGGCCAGATCTTCGGTATCAAGCCGCCCCTCGGCCAGCAGCGCGCCACCGTCGAGCGTATAGCGCGCCTGCCCGTCAAAACGTGCGGCGCCCGCGATGTCGCGGCCCGCCAGCGGCGCAAAGGCCGCCAGCCGCTCCGCCGAGGCGGTGCCGTCAAAGCCCAGTTCGGTGATGCTGCCCGCCTCGGTCTTGCCTGCGGTCAGAAGGCCCGCCGCCTCGGACCCGCCGGGGCCGGTGGCGGTGAAATCGATCGCATAGCGCGCGGCGGTTTCCTCCAGCGTGCCGCGCAGGGTGGCGGGGCCGCTGAGCCCCTCCTGCACCTGCGCCAGATCGGCCAGCGTGATGTCGAAGCGCCCGGTGCTGGCATCGGTCTGCAGCGTGGCCTCGGCGGTCAGCTGCACCGACTGCCCGTCAATGACCAGCTCGCGCAGCACGGTGCCGGTTTCGTCCCGCGCCACGGCGGCGCGCAGGGTGATGGCGCCGCGCATCAGCCCGTCAAGCTGCGGGATGCCCACGGCCAGATCCTGCGCGGTGCCGTCGGCGGTCAGATCAAACCCGCCCGCCAAGGGCTGCAGGTCGCCCGACAGCGCCACGTCCACGGCGCCCGCCAGATCGCGCCCGGCAAGGCCGGAAAATCGCGAGATATTGGCTGCATCAAGCTGCAGGTCGGGGGTGACGGTCAGCGTGTCGCCCTCGATCCCCGATACGGTGACATCGCCGCGCAGCGCCAGCCCGGCGCCGGTCAGATCGAGATCGCGCAGATACAGCGGCTCTCCCGCCTGCCAGTCGATGGCAAGGCTGCCCGCCAGCGCATCGCCCGCAGCACCGGCAAGGTTCTCGTCGGCAAAATCGAGCCCGCTGACATCCAGATCCAGATCCAGCGTCACGCCGCCGGGGCTGCTGGTGCCCTCGGTGCGCATGATGCTGCCGCGCCCGGTCAGCGCCGCGCGCTCCAGCGTCAGGTCAGGGCGGTCCAGCCCTTCGGCGATCACGTCGAGCACCAGCGCGTCGCCTTGGGCGGCGTCAAAGTCCAGCGTCAGCGTGGCGCGGTCCAGCCGCGTGTCACCCGCCTCGGTCACCAGCTGCACCGGGCTGCCATCCTGCGCCGCGATCTGCCCGTCCAGCTGCAGCAGTTCCGGCCAGCCATCGGCGGCGATGCGCGCCTGACCCGATAGCCGGACCTGCGCGGTGTCCAGTTCCAGCACGTCGAGCGACAGCCGCCCGTCAGCCCCGCGCAGCCCCTGCACCTGCAGGCTTTGCGTCGCCCCCAGCAGCTCGGTCTGTCCGGGCGGCAGCAGCGGGCGCAGGTCGCCGGTCAGATCGGCGGCAAAGCGGTGGCCGTTCTCCTCGCTGCCCTGCAGGGTGATCGTGCCGCCAAAGCGGTCCTCGCCGTCGGTGGCCAGCTGCAGATCGGCGGCAAAATCGTCGATGACGCCTTCGCCCTGCAGCGTCAGCGCCAGTGCGGGGGCTCCCGGCAGACCGGCCAGACGGCTGATCAGCCCGCCTTCGCCTTCCTCCAGCGCCACATCCAGCGACAGCTGGCGGCTGCCATTGGCGTAGCTCCCTGCCAGCCTCAGCGATCCCGGCGTGCCGTCCAGCCGTTCCACCGCCAGATCCACCGTGCCTTCGCCGCCCGCAAGCTGCGCGGACCCCTCAAGGCTCAGCGCCACCGCCTCGCCAAGGATCGGCGCGCCCAGTTCGGCGCGTTCGATGGCCAGCCTGCCGATATTCACCGACACCGGCAGGTCAGGCAGCGAAAAGCCCCGCGCCTCGGGCGAGGGCGGGGTGGCTTCGCCCTGCGGCAGCCGATCGATCACCAGCCGCTCGGCGGAAAGCTCGTTGACCTCCAGCCGTCCGCGCAGCAGGGCGCTGCGCTGCCAGTCGAGCACGGCATTTTCCAGCGTCAGCCAGACCCCGGTCTGGTCCGCGATGGTCAGCCGTTCCAGCGAGGCCTGCGAACTCAGCGCGCCCTGAAAGCCGGTGATGCTGACCTGAAACCCTTCGCCGGACAGCGAATCCTCGATCAGCCGTTCCAGAAAACCGCCGCCCTCCTCGTCCTGAGCAGTGGCGGGCGGCGCCGTCAGCAGAAGCAGCGGCAGGAGAAGCAGAAGCAGGAAACGTTTCAAAAGGACTGTCCTATACCAAGGTAGATCTGCACGCCTTTGCCGGTATCGCCCCCCACCGGGGAGGCCACATCAAGGCGCAGCGGGCCAAGCCCGGTCTTGTAGCGCACCCCGACCCCCGCGCCGGAATGCCAGTTGCCCTCGTCATCGGGCATGCTGTCCTCGCCGACATAGCCCGCATCGGCGAACGCCACGAGGCCAAGGCTTTCGCCGATGTCCTGACGGATTTCGCCCGACAGGCCGACAAAGCTGCGCCCGCCCACATCGACGCCGTCGCGCAGGTTCACGTCCAGCGACTGATAGGGCTGGCCGCGCACCGATCCGGCCCCCCCGGAGAAGAACAGGAAATCCGGCGGGGTGTCTTCGATCTCGGGGCCGATGACCGAGCCAATCTGCAGCCGCCCGGCCAGCACCGTGCGCTCGCGTTCCCCCAGCGCGTAATAGCCGCGCAGATCGGCATAAAGCCGGGCGCCGTTGCCATCGCCATCGGTGTCCAGAAACGGCGTCGCCTCGGCGTTCACATACCAGCCATTGCGCGGATCAAGGTCACTGTCGCGGGTGTTCCATGTCAGCGACAGCGGCAGCGTCACCAGAGAGAAGCTGCGCTTGCCCAGATCATCCTCGGTTTCGGCGTAAAGATAGCCCAGCCCGATTTCCGCGCTCAGCGTGTCGCTGATCCGGCGGCTGAGCCCCGCGCCCAGTTCGACGCTGTCGGAATCATAGGCGGGCTCCTGCTCCATCGCGATCTCGCCGCGGAAGAAGGCGTCCGTCTCGGGTCCGATGGCGCCGGGCACGTCCAGCCGCGCGCCCAGCCGGGCGTCGATCCCGTTGGTATTGTTGGAAATGTCGGACACTTCGGCATCGACGCGGAACCGTTCGGCCCCGCCCAGCAGGTTGCGGTGCAGCCAGAAGGTGCTGAGCGTCACGCCTTCAAGCGAGCTTAGTTCGGCGCCAAAGCCGAAGCGGCGGGGCTTGGCGTCGGTGACCTCCAGCTCCATGTCCAGCGTGCCGTCGGGGTTCGGCACCTCCGCCTCGCGCAGGGTCACGGTGGCAAAGGCGCCGGTGCGGGTCAGCCGGTCGACGCTGCGGTCGACATCCTCGGGGTCGAACATCTCGCCCTCGGGCAGGCCCGCGATGCGGCGCTGCGCGGCAGAGCGCACATAGCTGTCGCCATCGGTGTTCAGCCGTCCGAAGCGCAGGCGCGGGCCGGTATCGATGCCCAGATCCACATCCACCCGCCTTTCGGGATGCACCGCCACGACATTTTCGCGCACCAGATCGGCCTTGGCAAAGCCCAGATTGCGCCAGCCGTCGATGCCCGCCTGCGCGGCGTCGGTGATGGTGGTGGATTTGGCGCGTTCGCCACTGCGGAAATCGGCGGGCAGGTCGGTGCGGGGCGCCAGCGGCTGCAGCCGCGCCGTGCCGAACTGATAGCGCGGGCCGGAATTGATCGTCACATCCACCCGGTCGACCGTGGCGGGGGTGGAGAGCAGCGGAATCTCCGACGCCTCGCGCCCGTCCAGCCGGATCGACACCACCGGCGCGTAATAGCCGTTGGCATAAAGCGTCTCGATCACGATGCCATAATCCGACAGCGCGGCGGCAAGGATATCCTGCCCCGAGGTGCGGTCGTCTTCCTTGGCGGCGGTGAGCGCCGAAAAACTCTTGATCTGACCGCGCAGATCCTCGGCCAGACCGGGAGTGGAGAAATTGAGAGCCTCAAAAGCCACGGCGGGGGCACCCGCAAGGCCGAGGGCAACAGCAAGGGCAAGGGATCTGTGCCTGACGGGCAATGGTCTGTCCTTTCGCAGGTGCATGACGCGACCTTAGACCAGAGGTGACGCGCAAGAAAGCTCTGACAAGGCACGTGGTCCCGACTGTGGGCGGAAGGTCGCGGCTGACCTGCCGCGCTGCGGGCAGAAGCGTGGGCGACGGGGCTATGGCGGCGGGCGTCGTGCGGGGCCGCGCGCCGGGGCTGGCGGGGCCTGCGGCGGATCAAGGCTCTGTAATGGATACATAAATTCCGCAGGTCTCCGGGCGGAGGGCGGCGCAAGATAAGAAATTTCTTCTCTGTCACAAAAGTTTTGGATTGGACGCGGGCGGCGGCGGGGGTGTCCGATGGCGCGGCAGGCGGGGCCGCTCCGGGCCCCGCGCCCCGAAGCCGGAGACCGCCACCATGCGTTCCACGCCGCAGCCCGCCTCAGCCCGGAACCGGTCCCTGTCCGGGCAGGCCGCGAAAGAGCTGCGGCAGCGGCTGCAGGTGCCGGTCCAGAAGCGCCAGCGCCGCCGCCTCGTCATGCGTCTGCAGCGCCGCGACCAGACCGCGATGTTCGGCCTCGATCCGGGCGGTCTTGCCCAGCCCGCTCTGCAGCGACAGCATCGACATGCGCATGAGGTTGGCCTGCAGGTTGTCGAAAACCTGCACCAGCACGGTATTGCCCGCCGCCGCCACGATGGCCTGATGAAACCGCCGGTTCAGATCGACGCAGGCCAGCAGGTTGTCCGCCGACACCGCCTCGTGCTGGTCGCAGAGATCCGACAGCAGGGCGGGAACCGGGCGCGCCTCGCGGCAGATGCGGCGCACGGCATGGCTTTCGACCATCAGCCGCACCTCGTGCAGGTCGCGCAGTTCGGTGCCGGTCAGCGGCTTGACCATGGCGCCACGGCGCGGATGCAGGTCCAGAAACCCCTCCGCCGCCAGCCGGTTCAGCGCCTCGCGCACCGGGGTGCGCGACACGCCGGTGACTTCGCAGGCCAGCGCCTCTTCGATGAAGCTGCCGGGCGGGAAGGTGCCCTGCAGCAGTCCGGCGCGAATCCCGTCATAGGCGCGGTCGCGGGCGGTGGGGCTTTCCCTGATCTCGACAGGGCGGGTCATTGCGCATCTCCTTGGCGGTCTGGGGCCGACACTTCGGGATCTGGCACGAAATGGTCGACAAAGGTGATGTGGTCTTATTGTATACACGAAGTAGACTCCAGAGGGAGGAAGGTCGCATGATGGATGGCGCACAAGATCTGACGGGCGCGGCCCGCTGGCGGGTCGGGGTCGATTCGGGGGGCACTTTCACAGATGTCTGCCTCTTCGATCAGCAGAGCGGGCGCATCGCGGTGTGGAAAGTCTCCTCGACCCCGGATGATCCGTCGCGCGGCATCGCGCAGGGTGTCGAGGAAGGCATGCGCGAGGAAGCGGGGGCAGGGGACGATCCCGCCGCCGCCATCACCTATCTGGGCCATGGCACCACGGTGGCCACCAATGCGCTCATCACCCATCGCGGCGCCAAGGTCGGGCTGCTGACCACCGGCGGCTTCCGCGACCTGCTGGAAATCGGGCGGCAGAAGCGCCCCGATCTTTATGATCTGTTTGCCGCCAAGCCGCCGGTGCTGGTGCCGCGTGACCTGCGCTTCGAGGTGGCCGAACGGCTGAGCCATGACGGCGCCGTGGTCACGCCGCTGGACGAGGACGCGGTGCGCCGCGCCGCCCGTGCGCTGGCAGAGGCGGGGGTGCAGGCGGTGGCGGTCTGTTTCCTGTATGCCTTCGTCAATCCGGCCCATGAACAGGCGGCCAAGCGCATTCTGGCAGAGGAACTGCCGGGCGTGTTCCTGTGCGCCAGCCACGAGATCGCGCCGGAATTCCGCGAATTCGAACGGCTGTCGACCGCCACGGTCAATGCCTATCTTGGCCCGATCATGCACCGCTACATCAGCCGCCTGTCGCCGCGCCTTGCCGATCTGGGCCTGCCGGTGGCGCCGCATCTGACCCAGTCCAATGGCGGGGTGGTGCGGTTCGAGGTGGCGGCGGAAACCCCTGTGCGCGCGGTGCTCTCCGGCCCCTCCACCGGGGTGGTGGCGGCGCAGGCCATCGGGCAGCGCTCGGGCTTTCCCGACATCATCACCTTCGACATGGGCGGCACCTCGTCGGATGTGGCGCTGATGGCGGGCGGGCAGACCGCGCAGACCAATGAAAGCGTGGTGCATGGCTACCCGATCAAGGCGCCGATGCTCGACATTCACACCGTGGGGGCGGGGGGCGGCTCCATCGCGTCGATCGACAGTGGCGGGCTGCTGAAGGTCGGACCCGAAAGCGCCGGTGCCGATCCGGGGCCGGTCTGTTACGGGCGTGGCGCGACCGAGCCCACCGTGACCGATGCCAATATCGTGCTGCAGGTGCTGAACCCCACCCATCTGCTCAATGGCCGGATGAAGGTGAACCGCGATCTGGCGGTGGCCGCCATCGGCCAGATGGCCGACCGGCTGGAGATGGGCGCCATGGACGTGGCGCAGGGCATCATCTCCGTCGTCACCGCCAACATGGCCAAGGCGATCCGGGTGATCTCGGTCCAGCGTGGCCATGATCCGCGCGATTACGCGCTGATGGCCTTTGGCGGGGCGGGGCCGCTGCATGCGGTGCGGCTGGCGCAGGAACTGGGCATGTCCACCGTGATCGTGCCGCGCAGCCCCGGCATCCTCTGCGCCATGGGCCTGCTGCTGACCGACCTGCGCGCCGATTTCGCCACCACGCGGCTCGCCCCGCTGGAAAGCGCAGAGCGCGCCACGCTGGCCGAGACGCTGGCCCGGGTCGAGGCCGAGGCGAATGGCTGGTTCGAAGCCGAAGCCATCGCCGCCGACCAGCGCCGCCTGACCCGCCGCATCGACATGCGCTACGAGGGGCAGAATTACGAACTGTCCATCCCGGTGCCCGAGGGCCCGGTGACCGAGACGACGCTGGAGACCCTGCGCGCCGGCTTCACCGAGGCGCACCGCCGCATGTATGGCTTTGCCGTCCCCGAGGAACGCATCCTCTGTGTCACCTTCCGGGCCGAGGCACTGGGGCTGGTGCAGAAGGCCGAACTGCCCGAACGCCCGCTAGGGGCAGAGGACGCGTCAGGCGCCATCACCGGCAGCCGCGAGGTCTGGTTCCCCGAAACCCGCGCCTTCACCGAAACGCAGCTTTACGCCCGCGACCTGCTGGCACCGGGCATGCGCTTTGCCGGGCCTGCCATCGTCGAACAGATGGACACCACCACGCTGATCCCGCCCGGCGTCACCGCCCGGGTGGACGAGATCGACACCCTGATTCTGGAGCTGCCGCGATGACCCGACCCGCCCTTGACCCGATCACGGTGGAGGTGATCGGCGCCGCCCTGTCCTCGATCGTCGAGGAGACCGGCGAGGCGCTGGTGCGCGCCTCCTATTCCACCAACATCAAGGAACGCCGCGACTGTTCCACGGCGCTGTTCGACCGCGAGGGCCGGACGCTGTGTCAGGCCGAACATATCCCGGTGCATCTGGGCAGCTTTCTGGATTTCATCCCCTTCGTGCTGGCCAGCCACGATCCCGCCGACATGCGCCCCGGCGACGTGTTTGTGGGCAATGACGCCTATTGCGGCGGCGGCACCCATCTGCCCGACATCGTGCTGGCCGAGCCGATCTTTGTCGACGGCACGCTGGCCGCATGGACGGTGAACCTTGCGCATCATTCGGATTTTGTCGACCGCGCCCATGCCCATATCTACCAGGAGGGGCTGCGCATCCCGCCGATCCGGCTCTATCGGGCGGGGGAGCTGCAGAAGGACGTGCAGGATCTGATCCTGCTCAACTGTCAGGTGCCGCGCGAGCGTTTGTCCGACCTGCGCGCGCAGATGGCGGCGAACCGGGTGGGGGTGCAGCGGTTTCAGGATCTCTGCGCGCGGCACGGGGTCGACACGGTGCTGGCCTCGGGCGAGGCGCTGCTGGATTATGCCGAACGCAAGATGCGCGCGGGGCTTGCAGCACTGCCGGACGGGTGCTGGCGGTTCGAGGACGTGTTCGACACGCTGGATTTTGACGAGCCCATCCCGCTGGCCGTCACTGTGACCATCACCGGCGAGGACATCGCGCTGGATTTCGAAGCACCGCCGCAGGTGCGCTCCGGCATCAACATGACGCGCACAGCACTGCTGGCCACCGCCTATTACATCGTGAAATCCGTGGTCGATCCCAGCGTGCTGCCCAATGCGGGGCTGGCGCGGCCCATCACCGTGACCGCCCCGGACGGATCCATCGTCAGCTGCGCCCATCCGGCGGCGGTCAATGGCCGGGTGCAGACCTGCCAGCGCGTCGCCGACCTGATCCTTGGCGCGCTGGCGCAGGCGGTGCCTGACCGTGTCTCGGCCTGCACCAATTCCACCTGCACCGTGGCGCTGTTTTCCGGCACGCGGCAGAGCGGCCCGCAGAAGGGGCTTTACTGGGTCTATCTGGAAACCATCGGCGGCGGCGGCGGCGCGCGCCCCGATGCCGACGGGCTCGACGGCATCCATGTTCATGCCACCAACACCTCCAACCTGCCGGTGGAGGCGCTGGAGGTGGAATATCCGCTGATCCTTGAACGCTACGAACTGGTGGACGGATCGGCAGGGGCGGGGCGGTTCCGCGGCGGCATGGGCCTGCGCCGGGTCTATCGCGCCACCGAAGAGTGCATGGTCCGCGTCGACATCTCGCGCAACCTGTCGCGGTCCTGGGGCCTTTTGGGCGGCGGTCCGGGCGGGCATGGCGGCTTTGTCACCAGCCCCGGCACCGCCCCGTTCCATCGTGGCCATGGCAGCCTGCGCCCCGGCGAATGGCTGGAGGTCATCACCCCCGGTGGCGGCGGCTACGGCCCCGCCGAGGAGGACCCGTCAAAAGAGACAGCGCTGGCCGCCGAATAGCCGCCCGCCGCATCCCATTCCCCCGCAAGGGCCGACAAGAGCCCCCACCCAGCAAGGAGACATCACATGACCAATGGACTGAACCGCCGGGGCTTTCTGGCCTCCACCGCCGCCGCCGCGGGCACGCTGGCCTTTCTGGGGCCGCGCAGGCTTCATGCGCAGGAGGGCGGCACGCTGCGCTTTGCGCTCTCCGCCTATCCGCCCAGCTTTGACGCATGGGCCTCGACCGGCACGGCGGCGGGCACCATCAAGCTCATGATGCATCGCGGGCTGGTCAGCTACGGCCCCGATGGCGCGCTGCGCGGCGAACTGGCCGAAAGCTGGGAAGCCGATGACGAGGGCGCATGGGTGTTCAAGCTGCGCGAGGCCACATGGCACGATGGCAGCCCGGTGACCGCCGCCGATGTGGCATGGACCGTGGCCGAGGTGGCCAAGCCCGACAGCGCCGCCTTCCGTCAGGGCCAGCTGTCGCTGATCACCGCCGTGGAAACCCCTGACGACCGCACCGTGCGCATGGTCACCGCCGAACCGCTGGCGGTGCTGCCCGGCTGGTTCGCCCATTACCACATGCCCATCCTCAAGGAGGGAGAGCCGCGCGACACCACCATCGGCGCGGGCCCCTTCACGCTGGAGTCCACCGAACGCGGCGTGTCGCTGAGCCTCAAGGCCTTTGACGGCTATTACAAGGAAGGCCTGCCCAAGCTCGCCGGGATCGAGGCCACGGTCTATGCCGATGAGAACCTGCGCGTCGCCGCGCTGGAAGCCGGCGATGTGGATCTGTCGGAATATGTGCCGTGGCAGGCCATGGCGCAGGTGGAAGAGAGTGACGCGCTGAAACTCGACAGCGTGGACGGTCCCTTCATGTATCTGACCTTCAACGCCAGCCGCCCGCCCTTCGACAACCCGCTGGTGCGCCGCGCCGTGGCCCATGCCATCAAGCGCGAGGATATCGTGGCCGCCGCCTTCTACAACCGGGGCGGCGCGCTGGCGCATCTGCCCATTGCCGAGGAGTCGGAATTCTACAATCCCGAATTCGCCGATGCATGGGCCTATGATCCCGAAAAGGCGCAGGCGCTGCTGGCCGAGGCGGGCTATCCCGACGGGTTTGACTGCACGCTGCTGTCGACCGCGCAATACGGCATGCACCAGTCCACCGCCGAGGTCTGTCAGGCCTATCTGTCCATGGTGGGCATCAACGCGCAGCTTGACCTGCCGGAATGGTCGAGCCGGGTGCAGAAGGGCAACGAGGGCAGCTATGATCTGGCGGTCATGGGCACCACCGCCGACAACAATGACCCCGACGGGCTGGTCAATGTGCTCGACGGCTCGCTGCCCGAAAGTTTCGTGCGCAGCTACGGCATCGACACGCCGGAGATCAGCGCGCTTTTCGCCAAGGGCCGCGCCACCTTCGATCCCGAGGAACGCCGCGCCATCTACCGCGAAATGGAACAGGTGGCCATCGACACCGCCCCCATCGCCGGGCTTGCATGGCGCGCGCAGGGCTATGGCATGAAGTCCAATGTCGAGGGCTTCACCAACATGCCCGGCCAGCTGACCTTCTATTCCGGCATCACGCTGGAAGAGACGTTCTTCGGCTGATCCGGTCCAGACATGCTCAGATACATCGCATACCGGAGCCTGATCGCGCTCTTTCTGGTCTGGCTCGTCGTCAGTCTGGTGTTCCTGCTGCTGCACCTGATCCCCGGCGATCCGGCGGAACTGCTGCTCAGTCAGGGCAACATCGCCGCCGATCCGCAGGCGGTGGCGGCGCTGCGCGAGAAGATGGGGCTGAACGCGCCGCTCTGGCAGCAATATATCGAGCATGTCACCGGGGTTCTGACCGGGGATCTGGGCGCGTCGTTCCGCGACCGCGCGCCCGTGATGGAACAGATCCTGCTGCGCCTGCCGCGCACGCTGGAGGTGATCCTTGCCGCCGCCTTCCTTGCCGCGCTGTTCGGCGTGCCCTTGGGCACCTATGCGGCGATCCGCGCCGACGGCAAGATCGATGCCTTTGTCTCGCTCCTGTCCTCGGTGGCGCTGTCCACCCCGGTCTTCGTCGTGGGCTCGGTGGTCATCCTGATCTTCGCGCAGCAGCTGCAATGGCTGCCCGCAGGCGGCTTCGTGCCGTTTTCCGAGGATCCGGTGCAGCATCTGAAGCTGCTGATCCTGCCGGCGGGGGCGGTGGGGCTCAGCGTCTGGGCGGTCATCACCCGCATGACCCGCGCCTCCGTGCTGGAGGTGCTGCAACGCGACTATGTGCGCACCGCCCGGGCCAAGGGCCTGCCCCGCGGGCCGATCCTGCGCCGCCATGTGGTGCGCAACGCGCTGATCCCGGTGCTGACCGTGCTGGGGCTGGAAATGGGCACGCTGATCGGCGGCACGGTGCTGGTGGAATTCGTGTTCAACTGGCCGGGCCTGTCGGGCTATCTGGTCGCCGCCGTCGATGCCCGCGACTACCCCGAGGTGGTGGGCATCGTCATGGTCATCTCCGTGCTCTTCGTCTTTCTCAACCTGCTGGTCGATGTGGTGAACGCGCTGCTTGACCCGCGCATCTCGCTGGGGGCGTCATGAGCCGGGCCGCGCGCAAGCTGATCCTGCCGGGGATCCTCGTGGGGCTTCTGGTGGCGGTGGTGCTGCTGGCCCCGGTGCTGCCCTTGGCCGATGTCCGGATGATGGATGTGCCGGGGCGCTTTTCCGGCCCCTCGGCAGAGCACTGGCTGGGGCAGGACGAATTTGGCCGCGACGTGCTGGCGCGGCTGATCTGGGGCGGGCGCGCCTCGCTGTTCATCGCGGTGGGATCGGCGCTGGCCGCCGCCGTGCTGGGCACCACGCTGGGCCTGCTGGGCGGCTATTTCCGCGGCGTGGTGGAACTGGTCACCGTCCGCGCCTCCGAAGTGATCCTGTGCCTGCCGCCGCTCCTGCTGGCGCTGCTGGTGGTCACCCTGCTGGGCGCGGGGACCGGGCCGCTGATCCTTGCGCTGACGCTGCTTTACACGCCCAACTATGCCCGCGTGGTCTATGCCGCCACGCTGCAGGTCCGCTCTCTGGATTTTGTCACCGCGCAGCGCGCCATGGGGGCGCATCCGCTGGCGATCCTGACCCGCACCATCCTGCCCAACGTGCTGCCGCCGCTTCTGGTGCAGATGTCGCTGGTGGTGGCCTCGGCCATGGTGATCGAAAGCGGGCTCAGCTTTCTGGGGCTGGGCGTGGTGCCGCCCACGCCGTCCTGGGGCCTGATGATCCGCGCCGCGCGCGGTGCGATGGAGGTGGCGCCGATGCTGCTGGTCTGGCCGTCGCTGGCGCTGGCGGGCACCATCCTGTCGTTCAACCTGCTGTGTGACCGGCTGCAGTCGGTGCTGGATCCGCGCCAGATCACGGCGGGCGGCGCGCTGTGGCTGCACCGCCCCGCGCGGAAAGCGGCCGCCGCGCCGCAGCCTGCCGCCCCCGACGCGCCGCTGCTGCGGATCCGCGATCTGGCCATCGCGGTCGAAGGGCCGCGCCACGGGCTTGATCTGGTGCGCCGCGCCGATGTCACCGTGCTGCCCGGGCAGACCGTGGCGCTGGTGGGGGAATCCGGCTCCGGCAAGACCCTGACCAGCCTCGCGCTGATGGGGCTGCTGCCCGACCGGCTGGCGGTCACCGGCGGAGAGGCGCTTTACACCACGCGCGAGGGCACCACCGTCGATCTGGCGCAGCTCGATGACGAAGGCTTCCGCCGCCTGCGCAGCACCGAGATCTCCATGGTGTTTCAGGATGCCGCCGCCGCGCTGAACCCGGTGCTGCGCATCGGCGACCAGCTGGCCGAAACCCTGCGCGTGGCGGGCACGCCCGAGGCGGGCATCCCCGCGCGCGTCGTCGATCTTCTGCGGCAGGTGGGCATCCCCGACCCCGAGCGCCGCTGCCGCGCCTATCCGCATGAACTGTCGGGCGGGCAGCGCCAGCGCGCGATGATCGCGCTGGCGGTCGCCAACAGCCCCCGGCTGCTGCTGGCGGACGAGCCGACCACCGCGCTCGATCCCACCATTCAGGCGCAGATCCTGCAGCTGTTCCTGCAACTGAAACGCGACACGCCCGGCATGGGGCTGGTGTTCGTCACCCATGATCTGGCGGTGGTGGCGGAAATCGCCGACCGCGTCGTGGTGATGTATGCGGGCGAGGTGGTGGAACAGGGCCCGGTGGCCGAGGTGTTCGCCCGCCCGCGCCATCCCTATACCGCCGCGCTCATCGCCTCGGTCCCCGAAGGCGGGGCGGAGCGGCTGGTGGCGATCCCCGGTTCGGTGCCGCCGCCTCATGCCATGCCGCCCGGCTGCCGTTTCGCGCCGCGCTGCGATTTTGCCCGCCCGCTCTGCGAGGCAGCAGCCCCCGTGGCCAGCGCCCCCGCAGAGGGCCGCAGCACCCGCTGCATCCGCTGGAAGGAGGTCACCTGATGTTCGATCTGGGCACATCCCCCGCCCCGCTGGTGGAGGCGCAGGCCCTTGGCCGCAACTTCCCGCAGCGGCAGGGGCTTCTGGGACGGGCGCGCGACATCTGGGCGGTGCGCGACGTGACGCTGGCCATCGCGCGCGGCGAAACCGTGGGCGTTGTTGGGGAATCGGGCTGCGGCAAGTCCACGCTGGGCCGCATGATGATGGGGCTTGATGCGCCCACCACCGGCGCCGTGCGCTTTGACGGGCGCGACCTTGATACGGTGCGCGGGCCGGACCGGCGCAGGCTGGCGCGGCGGATGCAGATGGTGTTTCAGGATCCCTTCGGCTCGCTTGATCCGCGCCGCAGCGTCGGCGCGCAGGTGGGCGACGGGCTGCGCATCCATGGCATCGTCCCGCCCGCCGACATCGGTGCCGAGGTGGCGCGGCTGCTGGATCAGGTCGGTCTGCCCGCCAGCGCTGCGTCGCGCCGTCCGCATGAATTTTCCGGCGGCCAGCGCCAGCGCGTCGCCGTGGCCCGTGCCCTGTCGACCCGCCCGGATTTTATCGTGGCCGACGAGCCGGTTTCGGCGCTGGACGTCTCCATTCAGGCGCAGGTGGTGAACCTGCTGATGGATCTGCGCCGCGATCTGGATCTTGCCATGCTGTTCATCAGCCATGACCTGCATGTGGTGCGCCATCTCTGCACCCGCATCGTGGTCATGTATCTGGGCCGCATCGTCGAGGAAGGCCCCGCCGCGCAGGTGTTCGGCACGCCCGCCCATCCCTATACCCGTGCGCTGCTGACCGCCACGCCCTCGCTGCAGCCGCGCAGGCGCGAGGCGGGGTTCGACGTGCTGCCCGGCGAACTGCCCAGCCCCGCCAATCCGCCCTCGGGCTGTCCGTTCCGCACCCGCTGTCCGCTGGCCGAAGCCGCCTGCGCCGAGGCCGTGCCCGAGTTCCGCCAGACCGGGCCGGGCTGGCAGGCCGCCTGCATCAAGGCCCGCCCGGAGTCCGTGGCATGACCGCCCCCGTCGCCGTCCTGACCGGGGCAAGCCGGGGCATCGGCGCCGCCATCGCGCGCGAGCTTGCGGCGCGGGGGCATCAGCTGGTGCTGGGGCTGCGCGATCCCGACGCGCTGCCCGGGGATCTGGCGGCGCTGGATCCGCTGGTGGTGCGGTATGATGCGACCGACCCCGCCGCCGCCCGGGCGCTGGCCGGGGCCGCAGAGCAGCGGTTTGGCCGCCTCGACGTGCTGGTGCTGAGCGCGGGCATCAGCGGCCCGCTGGAACTGCGCCCCGATCCGCCACAGCCCGATGCCGAGATGGAGGAGATGCTGGAGCAGCTTCTGGCCGTCAACGTCAAGGCGCCGTTCCGGCTGGTGCGCGCGGCGCTGCCCGCGCTCTGCCGCTCGGGGCGGGGGCGGGTGGTGGTGCTGGCCTCGCTGTCGGGCAAGCGGGTGCTGGGGCTGAACGCGGGCTATCAGATGACCAAACATGCCGCCGTGGCGCTGGCCCATGCGGCGCGGCGCGCGGGCTGGGAGGAGGGCCTGCGCGCCTGCGCCGTCTGCCCCGGCTTTGTCGCCACCGACATGACGCTGCACCACGACCTGCCGCGCAGCGAAATCACCCAGCCAGAGGATCTGGCGCATCTGGTGGCCGAGGTGGTGGCGCTGCCCAACACCGCCAGCGTGCCGGAACTGCTGGTCAACTGGCGTTACGAGGCGGGCGCATGACCCGGCCTGTCGTGCAGGAGGTGGCGGGGGATGCCAGCCTGCCACGTGCGGTGGATCTGGTGGTGATCGGCGGCGGCATCCTTGGCGTGTCGGCGGCACTTTGGGCCGCCGAGCAGGGCCACAGCGTCGCCCTGCTGGAAAAGGGCCGGATCGCGGGCGAACAGTCCAGCCGCAACTGGGGCTGGGTGCGGCGCATGGGCCGGGCGGTGGCGGAATATCCGCTTGGCATCGAAAGCCTGCGGATCTGGCAGGGGCTCAACACGCGCATCGGGCAGGAGACCGGCTTTCGCCGCAGCGGCATCGTGTATTCCGGGCAGAGCGCGCGGCAGCTGGCATGGCTGGCGACTGTCGAACGGGACGCCGCGCAGTTCGGCCTTGCGGTGCGGCGGCTCAGCCGGGCCGAGCTTGCAGAGCAGTTTCCCGGCGCCCGCCTGCGCGACACCGAGGCCGTGATGACCGAGGAAGACGGGCGCGCCGAACCCGCCCTTGCCGCCCCCGCGCTGGCCGAGGCGGCGCGCCGCGCGGGGGCGCATGTGCTGACGGGCTGCGCCGCGCGGGCGCTTGATCTGTCCGCCGGGCGCGTCAGCGGGGTTGTCACCGAACGCGGGCGTATCGCCTGCGATGCGGTGATCCTTGCAGGCGGGGCATGGTCGCGGCTTTTTGCCGGCAATCACGGGCTTGATCTGCCGCAGCTCAGGGTGCGCAGTTCGGTGCTGGCCACGCGGCCACTGCCGGGCGGGCCCCGTCATGCCTTGGGCAATGGCGCGTTCGGCCTGCGGCCCCGGCTCGATGGCGGCTATACGCTCGCGCGGCGGGGCAGGGCGGCGGTGCAGATCACGCCCGACGCCTTTCGCCTGCTGCCCGATTTCCTGCCCGGCCTGCGCCGCAACCGGCACGAACTGGCGCTGACGCTGGATCACGGGCTGTGGCAGGGCGCCACCACCCCGCGCCGCTGGAGCGCGGAGGCGGTCACCCCCTTCGAGCGTTGCCGGGTGCTGGATCCCGAACCGCAGCAGCACGCGCTGGGGCAGGCGATGCGCGAGGTGCGCGCGGTCTTTCCGGTTTTTGCGCAGGCGCGGGTGGCGCAAAGCTGGGGCGGCATCATCGACGTGACCCCGGATGGCGTGCCGATCCTTGACCACGCCCCCGGCCTGCCCGGTCTGGTCATCGCCACCGGCTGTTCGGGGCACGGGTTCGGCATCGGCCCCGGCGCGGGGCAGCTTGCGGCGGAACTGGCCACCGGCGCCGCGCCGCTGGTCGATCCGGCGCCATTCCGGCTCGCCCGCTTCGGGCGCGGTGCCCCTGCCGGATGAGGGGGGCAAATTTTCTCTATCGCGGCACAAGCCGTTTGAATTGGACGCCCCCCGCCATGGCGCGCTTCACTGACCGCCACGACCGATACAGCAGGAGCGCGACATGACCCCCAAAATCCGCATGGCCGAACTGACCTCCGAAGAGGCCCGCCAGCATCTGACCTCTGACGCGGTGGTGCTGCTGCCCATGGGCTCGCTGGAGGATCAGGGCATCCATGCGCCCATGGGCGATTACATGGCCGCCGACCTGATGGCGCTGGAAATCGCCAAGGCGGCCCGCGCCCAAGGTGTTGCCACCTTCGTGGCGCCGGTCATTCCCTTTGGCGGCAAGGATTATTTCGACAGCAGCCATGGCGGCATCTCGATCAGCCATGCCACGCTCTGCGGCATTCTGGATGACATGTTCGGCTGTCTTGACCGTCACGGCATCCGCAAGCTGATGATCGTCAACGGCCATGGCGGCAACGTGCCCGCCATTACCGAGGTGGCGCTGCGCTGGCGGCAGAAGGCGGGGCTGTTCGTGCCGTCCATGTATCTGTGGCAGGTGGCCTATGGCGAGCTGCCGGGGCTGATCGGCGCCGACAAGGCCAAGGCCAGCTCTGGCCATGGCGGCGACCCGCTGACCTCGGTCGGCCTGCATTTCTATCCCGACCTGCTGCGCGCCGATCTGGTGCGCCCCGCCCCCACCGGCAGCACCGTGAAGGGGCTGAGCATTTCGGGCTTTTCCAGCATCACCTTTGACGGGGCCAAGATTCAGGTGCCGATCGAGGCGCTGGAGGCGACCGAAACCGGCGCCTATGGCTGCGATCCCACGCTCTGCTCTGCCGAAACCGGCGCCGTGCTGGTCGACCGGCTGGCCGCCATCGGCGCCGGGCTGGTGGTCGAACATGTGGCGCGCGGCCTGCACGACTGATCCTCACAGAACCGGAAAATCCGGCACCTCACCTCCATCAGGGAGACACCCCATGACCACGATGACCCGACTGACCCTTGCCACCGCCATGGCGCTTGCGCTTGGCAGCGCGGCGCAGGCCGAAACCACATGGCGCATGGCCACCAAGATGCCGGTGGACAGCCCCGAGGGGCAGGTCTTTGAAAAATTCGCCGATCTGACCGAAGAATACACCAACGGCGAGCTGAAGATCGACGTCTATCCCAACGAACAGCTGGGCAAGGAGGATGCCGTCCTTGAACAGCTTCAGGCCAATATCGTGCAGGTCTATGCCGAAGGCTTCGGCTATCTGAAGAAGTGGGAGCCGGCGCTGGCATGGGTCGCGGCGGCCTTCGCCTTTGACGATTTCGACCACTGGCAGCGCTTCATGACTTCGGACACGGTCAGCGGCTGGTTCGACACCGCCGCCGAACAGTCCGGCGTGCGCCCGCTTGGCGATCCCACGCAGGTGCTGCGGGGGCCGTTCCGGGTGATGGTGTCCAACGTGCCCGTCGAGACGGCGGCGGATATCGAGGGCATCAAGATCCGCATGCATGAAAACAAGGTCGCCATCGAGACATGGGACCATCTGGGCGCCGAGGTCATCACCCTACCATGGACCGAGGTCTATCAGGGCATTTCCAAGGGCATCGTCGAGGCGGTGAATTCCCCCGTGGCGCTGGTGGAATCCATGCGTTTCAACGAGGTGGCCCCCTACATCACCCGCCATGACGAATACTGGCAGTCCATCGGCTTCATGGTCAACGAAGAGGCGCTGGCGGCGCTGGACGAGGACACCCGCGCGGGCCTTTTGCGCGCCTATGAAGACACCGGCGCCTATTCGCAGGAGGTGATGTTCGGCGTGGCCGAAGAAAGCATCGCGCGGATGGAAGAGGCGGGCGCCACCTATACCGTGCTCGACACCGCGCCGCTGGTGGAAAAGATGCAGGGCTTCTACGAGGCGATGGCAGCATCGGGCGAGCTGCCCGAAGGCTTTATCGACGCCATCGAGGCCAGCCGGACGGCCAGCCAGTGACACCGCAGGACTATCACCCCCAGAGCCCGCTGACGCGGGCTCTGAACCGGCTGGACCGGGCAAGCTGGAGCTTGGGCGGCGCCTTCCTGTGGCTGTCCAATCTCTGCCTGCTGATCATGCTGGCGCTGACGGCGGCCACCATCGTGCTGCGGCCCTTGGGGCTTGCCGCCTACTGGATGTGGCCATGGACCATGGTGTTTTTCATCTGGCTCAGCTTTTTCGGCTTTTTCGCGCTGTATGCCCGGCTGAAGGACGTGCGCGTGGATTTTATCGCGGGGCTGTTCGGGCCCATGGGCATGGCCGTCACGCGGCTGGTCAGCGATCTGGCCACGCTGTCGGTGACCGGCGTGCTGCTGTGGCAGCTGCCCCGGGTCATCGCCACCTCACGCGGGGTCTATGACGGCGCGATCCTGCCCGCCGGGCTGGAACTGCCGCGGCTTGCGCTGTCGGTGCCGCTGTTCGTCTCGGCGGCGCTGATCCTGCTGACCGCGCTGCTCGATCTGGCCAAGATGGCCGCCGGCATGCCGGAAAACGTCACCGACCATCACCCGGAGATCTGACCTTGGCCTGGATCCTCATCGGCAGCTTCATCGCGCTGATCCTGCTGCGCGTGCCCATCTCCATCGCCATCGGCATGGCGACGGTGCTGACCTTTCTCACCTCGGATTTCTCCAACGCCCTGCAGATCATCCCCCAGCAGATGCTGGAGGGGGTCAACAAGGCCTCGCTGACCGCCGTGCCGTTTTTCATCATGGCGGGCAACCTGATGAACGTCACCGGCGTGACCGAACGCATCTTCGCCTTCGCCAACGCGCTGGTCGGGCATCTGAAGGCGGGGCTGGCGCAGGTCAACATCCTGTCGTCGATGATCTTCGCGGGCATTTCCGGCGCCGCCGTGGCCGATTGCGCAGGCCTTGGCGCCATCGAGATCAAGGCCATGCGCGAGGCGGGCTACAAGCCCGACTTCGCCGCCGCGATCACCGTCGCCTCCTCGGTGATCGGGCCGCTGATCCCGCCCTCCATCGGGCTGGTGATCTATGCCTTCCTTGCCCAGCAGTCGATCGAACGGATGTTCCTTGCCGGGCTGGTGCCCGGGATCCTCGTGGGGCTGGCGCTGATGATCTATGTGCGCCTGCGCGCCGGATTTCAGGATTTCCCGACCCAGCCGCGCGCCACGGTGCGCGAGGTGGCCCATACCGCGCAGCATGGCTTTGCCGCGCTGATGGCGCCCGCGATCATCCTTGGCTCCATCATGTTCGGCTTTGTCACCGCCACCGAAGCCGGGGTGCTGGCCTGTCTTTACTGCATCTTCCTTGGGGTGTGGTATCGCGAGCTGACGCTGGGCAAGTTCTTCAGCGCGTTGTCGGACACCGCGATGATGACGGCGGTCATCATGATCATCATCGCCTTTTCCATCGCCATGGGCTGGCTTCTGGCCATCGACCAGACGCCGCAGAAACTGGCCGACTGGACCTTCTCGCTGACCGAAAACCGCAACGTGTTTCTGGCCCTGCTGCTGGTCTTCATCATCCTTGTCGGCTGCGTGGTCGAAGGCGTGCCCGCCAAGCTGATCCTCGTGCCGACGCTGCTGCCGCTCATCGACGCCTATGGCATCGACCGGGTGCATTTCGGCATCATCATCCAGCTGGGCCTGCTGATCGGCATCGCGACCCCGCCCATGGGCATCGGCCTTTACATCGTGGCCGAGGTGGGCCGCGTGCGGTTCGAAAAGGTCACGCTGGCGGTGCTGCCGATGCTGCTGCCGCTTTTTGCGGTGCTGATCCTGCTCACCTACGTGCCGCAGACCGTGACCTTCCTTCCCGATCTCATCCTTGGCAAGCAATAAGGGGGACAGATGTCCAACCTCATCTACAAGCTGAACCCGATGCCCGCGCGCATCCCGCAGGACAAGCTGGACCGTCTGGCAAAGCTCGAAACCGCGACCATCGGGCATTTCTACCATTTCGGCTTTGCCGCGCCCGCGATCCAGCCGGTGCTGACCGGCAAGGTCGTGGCCTCGACCGTGGCGACGCTGGCCATTCCGGGGCTCGATTCCACCCTGCTGCACCACTGCCTCAGCTCGGTGGGTCCGGGCTATTTCCTCGCCGTCGACCGGCTGGGCGACACCAAATATGCCTGCTGGGGCGGCGGCGTCACCCGCATGGCGGCGATGATGGGGCTGGATGGCGGCTGCGTTGACGGCCCGCATACCGACACCGCCGAGATCGCCGAACAGGATTTCGCCATGTGGTCGCGCGGCGCCTCGCCGGTGACGACGCGGCTTTACAATTCCGGCGGCGGTTTCAACGTGCCGGTCAGCATCGGCGGCGCTGCGGTGCTGCCGGGCTATGCGGTGCTGGCCGATGACAGCGGCGTGCTGTTCATCGCCCCCGAGGATCTGGACGAGGTGCTGGCCGAGGGCGAGACCAAGACCGAACGCGGCCGCGTCAACGAGGCCAAGATCACCGGCGGCACCCATCTGGGCCAGATGTCCGGCGCCACCAAGATGGTGGAGGCCAAGCTGGGGCAGTAGCCTCAGCCGCCGTCGTGAAAGGAGGTATAGGCCGGATGCGCCGCGCACCAGTCCCGCGCCACCTCGCGCGCCAGTTCAAGCACAAGGCTGACCTGCTGGCGCCGGGCGCGGTTCACATGGGTGCAGGCCACGTCCAGCGGCGCGATCTGCTCGGTCACGGGGATCTGCATCAGGCGGCCTTCGGTGATGTCACGTTCCAGCGCGGTCAGCGACAGCGCCGAGGCGCCATAGCCCAGCCGGAGCATCTCGCAGATGGTGGCCAGCGAATTGCCGTAATGGCGCGGCGCGGGCTGGCTGCGCATCTCGTCGACATATTCGGCCACCGGATTGAACATCGGCGAGGTCTTTGGATACAGCACCAGCGGCAGGCGGCGCAGCGCCTCGGGGGTCATCGGCAGCGGCAGGCCTTTCACCACGTCGGGCCGTGCCACCCAGCCCACCTGATAGCGCGTGGTGAAGGCGGGCGCGCCCACCCGGTCGCCGCTGGCGGTAAAGGCCAGATCCAGCGTGCCCGCCTCGACAAAACGGCGCAATTGCAGGTCGGACCCGGCATAGATGTCCAGCATGATCTCGGGCTGTTCCGCCCGCATCCGGCCCAGCAGATCCGGCCCCCATGTGATCGCGGCCATGCCCGCCAGCCCCAGCGACAGGCGCTGCTTCTGCTTGTCCAGCAGGCGGGCATTCATCGTTTCGCGCAGGTTCAGGAACTGCAGCGCGAATTCCGCCACCTCCATCCCCTGATCGGTCAGCCGGAATCCCGGCGCGTCGCGGTCGATCAGGACCTTGCCCAGATCGTTTTCCAGCGACTGGATCCGCGCCGACACCGCAGGCTGCGTCAGTCCCAGCCGTTCGGCGGTCTGGCGGTAGTTCTGGATCTGGCTCAGCCAGTAAAACGCCTCCAGCTGCTTGAAATTCATCGCCTTCCCTGTCTCTTACTGTCTAAAAAGGATGCCCCATGACCGTTGCCGTTTACCTGCCCGCCGAGGACAAGACCCGCTGGTGGGTCGACATGCTGCAGGATCTGCTGCCCGGCTGGCAGGTCCAGTCCTTTGCCGAGGCCGCAGCCGATCCGGACGCGGTCGAGCATGCCGTGGTCTGGCGTCCGCGCAGCGGCGATCTGGCGCGGTTTCCGAACCTGCGCGCCATCGTCTCCATCGGCGCGGGCATCGACCATGTGCTGGAGGATGACCAGCTGCCGCAGGGCGTGCCGATCATCCGCACCGTGGGGCAGGATCTGACCCAGCGGATGCGCGAATATGTGGCGCTGCACGTGCTGCGCCATCACCGCGACATGCCGCGCCAGCTGCAGGCGCAGCGCGATCACGACTGGCACGCCATCGTGGTGCCGGTGGCGCCGAACCGGGTGGTGGGCGTGATGGGTCTGGGCAATCTTGGCGCCGAGGCCGCGCGCACGCTGGCGGGTCTGGGCTTTGCCACGCGCGGCTGGTCGAAATCCGAAAAGCAGGTCGAGGGGGTGGCGTGTTTTGCCGGGGCCGAGGGGCTGCCGGGCTTTCTGGACGGTTGCGAGATCCTCGTGAACCTGCTGCCCTTGACCGACAGCACCCGCGGCATCCTGAATGCCGGGCTGTTCGCGCGGCTGGCGCCCGGTGCCTGCGTCATCAACTGCGCGCGCGGCGCGCATCTGGTGGAGGAGGATCTGCTGGCCGCACTGGAGTCGGGGCAGATCAAGCAGGCGACGCTGGACGTGTTCCACATCGAACCGCTGCCCGCCGATCATGGTTTCTGGGGCCATCCGGCCATCACCGTCACCCCGCATGTCGCCTCGCAGATCGATGCGGCGACCGGCGGGCGGATCATCGCGCAGAACCTGCGGACCTTTGCCGAAACCGGCACCTGCGCCGATGTGGCGGACGCGGTGCGCGGCTACTGATCCCGGCAATCGGCAGGGGGCGGCGTGCCGCCCCCGCGCCTCAGGCATGCTGCCCGCCATTCACGTCGATCGAGGCGCCGTTGACGTAAGAGGCCTGTTCCGAACACAGGAACAGCACCACGCGCGCCACCTCGTCGGGCTTGCCCAGACGGCGCAGCGGGATGATCTGCGCCATGTCCTCGGTGCCGGGCGACAGGATTTCCGTCTCGATCTCGCCCGGGGTCACCATGTTGACGCGGATGCCACGCGGTCCCAGTTCCGCCGCCGCCTCGCGGGTCAGCGCCGCCAGCGCCGCCTTGGAACAGGCATAGGCCACGCCCGCGAAGGGATGCACCCGCGAGCCCACGATGGAGCCCACATTGACCACCGCGCCGCGCCCGCGCGCCAGCTCTGGCAGCAGGTCGCGCATCAGCGTGGCGGGCCCCACAAGGTTGACCGCCAGCACCTGCGCCCACAGATCGTCATCGCTGCCCGCGATGCCCATGCGTTCGCCCGCCGGACCCTTGGGAGAGATGCCGGCATTGTTGACGATGGCGTTCAGCCCCTGACCGCCCAGCGTCTCGCGCACGCGGGCGACCAGATCGGCGCGGGCCACCGGATCGGCCAGATCGCCCTGAAAATGGTCGGTATTGCCCGCATGCCACGGGCAGCGCGCGTCGAACGGGCTGCGCGAGACGGTCATGACCCGCCAGCCCGCCGCCTGAAACACCTTGACCGTGGCATGTCCGATCCCGCGGCTTGCGCCGGTCAGCAACAGCGTCTTCTGCTCCATGGAAGCCTCTCTCTCCGGGGATGTCCCGGGTCAGATATGGAAGGAAATTCCCGCCTCCGCCAGCCCGCCGCCCAGCACGGACACGGTTCCGTCAGCGCGCCAGCAGGCGGCGCCCGTCATTTCACCACCCGGCCCAAAGGCGATGGCGTTCATGCCGCCGCCCACATGCGGCACCAGCTGCACGTCATGGCCGCGCGCGCGCAGCGCCTCGGCGTGATGGGCATAGCCGGGCTCCAGTTCCAGATGCCCGCCCTCGGTCCAGAGCCGGGGCGCCTCCACCGCCTGCTGCGGGGTCATGCCATGGTCGATCAGGTTGACGATGGCCTGCAGGGCAGAGGGGAAGATGCGCAGCGCGCCCGGCAGACCCAGCGCAAAGGCGGGGGCGCCGTCCCTCAGCACGATCATCGGCGCCATGGAGGTGGGCACCCGCTTGCCCGGGGCGACCGACAGCGCCTTGCCCGGATGCGGGTCGAAATTATACATGTAATTGTTGGGGATGATGCCGGTGCCCGGCACCATGATGCGCGCGCCGAAAAGCCCGTTGATGGTGTGGGTGGCGCAGACGATGCCGCCGTCGCGGTCGGCCACGGTCACATGGGTGGTGTTGCGGCTTTCATAGCCCGGCGCCACGGCGCCCGCGCCGCCCACCTCGCGCAGCCGCGCCCGGCAGGCCTCGGCATAGGGTTTGGAGATCAGCTTTTCCACGGGGATGTCGACAAAATCCGGATCCCCGGACGCGGCGCGGCGGTCCTCGAACCCGACGCGGATCACCTCTGCCAGTAGGTGCAGCCGTTCGGGGCTGTCAAAACCCATGGCGGCCAGATCGTAGCCTTCGAGCATGTGCAGCATCTGCGCGACATGCACCCCCGAGGAGGCGGGCGGCGGCGGCCCGGCGATGTCAAAGCCGCGATAGCTGCCAAAGACCGCCTGGCGTTCGCGCGGGGTGTAGCCGCGCAGGTCGTCCAGCGTCAGATGGCCTGCGGCGCCCAGAAAATCGACCAGCGCCTGACCCAAGCTGCCGCCATGCAGCGCGCCCGCGCCCTGCTGCGCCACCAGCCGCAGGCTTTCGGCATAGGCGCTCTGCACCAGCCGGTGACCGGGCCGTGCCGGGGCGCCGCCGGGCAGGAACAGCGCCGCCATGCCCGGATCCTGCGCCAGATCCTCGGCATGGCGTTCGATGTTGCTGGTCAGATAGGCGGTGATGCGGAAGCCGTCGGCGGCATGGCGGATGGCGGCGGCGATGACCTCGGCAAAGGGCAGCACGCCATGCTCGGCCTGCATCGCGCACCAGCCCGCAAGGTTGCCCGGTACCGCCACGGCGCCGGGGCCGACCAGATTGGCGCGGCCTTCGGCCTCCATGTAATTGGGCAGCGCGTCAGAGACCGGGCGGAACATGTCAGGCGTGGCGGCGGCACCGGCCTGCGACAGGCAGTCATAGACCTTGTGCCGCCCGTCGGGCAGGCGCAGATGCGCCACGCCGCCGCCCGCGATGCCGACCATCATCGGCTCCACCACGGTCAGCGCCAGCAGCGCCGCCACCGCCGCATCCACGGCATTGCCGCCCGCTGCCAGCATCTCGTGGCCTGCGGCGGATCCCAGCGGGTGATTGGTGACCACCATGCCGCCCGATCCGGTGGCAGGCGCCTTGCGGCAGGTGAAGGGCAGGGCAGGGGACATGGCAGGCCTCTTTGGGTCAGGGCTGGGTCAGGGCGGGCACGGTCGTTTCCAGCGCCTCGACAAAGGCGCGGGCGGCTTCGGTCAGCGGGCGGCGGGCGGGTTCCAGCAGATGCAGCGTGCGCCACAGATCCAGCCCCGCCACCGGCACGAAGACGATGCCGGGATCGCGGAACAGCGCGACCGCGTTGCGCGGCAGCAGCGCCAGCCCCAGCCCGGCGCGGATCATGCACAGCTGCGCCACGGTGGAATGTGCCCGCAGCCGGGTCTGCAGAAAGGCGCGGGGGATTGCCTCACATCCGGCCAGCAGGTGCTGCGTGCCGGTTTCGGGGTCGAGCCCGATCAGATCCGCCGCCGGAATATCGGCCAGCGCCACCTCTCCGGCCTCGGCAAAGCCATGGCCCGCCGGACAGGCCAGCCCCACCGGATCGCGCAGGATGGCGCGCTGGCGCAGGTCGGGCGACTGCTGCGCGCGGCCCGCGATGGCCAGATCAAGCCGCCCGTCCGACACCATGCCCGCCAGCCGTTCGGCGATGTCGTCATGCAGGGTGCAGCGCAGCCCCGGACGGCCGCGCAGGAACTCCGCCAGCACCGGCGCCAGCAGTTCCGAGATGGCCGAGGGCGAAGCGCCAAGCAGAAGCTCGCCCTCTTCCAGCCCGGCGCTCTGCCGCAGCCGGGTCAGGGCGCGGTCCATCCCGTCCAGCAGCGGCGTGGTGTCATCCAGAAAATCCCGCGCGAGCGGCGTCAGCACCGGCGGACGGCTGCGCCGGTCAAACAGCGGCGCGCCGACCGAGGCTTCCAGCTGGCGCATCAGTTCCGACAGGGCCGAGGGCACGACGCCCAGGCTTTCGGCGGCGGCGGAAAACGATCCTTCGGCGGCCACCGCGTGCAGGGCGCGCAGATGTCGGAAGTTTATATTCTGTTTTTCCGCAATCATCTTCATGTTATTCGGATTTTATGACAAAATGCGGCAGAAATCAACAGAGTCCACCAGCCAGAGGTCGCCAGATGAAGGACAATGCCGAAATTCCGCACATGTCGCAGGCGCAGGTCTCTGATCTGGAAGCGGCGCTGGCCGGGGCCGGGTTCCGGGGCGAGGTCAGCCGCGACAGCGCGCTGCGCGAGGCGATGGCCACCGACAATTCCGTCTACCGCATCGCGCCGGATCTGGTGGTGGCACCCATGGATGCCGCCGACATGGTGACGCTGCTGCAGGTGATGGAGCAGCCCGCCTTTGCCCGGATGCCGGTGACGGCGCGCGGCGGCGGCACCGGCACCAATGGCCAGAGCCTGAATGCGGGCGTGATCGTGGACACGCGGCGGCATATGGCGGGGCTGATCGCGGTGGACGAGACCGAAGGCTGGGCCGAGGTGCAGCCGGGCATGGTGCTGGATGATCTCAACGCGCGGCTGCGCCCCTCGGGCTGGTTCTTCGCGCCGGAGGCCTCCACCTCCTCGCGCTGCACCATTGGCGGCATGGTCAGCACCGATGCCTCGGGCAAGGGCTCGCGCATCTATGGCAAGACTTCGGACAACCTGCTGGGGCTGGAGCTGGCGCGGCCCGAAGGTCTGCTGCGCAGCCTTGATCCCGCCCCGGACTGGGCGCAGCCGATGCTGGCGGCGGCGGAACAGGCGGGCCGGGCCGGGCGCGCGGCCTTCATCGCGGCGACCCCCCGCATCAACCGCCGCTTTACGGGCTATGATCTGGAGCGGGCCTGCCCCGAAAGCGGCGGGTTCGACTGGTGGCGGCTGTTTCCCGGATCCGAAGGCACGCTGGGGCTGATCTCCGCCATCCGGGTCAAGCTGCGGCGTATCGAGCCGGAAAAGCGGCTGATCGTGGCGGGGTTCGATGGCATCCGCGCGGCGCTGGCCTCGGCCATGCCGCTGCTGGCCGCCGATCCCACGGCGGTAGAGGTGATGGACGAACGCGTGCAGGCTCTGGCGCAGGAGGCGGGGCTGCTGACCCGGCTGCCGCCCGCGCTGCAGGAGGGGGCGGCGGGGCGCGTCGCCTTCGTGTTCATCGAAATCAACGGCACCGCCGCCGAGGTGGATCGCCGCATGGCCGACGGCCTGTCGATCCTGCGCGGCCTGCCCGGACTGGGCGCCGTGCATGTGGCGCAGGATGCCGAGGAGATCCGCGCGCTCTGGGCGGTGCGCTCGGCGGGGGTGGGGCTTCTGGGCAAGGTCGAGGGACGGGCGCGGCCCGTCGCCTTTGTCGAGGATACCGTGGTGCCGCCGGAAAACCTGCCCGCCTTTCTGGATGATTTTCTGGAGACGCTGCACACGCAGGGGCTGGAATTCGGGCTGTACGGCCATGTGGATGTGGGCTGCCTGCATATCCGCCCTGCGCTCGACATCGACAGCGCCACCGACCGCGCCCGGCTGAAGGCGGTGTCGGATGCGGTCTATGCGCTGACCCGCAAACATGGCGGCATCTTCTGGGGCGAACACGGCAAGGGGGTGCGCGGCGCCTATCTGCGCGACTGGATCGGCGCGGAGGCCTATGCCGCGCTGCAGGGCGTCAAGGCCGCTTTCGACCCGCAGGGGCGCTACAATCCGGGCAAGCTGGTGGGCGGCGAAGGCACGATCCTTGGCATCGACACCACGCCTTTCCGCCCGTTCAACGCGCCCAAGGGCGACCCGCTGACCCGCGCCTTCCGCTGCAACGGCAATGCGCAATGCCTGAGCTATGCCGCGACCACGCCGATGTGCCCGTCGTTCAAGGCCAGCGCCGATCTGCGCCACAGCCCCAAGGGCCGGGCCGACGCGCTGCGCGGCTGGCATCGCGCCCGCGCCGAAGGGGCGCCCGATCTGGCGCAGCGCGAAGCGGATCTGCTGGGTGTGCTCGACACCTGTCTGGGCTGCAAGGCCTGCGCCTCCAGCTGTCCGGTGCAGGTGGACATTCCCGCCATGCGCAGCGCCTTTCTGGCGGATTATCACGACCGCCACGCCCGCAGCCTGTCCGACCGGCTGGTGCTGGCCGCCGAGCGCGCTAGCCCGCTGACGATGCGGCTGGCGCCGCTCTTGCGTCCGGTCTGGCCCGCGCTGGTGCCGCTGGCCGAACGCCTGACCGGCAGCACCGATCTGCCGCGCCGTCTGGCCGCCGCGCAGCCGGGCGCGCTGCGGCTGCGCGCGCGCGATCTGTCGGGGCCCTTGCCCGAGGGCACGGTGATCCTTGTGCAGGACTGGTTTACCGCGCTGTTTGATGACCGGGTGCAGCGCGATGTGGTGGCGGGGCTGGCGGCGCTGGGATACCGGCCCCGGCTGCTGGAGATGCTGCCGGGCGGCAAGGCCGCGCATGGCGCGGGCGATCTGCGCGGCTTTCGCGCCATGGCGGGGCGGCTCGCCGCGCTCTTGCAGCGCGCGGCGGCCACAGGCGCGCCGCTGGTGGCGTTCGAGCCCGCCTTTGGCCTGATGCTGCGGCAGGAATATGCTCGGGACGGGATCGCCGTGCCGGACGTGCTGATGCCGCAGCAGTTCCTGCGCGCCGAACTGGCGGCGGGGCGGCGGTTTGCGCAGGCGAAACCTGGGCGCGCGCGGCTGCTGTCGCATTGCACCGAAGCCACCGCCGATCCGCAGGCGGCGGCGGACTGGGCCGGGATCTTTGCGGCGCTGGGGGTGGATCTGCAGACCCCGGCCACGGGCTGCTGCGGCATGGCGGGGCTGTTCGGCCATCAGACCCGGCACCAGCCGGTGTCGCGCAGGCTTTTTGACCTGTCATGGCGGGATCAGATGAGCCCCGATCTGCCGGTTCTGGCGACGGGGTTTTCCTGCCGCTGTCAGGCGGAGCGGCTGTCGGGCGACGCGCTGCGTCACCCGCTGGGCCATGTGGCCGATCTGCTGGGGCCGCTCTGACGGCCCCGGCAGCCCCGGCTCAGACCAGACGCGACACCGATTTGGCGGCGCGGACAAAATCCTTGAACAGCGGATGCGGATCGAAGGGCTTGGATTTCAGTTCGGGGTGGAACTGCACGCCGATGAACCACGGGTGATCCGGCCATTCCACGATCTCGGGCAGGCGGCCATCGGGGGACATGCCGGAAAAGCACAGGCCCGCCGTTTCCAGCGCCTTGCGATACTTGATGTCGACCTCGTAGCGGTGGCGGTGGCGTTCGTCGATGGTGGTGGTGCCATAGACGCCTGCCACCTTGGATCCATCGGTCAGCACCGCGTCATAGGCGCCAAGCCGCATGGTGCCGCCCTTGTCATCGGCGACGGTCCGGTTGACGCGCTGGTTGCCCTGCACCCATTCCTTGAGGTGATAGACCACCGGCTCGAAGCGCTTTTCGCCCTTTTCGTGGTCGAATTCCTCGGACCCGGCCTTGGCCACGCCCGCGACATTGCGCGCCGCCTCGATCACCGCCATCTGCATGCCCAGACAGATGCCCAGATAGGGCACCTTGTGTTCGCGGGCGAACTGCGCCGCCTTGATCTTGCCCTCGGTGCCGCGTTCGCCAAAACCGCCCGGCACCAGAATGGCATCATAGCCTTCCAGATAGGGGGCCGGATCCTCGCGTTCGAACAGCTCGGCATCGACCCAGCTGACCTTGACCTTGACCCGGTTGGCCATGCCGCCATGGGTCAGCGCCTCGGCGATGGATTTGTAGGCGTCTTCCAGCTGGGTGTATTTGCCCACGATGGCGACATTGACCTCGCCTTCGGGGTTGTGGATGCGTTCGGACACATCTTCCCATTTGGCAAGGTTGGGGCGCGGGGCAGGGGTGATCTGGAACGCGTCCAGCACTGCCTGATCCAGACCTTCGCGGTGATAGGCCAGCGGCGCGTCATAGATCGACGACAGATCCTGCGCCGCGATCACGCTGTCGGGGCGCACGTTGCAGAACAGCGCAAGCTTTTCGCGTTCCTTCTGCGGGATCGGCCCTTCGGAGCGGCACACGAGGATGTCGGGGGCGAGACCGATGCTGCGCAGTTCCTTGACCGAATGCTGCGTCGGCTTGGTCTTCAGCTCTCCGCTGGCCTTGATATAGGGCAGCAGCGTCAGATGCATGAAGATGCACTGGCCGCGCGGCTTGTCCTGCGCGAACTGGCGGATTGCTTCGAAGAAGGGCAGGCCCTCGATGTCGCCGACCGTGCCGCCGATTTCGCAGAGCATGAAATCCACCTCATCCTCGCCGATGCGGATGAAGTCCTTGATCTCGTCGGTGACGTGGGGAATGACCTGAATCGTCTTGCCCAGATAGTCGCCGCGCCGCTCCTTTTCGAGCACGTTCATGTAGATCCGGCCCGAAGAGATGGAATCGCTGCGCCGCGCCGGCACGCCGGTGAAGCGTTCGTAATGGCCAAGATCCAGATCGGTTTCCGCGCCGTCATCGGTCACGAAGACCTCGCCATGCTCGAACGGGCTCATCGTGCCCGGATCGACATTCAGGTAAGGATCAAGCTTGCGCAGCCGCACGGAAAACCCGCGGGCCTGCAGCAGGGCACCAAGGGCAGCCGAAGCGAGCCCCTTGCCCAGAGACGAAACGACACCGCCGGTGATGAAGATGAAACGTGCCATGGGCAAGGCAACCCCGTGATTTGTCTGCATGAATTGAACACCCGCGGCCTGATTTGACCGCAGCATCACGGGAGTCCACCTATAAAAGATTCGGACCGCCCTGTCCAGCCAACCGCAAGATGCTGTTGCGGCCGGGCAGCGGTCCTCAAGCTCTGGTGAGCGTATTCCGGCTCAGTCGGCGGCGCGGGGCACCAGCGGCGCATCCGCATCGCCCGTGTCACCAGCCGAAGGCGGCGGCAGCAGCGAGTCGGTGTCCAGCGGCGCGGTGCCATCCCCGGTTTCGGAGGCGGGCGCGCTGCCGCTCAGCCGGTCCATGACCGAAACGCCTGCGGCGTCACTGGCTGCCAGAACCGTCAGCGTGATCGAGGTCACGATGAAGGCTGCGGCAAGAATCCATGTGACTTTGCCAAGGGCGGTTGCTGCGCCGCGGGCGCTCATGGCACCGCCACCGCCCCCCATGCCCAGACCACCGCCTTCGGAGCGCTGCAGCAGCACCACGCCGATCAGCGAAAGCGCAAGAAGGAGGTGGACGATAAGGATCACGTTTTCCATGGGGCGTCTCGGGCTTTCGGGCGTTCGGGATGTTGCCGGGCTATGTAGGCGAAGGCTGCGGCACACGCAACCCGGCAAGGCACGACACGGCGCGAAGCCGGTCCGACCCTCCCGCAAGGAGTGTATTCCCTTTTGACCCTACGTGGCTAGGGTAGTGGGTTGAGGCGACCGAACAGGTAAGGCGGGCTTTTATGCAACAGGATCGACCCCTCCTTGGCATCTTGCTGATGCTCGGGTTCTGCGTCGTGGCCCCGATGGGGGATGCCATGGCGAAACTGCTGAGCGACCGGGTGTCGATCGGGGAACTGCTGTTCCTGCGTTTTGCCGTTCAGGCGTTGGTGCTGCTGCCGGTGATGGTGCTGACGCGGCGGGTCTGGCGGATGCGGCGCCGGGTCTTTGGCCTGACGCTGCTGCGCACCGCCATGCACATGCTGGGTGTGGCGCTGATGTTCTTTTCGCTGCGCTACCTGCCGCTGGCCGATGCCATCGCCATCGCCTTCGTGCTGCCCTTCCTGATGCTGCTGCTGGGGCATTACCTGCTGGGCGAAGAGGTGGGCATCCGCCGCATGGGCGCCTGCGCCGTGGGCTTCGTGGGCACGCTGATGGTGGTGCAGCCCGCCTTCCGCGAGGTGGGCTGGCCCGCGCTGCTGCCGCTGGGGGTGGCGGTGAACTTCGCCTTCTTCATGCTGGTGACGCGCCAGATCGCGCGCGAGGTCGATGCCATCTCGCTGCAGGCGGTGTCGGGGCTGGTGGCCATGGCGGTCGTGGCCCCGGTGCTGTGGCTGCTGCCCGGCAGCGCCGTGCCGGGCTTCGGCTGGCAGCCGCCGGAGCCGGGGCTTTGGGGCATGATCCTCGGCATCGGGCTTTTCGGCACGCTGGCGCATCTGCTGATGACGTGGTCGCTGCGGTTCGCACCGGGGGCCACTCTGGCGCCGCTGCAATATCTGGAACTGCCCATCGCCACAGCGCTTGGCTTCTTCATCTTTGGCGATCTGCCCAACGGCTTGGCCACGCTGGGCATCTTCATCATCATGGCGGCGGGGCTTTATATCCTCATGCGGGAGCGGGCCACCGCGCGTCCGAGCGTTCCAGCGCCCGTTCCAGTTCCGGAAACGCCGCCACCGGCAGAATAAGCAGCATGCGCGGCGCGTCGAGCCACAGATCCACCCGAGGCGCCGCCACCTCGTTGGAGGTGCTGGTCATCCGGTCGGGCGCAAAGTCCAGACCGTCGATGTTCCAGCGCAGCCCGGTGCTGCGCCCGGTGACCGGACCCAGCGGATAAAGCGAAAACCGCGCGCCCGGCTCCAGATCCAGCGACAGGCGCGGCGGGGCCAGCATCACCACATCCTCCGCCCCGATCAGCACGCAGCGCCGGTCGGGATGGCGGGCCAGCACGGTCATCGCCGCAAGCTGGTGATCCAGCCGCGCGCCCAGAAACCCCGCGCCCCAGACCAGCGGCGCCTCGATGCTGCGCAGGCATTTGTCGAAATCGGTGCTGTCCTGTTCCGAAATCTCGTGCAGCCGGTCCGCAGGCAGGCGCGCGCGCGCCGCGTCGGACAGGGAATCCATGTCGCCGATCACGGCATCGGGAAAGTGACCGGAGCTTAACAAAACCTCCGCGCCGCCATCCGCCGCCACCACCGCACCCGCCCGGCGGACCAGCGGTCCCAGCTGATCCGGGGCGCAGTCGCCGCCTCCGACCAGTAGAACCGGCGTCAGACTGTGAACAATGCTATGTTTCATCCGGTATTATTCGCCTCAAAGGAAACAGGCCACATTCAGGTCACAAAATGATACCCTGAACACCGCAGATTCGGTCGGCTTTGGTCTTGGTAAACGTGGTAGACGACCAGTTACGAGAGCGATTGAAAGTGAGCAGATGATGGCGAGTTCAAGCAAGATCCTCACGGTTTCCTACGGCACCTTTTCCTGTACCGCGGAAGGGTTCGAGGATCCGCTGGCAGTGGTCAAGGACACGACGCACTTCTTTCGCGGGGTGGTTCGGGAAGACCGGTTCTTTGGTGCCGAACCGCCACAATTCGATCCCGAACTGGCTGCGGATCTGATGCAGGCGCAGATCCGCGCCGAAACCGAAGACGGGTCGCTGACCCTGCGCGGTCCGCTGGCGGCGGGGGGTGCCTCCTCGGCGCAGGCGCTGAGTGCGGCGCTGGCCGCCGGGCCCACGATCCAGCGCGCCGCCCCGCGGATGCCGGAGCCCGCCGTGGCCGAGGCCGAGCTTGCCGACGATGATGACGGTGCCGAAGAGGCCGCCCGCCAGTCCGCGCTGGATGCGCAGATGCAGGCGGCGCTGGCACAGGCGGAACGCCGGGCCGCAGAGCTTGCCGCCGAAGAGGCGGCAGAGGCGCTGGCCGCCTCCGCCGCAGCGCGTGCCGCAGCCGAGCAGGCCGCGCCGGAAAGCCGCCCGCTGGTCCTGTCCGATCCCGCGCCGCTGCTGCTCGACATGCCGGTGGAGATGTCGGCGGGCGATGACAGTCTGGAAGCCGAGGCCGCGTTTTTTGGCGATGTCTCCGCCGGGCCGGAAACGGGCCACAGATCCGCAGGTGCCGAGAGCGTGGCCGAAAAGCTGAGCCGCATCCGTGCCGTGGTGGCAGGTGGTGCGGCACCCGAGGCGGCGCTGCGCGACGAGGACGAAGACGAGGACGAGGACACCATCGCCTCCGTCTCCGCCCTGCTGGGCACGCTGGCGGAGAAAACCGCCGCCGCCGAGGCGGCGCTGATCGCCGAGCCTGATGCGCCCGAGGCCGAGCTTGTGGCGCCCGAACCCGCCGAAGCCGCGCCCGCACCGCAGCCCGCCGCCCCCCGCCGCGTGCGCGTGGTGCAGGTCAAGCGCTCCGCCTTCGAGGCTGCGGCGGCAGAGCCCGCGCCCGCCCCGCAAAGCAGCCTCAGCCCCGAAGACGAGGCCGAGCTTGCCCGCGAGCTTGCCGCCGTAAAGGCGGAGCTGCGCGCCGATATGGACGGTGCGTGGCAGGAAGATGACGACGCGGATGACTGGGACATGGTCGATGCGCCCGCGCCCCTGCGTGCCAGCGCGCCCGCAGCGGTGGCCGCTCAGCCGCAGCCCGCGCCCGCAGCCTCGGATTGGGACGAGGACGAGTGGGAGGAGGACGAATGGGAAGATGCCCCCGCCGCGACGCTCCCTGCCGCTGCCGCTGCCGCTCCGGCAGCCGTGGCCGCCGCCGCCGCGACCTCGGAGGAGGAGGACGAGATCGATCTGGACCAGCTTGCCCATGACGACGTGCGCAAGGCGGTCAAGATGTCGAGCCCGGCGCGGGTCATGCTGACCGAGCAGAGCGTGGGCGACACCGATGCCTCGCGCATTCTGGACGAGACCAACACCCAGATGCAGGAGCCCGAGGGCAACCGCCGCCGCAGCGCCATCGCGCATCTGCGCGCCGCCGTCGCCGCCACCCGCGCCGACCGGCTGCTGGGCCGCCGCCGCGACAGCGAGGAGGATTTTGAACCCTATCGCGAGGATCTGGCCAATGCGGTGCGCCCGCGCCGCCCGCAGCTGTCGGTCAGCCCGACCGAACGTCCCGCCGAGCCGCTGCGCCCCGCCCCGCTGAAGCTGGTGGCCGAACAGCGCGTGGAGCCCGAGCCCGTGGCGGCAGAGGCCCCGGCCCGGCCCCGGCGGGTGACGCTGGCCGATCTGGAGGCCGATTTGCCCGTGGATGCCGCAGAGCCCGAGGGCGATTTTGCCGCCTATGCCGACAGCGTCGGCGCCCGCGATCTGCCGGAGCTTCTGGAGGCCGCCGCCGCCTATCTGTCCTTTGTCGAGGGCCGCGACCAGTTCTCGCGCCCGCAGCTGATGACCAAGGTGCGTCAGGTGGAGGCCCGGGAATCGAGCCGCGAAGACCGGCTGCGCAGCTTTGGCCAGCTGCTGCGCGAGGGCAAGATCGAGAAGACCCAAGGCGGACGCTTCACCGTGTCCGAGCGCATCAGCTTCAGACCCAGCCGCGCGGCGGGCTGACCCCGTCGCAGTGCAAACAGGTGAGGGCGGCGGAGCAGGGCTCCGCCGCTTTTGTCATGTGGGCAGACGGGGGACGGGTTGGGGGGGGAGAGCGGGGGCGCTGCCCCCGTCCGCCACAGGCGGAAAATACAGGGGAAGGGGGCTCTGCCCCCGTCCGCCACAGGCGGACAAAGGTAGCAAGAGGGGGCTCTGCCCCCGTCCGCGTGCCGCGGACTCCCCCGGGATATTTGTGGTCAGAAGAGGCGGGTCGGGAGACGACGGTGGGGAAAGGTCTATGCGCGGCGCGGTGGGTCAGTGGGCGATTTCGGCGAGAAGCCAGCGGCGGAAGGCGTCGACCTGCGGCATGTCGCGGCTGCGTTCCGGCACGATCAGCGCGTAGCTTTCACCGGTGCCGAAGCGGCGCGGCGCGGCGAGGCACAGCGTGCCTGCGGCCAGCGCCGGGCGGGCGACAATCTCTGGCACGAGCCCCACGCCCAGACCCGCCTGCGCCGCATCCAGCACCATGTCGAAATGGTCGAACCGCGCGCCGCGCAGGATGCGCCGGGCATCGGTGGCGCTGTCGCGGAACCAGTCGAGCCAGAGCGTGGGGCGGGTCGACTGCTGCAGCAGCGGCAGATCCAGCAGGTCGGTCTCTGACAGCTGGGCGCGTCCGGCCATCAGCACGGGGGCCGCGACCACAACCAGATCCTCGGCCAGCACGGGTTCGGCATGGGTTCCGGCACTTTCATGCTGGCTGCGCATAAGCGCCAGATCGAACGGGTCGCGGGCAAAATCCACAGGATCAAGCCGGGCGGAGACATCGAGGCTGGTCTCGGGCGCTGCCTGCGCAAATCCCGGCAGCCGCGGGATCAGCCAGCTGCGGGCGAAGCTGGGCAGCACCGCCAGCCGCAGCACCGTGTCGCGCCCGCCAAAGGCCATGATGCCCATGGCCGCGCTATCAAGCTGCTGCAGCAGCGATTCCGCCTGCGGCAGAAAGGCGTGACCGGCGGCAGACAGCACCAGCCGCTGCCGCACCCGCAGGAACAGCGCCACGCCCAGCCGGTCCTCCAGCGCGGTCAGAGAGCGGGAGATCGCGCTTTGCGTCAGGTTCAGGCTTTCGGCGGCCATGGTGGTGCTGCCGCGCCGGGCGCAGGCGACAAAGGCGTCAAGCTCGCCGACGCTGGGGGTATAGGGTTTGCGCATGCTGAGGGCTCCTTGCCGCCGATTATGAGTTTTCCGCATGATGTGCGCAAATTAAATCGTTTCCGTCGGAGGGCGCGCGCGGCTAGGCTGCGGGCAAATCCAGCAAGGAGCCTGCCATGACCGATCTCACGCATCTCAAGCCCAAGGAACGGCCCGACCTCTCTTCTTTTTCGTGGGAGGATCCGTTCCTGATCGACAGCCAGCTTGAGGAAGAAGAGCGGATGATCCGCGACAGCGCCTTTGCCTTTGCGCAGGAGAAGCTGCTGCCGCGCGTCCAGCAGGCCTATATGAGCGAGGAAACCGACCCCGCCATCTTTGCGGAGATGGGCGAGCTGGGCCTGCTGGGATCGACCATCCCCGAGGAATATGGCGGCATCGGCGCGGGCTATGTGGCCTATGGTCTGGTCGCGCGCGAGGTGGAGCGGGTCGACAGCGGCTACCGGTCGATGATGTCGGTGCAGTCCAGCCTCGTGATGTATCCGATCTATGCCTATGGCACCGAGGCGCAGCGGATGAAATACCTGCCCAAGCTTGCCTCCGGCGAATGGATCGGCTGTTTCGGGCTGACCGAGCCCGATGCGGGCAGCGATCCGGCGGGGATGAAGACCCGCGCCATCAAGACCGAGGGCGGCTATGTGCTGAAGGGATCCAAGATGTGGATCTCGAACGCGCCGATTGCCGATGTCTTCGTGGTCTGGGCCAAGTCCGAGGCGCATGGCGGCAAGATCCGCGGCTTCGTGCTGGAAAAGGGCATGAAGGGCCTGTCGGCGCCGAAAATCGGCGGCAAGCTGTCGCTGCGCGCCTCCATCACCGGCGAGATCGTGATGGAGGATGTGGAAGTGGGCGAAGACGCGCTGCTGCCCAATGTCGAGGGGCTGAAAGGCCCGTTCGGCTGTCTGAACCGCGCGCGTTATGGCATCGCCTGGGGCGTGATGGGGTCGGCGGAATTCTGCTGGCATCAGGCGCGCAGCTACGGGCTTGACCGCAAGCAGTTCAACAAGCCGCTGGCCGGCACGCAGCTTTACCAGAAAAAGCTCGCCGACATGCAGACCGAGATCACGCTGGGCCTGCAGGCGGCGCTGCGCGTGGGTCGGCTGATGGACGAGGGCCGCGCCGCGCCCGAGATGGTGTCGCTGATCAAGCGCAATAACTGCGGCAAGGCGCTGGATATCGCGCGCATGGCGCGGGACATGCATGGCGGCAACGGCATCCAGATCGAATATGGCGTGATGCGCCATGCCGCCAACCTTGAGACGGTGAACACCTATGAGGGCACGCATGACGTGCATGCGCTGATCCTTGGCCGTGCGCAGACCGGCCTGCAGGCGTTTTTCTGATGCAGCTGCCGCCGATGCAGGGGGTGCGCGTCATCGAGCTGGCGCGCATCCTCGCCGGCCCCTGGGCGGGTCAGGTGCTGGCCGATCTGGGCTGCGAGGTCATCAAGGTGGAATCGCCCGACGGCGATGACACACGGCGCTGGGGTCCGCCCTTCATCGAGCGCGAGGGCGACCGGTCTGCGGCCTATTTCCACGCCACCAATCGCGGCAAGCGGTCGGTGGTGGTGGATTTCCGCACGCCGGAAGGTCAGGCGCAGGTGCGCGAGCTGGTGGCCGGGGCCGATGTGGTCATCGAGAATTTCAAGCTGGGCGGCCTGCGCAAATACGGGCTGGATTATGACAGCCTGCGCGAGGTCAATCCGGGGCTGGTCTACTGTTCCATCACTGGCTTCGGGCAGGACGGGCCCTATGCCGAACGGGCGGGTTATGATTTCCTGATTCAGGGCATGGCGGGCTGGATGGATCTGACCGGCGATCCGGCGGGCGATCCGCAGAAGGTGGGCGTGGCCTTTGCCGATATCTTCACCGGGCTTTATGCGGTGATCGGCATTCAGGCGGCGCTGGCCGCGCGGGCGCGCACCGGGCGCGGCCAGCTGGTCGACATGGCGCTGCTGGACGTGGCGGTGGGGGTGCTGGCCAATCAGGGCATGAATTACCTCGCCACCGGGCGGGCGCCGCGCCGTCTGGGCAATGCCCATCCCAATATCGCGCCCTATGAGGTGCTGCCGACCGGAACCGGCGAGATCATTCTGGCGGTGGGCAATGACGGGCAGTTCGCCCGGCTCTGCGGGGTGCTGGGGCTGGATCTGGCCACGGATCCGCGCTTTGTCACCAACGAGGCGCGGGTGGCGCATCGCGATCTGCTGCGCCCGGCGCTGGTGACGGCGCTTGCAGGCTGGGAGCGCGAGGCGCTGCTGGCGGCGCTGGAGGCGGCGACCGTGCCTGCAGGGCCGATCAACGCGCTGGATCAGGTCTTTGCCGATCCGCAGGTGGTGGCGCGCGGCATGGCGATCGAGGCCGAGGGCGTGCCGGGCATCCGCACGCCGATCCGGTTTTCCGACACGCCGCTGGCGCCCTTGCGCGCGGCGCCCAAGCTGGGCGCGGGCTGACCGGAGCCCGTCTGCGAAAGGCAGCCAAGAGGCAAGGGAGGGGGCTCTGCCCCCCGCCTGCCACAGGCAGGCAATAAGGTAAGGGAGGGGGCTCTGCCCCCGCCTGCCACAGGCAGGCTATAAGGTAAGGGAGGGGGCTCTGCCCCCGCCTGCGCTGGCGCGCAGGCTCCCCCGGAGTTTAGGGGCAAGATGAAGGGTCAGTGCGTCTGCGTCACGAGGATCACCGCGACGTAATGCGCGGTGGCGGCGGCCAGCACGTGCAGGTGCCAGATGGCGCGGGCATAGGGCAGCCCGTCGCGGTGGTAGAAGACCGTGCCTACCGTATAGGTGAGCCCCCCTGCCAGCAGCAGCGCCAGTGCAAGGGGTGGCAGGCTGTGGACCAGCGGCCAGATGGCAAGCAGGCCCAGCCAGCCCTGTCCGAGATAGAGCACGAACCCCGCCCGGTCCCAGCGCGGGAAAAAGCATAGCTTCATCACGAGGCCGATCAGGGCCAGCCCCCATGTGGCCAGTGTCAGCGCCGTGCCCTGCCAGCCGCCGAGCCCGAGCAGCGCCAGCGGCGTATAGGTGCCCGCGATCAGCAGGAAGATCGCCGCATGGTCGAGGCGGCGCAGGATGGCGCGGCTGGGGGCGTGCAGCGTGAGGTTGTAGGCGGCGGACAGGGAAAAGGACGCAATCAGCCCCAGCGCGTAAAGCGCCAGCGGCCAGAAGCTGTCGCCGCGCCCGGTGAGGCTGGCCCAGACCAGAAGGCCGGTGACCCCGGCGATGGCTGCCGCCACGCCGAGCACGAGCAGGACGCCATCGGCGATCTGTTCGCGCAGGCTGTGCTGCAGGATGTAACGGGTCATCGGCGGGTGTCCTGACGGGGGCGGAAGGCCCTCTGCCCTCCCAACGCGGAGACCCGCCACAGCGGCGGCGGTGCTGCGGTCAAAACCGCGCGAGCCGCCGCGAGCGGGCCGGGCTCAGGCGGCCTGATCCTCCTGGGCGGGGTAGAAGCGGCGCCCGTCCTCGGCCATGTCGCGCAGCAGCGCCGGGCAGGCGAAACGCGGGCCATGGCGGGCCGCCAGAGCCTCGCACCGCTCTGCCGCATAGGGCGCGCCCAGCATGTCGAGCCAGCCGAAGGGGCCGCCCGACCATGGCGCGAAGCCCCAGCCAAGGATCGCGCCCACATCGCCTTCGCGGATGTCGGTCAGCACGCCGTCCTGCAGCGCGCGCACCGCTTCCAGCCCCTGCACGAAGAGCAGCCGTTCCTGCACCTCCTGCAGGTCGGGCTGGTGGTCTGCCAGCGGCCAGTGCTGGCCCAGCCCCTCCCAGAGGCCGAGCCGCTTGCCGGTTTCGTCATAGCCGTAGAACCCCGCCTTGGCCTTGCGGCCCAGACGCCCCGCTTCGGCCATGCGGGCCAGCACCGCCTCGACCTCGGCATCGGGATAGGCGTCGCCCAGGGCGGCGCGGGTGGCCTTGGCGATCTTCAGGCCAAGGTCGATGGAGGTTTCGTCCACCAGCTGCAGCGGGCCGAGCGGCATGCCGACCAGTTTTGCGGCGTTTTCGATCAGGGCGGGGGCCGTGCCTTCGCGCAGCAGCCGCAGGCCTTCGTTGAGATAGGGCAGGATGCAGCGGTTGGCGTAGAAGAACCGCGCGTCATTGACCACGATCGGGGTCTTGCGGATCTGGCGGACAAAATCCAGCGCCTTGGCCACGGCATGTTCGCCGGTGGCCTTGCCCCGGATGATCTCCACCAGTGCCATCTTGTCCACCGGCGAGAAGAAATGGAGGCCGATGAACCGCTCCGGCGCGTCGGAGGCGCGGGCCAGATCGGTGATCGGCAGGGTCGAGGTGTTGGTGGCAAAGATGCAGTCCGGACCAAGGTGGGCGAGGACGGCGCGCGTCACCTCGGCCTTGATCTGCGGATCCTCGAACACCGCCTCGATCACCAGATCGCAGCCCGCAAGCAGGGCATGATCGGCGCCGGTCGTGAGGCGGGCCAGCACGGCGTCTTTCTGGTCGGGCGTGGTCCTGCGGCGGGCGATGCCCTTGTCGAGCGTGGCTGCGGCATAAGCGCGGCCCTTCTCTGCCGCCTCGGGCGTGCGGTCGAGCAGCACCACCTCGATCCCCGCCTGTGCCGCGACCAGCGCGATGCCCGCGCCCATCATGCCCGCGCCGATCACGCCCAGCTTCGCCACCGCCTGATCGGGCAGGGCGGGACGGCTGGCGCCTTTTTCCAGCGCCTGCTTGCTGAGAAACAGCGACCGGATCATCGCGGTGGAGGAGGGGTTGAGCAGCACATGGGTGAACCAGCGCGCCTCGATCTTCAGCGCGGTGTCGAACGGCACCAGCGCGCCTTCATAGACCGCCGAGAGCAGCGCCTTTGCGGCGGGATAGACCCCCTTGGTCTTGCCCATGACCATGGCAGAGGCGCCCACGAAGGTCATGAACCCCGCCGGGTGATAGGGCGCGCCGCCGGGCATCCGGTAGCCTTTCTGATCCCACGGCTTCACCAGATCGGCCTCCTTGGCCGTCAGCACCCAGTCGCGGGCGGCGGCGACCGGATCGGAGACCACCTCGTCGATCAGGCCTGCCGCCTTGGCCCGGGCGGGATCCAGCAGCTTGCCCTCCAGCAGATAGGGGGCGGCGGCCATGGCGCCGAGCCTGCGCACCAGCCGCGTGGTGCCGCCCGCGCCGGGGAAGATGCCGACCCTGATTTCGGGCAGCCCGATCTTGGCCTTGGGCTGATCGGCGGCAAAGATGCGGTGGCAGGCCAGCGGCAGTTCGAAGCCAAGCCCGAGGGCGGTGCCGGGCAGGGCGCAGGCGACGGGTTTGCCGCCCTTGCCCCGTGGATCCATCCCGGCGCGTTCGATGCGGCGCAGCACGGCATGGATCCGCATCACCCCGTCGAACAGCCCACGCGCGGGGTCGTCCCCGCCGCCGTCGCGCATCGCCGCGATCACGCCCAGATCCATGCCCCCCGCAAAGCTGTCCGGCTTGCCGGACGTGATCACGATTCCCCGGATGGCGGGATCCGCCAGCGCCTGCGCGATCAGCGCGTCAAGCTCGGCAAAGCCGTCAAGGCTCATCACGTTCATGGATCTGCCGGGCGTGTCCCAGACGATCAGCGCCACGCCCTCGGCATCTGGGATCAGGGTGAAATCGGTCATGTCTTGCCCTCGCGTGTGGGATGGGTGCCGGTCCAGCTGTGATGGCCAAGCGCGTTGAGGATCGACGACATGCGCCAGCCCTCCGGGGTGGCATGGATCAGCGCGGAGGAGATATAGGGCGGCGTCACGCGCTGGCCCCGGCACAGCAGCTGCGTTTCATAGGTGCCGATCCATGTGCCGTCGCGGCAGTCTTCCAGCGAGATCGGGCGGCGATACACCTCGTCGACGCAGAGGATGCGTTCGGACTCGAGATAAAGCTCGAAATTCCGCGCCAAGGCCGCCTCGTCGGGCAGCAGCACCGGGCCGTCCCGGGTGACCAGCGAAAAGGGCAGCAGGATCCGCGACCGCCACAGGGCGAAATCGAACCGCGTGAAGCAGGCCGAGATGTCGTCCAGAAAGGCGCGGAACTCTGCCTCGGTCATGGTCAGACCCGTTCGAGGATGGTGGCGGCCCCCATGCCGGAGGCGACGCAGAGCGTGACAAGCCCGGTCTGCTGGCCGGTCCGCTCCAGCTCGTCGAGCAGGGTGCCGATCAGCATGGCGCCGGTGGCGCCCAGCGGATGGCCCATGGCGATGGCGCCGCCATTGACATTGACCCGGGCGGGATCGACCGCGAAGGCCTGCAGAAAACGCAGCACCACGGCGGAAAACGCCTCGTTCACCTCGAAAAGGTCGATGTCGCGGACCGTCATTCCCGCCTCGCGCAGGATTTTCTCGGTCACCGGCACCGGGCCCGTCAGCATGAGCGTGGGATCGGTGCCGATCTTGGCGGTGGCGCGGATGCGGGCGCGGGGGCGCAGGCCATGGGCCTCGCCAAAGGCGCGCGAGCCCACCAGCACCGCCGCCGCCCCGTCCACGATGCCGGAACTGTTGCCCGCGTGGTGGATGTGGTGGATGCGCTCCAGATCGGGGTATTTCATCAGGGCCACGGCATCAAAGCCGGGCATGGCCTCGCCCATCTCGCGGAAGGCGGGCTTCAGCTGAGACAGCGCCGCCATGTCGGTGCCGGGGCGCAGGGCCTCGTCGTGGTCGAGCAGGGTCAGGCCGTTGATGTCGGTGACCGGCACCACCGACCGGGCAAACCGCCCCTCGGCCCAGGCCTGCGCGGCGCGGCGCTGGCTTTCCACCGCCAGCGCGTCGGCCTCGTCGCGGGAAAACCCGTAGCGGGTGGCGATGAGGTCGGCAGAGATGCCCTGCGGCACAAAATGGCTGGCCATGGCAAGGCTCGGATCGGCGGCGATGGCGGCCCCGTCCGAGCCCATGGCCACGCGGCTCATCATCTCGACCCCGCCCGCGATATAGGCCGTCCCCGCGCCGCCACGGATCTGGTTGGCGGCAAGGTTCACCGCCTCCAGCCCCGAGGCGCAGAACCGGTTGATCGACAGGCCGGGGATGGCCTCGTCAAGCCCGGCGGCCAGCACGGCAGAGCGGGCAAGGCAGCCGCCCTGTTCGCCCACCTGCGTGACATTGCCCCAGATCACATCTTCCACCGCCGCACCGTCCAGCCCGTTGCGCCGCGCCAGCGTCTCCAGCATCAGGGCCGACAGCCGCAGACTGGTGACCTCGTGCAGCGCCCCGTCGGCACGGCCCCGGCCCCGCGGGCTGCGCAGCGCGTCATAGATATAGGCGTCGGTCATGGCATGGGATCCCTCAGACGGTCGCGGATACCCCGGTGTGGCGGCGGAGCCCCCTCTGGATCAAGGGTGACGTGACGGCGCGTTCAGGTAAAGCGGAACCTGCGCGCCAGTCGCGGCCTGCTCAGGCGCGGCGCCCTAGGGAACCGCGCCAGCCATCGCCCCCGGGGTTCAGGCCCGGTCGGCCGGAGAGCCGGGCATCAGGTCATAGGGATGTTGCCAGCCGGGCAGGGCTTCGATCCCCGACAGCCAGCGGTCGATCTGCGGCCAGTCGGCGCGGGCAAAGCCAAAGGGCTCGGGGTAGAACAGATAGCCGCAGCAGGAGAAATCGGCATTGCTGGGGCCGCTGCCGACGATCCAGTCCCGCCCGGCCAGATGGCTGTCCAGCACCTGATAGGCGGCGCGCAGACGGCCCTGCATGAAGGCGATTACCTCGGCGGGCCGCTTGTCCTCGGGCAGGAAGTTCATCAGGAAGCGGGTCATCCCGGCCTGAGAGCTGAGCTTGTGATTGTCCCAGAGCATCCAGCGCAGCACCTCGCGCCTTTCCTCCGCCGTCTCGCCGCCAAACCGGCCCGATTTTTCGGTGACATAGAACTGGATCACGCCAGACTGGCTCAGCCGCAGCGCCCCGTCCACCAGCACCGGCACTTCGCCCATCTCGTTGACCTCGGCGCGGTATTCCGGCGCGCGGGTCGCGCCGCCAAAGAAATCGACCTTCACCGGGGTCCAGTCCAGACCCGACAGCGCCAGCGGCAGGGCCGCCTTGTAGGCGTTGCCGGATTCTCCGAAGCAGTAAAGTTGCATGGTCATGATGCGGTCCTTGTGTTGCGCATGTGGCGCGGGCAGCGGTGGGGGCTTCGCGCCCCCACACCCCCGCGGGATATTTTTACCAAGAAGAAGGGGCGGCCTGTTCTGGGTAACAGCATGTTAACCACTTCGAGCGTATGATTGTTTTGCGGTACAGGCTGGGAAGCCGATGACCGCCCAAGGAGAAGCTTCGCCATTCCGTCTGTCACGCGTCTTGTGGCCGGACAGGATGGCGAAGCGGACCGAGTGCAGCCCAGATCTGGCCGGGTTCGATGTGCGGTCCTGCAACTTCTTCTTGGTAAAAATATCCCACGGGGGTCCGGGGGTGTGAAACCCCCGGCCTTCCGCTCTCGCAAGGCGAGGCGCCGGGGCGCTGGTCTCAGAACATCCCATGCGTTGCATCACTCCCGCTTGCGGTCGGTCGCCTGCCTATTCTCTTCAGCGTTTGCGTTCTTCCAGCTCGCTGTTGAACAGGCGCAGCCGGTGGGTCAGCAGCTCCGTGTCGGTGACGCTGTCGAAGTTCTCGAACAGAAACGACAGCGCCTCGCCTTCGTCCAGACCGGCGGAGGCTGCAAAACTCCTGAGCCGACGGTAGGCGTCTTCGGTCAGGGCGACCGGAATGCGGCGGGTCAGTCGGAAACGTCTGGGCATGAGGGCACTCCGGCGGTCCGGTGGCGGCAAAGGATGCTGCTATCGTTCCATCAGAAGGCCGTGGCGTCCAGTGCCATGACCGGGGACGCGCCGCTTTTGATCCGGGCGAGGTGGGCGCGGGTCAGGGGCAGCTGGCGGGCCATGTAATACCGCCCCGTGGCGAGTTTTGCTGTCAGGAACTCCGGATCCCCCCGTCCCGCCGCGAGCGCCTCCCGCGCGGCCTGCGCCATGCGCAGCCACATGTAGCCCAAACCCACATGCCCCGCGAGATGCAGGAAATCGGTGGAGCCGGCCAGAACCTCTTCCGGGGCGGTGGCGGCATGGTCCAGAAAGAACAGCGCCGCCGCGCGCAGATCCGCCGTGGCCGTCTGCAGGGGGATCAGAAACTCCGCATCCCATGCCGCGTCCTGGCCTATCTGCGGGACCACCAGCCGGTCGATGCGGTCGAACAGCGCCCTGATCGGCCTGCCGCCTTCGGCGCCAAGCTTGCGGCTCACCAGATCCAGCGCCTGCACGCCATTGGTGCCTTCGTAGATCATCGCGATGCGGGCATCGCGGACAAATTGCGGCATGCCGCTGTCCTCGATATAGCCATGGCCGCCGAACACCTGCTGCGCGGCCACCGTGGCGTCGAAGCCGCGATCGGTCAGGAAGCCCTTGATCACCGGCGTCAGCAGCGAGACCAGCCCCTGCGCCGCCGGGTCGGGGAGGCGCTCCGCCTCGTCGATCAGCTGCGCGCCCCAGAAGGTGAAGGCCCGCGCGCCCTCGACAAAGCTCTTCTGGTCCATCAGCAGGCGGCGGATGTCGGGATGTACGATCAGCGGGTCGGCGGCGCCCTGCAGATTCGCGGCCCCCCGGGGCGCCCGGCCCTGCAGGCGCTCGCGCGCATAGGCCACGGCGGCCTGGCTTGCCACCGCCGCCTGCGCATAGCCCTGCAGCCCCACGCCGATCCGGGCCTCGTTCATCATGGTGAACATGGCGCGCATGCCCTTATGCGCCTCGCCCAGCAGAAAGCCGGTGGCGCCGTCGTAATCCATGACGCAGGTGGCATTGCCGTGAATGCCCATCTTCTCTTCCAGCTTGCCCACCGACAGCGCGTTGCGGGCGCCAGGGCGTCCCTCCGCGTCGGGCAGAAACTTGGGAACGATGAACAGCGACACGCCTCTGGTGCCCTCCGGGCCGCCGGGGATCTTGGCCAGCACCAGATGCACCACGTTTTCGGCCAGATCGTGATCCCCGGCAGAGATGAAGATCTTCTGCCCGGTGATCCGGTAGCTGCCATCGGCCTGCGGATCCGCCCGCGTGCGCATCAGGCCCAGATCGGTGCCGCATTGCGGCTCGGTCAGGTTCATGGTGCCGGTCCAGTCGCAGCGCACCAGCCGGGGCAGATACAGCGCCTTCTGCGCCTCGGTGCCATGGGCATGGATGGCCGAGCAGGCGCCGTGGGTCAGGCCCTGATACATGTTGAACGCCATGTTGGCGGAGGAAAACATCTCGCCCACTGCGGTGGCCAGCAGATAGGGCAGGCCCTGTCCGCCATAAGCCGGGTCGCAGTCGAGCGCGGGCCAGCCGCCCGCGCGCAGCTGGTCAAAGGCGGCGCGGAACCCGTCGGGCGTGCGCACCATGCCCTTGTCCAGCACGCAGCCCTGCCGGTCGCCGGTCCGGTTCAGCGGGGCCAGCACCTCTTGCGCCAGCTTGGCCGCCTCGCCGAGAATGGCCGCCGTGGTGTCGCGGTCCAGATCCTCGTAGCCGGGAACGGCCCCCGTCCCCAGCGACAGGACGTCATGCAGGACAAAAAGCATGTCCGCGACGGGGGCCTTGTAGGTTGGCATCGGATCTCCTCCTCTCCTCTGCCGGTCCTTGCTCTGCCGGTCCTCCCTGCCAGCCCCGGCTCAGCCCGCCTTGCGCTGCTGGGTCTGCTGGCTCTGGGACAGCATCCGCTCGGCCCAGGCAAGCTGCTCTTTCAGCTCGTCGATGGCACCGGACAACTCGTCGCGCTGGCGCTGCATTTCGGCCAGCCGCTCCTGTGCGATGTCATAGGTCCGGGCCAGCTGGACCTGCTGCCCCTCGCCAGTGTCATAAAGCTCCAGAAGCTGGCGGATGTCTTCGAGGCTGAAGCCGAAGCGCTTGCCGCGCAGGATCAGCTTCAGCCGTGCCCGGTCGCGCCGGGTAAAGAGCCGCTTCTGGCCGTCGCGCAGGGGGAACAGCAGTTCCTTCTGCTCGTAGAATCTCAGGGTCCGGGGGGTGACTTCGAAAAGATCACACATCTCTCGGATGGTCATGGTGGTGTCGGGGTTCATGTGGTGTGTGCCTCACTCTGCGTAAGCTGCAGGGGGAGGTGCGGTCTTGCCTGCCATCATACAATGGGATTTTCAGACCAAACCATCGGGACGCGGCGTCACTTGCAAGTTTACGTAACTTCCTTTCGCGTCACCTGAAGGAGCAGGAATTTTCTTTCTGGTCGATTTGATCAAATTGACGGAGGCGCGCCGGATCCCGGCCGGAACAGAGGCCCCAAAGGGCTTCGGGCCGCCTCAGCTGCTCGAATCGTCGGCCTTTTTCAGATAGGCGGCGGTCTGGTCGCGCAGATCCACCAGCTCGGTCAGCGCCTCGTCGATGAGGCGGCGCTGGCTGCGCAGCTCTTCCATCTGCGCATCGGCCATGGTGACCCAAGCGCGCATCTGCGCCTCGGTGCCTTCGCGCTCGTAGATCAGCAGCCACTGCCGGATGTCTTCCAGCGGAAAGCCGAACCTGCGCCCGCGCAGGATCAGCGTCATCCGCGCCACCTCGCGCGCGCCATACCAGCGGGCGCGGCCCTCGCGCGCGGGGCTCAGCAGCTCGATATACTCGTAATAGCGCAGCGTCCGTGGCGTGACCTCGAAGCGCTCGCACATCTCCTTGAAGCTCAGTCGGGTCTCGCGCATCGCGTCCTCCTTGCGGGCGAGACCCTAGTGCGGGGACATGCAGGTGGCAATGCTTGCCGCCCGGCGCTTGCAGCCCGACCGGGCGCGGCCCATAAAGAGCCGTCCGAACGGAGACCATGCCATGACCAGCGACCGGATCGCGCACGCCCGCAGCTTCATCGACCAGATCCCGCAGGCCCGCGCGCTGGGGCTGGAAATCCTGTCGATCGGCGAGGGGCGGGCGGAAATCCGCATGCCGTGGTCGGCGGATCTGGTGGGCGATCCGGAAACGGGCGTGATCCATGGCGGCGCCGTCTCCACGCTGATGGACACCTGCGGCGGGGCGGCGACGCTGGCCCATCCCGCGGCCCCCGCCGCCACCGCCACCATGAGCCTGCGCATCGATTACCTGCGCGGGGCCACGCCCGGACAGGCGATCACCGCGCAGGCCGAATGCCACCACGTCACCCGGTCGGTGGCCTTTGTCCGCGCCGTGGCGCTGGACGAGGACACCCGGCGCCCGGTCGCCACCGCCACCGGCACCTTCACCATGGAGCCCTCCGCATGAGCCGTCCGCGCCCCGATCCCGTGCAGGTGGTCAAGCAGCGCCGCGACACCGCGCTGCGCGCGCTGGCCAGCGGCGTGCCCTATGTGCGGTTTCTGGACATCAATTTCGACCGGCGCGGCGACGAGCTGACCGCCGTGATGAGCTATGACGACAAGCTGATCGGCAATCCGCATCTGCCCGCGCTGCATGGCGGGGTGACGGCGGCGCTGCTGGAGGTCACCTCGATCATCACGCTGGGCTGGACGGTGATCTGGGAGGATCTGGAAAGCGGCGCGCTGTCGCTTGACGCGCTGGAGGCGGGGCGGCTGCCGCGCCTGCCCAAGACCATCGATTTCACCGTGGATTACCTGCGTTCCGGCCTGCCGCGCGATGCCTATGCCCGCGCCCGCGTCACCCGGCAGGGCCGCCGCTATGCCAGCGTGCATGCCGAGGCGTGGCAGGACAACCGCGCCCGCCCCATCGCGCAGGCGGTGGCGCATTTCCTGATGCCGCGCGGCCAGACCTGACCCTTCATCTTGCCTGAAAAACTCCGGGGGAAAGCTGCGGCACGCAGCTTGGGGGCAGAGCCCCCTGCAGCCCCGCCCTGAGGAGCCCCCGATGACCGCCTCGGATCCCCGCCTGAGCCATGGCCGCGTGCTCAAGATCGCGCTGCCGATCCTGCTGTCCAATGTCACCGTGCCGATCCTTGGCGCGGTGGACACGGCGGTGGTGGGGCAGATCCCCGCACCCGAACCCATCGCGGCGGTGGGGGTGGGGGCCATCGTGCTGTCGGCGATCTACTGGACCTTCGGCTTCCTGCGCATGGGCACGGTGGGGCTGACCGCGCAGGCCGCCGGCACCGGCGACCGGGCCGAGGTGCAGGCGCTGCTGCTGCGCGCGCTGCTGCTGGGGCTGGCGGGGGGCGTACTGCTGATCCTGCTGCAGGGGCTGATCTTTCGCGCGGCCTTCGCCGTCTCGCCCGCCAGCGCCGAGGTCGAGGCCATGGCGCGCAGCTATATGGGCATCCGCGTCTGGTCGGCGCCCGCCGCCATCGGGCTTTACGGCATCACCGGCTGGCTGATCGCGCAGGAGCGCACGCGGGCGGTGCTGGTGCTGCAGCTGTGGATGAACGGCGTGAACGTGGTGCTGGATCTGGCGCTGGTGCTGGGCTTCGGCATGGGGGTGGAGGGCGTGGCCATCGCCACCTTCGTGGCGGAATGGTCGGGGCTCGCCATGGGGCTGTGGCTCTGCCGGGCGGGGCTTGGCGGCGCACGCCGCCTGAGCGCCGCGCAGGTGCTGGATCCGCGGCGGCTGCGGCACATGGCGGCGGTCAATGGCGACATCCTGATCCGCTCGCTGCTGCTGGAGGCGATCCTTGTCTCCTTCCTGCTGGTGGGGGGGCGGTTCGGCGACGTGACGCTGGCCGCCAATCAGGTGCTGCTGCAGTTCCTGATGATCACCGCCCATGCGCTGGACGGCTTCGCCTTTGCCGCCGAGGCGCTGGTGGGGCAGGCGGTGGGGGCGCGCAATCTGGCGCGGCTGCGGCGCGGCGCGGGGCTCGCGGCACTCTGGTGCGGGGTGGTGGCGGCGGTGCTGGGGCTGGTGTTCTGGCTGGGCGGCGCGGGGCTGGTGCGGCTGATGAGCGCCGATCCGCAGGTGCAGGCCATGGCGCTGACCTATCTGCCCTGGGTGATGCTGACGCCGCTTTTTCAGGTGGCGGCGATGATGTTCGACGGCATCTTCATCGGCGCCACCCGGTCGGGGGACATGCGCAACATGATGGCGGTGTCGGCGCTGATCTATGCGGGCGTGCTGGCGCTGGCACTGGCGCCTCTGGGCAATCACGGGCTGTGGCTGGCCTTTCAGGTGTCGTTTCTGGCGCGCGGGCTGACGCTGGCGCTGCGCTATCCGGCGCTGGAACGGTCGGTGATGGCGTAAGGGGGGCGCTGCCCCCCTGTGACCCCCCGGGATATTTGAGGCCGAAGGAAGCGCAGGGCGCTTCGGCTCTGGCCAATGACGCCCTGCGTGGATTAGACAGGGAAAACTTCCGCAGGAGAGGCGCAATGGACGATCTGGTCAATTCCTTCATGACGGGCCCGGACGAGCAGGGCCGCTTCGGCATCTATGGCGGGCGCTTCGTGTCCGAGACGCTGATGCCGCTCATTCTGGAGCTTGAGGCGCAGTATGAGCGGGCCAAGACCGATGACAGCTTCTGGTCGGAGATGGATTTCCTCTGGAAGCACTATGTGGGCCGTCCCTCGCCGCTCTATCATGCCGAGCGGCTGAGCGCGCAGCTGGGCGGCGCCAAGGTCTATTTCAAGCGTGACGAGCTGAACCATACCGGCGCGCACAAGATCAACAACGTGCTGGGCCAGATCATTCTGGCGCGGCGCATGGGCAAGACCCGCATCATCGCCGAAACCGGCGCGGGCCAGCATGGCGTGGCGACCGCCACGGTCTGCGCCAAGTTCGGGCTGAAATGCGTGGTCTATATGGGCGCGCATGACGTGGAGCGGCAGCAGCCCAACGTGTTCCGCATGCGTCTGCTGGGCGCCGAGGTGATCCCGGTGACCTCTGGCCGCGGCACGCTGAAGGATGCGATGAACGACGCGCTGCGCGACTGGGTGACCAATGTGCGCGACACCTTCTACTGCATCGGCACGGTGGCGGGGCCGCATCCCTATCCGGCCATGGTGCGCGATTTCCAGTCGATCATCGGCAAGGAAACCCGCGAGCAGATGATGGAGGCCGAGGGCCGTCTGCCCGACACGCTGGTGGCGGCGATCGGCGGCGGGTCCAACGCCATGGGCCTGTTCTATCCGTTCCTTGACGATCCGGAGGTGCGGATCATCGGTGTCGAGGCGGGCGGCAAGGGCGTGAACGAGAAGATGGAGCATTGCGCGAGCCTGACCGGCGGGCGTCCCGGCGTGCTGCATGGCAACCGCACCTATCTGCTGCAGGACGATGACGGGCAGATCCTTGAAGGCTTCTCGATCTCGGCGGGGCTGGATTATCCGGGCATCGGGCCGGAACATGCATGGCTGCATGACACGGGCCGGGCGGAATATGTCTCGATCACCGACCGCGAGGCGCTGGAGGCGTTCCAGCTGTCCTGCGCCACCGAAGGCATCATCCCCGCGCTGGAGCCCAGCCATGCGCTGGCGCATGTGACGAAGATCGCGCCGAGCCTGCCCAAGGATCACCTGATCGTCATGAACATGTGCGGGCGGGGCGACAAGGACATCTTTGCCGTGGCCAAGCATCTGGGCGTCGATCTGGGCTGATCCGGCAGGCCTGACCCGCGGCGGCCGCCCCCTGGGGCGGCCGCTGGCATGTCGGGGTAAAGGTTTGGAGCGCGGTCTGGCTGCCGCGTGCCGGGGTCCTCAGTCGACCCTGTGCAGCTCGAGGGTTTCCAGCGGCACCACGTCCAGCGCCTTGAGATGGGTGGAATCGAGCCGCACGCCCGGGGCGCAGCCTTCTTCATGGGCCTGCAGGAAGCGCAGCGCGCAGAGGCACCACTGGTCGCCCGGCTTCAGCCCCGGAAAGCGCAGCCCGGGGCGCGCCGTGCTGAGGTCATTGCCGACATATTTGGAATAGGCGAGGAATTCCTTGGTCATCACGGCGCAGACCGTGTGGCTGCCGCTGTCCTCGACGCAGCTGTTGCAGTGCCCGTCGCGGAAATAGCCGGTGAGCGGATCGACCGAACAGGGGTGAAGCGGCTGTCCCATCACGTTGTGGGCGGGATATTTCTGCATCGCAGTCTCCTTGGGCCGGGCGGCGCTAGCGGAAGCGGTCCGCGAGCCTTTGCAGCGGGTTGCGGGTGTCGGGCGCGGGCTCTGCCTGCGGGGCGGGACGCTCCGGCGCGGGAGCGGGCGCGGCGGGGGCCGGGGTGGCGGTCTTGGAGGAGCGGGCGGGGGCGACGCGCAGCGCCACGGCGTTTTGGAACCGGCCCGTATCGCCCGCCGCCAGTGCCGGGGCACCATCGGAGATGCCGCGCAGCAGATCGTCAAGCCAGTCTTCTTCGGCCTTGGCGAAGTCGTGCAGCACATAGCCCGCCACCGCCTCCTTGCGGCCGGGATGGCCGATGCCGAGCCGGACGCGGTGATAGGCCTCGCCGATATGGGCATGCAGCGAGCGCAGGCCGTTATGGCCCGCATGGCCGCCGCCGGTCTTCACCCGGCATTTGCCGGGGGCCAGATCCAGCTCGTCATGAAAGACGGTGATCTCGGCGGGGGTCAGCTTGAAAAAGCGCATGGCCTCGCCCACCGACTGGCCGGAATTGTTCATGAAGGTCTGCGGCTTGAGCAGCAGCACCTTTTCCTGCCCCAGCCGTCCCTCGGCCACCTCGCCCTGAAACCGGGCCCGCCACGGGGTGAAGCCGTGATCCTCGGCAATGCGGTCCAGAGCCATGAAGCCGATATTGTGCCGGGTCCGGGCGTATTTGCCGCCGGGATTGCCGAGCCCTGCCAGAATCTGCACTGTCGCGTCTCCGTTCTGCGCCCATACCGCCCTAGATAGGGTGGGACAGGCGATAACACAGAGACAAAGGAGAGGCCATGTATCTGACCATGAACCGGTTCCGGGTGGTGCCCGACCGCGCCGCGGAGTTCGAGGAGATGTGGAAAAGCCGCGACAGCCATCTGAAATCCGTGCCGGGATTCCGCAGCTTCGCGCTGCTGCGCGGCCCCGACCGCGGGGATCACGTGCTTTACGCCTCGCACACCGTGTGGGCGGACGAGGAAAGCTTTGCCGCATGGACCCGGTCGGAGGCATTTCGGGCCGCACATCGCGGCGCCAAGTCCAGCGACGGCATGTATCTGGGCCCGCCCGAGCTGGAGCTGTTCGACGCGGTGCAGGTTCTGGAGTGAGCAAATGCAAACGGCCCCGCCAAGGCGGGGCCGTAAATCGTCCGGACCGGGAGGATTATTCCTCGGCGGCCTCTTCTTCGTCCGCGTCATCGGCCAGCAGGCCGCGCGGGGCGGAGATGTTGGCGATCACGAAGTCACGCTCCACGGTGGGCGTCACGCCTTCGGGCAGGGTCACGTCGCTGATGTGGATGACGTCGCCCATCTTGCGGCCATCCAGATCCACGGTGATGTGGTCCGGAATCTCGGCTGCCAGCACGTTGAGTTCCACCTCGGGGCGAACCACGGTCAGCACGCCGCCGCGCTTCAGGCCGGGGCTCTTGTCCTCGTTGATGAAATCGACGTGGATGAACAGGTTGATCCGCGTGGTGCGGCGCAGGCGCATCAGGTCGACATGGGTCGGCAGGTCCTTCACCACGTCGCGCTGCACGTCGCGGCAGATCACGCGCACGTCGTCATGGCCTTCGACCTTCAGGTTGAAGAGCGTCGACTTGAACCGACCGGCCTTCAGGCGCTTCAGCAGCGCGTTGAACGGGATCTGGATTGCAAGCGGCTCTTTTTCGCCACCAAAGACAATCCCCGGAACCATGCCGTCACGACGGGCCTGCCGAGCGGCGCCCTTGCCCGTCCCCGACCGTTCCAGGGCTTCGAGATCAGGAATCTCACCAGCCATATTATTTCTCCACAGATAAGGGCAGGGTGCCTCCAAGGCTGTCACCCCGCGATGAAGGCTGCCCCTTAGACCGAAACGCCGCGTCGGGCAAGAGCCCGCGCGCGGAATCTGCGCCGGGCGGGGGCGCGGGTTCTGGACGCGGGGCGCGCGGCGTGCAAGGTCGGCGCCATGACCCTGCTGCATGACCTTCGCCTGATCCGCCGCCCCGTTGCCGCCTTTGCCGCCATCGGCGTGTGCTGGGGCGCCTTTGCGGGGGTGGTGCCCGCGCTGAAGCTGCAGGCGGGCATGTCGGACGGGGCGCTGGGGGCGGCCATGCTGGTGGCGACCTTCGGTGCGGTGGCCGCCATGTGGCTGGCACCGCAGGCCGAGGCCCGGCTGGGCCGTCAGGCCATGCCGGTCTTTGCGCTGCTGCTGGGGCTGGGGTTCTCGCTGCCGGGGCTGGCGGGATCCACCGCGCAGTTCGCGGCGGCGATGCTGGTCTGTGCCGCGGCGGCGGGCACGCTGGACGTGGCGATGAACACGCATCTGGCGGGGCTGGAGGCGCGGTCGGGCCGTCCGCTGATGAACCTTGCCCATGCCAGCTATTCGCTGGTCTATGCCGGGGCGGCGCTGGCGGCGGGGATCGCGCGCGGCGCGGGCCTGCCGGTCTGGGCGATCTTTCTGGGCGCGGGGGCGGTCACGCTGCTGCTGGCGCTGGCGACGCGCGGCGCCAAGGCCGCCGCCGAGCCCGAGACGGCCCCCGCCGGATCCGCCGCCGTGCCATGGCTGCTGGTGCTGCCCGCCGGTCTGGTGATCTGCGTGGGCTTTCTGTCGGAACAGGCGACAGAGGCTTGGTCGGCGCTGCATCTGGAACGCAATCTGGGCGCCGATGCGGTGGGCGGCGCGCTGGCGCCGACGCTGCTGGGGCTGACCATGGGCCTCGGGCGGCTGACCGGGCAGGGGCTGGTGCAGCGGCTGGATGTGGGCCGGGTCATGGCCGCAGGCGCCACGCTGGCGGCAGCGGGGGCCGTGCTGGCGGCGCTGGCGCCCACGGCGCTGATGGGCTGGGCGGGCTTTGCGGTGCTGGGGCTTGGCGTGTCGGTGCTGGCGCCCATGGGCTATGCGTGGCTGGGGGTGCGGCTGCAGCCTGCGGCCCGGGCGCGGGCGATTTCGCGCGCGACGGTGGTGGGCTATGCCGGGTTCTTCCTTGGCCCGCCGCTGATGGGCGGCCTGTCGGAACTCTTTGGCCTGCGCGTGGCCTTTGGTGCGGTGGCGCTGCTGCTGCTGGTGCTGCCGCTGGTCCTGCTGCCTGTGATGGCGCGGCGCTAGGGCCGCGCCACCACTGGTTCCGGCTCAATCCTCCCAGTCGCCGGAAAACCCCTTGGGGATCATCAGAATGTCGCGGTCGACCGTGTCAAGCTGGGTGCGCCCGCACAGCGCCATGGAGGTATCAAGCTCCTTGTGGATCACCTCCAGCGCGCGGGTCACGCCCGCCTCGCCCATGGCGCCCAGCCCGTAGATATAGGCGCGCCCGATCCAGCAGCCCTTGGCCCCCATGGCCACCGCTTTCAGCACATCCTGCCCCGAGCGCACGCCGCTATCAAGATGCACCTCGATGCGGTCGCCCACCGCGTCCATGATCGGCGCCAGCGCCCGGATCGAGCTCAGCGCCCCGTCCAGCTGCCGCCCGCCATGGTTGCTGACCACGATGGCATCGGCGCCGACATTGCAGGCCTCCAGCGCGTCGCGCGGGTCGATGATGCCCTTGATGATCAGCGGGCCGTCCCACATGCGGCGGAATTCGCGGATGCGGTCCCAGTCCAGCGCCTGATCGAAGCTCTGCGCGGTCCATGTGGTCAGCGAGGACGGATCGTTCACGCCCTTGGCATGGCCCACGATATTGCCGAAGAACCGCCGCTTGGTCTGCAGCATCTCCAGGCCCCATGGCACCTTGGTCATCATGTTGGCCACGGATTTCGGCGTCAGCTTGGGCGGGGCGGACAGGCCGTTCTTCAGATCCTTGTGGCGCTGGCCCAGAATCTGCAGGTCGACCGTGATCACGGCGGCAGAGCATTTTGCCGCCTTCGCCCGGTCGAACAGGCGCTTCATGTAATCGTCGTCCTTCAGCGTGTAGACCTGCATCCAGAACGGCTTGTCGGTGTTTTCGGCCACATCCTCGATCGAACAGATCGACATGGTGGACAGGCAGTAGGGCACGCCGAACCGGGCGGCGGCACGGGCGGCGAGGATCTCGCCATCGGCATGCTGCATCCCGGTCATGCCCACGGGGGCCAGCGCCACCGGCATCGCCACGTCCTGCCCGATCATCCGGCTTTTGGTGGACCGCCCGGTCATGTCCATCGCCACCCGCTGCCGCAGGTAGAGCTTGCTGAAATCCGAGCAGTTCTCGCGGAAGGTCTGTTCGGTCCAGCTGCCCGATTCGCAGTAGTCGTAGAACATCTTCGGCACCCGGCGCCGGTACAGGCGCTTGAGGTCCGCGATTTCGGTGATTACGGGCATGTTTGGTCCGTCCTCCGCAATGTGGTCAGGATTCCTTACCGCCTGAGGCGCGGTGACGCAATGATCCGCGCTTGCCCCTGCGGCGTAAGCGGAGTCTGCTGCGGCAAAACAGGCAGGAGGCGGCATGCTGGACATCCTCTGGGGCACAGGCGGCGGCGCGGTGGCGGCGCTGGCCACGACATTGGGCGCGCTGCCCGCCGTGGTGGGGCGGCGCATGTCGCAGGGCACGCAGGACATGATGCTGGGCTTTGCGGCGGGGGTGATGCTGTCGGCGGCCTATTTCTCGCTGATCCTGCCGGGGATCGAGGTGGCCGAGGCGCGCAGCGGTTCGGTCTGGATCGCGGCGGGGATCGCGGCGGCGGGCATCGCACTGGGGGCGGCCTTTGTCGGCTGGCTGAATGCGTCGATCCCGCACGAGCATTTCCGCACCGGCCCCGAAGGGGGCGCGGATCAGGCAAAGCTTGCGCGGATCTGGCTTTTCGTGCTGGCCATCGCCATCCACAACTTCCCCGAGGGCCTGTCCATCGGCGTGGCCTTCGGGCTGGACCGGGCCAATGGCATTTCGGTGATGACCGGGATTTCGCTGCAGGACATTCCCGAAGGGCTGGCCGTGGCGGTGGCGCTGGTGGGTCTGGGCTATTCCCGGCGCAAGGCGCTGGCCTATACCGCGCTGACCGGGATGGTCGAGGTGCTGGGGGCGTTTGTGGGGGTGATCGCGGTTTCGGTCAGCGCGGCGCTGCTGCCTTGGGGGCTGACCTTCGCGGCGGGGGCGATGCTCTATATCATCAGCCACGAGATCGTGCCCGAAACCCATCGCAACGGCCATCAGATGCGGGCGACCACGGGGCTGATCTTTGGCCTGATCCTGATGATGTTTCTGGACGTGACACTGGGCTAAGCGCGGTTCCCAACGGGTGCGCGCTCTGCTATGCGGGGCGCGTCCCGGTCCAAGGAGCAAAGCCCATGGCACACAAGGTTTTTATCGACGGCGAGGCAGGCACCACCGGCCTGCAGATCCGCGAGCGGCTGGAAGGCCGCGCCGACATCGCGCTGGTGCAGGTTGACCCTGCGCGCCGCAAGGATGCGGGCGCGCGCGCCGAGGCGCTGGCCGAGGCCGAGGTCGCCATCCTGTGCCTGCCCGACGATGCCGCGCGCGAGACCGTGGATCTGGCCCGGGCGCATGGCACCCGGATCATCGATGCCTCCACCGCGCATCGCGTCGCCGAAGGCTGGGTCTTCGGCTTTGCCGAAATGGCGCAAGGCCAGCGCGCGGCTATTGCCGGGGCGCAGTATGTGTCGAACCCCGGCTGCTGGTCCACCTGCGCCATCGCGCTGATCCGGCCACTGGTGGCGGCGGGGGTCATCGACGCGGGCCAGCCGCTGTCGATTTCCGGCGTGTCGGGCTATACCGGCGGCGGCAAGTCGATGATCGCGGAGTATGAATCCGGCGAGGCGTCGGGGTCGTTCCTTTATGCCGCGGCGCAGGGCCACAAGCACCTGCCGGAGATCCTCAAGCACGGGCTGCTGACGGCGCTGCCAAGCTTCGTGCCTTCGGTCGGCGCCTATGCGCAGGGCATGGCGGTGGCGCTGCATCTGCCCGCCCTTGGACCCGAGGGTTTCGCCCGCGCCGAGGCGGCGCTGCGCGCGGCCTATGAGGGCGAGCGTTTCGTGTCGGTGGTCGCGGCCTCCGAAAACGAGCCGCGCGTGATGCCGCAGCGGCTGAACGGCACCAACCGGCTGGATCTGTCGGTGCATGGCAATCCGGAGACCGGGTCGGCGGTGCTGCTCGCGGTGCTGGACAATCTGGGCAAGGGCGCCTCTGGCGCTGCCGTGCAGAACCTCAACATCATGCTGGGCGTCGACGAGGGCGCCGGGCTGTGACAGCAGGGGCGGGCGCCGGATCCCGGCGCCTGCCCATGCCGCCTATCGGGCGAGGCCCTGCGCCTCCAGCCAGTCGCGCGAGGGCAGGATGCCCGCCGCATCGCGCAGTTCCATGATCAGACGCGGGCGCGAGGTGAGCGGGGCGAGGGCCGCAAACACCGCGTGCCAGTTCACCGTGCCCTGACCGATGGCCCAGTGCCGGTCGGCATAGCCATCGGCATCCTGCAGGTGGATGTGCCGCAGCCGGTTGCCCGCGCGGTGCACGTAATAATCCACGGGCGGTGCGCCGGTGCTGCCATGGGCGTACTGCGCGTGGCCTGTGTCGATGGACACCGCCACGGCGGGGCTGCTGAAGCTGTCGGCCAGCAGGCAGCGGGCATCGGGATCCTTGTCCTCGATATTCTCCAGCACCATGGTCACGCCCGCATCTTCGGCCTGCGCGATCACCGGATCCAGCGTGTCATGCACCAGCGCCACCATGCGGTCGCGGGCATCGGGATAATTGTCGAGGTTGTTGTAATCCCATGTGCTGTAGGGGCTGTGGATGACCATCTGCGTGGCGCCAAGCGCGGCGCAGACCGACAGGCCCTGACCCATGCGCCGGGTCACCAGCGCGCGCAGGTCGGGATCGGGATTGGCAAGGGACAGGCCCCAGAACGGCCCGTGGATGCCAAGCCGTCCTTCATAGCCGTCCAGCAGGCTGCGGGCGCGGTCCACCTGCGGCTGCCAGTCGCCGTTCAGCACCTCGGCATCGATAAAATCCTGCAGTTCCAGATCGCGGTGATCGGCAAGGATCCAGTCGCGCAGGCTGTCCAGCGTGTCGAGCGGCATCGCCGCTCCCAGCAGGGGAAGGTCGGTCATGGCGGAGGCTCCTGTGTCGGGTGCAGTGGGCATGTCTGCCCGCGCAGCTACCCGCCACGGATGACACCGCCATGACAGCGGGTCAGGCGCGGTGCGCGCCGTCCGACAGCGATTTCACGAAGGCCAGCACCTCGTCCACCGGCTTGCCCGAGGCGATGGCGCCGACGATGGCCGAGCCCACCACGCAGCCATCCGCGACCGAGGCGATGGCCTCTGCCGTCTCGGGGGTGCGCACGCCGAAGCCCACGATGATCGGCAGGTCGGTCTGCGCCTTGATCCGCGCCACTTCGGGGGCGACATCGCCCGCCTCCGCCGCCGCAGCCCCGGTGATCCCGGTGATGGAGACGTAATAGACAAAGCCCGAGGTGTTCTGCAGCACCTTGGGCAGGCGCTTGTCATCGGTGGTGGGGGTGGCGAGCCGGATGAAGTTCAGTCCGGCCTTCTGCGCGGGGATGCACAGTTCGTCATCCTCTTCGGGGGGCAGGTCGACCACGATCAGCCCGTCGATCCCCGCCTCGCGCGCATCGGCCAGAAACTTGTCGACGCCGCGGCTGTAGATCGGGTTGTAATAGCCCATCAGCACGATGGGGGTGGTGTCGTCGCCCGCGCGAAAATCCCGCACCAGCTGCAGCGTGCGCTCCAGCGTCATGCCGCCCGCCAGCGCGCGCTGTCCGGCAAGCTGGATGGTTTCGCCATCCGCCATGGGATCGGTGAAGGGCAGGCCCAGTTCGATGATGTCGACCCCGGCGCCGGGCAGGCCTTTGACCACCGCCAGCGAGGCGTCATAGTCGGGATCCCCCGCCATCACATAGGACACGAAAGCCTTTTTCCCCGCAGCGCGGAGGTCGGCGAATTTGGCGTCGATGCGAGTCATGGCGTCCCTTTCCCTTGGTCCCGGTCGGTCTGCCGGAACGGCGGGGGAAAATCAATCCGTGACAGGCGCTGCGGCGCGGGTGGTCAAAGATGCGTGGCGAGCCAGTCCTGCACCGGGTCAAGCCGGGCATAGGCCTCAAGCAGCGCCGCCACCGGATCGGCGTCCAGCGCCTCCTCCAGCCCGTCGATCCAGACCACCAGCCCGACGCGATCCGCCAGCGGCCCGCCGGAGGAGTCGCGGTCCAGCGGCGGCGCGGGGCGCAGCCCGGAGGCTGCCAGCCGGTCCAGCAGATCCGCGCCCGCAGGCCCCGCCACCGCCCGCGCCCATGCGGCGCGCTGGCCGGGATCAAAGGACATGATGCCCGCCCCGGCGGTGGCGTAATCGAGCGCCAGCCCGAAAAACCACGCCCGCCCGTCACCTGCGGACCAGAGCGCGTGCAGATGGGTGTGATAGGGGGTCTTGTCCTCGCTGTGGCGCACATCGCGATGCGGGCGGAACAGCTTGGCGCGCAGCGCCTCGCCGCGCCGCGCCTCAAGCTGGGGGGTGACCTGTTCGATCAGACGCTCCGCGGGGCGCTTCACCTCCGCGTCATAACGGCCCTTCTGGGCGCGGAACCAGCCGCGGTCGTTATGGTCTGCCAGATCGGCAAGAAAGGCGCGCCCCCGAGAGGCGAATCCGGTCAGGTCGATCTTGCTGGGCATCAACGTCTCCCGATCTTATGCGTGGTGACGCAGACCTAGCGCGAACCCGCCGAAAGTCGCGTGCTCCCGCTTGCCCCCTGCGCGAAACCGGGTAGGGTCCGCCGTCATGACACGCCTGACCGCCTTTCTGCTGGCCCTGCTGCCCGCCCTTCCGGCAGGCGCCCATCCGCATGTCTTCGCCGATGTGGGGCTGGCGCTGACGCTGGATGCGCGCGACCGTGTCGTGTCGGTGGACGTGACATGGCGCTATGACGATTTCTTCTCGCTGCTGATCCTCGAGGATATGGGGCTTGATCCCGATGGCGACGGGGTGCTGACCGGGGCGGAACTGGACCAGCTGGCGCGCTTCGATCTCGACAACTGGTATGAGGGATTCGAGGGCGACCTTTACCTGTATTCCGGCGGCAAGAAGCTGGATCTGGGCGCGCCCGATTTCGTGGACGTGCGCATGGTGGGCGGACAGATCGAATCCGTGCACCGCCGCAGCGTCGATCCCGCCCCCGCCGACGGGCTGGTGATCCGGCCTTACGATCCCACCTATTACATCGCCTTCACCGCAAACCTGCCTGTCACGCTGCCCGACCGCTGCAGCGCCCGCGTGACCAAGCCCGATCTCGACGCGGCGGACCGCGCCCTGCAGGCCGAGCTTGCCAAGGTGCCCGAGGACCAGTTCGAGGTCATCGAGATGGGCGAGACCTTCGCCGACCGGATCGACGTGACATGCGCGCCCTTGCCCTGACCGGCGCCGCGCTGGTGCTGGCGCTGGCGGTCTGGCTCTGGGGGTTTGGCGGCGAGGCGCAGGTGGTGCAGGCCGCTGCCGAAGGCCAGCGTTCGGCGCAGCAGGCCATGGCGCGCGGGCTGCGCGCGCTGCGGGCGGGCGAGCCGGGGGCACTGCTGGCGCTGATGGGGGTGTGTTTCGCCTATGGCTTCTTTCACGCGGTGGGGCCGGGGCATGGCAAGCTGCTGATCGGCGGCTACGGGCTGGCGCGGCGCGTGGCGCTGGGGCGGCTGTCGCTGCTGGCGCTGGTTTCCAGCCTTGCGCAATCCGCCGCCGCCGTGCTGCTGGTCTATGCCGGGGTCTGGATCCTCGGCTGGAGCCGCGAGCAGATGACCGGCGCCGCCGAAGCGGTGTTCGAGCCCGCCAGCTACGCCGCCATTGCCGCCATCGGGCTGTGGCTGGTCTGGCGCGGCGGGCGCAGGCTGTGGCAGGCTTTGCGCTCCGCCCCGGCCCATGACGCCCACCACCACCACCACCACCACCACCACCACGCCCATGATCCCGCCACCTGTGCGCAATGCGGCCATGCCCATGGCCCCAGCCCGGAACAGGCGGCGCAGGTGCACAGCCTGCGCGACGGGCTGCTGCTGGTGGGGGCCATCGCGATCCGGCCCTGCACCGGCGCGCTGTTCCTGCTGATCCTGACATGGCGCATGGGGATCGATGCGGCGGGCATCCTTGGCGCCTTCGCCATGGGGCTTGGCACCGCCTCGGTGACGCTGGCGGTGGCGCTGGCCTCGGTCACGCTGCGCGAAGGCGCACTGACCCGGCTGGCCTCCGGTCCCGGCGCGCCGCGCGCTCTGGCGGCGATAGAGGCCGGGGCGGGTATTCTGGTCACTGTGCTCGCCTCTCAGTTGCTGCTGCGCGCGCTCTGATCTTGCCTCTGCCGCAGGCTCCGCCTAAAGCCCGATTATGACCCAGTCGATGACCTATTCTGCCCATTTCCGCGCCGTTCTGGTAATGGGCCTGCCGCTGATCGGTGGCCATCTGGCGCAGCTCACCATCGGGCTGACCGACACGCTGATGATGGGGCGCTATGGCGTGCCGGAACTGGCGGCGCTGACGCTCGCCTCCACGCTGTTCATGGTGCTGTTTCTCTTCGGCTCGGGATTCGCCTTCGCGGTCATGCCCATGGTGGCGCAGTTCGCGGCGCAGGGCGATCTGACCCATATCCGCCGCGCCACCCGCATGGGGCTGTGGCTGTCCACCGCGTTTTTCCTGCTGTGCCTGCCGCTGTTCTGGTGGTCGGGCACGCTGCTGCAGGCGCTGGGGCAGACGCCGCAGGTGGCGCTGGACGCGCAGCTTTACCTGCGGATCGCAGGCGTGGGGCTGCTGCCCGCGCTGGGGGTCATGGTGTTCAAAAGCTACCTTGCAGCGCTGGAACATACCCGCGCCGTGCTCTGGCTGACCGTGCTGGCCGCCATCATCAACGCCGTCGCCAATTACGCGCTGATCTTCGGGGAATGGGGCGCGCCGGAGCTGGGCATCCGCGGCGCGGCGCTGGCCTCGGTCGCGGCGCATCTCAGCGCGCTGGCGGGGGTCATTGTCTATGCGCGGATGAAGCTGCCGCAATACCCGCTCTGGCAGCGCTTCTGGCGCCCCGATACCGAAATGCTGCGCGAGGTTTTCGCGCTGGGCTGGCCCATCGGCCTCACCACGCTGGCCGAGGTGGGGCTGTTTGCCGCCACCGCCGTGCTGATGGGCTGGATCGGCACCGTGCCGCTGGCCGCACATGGCATCGCGCTGCAGCTGTCGGCGGCCACCTTCATGGTGCATCTGGGCTTTTCCAACGTGGCCACGGTGCGGGCCGGGCAGGCGCGCGGGCGCGGCGATGTCACCTATCTGGTGCGCGGATCATGGGCGGTGCTGGCGCTGTCCGGCGTCGCGGTCATCGCCACCATCGCCGCCTTCCTGCTGATCCCGGAGCCGCTGCTGGCCCTGTTCCTGTCCCCCGACGAGCCGCAGCGCGAGGCGATCCTGCGGCTGGGCAGCCAGCTTCTGATCGTGGCGGCGGCGTTCCAGCTGGTGGATGCGGCGCAGGTGGTGGTGCTGGGCCTGCTGCGCGGGCTGCAGGACACGCGGGTGCCGATGCTGATCGCGGGCTTCTCCTACTGGGGGCTGGGCCTGCCGGTGGCGCTGGGTCTGGGCTTCTGGGCAGACTGGGGCGCTGTCGGCATCTGGTCGGGTCTGGTGATCGGGCTCGGCATGGCGGCACTGCTGCTCCTGCGCCGCTTCTGGGCGCGCGCCGTGCCCGCGATGGCGCAGCCGGGCTGAGCCGCCATCTTGCGCTTGGCCCCCGCTCTGCCTAGAAGGCGCGGGAGCACAGGAAAGGACCGGGATATGGGATTTCGCATGGGGATCGTGGGTCTGCCCAACGTGGGCAAGTCGACCCTGTTCAACGCGCTGACAAAGACCGCCGCAGCGCAGGCGGCCAACTTCCCCTTCTGCACCATCGAGCCCAATGTGGGCGAGGTGGCGGTGCCCGATGCCCGGCTGGACCGGCTGGCGGCCATTGCCGGGTCAAAGCAGATCATCCCCACCCGGATGACCTTTGTCGACATCGCCGGTCTGGTCAAAGGCGCCTCCAAGGGCGAGGGGCTGGGCAACCAGTTTCTGGCCAATATCCGCGAGACGGATGCCATCGCCCATGTGCTGCGCTGTTTCGAGGATGACGACGTCACCCATGTGGATGGCCGCGTCGATCCCGTCGCCGATGCCGAGACGATCGAGACCGAGCTGATCATCGCCGACATGGAATCGCTGGAAAAGCGGCTGCAGAACATCCTGCGCAAGGTGCGCGGCGGCGACAAGGAAGCGGTGCAGCAGGAACGCCTGATGCGCGCCGCGCTGGAGATGCTGGAGGCGGGCAAGCCCGCGCGTCTGGTCAAGGTCGATGCCGAAGACGCCAAGGCATGGCGCATGATGCAGCTTCTGACCTCGAAGCCGGTGCTCTATGTCTGCAACGTGTCCGAGGACGAGGCCGCCACCGGCAACGCGCTTTCGGCCCGGGTGGCCGAGATGGCGGCGGCGCAGGGCAATTCGCATGTGGTGATCTCTGCCAAGATCGAGGAAGAGATCAGCCAGCTCGACCCCGAAGAGGCCGAGATGTTCCTGTCGGAACTCGGGCTCGAGGAAGCCGGGCTCGACCGACTGATCCGCGCCGGATACGAGCTGCTGCATCTGGAGACCTATTTCACCGTGGGCCCCAAAGAGGCGCGCGCCTGGACGATCCGTCAGGGCACCTCGGCGCCGCAGGCCGCAGGCGTCATCCATGGCGATTTCGAACGCGGCTTCATCCGCGCCGAAACCATCGCCTATGACGATTTTATCGCCAGCAACGGCGAACAGGGGGCCAAGGAGGCGGGCAAGATGCGCGCCGAAGGCAAGTCCTATGTGGTGCAGGACGGCGACGTGCTGCACTTCCTGTTCAACACCTGACCGCCAGACCCTACGGGTCCACGCTTGCCCCGGCGCCGCACTGATCCGCGGCGTCCGGCCTGCCTCCGGCGGGAGTTTATTTGGCAAGATGAAGCCAGATGGCCCTCATTCATCTTGCCCCTAAACTCCGGGGAGCGCGAGGGGCTGGCCCCTCGCTGGCCGTCCGCCGACACGGGCGCTGGTCCTGACGCACTCGATACATTGACACGCGCGCGCCAAGGCTCCATCCTGATTTGGTATACCAAATCTGGGGGGAGTTCCTTTGGCGACGATCACGGTGATCGGGCTCGGCTCGATGGGCATGGGCATGGCACAATCGCTGCTGCGGGCGGGGCATGTGGTGCATGGGCTCGACATTTCCGAGGCGCGCATGGCAGCGTTTCAGGCCGAGGGCGGCGCGGCGGGCAGCGTAGCCGAGGCGGCGGCGGCAAGCGACGTGCTGGTCTGCGTGGTGCTGAACGCGGCGCAGACGCGCGAGGTGCTGTTTGGCGCGGGTGGCGCGGCGGCGCATCTGCGCCCCGGCGCGGTGATCCTGTCCTGCGCCACCATCGCCCCTGCCGAGGCGCGGGAGTTTGCCGAAGTGGCGGCAGGGCGGGGCCTGCTTTATCTTGATGCGCCGATCTCCGGCGGGGCGGCCAAGGCCGCGCAGGGGCAGCTGTCGATCATGGCCTCGGGGGCGGCGGAGGCTTTTGCCGCGGCGGGTCCCGCGCTGGAGGCCATGGCGGCCACGGTGCACGAGCTGGGCGCGGAGCCCGGCGCGGGCAGCGCCATGAAGGCGGTCAACCAGCTGCTGGCGGGCGTGCATATCGCCGCCATGGGCGAGGCGGTGGCGCTGGGGATCAGTCAGGGGCTGGATCCGGCGCGCATCGTGCAGGTGATCTCCGCCTCGGCGGGCACCTCTTGGATGTTCGAGAACCGCGCCCCGCATGTGGTGGAGGGGGATTACACTCCGCGCTCCGCCGTGGCGATCTGGCCCAAGGATCTGGGCATCGTCGGCGGCATCGCCGCCAGCGCGGGCCTGCCCGTGCCGATGACCGAGACGGCGCTGGCGCAGTTCCGCGCCGCGGTGGAGGCGGGCGATGCCCAGATCGATGATGCGGCGGTGATCCGGGTCTATGCCCGCGCCGCGGGCCTGTCGCTGCCGGGAGAAAGCTGATGTATCTGGGCTGTATCGGCGACGACTTCACCGGCTCCAGCGATCTGGGCAACACGCTGGTCAAGCAGGGCATGCGCACCGTGCAATATGTGGGCGTGCCGCAGGGGCCTGCCGATCCGGCGGTGGAGGCGGGGGTGGTCGCGCTCAAGTCCCGTTCGATCCCGGCCTCCGAGGCGGTGCGCCTGTCGCTCGCCGCGCTGGACTGGCTGCGCGATCAGGGCTGCACGCAGTTCCTGTTCAAATACTGCTCCACCTTCGATTCCACATCAGAGGGCAATATCGGCCCGGTGGCGGAAGCGCTGGCCGAGGCGCTGGGGGCGGAGAGCGTGATCTTCTGCCCGGCCTTTCCGGCGACGGGGCGGACGATCTATCAGGGCCATCTGTTCGTGGGCGACCATCTGCTGTCCGAATCGGGCATGCAGCACCATCCGCTGACGCCGATGACCGATCCCGACCTGCGGCGGGTGCTGGCGGCGCAGATCGGCGGCGCCGTGGGCCATGTGCCCGCCGCCACCGTCTGGCAGGGGCCGGAGGCGATCCGCGCAGCCCTTGCCGCAGAGGCGCAGGCCGGGCGCCGCTTTGTCATCGCCGATGCGATCCGCGACGAGGATCTGCTGAGCTGGGGCCGCGCGCTGGCCGGGCAGCGGCTGATCACCGGCGGATCCGGCATCGCCCTTGGTCTGCCCGGCAATTTCCCGCTGTCGGGTCAGGCGGGCGCGTGGACGGGGCAGGGCGGGCGCGTCGTGGCGCTGTCGGGGTCGTGTTCCACCGCCACGCGCCGACAGGTGGCCGCACATGACGGGCCCAAGCGCGAGGTGACCGCCGAGGAGGCGCTGGCGGGGCTTGCGCCCGAGGATCTCGCCGACTGGGCGCTGGCGCAGGACGGGCTGCCGCTGATCTATTCCTCTGCCGATCCGGAGACGGTTGCGGCGGCGCAGAAGGCGCATGGCCGCGAGAAGGTGGCCGCAGCGCTGGAGGGGCTGTTCGGGGCCACGGCACGGGTGCTGGCCGCCCGCGGCATCCGGCGCCTGATCTCCGCCGGGGGCGAGACCTCTGGCGCGGTGGTGGAGGCGCTGGCGCCCGACGCGCTGGAGATCGGGCCCGAGATCGATCCCGGCGTGCCGGTGATGCGCGCGGGCGACATGGTGCTGGCGCTGAAATCCGGCAATTTCGGCGCCGAGGATTTCTTTGCCAAGGCGGCGCGGGTGATGGAGCAGGATCAATGACCGAAACCCGCCTGCGCGAGGATCTGTGTTATCACGCCGCCTCCCTGTTCGACCGGGGGCTGACCGGCGGGGCGTCGGGCAATATCTCGGTGCGCACCGAGGATGGCGGGCTGCTGGTCACGCCGACCGGATCGAGCCTTGGGCGGCTGGATCCGGCGCGCCTGTCGAAATTCGATGCAGAAGGGCGGTTCCTGTCCGGCGACCGGCCCACCAAGGAAATGCCCCTGCACGAGGCGTTCTACGAGACGCGGACCAAGACCGGTGCGGTGGTGCATCTGCATTCCAGCCATTCGGTCGCGTGGTCGATGATGCCGGATGTGGAACCGGACAACCTGCTGCCGCCGCTGACCCCCTATGCGGTGATGCGTCTTGGCAAGGTCAAGCTGCTGCCTTTCTTCGTGCCCGGGGATCCGGCCATGGGTGATGCGGTGCGCGGTCTGGCGGGGCGGCGGTCGGCGGTGGTGCTGGCCAATCATGGCCCCGTGGTCGCCGCCAAGGATCTGGAGGCCGCCGTCTATGCCATGGAGGAACTGGAGGAGACGGCGAAGCTGGCGCTTCTGCTGGAGGGACGCCAGCCGCGCATGCTGACCCAAGGGCAGGTGCAGGCGGTGGTGCGCAAATTCGACGTGGAATGGGACTGACCTATGCTGTTTTCCGCCAATATCGGCTTTCTTTACACCGACCTGCCGCTGCCCGACCGCATCCGCGCCGCCAAGCGCGCGGGGTTCGACGCGGTGGAATGTCATTTTCCCTATGACGTGCCCGTGGCCGAGATGCGCGCGGCACTGGACGAGACGGGGCTGCCCATGCTGGGGCTGAACACCGTGCCGGGCAATCCGGCGGCGGGGGATTTCGGCCTTGCCGCCCTTCCCGACCGGGCGGAGGAGGCGGCGGCGGCGGTGCGGCAGGCGGTGGAGTATGGCGCGGCCATGGGGGCGGCCAATGTGCATGTGATGGCCGGGCGCACCGATGGCGGTGCCGCGGCAGAGCAGGCCTATCGCGCCACGCTGGGGCTGGCCTGTGATCTTGCAGCCGAAAAGGGCATGACCGTGCTGATCGAGCCCATCAACCGCCGCGACGTGGCAGGTTATCATCTGGCGCATGTGGAACAGGCGGCAGAGACCATCGCGGCGCTGGGGCGCGACAACCTGCGCATCATGTTCGATTGCTATCACACGCAGATCATGCAGGGCGATCTGATCCGGCGGTTCCAGACGCATCTGCCGCTGGTGGGGCATGTGCAGATCGCCGCCGTGCCCGACCGGGGCGAACCCGATGGCGGCGAGATCTGTTTCGAGCGTCTGCTGGCGGCCTTTGCCACGGCAGGCTGGAAGGCGCCGGTGGGGGCCGAATACAAGCCGCGCGGCGGGGATACGGAAGTGGGCCTTGGCTGGCTGGCGCCCCTGCGCGCGGCATTGACCTGAACGGAAAAGGACAGACGGAATGACGGAAGTTTTGGCGGTCGGCAAACCCGACCAGATGAGCCGCGAGGCACTTGCGGGTCTTGGCTGGACGGCCTGTGCGACGCTTGACGAGGCGCGCGCGCTGCCCGAGGACACCCGCAAGGGCGTGAAGGCCATCGCGTTTTTTGGCCATTCGCCCTTTGGCGGCGAGGCAATGGATGCCTTTCCGGCGCTGGGGCTGATCGCGAATTTTGGCGTGGGCTATGATGCCATCGACGTCGGCGCGGCGAGCCCGCGCAACATCAAGGTCACTAACACGCCCGACGTGCTGAACGATGACGTGGCCGATCTGGCCGTGGCCATGCTGCTGGATTTCTGCCGCGACACCCGCGGCGCCGAGGCGCATGTGCGCTCTGGCGCATGGGGGGAACAGGGCGCCTATCCGCTGCAGCGCAAGGTCAGCGGTGCCAAGACCGGCATTCTGGGGCTGGGCCGCATCGGGCGCGAGATCGCCGACCGGCTTGCCGCCTTCAAGATGGAGATGCATTACCATTCGCGCTCCGAAAAGGAGACGCCGGGCTGGACCTATCACGCCGATCCGGTGGCGCTGGCGCGCGAGGTGGATTTCCTGATCGTGGCGCTGGTGGGCGGCCCCGAGACGGCGGGCTATGTCACCCGCGAGGTGCTGGAGGCGCTGGGGCCGGATGGCATCCTCATCAACATCTCGCGCGGCACCACGGTGGACGAGGCGGCGCTGCTGGACCTGCTGGAGCAGAAGAAGATCGGCGGTGCCGGGCTCGACGTGTTCCTGAACGAGCCGAAGATCGACCCGCGCTTCCGCACGCTCGACAATGCCGTGCTGCAGCCGCATCAGGCCTCGGCCACGCGGGAGACCCGCACCGCCATGGGCCAGCTGCAGCGCGACAACATCGCCGCCTTCCTGAAGGGCGAGGCGTTGCTGACCCCGGTCAACTGACACGAAAAAGGCCCGGAGGATGTCCTCCGGGCCTTTTACATCCGGTATGGGCGTGTCTCAGGCGAAGATGCCGGGCACCAGCGCGCCGCGCGCCTGAATGACCTTGGCGGCAAGCTGCATCGCCTCGGCTGCGGCATCCTGCGGGGATTTGCCCTGTGCGAGCCCGGTCAGCAGACCGGCGGCAAAGCTGTCGCCCGCGGCGGTGGTATCGACGAGGTTCTCGACCTTCACGGCGGGCACCTCGTGCATGCCCGCCTCGCGCTGCCAGAGCTTCAGCGCGCCGCCGCCCTGTTTCACCGCGACCAGATCGGCGCCAAGATCGCGATAGCGCTCCACCGTCGCTTCGGGGCTGGCATCGCCGAACACCTGTTCTTCCTCGTCAAAGCTTGGCAGCACGATGTCGGCGGTGCGCGCGCCCATGGTCAGGCCCTCGCGCATGGCCTCGGCGCTGCCCCAGAGCCGGGGGCGCAGGTTGGTGTCGAAGGAGACGATGGCGCCCCGGGTGCGGGCCCGCGACACCGCCCCGCAGAACAGCTCGCGCTGTTCTGGCGGCAGGATGGCCAGCGTGATGCCGGAGAAATGGATCATCTCCCGGTCCTTGAGGATGCCATCAAGCCAGCTCAGGTCATCGGCCAGCATCCGCGCCGCCGACTGTCCGCGCCAGTAGGAGAAGCTGCGCTCGCCCTTGTCGAGCGAGATCATGTAAAGCCCCACGGTGCGGTCGGGCAGGCGGCGCAGGGTGGAGGTGTCCACCCCCTGCGCCTCCATGAAGGCCACCATTTCGGCGCTGACCGCATCCTCGCCCACGCAGCTGCCGTAGCTTACCGTCCAGTCGTCGGGCAGCAGGCGGCGCGCATACCATGCGGTGTTGAACGTGTCGCCCGCGAAGCCCCGGCGGTACATCTCGTCCCCGGCCTGCGCCAGTTCCACCATACATTCGCCAAGGGACAGGAACGCGCTCACAGCAGGCCCCGCTCCGCGAGGTTGCGCATCAGGGCAGAGGTGCCGAAGGTCCATTCCGGTGCTTCGGTGGACAGGCGCACGGTGTTGTGCAGCGCGCCCAGCGTCGGCTCGGAAATGGTCACCGTGTCGCCGACGTGATGGGTGAAGCCCTGACCGGGCGCGTCGCGGTCCTTGGTCGGGGCAAACAGCGTGCCAAGGAACAGGAAGAAGCCGTCGGGATACTGGTGATGCCGCCCGATGGTCTGCGCCACGATCGAGGCCGGATCGCGGCTGATCTGGCTCATCGAGGAGGCGCCATCCAGCACGAAGCCGTCCGTGCCCTTGACGGTCATGGTCAGTTCGGCCTTGCGCACGTCATCCAGCGTGTACTCGCCGTCAAAGAGCCGCAGGAACGGCCCGATGGCGCAGGAGGCGTTGTTGTCCTTGGCCTTGCCCAGCAGCAGGGCCGATCGGCCCTCGACGTCGCGCAGGTTCACGTCATTGCCCAGCGTCGCGCCCACGATGTCGCCGCGCGAATTGATGGCGAGCACGATCTCGGGTTCGGGGTTGTTCCACTTGCTGATGGGATGCAGGCCCACGGTGGCACCCCAGCCGACAGCGGCCATGGGCTGCGCCTTGGTGAACACCTCGGCATCCGGGCCGATGCCCACTTCCAGATACTGCGACCACATGCCTTCGGCCTGCAGCACGCGCTTGACCTCCATGGCCTTTTCCGAGCCGGGCTCGATCCCCGACAGCGAGGTGCCGATCACCGAAGTCACCTTGGCGCGGATCGCCTCGGCCTTGTCGGGATCGCCCGCCGCCTGTTCCTCGATCACGCGTTCGACCATGGACTGCGCGAAGGTCACGCCGCTGGCCTTCACCGCCTGCAGGTCGCAGGGGGCCAGCAGGTGCAGCACGTCATCGCCCGCCGCCTCGTCGGATCCGGCGACCAGATCGGCCAGCGTGCCGATGGTTTCACCGGCGGCGGCGCGCAGGGCGCCGGCGGGATCGTCGCGTTCCAGCAGGTCGCGCATGGTGGGCAGGGCCTTGCTGGTGATGTCCACCAGCGTGTCGCCGCGCAGGGCCACCAGTGCCGGGCCGATGCCGGGGCGCCAGACGCGGCCCACGAACAGGGCGTCAGGGGTAGGGTTGGAATGGGGAAGCATGGTCAGTCCTTTCGCTTGGCCGGTCACGCGACCGGCGGCAGCATTTTGCCGGGGTTGAGAATGCCCTTCGGGTCAAGCGCGTCCTTCACCCGGCGCATCCAGTCAAGAGCGGCGCCATGTTCGGCGCCCATGTATTTCTGCTTGCCAAGCCCGATGCCATGTTCGCCGCTGACGGTGCCGCCAAGCGCCAGCGCCAGCTCGTTCAGCCGTCCGGCGAAATCATGGGTCCGGGCCAGATCCTGCGGATCGGCAGGATCGAAGCGCACGGCATAGTGGAAGTTGCCGTCGCCCACATGGCCCACCACGGTGCCGATGATGCCCATTTCGGTGGCCAGAGCCTTGGCCTTGGTGATGGCCTCGGCCAGCCGCGAGATCGGCACGCAGACATCGGTGGCCAGCGTCCGCACGCCGGGGCGCAGTGCGGCAGAGGCATAATGCGCGGAATGGCGCATCTTCCACAGCGCGCTGCGGTCCTCGGTGGTGGTGGCTTCCTGCCAGTCGGCCATGCCGAAATCCTCGGCAATCTCGCGGAAGCTCTGCGCCTGTTCCGCGACACCGGCGGGGGTGCCGTGGAATTCCACGAACAGATGCGGCGTCTCGGGCAGGGTGCCGCCCGAATGCAGGTTGAAGCCGCGCACCATCATTTCGTCCAGAAATTCGATCCGGGCCATGGGCAGGCCGCTCTGGATGGTGAGGATCACGCAGTTCACCGCCGCCTCGACATCGTCGAAACGGCAGATCGCGGCCAGCACGCCTTCGGGCTGGCCATGCAGGCGCAGCGTCAGTTCGGTGATGATCCCCAGCGTGCCTTCGGATCCGACCAGCAGATGGGTCAGATCATAGCCCGCAGAGGATTTGCGCGCCTGTGTGCCGGTGCGGATCACCGTGCCGTCAGACATCACCGCCTCCAGCGCCAGCACGTTTTCCCGCATGGTGCCATAGCGCACCGCCGTGGTGCCGGAGGCGCGGGTGGCGGCCATGCCGCCAAGGGAGGCATCGGCGCCGGGGTCGATGGGGAACCACAGCCCGGTGGCCCGCAGCGCCTCATTGAGGGCGGTGCGGGGGATGCCGGGCTGGATCACCACGTTCAGATCCTCGGCATTGACCGCCAGCACCCGGTCCATGCGCGAGAAATCAAGGCTGATGCCGCCTCGCACCGCCAGATGCTGCCCCTCCAGCGAGGTGCCGGCACCGATGGCGGTGACGGGAATGCCTTCTGCCGCGCAGGCGGCGACAATCGCCGCCACCTCCGCCGTGGTCTGTGGATAGGCCACCGCATCGGGCAGGGCCTCGGGGAAATGTGCCTCGTTGCGCCCGTTCTGCGCCCGGGCCGCGTCGCTGGTGGCGAAGCGGGGACCAAGAAGCGTCGCAAGCGTGTCGAAGGCAGCCATCATTTACCCCAGTTGAGGACCAGCGGATCAAGCGGTTTGATGAGCTCGATAAGCATCGAAGCGGTGTCGGGATGCAAGGGGGCAATGGGGTGACGGCAGAAGGCCGACTTGATGACCCCGCCCACCACCATCGCATGTTTGGCCGACCGGAAACCGCACTGACGGTTCTCGTGGTTGATGGCGGGCAGCACGCGGGCATAGCCGTCAAACGCCTTCTGCCGGTGACCGGCAAGGAAATCCATCACCACCGGGCGGATCTGGTCGGGGATCATGGCAGAGGTCATGCAGCCGGTGGCGCCCGCGTCCAGATCGGCCAGCAGGGTGATGCCTTCCTCGCCGTCGAAGGGGGCCTCGATGGCGGCGCCGCCTTCGGCGATCAGGCTGCGCAGCTTGGCGGCGGCCTGCGGGCATTCGATCTTGAAGAGCTTCAGCATCTCGATCTCTTGCGCCATCTTGACCAGCAGCGGCACCGGCAGATCGACGCCCGACAGCGGCGCGTCCTGCAGCATGATGGGAATGCCCACCTCGCCCACCTGACGGAACTGTTCAAAGGTCTGCTCGGCGCTGCCTTTCAGCAGGGCGCCGTGATAGGGCGGCATCATCATGACGATGGCGGCGCCCAGATCCTTGGCCTCCTGCGCGCGCTTGACCACGATGGGTGTCGCGTAATGCGAGATGGTGACGATGACCGGCACCCGGCCCGCTACATGCTCCAGACAGAGCTTGGTCAGGATGGCGCGTTCCTCGTCCGAGATCAGGAACTGTTCGGAGAAGTTGGCAAGGATGCAGATGCCGTCGACGCCCATGTCGATGGTGCAGTCCAGAACGCGCTTCATGCCCTCCAGATCCAGCGTGCCATCGTCATGGAACGGGGTGGGAACAACGGGCCAGCAGCCGGTGTAAGTGGTCATGGAAATCCTCCCGGGAGTGATGAGACAGGGTCAGGGGGCGCCGAAGGCCGACACAAGCGCCAGCGCGACGACGGCCAGCATGGCGGTGGCCATGCCGAAATTGATCAGACGCTGGGTCCGGTGGCTGAGGTTCAGCCGGTGCAGGGTCACCCCCGCCCAGAGCCAGCCCATGTGGATGGGGATCCAGATGGCGTTCAGGATCAGGATCTTGGTCAGCGTTTCAAAGGCCAGATTGCCGGGCGCATAGGAAAACCCGGTCATCAGCGCGGTGTTCACCGCATAGGCCTTGGGGTTGATCGCCTGCAGCAGCAGGCCCGCGCGGATGCCGGGGGCCGATTTCGCCTCGATGAAGGCGATGCGGCTTCCCGCCAGCGCGATGCGGGCGGCGAGATAGAGCAAATAGGCGACCGAGGCCACCATCAGCACCGTGCGCACCGCAGGCACCGACAGCACGATGGCGGCAAGCCCGGTCAGCACGGCGGTCATCACCATGTTGGTGCCAAGGAACAGCCCGATGGCGTAGCGCAGCCCGTCGCGCCAGCCATAGGCGGCGCCCACGCCTGCAATGGACAGCACACCGGGCCCCGGCGTGATAAGCAGAAGGATCACGGCGGCGGTAAAGCTCAGCATCCGCCCCGATCATCCCCTGCTGCCGCGCGCCGCGCCATCGTCAGTCCTCCGCTCCGGATGCTGTCGCTTGCATCCGTCCGTGTTTGGTATACCATTTTCAGGAATACGGTCCCGCCCCGGATTGTCAATGGTTTCGCGCGCCCTGCGCGGACCCGCAACGGGCGGAGGGAGAGGGAAGACTTTATGGAACTGTTCGATCTTTCGGGCCGCACCGCGCTGGTGACGGGCTCTACCATGGGCATCGGTCTGGCGCTGGCGCGCGGGCTGGGGCAGGCGGGGGCCAGCGTGCTGCTCAACGGCCGCAACCCCGACCGGCTGGCCGAGGCCGTGGCCGGGCTGCAGGCCGAAGGCATCACCGCAGCGGCGCTTGGCTTTGACGTGACCGACGTGGCCGAGGTGCGCGCGGCGGTGGACGGCCATGAGGCCGAGCACGGGCCCATTGACATCCTCATCAACAATGCCGGCATGCAGCATCGCGGCCCGCTCGAAGATTTCGACCCCGAGGCCTTTGACCGGCTGATGCGCACCAATGTCTATTCCGCCTTCTACGTGGCGCAGGCCTGCGCGCGGCACATGATCCCCCGCAAGGCGGGGCGGATCGTCAACATCGCCTCGGTGCAGAGCAAGCTCGCGCGGCCCGGCATCGCGCCCTATACCGCGTCCAAGGGCGCGATCAGCAACCTGACCATGGGCATGGCGACGGACTGGGCCAGACACGGGCTCAACTGCAACGCCATCGCGCCGGGCTATTTCAAGACGCCGCTCAACGCCGCGCTGGTGGCGGATCCCGAGTTCAGCGCATGGCTGGAAAAGCGCACCCCGGCGGGCCGCTGGGGCGAGGTCGAGGAACTGGTGGGGGCCTGCGTCTTTCTCTGCGCGCCTGCGTCCAGCTTCGTGAACGGCCATGTGCTGTTCGTGGATGGCGGCATTACCGCGTCGCTCTGACGGCGCAATCTCTGGGAGGAACGGATATGAGCAACACCCCCGTAGTGGGCTTCATCGGCGTGGGCCTGATGGGTCACGGCATGGCCAAGAACATCCTCAAGGGCGGCTATCCGCTCTGGGTCAAGGGCAACACCAACCGCGCCCCCGTGGAGGATCTGCTGGCGCAGGGCGCGCAGGAGGCCACATCGGCCCTCGAGATGGCGCAGGCCTGCGACATCCTGCATCTGTGCCTGTCAAACTCGCCGCAGATCGAGGCGGTGATGCGCGGCCCCGACGGCGTGATCGCGGGCGCCCATCCGGGGCTGGTGGTGGTGGACAGTTCCACCGCCGATCCGGCCTCGACCCTGAAGCTGGCGGCGGAACTGGCGGAAAAGGGCGCAAGCCTTGTGGATGCGCCGCTGGGGCGCACCCCGAAAGAGGCCGAGGCGGGCACGCTTGATGCCATGGTCGGCGCCGATGACGCGAGCTTTGCCAAGGTGCTGCCGGTGCTGCAGTGCTGGGCGGGCAACATCAACCGCGTGGGTCCGGTGGGCGCCGGGCACAAGATGAAGCTGGTGATGAACCTCATCTCCATGAGCTATGCGGCGCTTTATGCGGAATCGCTGGTGCTGGCGGCCAAGTCCGGCATCAGCCCGCAGACGGTGCGGCAGGTGATCGGATCAAGCCGGTTGTCCAACGGGTTTTTCGAGACCTTCATGACCTATGCCGTGGACCGCGACCGCGAGGCGCATAAATTCGCCATCGCCAATGGTGGCAAGGACGTGCGTTATGCCAATGCGCTGGCCAATGAGGTGAACGCGCCGTCCTTCATCGCCTCTGCCACGCGGCAGTATTTCGCCATGGCAGAGGCCATGGGCCATGGCGGCGACTATGTGCCGACCATTGCCGACCGCGTGGCGGAGTTTGGCGGCATCGATCTGGCGGCAGAGGTGGCGAAGGGGGCCTGAGCCCTAGCTGCTGGCACGGCGGATCAGGCTGAAGCCCAGATCGATCCGCGTGCCGCGCTCCATGTCGCCGCTGAGGATCAGTTCGGCGGCGCGGCGCCCGATGGCCGCGCCGTCGATGCGGATGGTGGTCAGCGCCAGCCCGCTTGACCCCGCCATGTCGAAATCGCCAAAGCCGGTAAGGGCGATGCGGTCCGGCACCGAAAGGCCCGCGCGCATCGCCTCGCACCAGGCGCCCGCGGCCAGCGTGTCGCTGACGCAGATCAGCGCCTGCGTGTCCGGCCAGCGCCGCAGCACCTCGCGCAGGCCCTGCGCGCCGTAATCCGGGCCGGTGGCGCCCCGGCGCGGCGGCAGCAGCAGCACCCGTTCGTCCGACAGATCGCGCAGGCAGTCGCGATAGCCCTCCAGCCGCAGATGGCCACGGCTGTCATGCGCGCGGTCCAGCCCCACAAAGGCGATGCGCCGCCGCCCGGTGTCGATCAGGTGGCGGGTCATGGCCGATCCGGCGGCCCGGTTGGAAAACCCCACCGCCACATGCACGGGCCGTTCCGGCAGATCCCAAAGCTCCAGCACCGGCAGGGCGGCCCGCTCCAGCAGGGCGCGCGCGTCGGGCGTGTGCCGGTCCGAAGTCAGCACCAGCGCCTCGGGCCTGCGGCCCAGAAGGGTGGGGATCAGGGCCGCCTCGGTTTCGGGGTCATATTGCGTGGCGCTGAGCAGAAGCTGCAGCCCGCCCTCCGCCAGCCCTTCCGACAGACCGCGCAGGGTGGTGGCGAACACCGATTCCTCCAGCGTGGAAACCAGCGCGCCGACGATGCGCGAGCGCTGCGAGCTGAGCGCGCCCGCGGTTTCGTCCAGCACATAGCCCAGTTCCGCCACGGCCTTCTGCACCTTGGCGAGCGTGGTCTGGCTGACCTTGCCGGGGGTGCGCAGGGCGCGGCTGACGGTGATGGTGCCGACGCCCGCCCGCGCCGCCACATCCCCCATGGTGACCCATTTCCGCGCCTCTGACATCTCGGTGCTCCGTTGACCTCTCCGGCATAATGGTGGTATCGATACCATGCAATCATGGTATCGATACCACCATCTGACCCCAACCCGAGTCGCGAGGAGGAGAAGCGATGCTGACGGAAGACCAGAAGGCGTTTTACGCCGAGAACGGCTATTTGATGGTGGAGGACGTGCTGCGCCCGGAGGAGCTGAAGCGGCTGCAGGAGATCACCTATGGGCTGATCGACGGCTCGCGCGAGGTGAGCCAGAGCAACGAGGTCTATGACCTTGACCGCGGCCATTCGGCGGAGGCGCCGAAGCTGACGCGGATCAAGCTGCCGCACAAGCGCGATCCCTATTTCTGGGAGATCCTGCGCAATTCCCGCATCACCGAGGTGCTGGGTGATCTGCTGGGGCCGGATGCCACGCTGCTGACCTCCAAGCTCAACACCAAGGCGCCGGGGGGCGGCGCGGCGGTGGAATGGCATCAGGACTGGGCGTTTTATCCGCATACCAATGACGACCTTCTGGCCTTCGGCATCATGCTGGAGGACGTGCAGGAAGATACCGGCCCGCTCATGGTCATTCCCGGCACCCATAAGGGACCGCTGCTGAGCCATATGGCCAATGGCGTCTTTGCCGGAGCGATCGATCCGGAGGATCCGCTGTTCGAGAAGCAGAAGGCGGTGACGCTGACCGGGCGCGCGGGCAGCATGACGGTGCATCATGCCCGCATCCTGCACGGCTCGGCGCCGAACGTGTCGGACCGGGCGCGGCTTCTGCTGTTCTACGAGATCGCCAAGGGCGACGCCTGGCCGATCCTTGGCAGCAATTCCTATTTCCACGCGCTGGGGCAGGCGAAATTCTGGGAAGATCTGCAGGAGCGGACCATCACCGGCAGCCCCTGCCTGACGCCGCGGCTAGAGCCTGTGCCGGTGACCATGCCGCTGCCGCCCGCGCCCGATACCGGATCGATCTTCCGGATGCAGGAATCGGCGGGCGCCAAAAGCGCGTTTCGCTGAGATCGCGGGGCGCCGCCGCCCTCACTACGGTGGCACCCTGCGCGGGGTCGGCTTCGAGGAGGGAGCCGGCCCCTTTTTATGCGCGAGGGATCCCCTTGGCCGGGGATCCCGGGGCCGGGTCAGCCCGCTTCTACCGCGCGGCCGTCGGCCAGCATCGCCTCGAGGTCGAGCGGGCTGCAGAAGCCTTTTTCCACCTCGGCATCCAGCGCGTATTCGGCGGCCTTGACCTTTTCCAGCCGCGCGATGACCTCGTCGAGCCGGGCGAAGGGCACCACCACCACGCCATCGCGGTCGGCCACGATCATGTCGCCGGTGCAGACCGTGCGCCCGCCGATGGCGACGCTGCCACCCACCGTGCCCGGACCCTTGCCGAAGGGCGAGGAGGGCACCAGCCCCGTACACCATGCGGGCAGGCCCACCTTCACGATGCCCGCGTAATCGCGCAGCGGGCCATCGGTCACGAAGCCCGCGCCGCCGCGGTTCTTCAGCATGCCCATGACGCGGTCCCCGGCGGCGGCGCAGGTCTGGTGTCCGTCCGCGCCTGCCACGAGGATGTCACCGGGGGTGATGGTCTGCAGGGCCGCGAGCGTGGCCAGAAGATCGGCCGCACCATTTTCCGCGCACCATGCGGGGCCCGCGGCGGTGCAGTCGATGTCCCGTCCGAAGCCGATCGGCTGGATCGCCGGGGACAGCGCGCCGCCGCCGCCCATGGCGTCGCAGACGAAGCTGGTGGGCACGCCCTGAAAGGCTGCGATCTGCTCGGGCGTGGGGCGCGGCGCATCGCGGCGGATGGTCAGAAGGGGGGGTTCTTCAATCATCTTGGTTCTCCTCAGAACAGCGACTGCATCAGGTAAAGCGTGCCCATTCCCGCCACCAGCGCACCCGCCACCGACAGCCGGAAGGCGACGAAGAAGGTGGCGAGGGCCGCGATGATCCGGGCGGGGTCGGTTTCGCCGCCGGTCGCGGCGGGCCAGAGCACCAGCGGCGTGACCATGGCGGGCAGAACCCCCACGCCCACATATTTCAGGTGCAGCACGAACCAGTCCGGCAGCTGCCGCCCGCCCAGAAAGCCCAGAAAGGAAAACCGCACCAGAAAGGTGCCGATGCCCAGCAGGGCGGTCAGGGTCCAGAAGGTGGGGGTGTCGATCATGGGGCGCTCCGGAGGTTGCGGCGGCGCAGCGCCAGTTCGGCCTGCGCGCCGACCAGCATGGCCACGATGGCGGCGGCGATCAGGCCCAGCCCCGAGGGAAAGCCCGCAAAGAGGATGGCGCAGAGCACCGAGACGGCGGCGGCAAGGATATGCGGCAGCGAGCGCAGCAGCGGCGCTGTGATGGCGATGAAGCAGACGGGGGCGGCAAAATCCAGCGACAGTTGCGGCGGAATCGCCTCGCCGATCACCGCGCCCAGCAGGGTGCAGCCATACCAGAACGGGCAGATCAGCGCCATGACGCCGAAATAATACGCGACCTTGTCGTCGCGGCTCATGCGCGGCTGGTCCTCATAGGTCTTGACCGCCACGGCATAGGCCTGATCCACCATGAGATAGGCCATGAGCGCGCGCGTCCCCAAGGGCGCGTGGCCCACATGCGGCACCAGCGCTGCGGAATAAAGCGCCATGCGCAGGTTCACCGCCAGGGCTGCGGCCAGCGCCACGAAGACCGGCGCCTGTTCCTGCAGCAGCGCGAGCGCGGTGAACTGCGACGCGCCCGCGATGACCAGCACCGACATGGCCATGACCTGCAGGATGTCGAGCCCGGCATCGCGCGCCACCACGCCGAACAGCATGGAAAACGGCACGACCACCGCGATGAAGGGCGCGCAGTCGCGATAGCCCTGCCAGAACGCGGCCCGCCTCATGCGGGGCGCTTTCGGTCGCGAGTGGTATTTTCAATGGCAAAACTGTTCTGGATCAGGGCGTTGCACGCCCTGTGTCTTTGGCGGTCCTGCATGCGCTGGCCTCCCTCCCACGAATGCTCTTGCATTTGGTATACCAAATTGGGAAGCTGCTGCAAGAACGAGCGCGCCGGGAGGGGCGCGCGGAGGAGACCTAGCCAGAGGAAGCCAATCGTGTCCGATACACGCGCCAACAAGCGGTTCCGCTCTCAGGAGTGGTTCGACAACCCCAACAATCCGGGGATGACCGCGCTCTATGTCGAGCGCTACCAGAATCAGGAATACATCCGCGACGAACTGCAGGGAGTAAAGCCGATCATCGGCATCGCCAATACTGGCTCCGACATCGCGCCCTGCAACAAGATCCACGTCTTTCTCATGGACCGGATCAAGGCGGGCATCCGCGAGGCGGGCGGGATTCCCATGGAATTTCCGGTGCACCCGATTCAGGAAACCGGCAAGCGCCCCACCGCAGCGCTGGACCGCAACCTTGCCTATCTGAGCCTTGTGGAGGTGCTGCACGGCTATCCGATCGACGGTGTCGTGCTGACCACCGGCTGTGACAAGACCACGCCTGCCATGCTGATGGGGGCCGCCACGGTGGACATTCCCGCCATCGCGCTGAACGGCGGTCCGATGCTGGACGGCTGGTGGAAGGGCAAGCGCGCCGGATCCGGCACCATCGTGTGGGAATCGCGCCGCCTGCTGTCCGAAGGCAAGATCGACTACGAAGAATTCATGAGCCGGGTCTGTTCCTCGGCGCCGTCGCTGGGCCATTGCAACACCATGGGCACCGCGTCCACGATGAACGCCATGGCCGAGGCGCTTGGCATGTCGCTGACCGGCAACTCCGCCATTCCGGCGCCGTTCCGCGAGCGGATGTCGATGGCCTATCACACCGGCAAGCGCATCGTGGACATGGTGCTAGAGGATCTGAAACCCTCCGACATCCTGACCCGCGAAGCGTTCGAAAACGCCATCGTGGTGAACGCGGCCATCGGCGGCTCCACCAACGCCCCGCCGCATCTTCAGGCCGTGGCGCGCCATGCCGGGGTAGAGCTGAACGTGAAGGACTGGGAGACGGTGGGCTTTGACGTGCCGCTGCTGGTCAACATGCAGCCTGCGGGCGAATATCTGGGCGAATCCTTCTATCGGGCGGGCGGCGTGCCTGCGGTGATGGAAGAGCTGCGCAAGGCGGGCCGCATCCATGAGGGGGCGATGACCGCCACCGGCAAGACCATGGGCGAGAACATCCGTGGTCTGGACAGCGAAGACACCGATGTCATCAAGACCTATGATGCGCCGATGCGGCTCAATTCCGGGTTCAAGGTGCTGTCGGGCAACCTGTTCGATTCCGCGCTGATGAAGACCAGCGTGATCTCCAAGGACTTTCAGGAACGCTTCCTGTCGCAGCCGGGGCAGGAGGGCGTCCTTGAAGCCCGCGCCATCGTCTTCGAGGGGCCGGAGGATTACCACGACCGGATCAACGACCCGTCGCTGGAGATCGACGAGCACTGCATCCTGTTCATCCGCAATGTCGGCTGCGTGGGCTATCCCGGCTCCGCCGAGGTGGTGAACATGCAGCCGCCAGATGCGCTGATCCGTCAGGGCATCAACCACATGCCCACCGTGGGCGACGGGCGGCAGTCGGGCACTTCGGAAAGCCCGTCGATCCTCAACGCCTCGCCCGAGGCGGTGGTGGGCGGTGGTCTCGCCTATCTGAAAACCGGCGACACCGTGCGGCTGGATCTGAACGCCAGCACCATGAACGCGCTGGTGGATGATGCCGAATGGCAGGCCCGCAAGGACGCATGGACCCCGCCCGAGATCGTCAACCAGACGCCGTGGCAGGAGATCTATCGCAAGCATGTGGGCCAGCTGTCGGATGGCGGCTGTCTGGAACTGGCGACCGCCTATCAGAAAGTCGCCCGCGTGCTGCCGCGCGACAACCACTGAACGTGATGCGGGCTGGCTGGTCCAGCCCGCAACCCTTTGGGAGGATTGAATGAAAACCATCATCATCACGGGCGCGGGCAGCGGCATCGGTCGCCTGACCGCCCGCCGGTTTCTGGCCGAGGGCTGGAAGGTCGGTCTGGTGGGCCGCCGCGAGGCGCCGCTGGCCGAGACCGCAGAAGGCCATGACAACGCGCTGATCCTGCCCTTTGACGTTTCCGATCCGGCAGCGGTCGAGGCGGGCTTCGATCAGGCGATGCAGGCATGGGGCCGGATTGACGCGCTCTTCAACAATGCGGGCGTCAACGTCAAGGCGGGCATGATCGACGAGGTGCCGGCGGAGGACTGGCTGAACCTCTGTTCCATCAACATCACCGGCATGTTCCTGTGTGCCCGCGCCGCCTTTGGCGCGATGCGCCGTCAGGATCCGCAGGGCGGCCGCATCATCAACAACGGCTCGGTGTCGGCACAGGTGCCGCGCTGGGGCTCGGCCCCCTATACCACGTCGAAACACGCGGTCACCGGCCTGACCCGGTCGCTGTCGCTGGACGGGCGCGCCTTCAACATCGCCTGCGGCCAGATCGACATCGGCAACGCCCTGACCGACATGGCGGTGAAGATGACCCAAGGCGTGCCGCAGGCCGATGGCTCCATCGCGGTGGAGCCGGTGATGGACGCGGATCACGTGGCCAGCACCGTCATGCACATGGCCTCGCTGCCGCTGGAGGCGAATGTGCAGTTCGTCACCGTGATGGCCAGCGCCATGCCCTATATCGGTCGCGGCTGACCCCGGTTTCCGGCAAGGTCTGACGCCCCCGCAGCGGCTGCGGGGGCGTTGGCCTGTCTGGCGTGCTACCGCCGGAGCCGGGCCAGAACCCGCCCGTCAATGGCCAGAAGCCCCGCACCGATCAGCGCCAGCCCGGCATAGTGTCGCCCCGCCAGAGTTTCGCCCAAGAACAGCGCCCCCAGCAGGATGGCGCTGGCCGGGATCAGCAGGGTGACAAGGGCCGTGTTGACCGCCCCCGCCGAGGCTAAGAGCCTGAAGAAGATCACATAAGCCAGTGCTGTGGACACGAAGGCCAGCGCCGCCACCGCCAGCACCACGGCAAGGCTGGGGGCGGGCAGGGTCCATGGCCGGTCAACCAGCGCCGCCACCGGCGCCATCATCAGCGTTGTCGCGACAAGCTGGCCAAGCGCCACCTGCGCCGCACTCAGCCCCATGGTCCGGAACCTGCGGCCATAGGTGGCGGCAAGCCCGTAGGACAGCGCCGCCCCAAGGCAGGCCAGCATCCCGGCCAGTGCAAAGCCCGTGCCGTCCAGCAGCCCGCCGCCCATCAGCACCACGACCCCGGCAAAGCCGAAGCCGATGCCCGCCGCCTTGTTCGCGGCCATCCGTTCGTCGGCCAGCAGCAGATGCGCGGCGAGAATGGCAAAGATCGGTGTGGTCGCGTTCAGGATCGAGGCAAGACCGCTGGGAATCACCGTCTGCGCCCAGAACAGCAGGCTGAAGGGCAGGAGGTTGTTCAGCAGCCCCATGATCAGAAAGATGGGGATGGTCCGGCCCCGGAACGGCCAGCGCTCGCCGCCAAGCCGCAGCACCCCCACCAGCGCCAGTGCCGCAAGCCCGGTCCGGGCCAGCACCACCGTCAGCGGCGGCAGTTCCGTCACCGCAACGGCGGCGAAAAAGAACGCACCCCCCCAGAGAAAGGACAGCAGCAGCAGCAGCCCCCAGTCCCGTAGTCCCATCCGCATCCTGTCTGTCCCCGTCCGTGTCGTTGCGCAGGGCTTACCCGCTCTGCCGCCTGTGGTCTGGCCGTTTTCGGACCTCATCCTCCGGCATGGCTCGTCAGCGCGGCGGAGCGGGCGTAACCTGCACCCATGCTTGATTTCGACACCTGCAACGAGGCCCGGCTGCGGCGCGATCCGACCTATGACGGGGTGTTCTTCACCGCCGTCCGGACCACCGGCATCTACTGCCGTCCGGTCTGTCCGGTAAAGCCGCCGCTGACCCGGAATGTCAGCTATTTTCCCAGCGCCGCCGCCGCCGAGCGCGCAGGCTATCGGCCCTGCCTGCGCTGCCGCCCGGAAACCGCGCCGTTCTGCCCGGCGTGGAAGGGCACGCGCAGCACCGTGGAACGGGCGCTGAAGATGATCGAAGAGGGGGCGCTGGACCACGGGTCGGTCGAGGCGCTGGCGCTGCGGCTCGGGATCGGCAGCCGCCATCTGTCGCGGCTGTTCCTGCGGCATGTCGGGGCGTCGCCGGTCCAGACCGCCCTGACGCTGCGCATCGGGCGGGCCAAGCGCCTGCTGGACGCCACCGATCTGCCGCTGACCGACATCGCCTTTCAGTCCGGGTTCGGCAGCGTCCGCAGCTTCAACGCCGCCTTCCTGCGGCTTTATGGCCGCAGCCCCTCGCAGCTGCGCCGTCCGAAGACGCCGTGACGGGCGGTGGCCCCGCGTCGCCGCGGGGCCTTGGCCTCAGGCCAGCGCCTCCTCGGGCGTGATCGCGGGCAGCGACAGGGCCGCAGCCACGGCGCCATTGGTCAGCTGCCCCGCATGCACGTTCAGCCCCCCGCGCAGATGCGGATCCTCGGCGCAGGCGGTGCGCCAGCCCTTGTCGGCAAGGGCCAGCAGGAAGGGCAGGGTGGCATTGCCAAGCGCAAGGGTCGAACTGCGTGGCACGGCGCCCGGCATGTTGGCCACGCAGTAATGCTGGATGCCGTCGACGGTATAGACCGGATCGTCATGGGTGGTGGCGCGCGAAGTCTCGAAACAGCCGCCCTGATCGATGGCCACATCGACCAGAACCGCGCCCGGCTTCATGTCGCGCAGCCCGTCGCGGGTCACCAGTTTGGGGGCGGCGGCGCCGGGGATCAGCACCGCGCCAATCACCATATCCGCGCCCGACACCAGCTCTGTGGTGCTGCCTTCGGTGGAATAGCGGGTCTTGAACAGGCTGCCGAAGGCCTCGTCAAGCTGCCGCAGCCGGGGCAGCGACCGGTCGAGCACGGTCACATCCGCGCCCATTCCGGCGGCGATGCGCGCCGCATGGGTGCCGACCACGCCGCCGCCCAGCACCACGACCTGCGCGGGCCCGACGCCGGGCACGCCGCCCATCAGCACGCCGCGTCCGCCATTGGCCTTCTGCAGCGCCCAAGCCCCCATCTGCGGCGCAAGCCGCCCCGCCACCTCGGACATGGGCGCCAGCAGCGGCAGCCCGCCCCGGGCATCGGTCACCGTCTCATAGGCGATGCAGGTGGCGCCGGAGGCGAGCAGATCGCGGGTCTGGTCGGGATCGGGGGCAAGGTGCAGATAGGTGAACAGCAGCTGGCCTTCGGACAGCTGCGCGCGCTCTGGCGCCTGCGGTTCCTTGACCTTGACAATCAGTTCGGCCTCGGCCCAGATCTGCGCGGCGCTGTCGGCGATCTGCGCGCCTGCGGCGGTGTAATCTTCATCAGTGAATCCCGCGCCAAGCCCGGCGCCCGCCTGCACGAGCACCTGATGGCCATGGGCCACCACCTCGCGCGCGGCATGGGGCGTCAGGCCGACGCGGTATTCCTGCGGCTTGATTTCTGCCGGACATCCGATCTTCATGGTGTTTCTCCTCCCGTGGGGCTGTTGTGCCTGTCAGGATGCGCCGCGTGGCTTGCAATTTCCTTGCGGATTTGCTGCGTAGGGCGCGAGGTTCCTCGAAGGATCTTCGATGGACCGTCCCTTGAACGAAAGAAGCTGTCAATGACGCTGGATGAAACCGACCTGCGCATCCTGCGCGCGCTGCAACGGAGCGGGCGCATGTCCAATGCCGAACTTTCGGACAAGGTGAACCTGTCGGCCTCGGCCTGTCACCGCCGGGTGCAGCGGCTGGAAAGCGAAGGCTATATCCGCGATTATGTCGCGCTGCTGGATGCGCGCAAGCTGAACCTGCCCACCACGGTCTTTGTGGAAATCACGCTGAGCGCGCAGGCGGACGAGGTGCTGGACGCCTTTGAAAAGGCAGTGTCGCGGGTGCCGGACGTGCTGGAATGTCACCTGATGGCGGGCACGGCGGATTACATCCTCAAGGTGGTGGCCGAGGATACCGAGGATTTTGCCCGCATCCACCGGCAGCATCTGACCCGGCTGCCGGGGGTGGCGCAGATGCAGTCAAGCTTTGCGCTGCGCACGGTGTTCAAGACCACGGCGCTGCCGGTCTGAGCGCATCACGGGAGGAGGGGACATGAGCTGGGATCACATCATCGTCGGCGCGGGCAGCGCGGGCTGCGTGCTGGCCAAGCGGCTGGCCGAAGGCGGGCGCCGGGTGCTGCTGCTGGAGGCGGGCGGGCGCGACAGCTATCCGTGGATCCATATCCCCATGGGCTATCTTTACTGCATCAACAACCCGCGCACCGACTGGTGTTTCCGCACCGCGCCAGAGCCGGGTCTGGGCGGGCGGTCGCTGCTCTATCCGCGCGGCAAGGTGCTGGGCGGCTGTTCGTCGATCAACGGCATGCTCTATCTGCGCGGGCAGGCGGCGGATTATGACGGCTGGCGGCAGATGGGCCTGACCGGCTGGGGCTGGGAGGACGTGCTGCCGCTGTTCCGCCGCTCCGAGGATTTTGTCGAGGGCGAGAGCGAGTTTCACGGCGCGGGCGGCGAGTGGCGGGTGGAGAACCAGCGCCTGCGCTGGCAGGTGCTGGATGACTGGCGCGAGGCCGCCCATCAGGAGGGTCTGCCCAAGACCCGCGATTTCAACACCGGCGACAACGAGGGCGTCGGCTATTTCCGGGTGAACCAGCGCAACGGCTGGCGGCTGAACACCGCCAAGGCGTTCCTGCGCAGCACCCGCAGCGACCGGCTCAAGGTCGAGGTGAACGCCGAAGCCACCCGCCTGCTGCTGGAGGGGCGGCGCGTGGTGGGCGTGGAATACCTGCAGGATGGCGTCACCCATCAGGTGCGGGCAGAGGCGGAGGTGATCCTGTCGGCGGGGGCGATCAAGTCGCCGCATCTGCTGATGCTGTCGGGCATCGGGCCCGCCGAGCATCTGCGCGCGCAGGGCATCGCGGTGGTTGAGGACATGCCGGGTGTGGGCCAGAACCTGCAGGACCATCTGCAGCTGCGCTGCGCGTGGCGGCTGACGGGGGCGCGCACGCTCAACACGCTGGCCAATTCACTCTGGGGCAAGGGGCTGATCGGGCTGGATTACCTGCTGCGCCGCCGGGGGCCGATGTCGATGGCGCCGTCGCAGCTGGGGGCCTTCTCGCGCTCGCGCGAGGGGCTGGAGACGCCGGATCTGGAATATCATGTGCAGCCGCTGTCGCTGGATGCCTTCGGCTCGCCGCTGCATCGCTGGCCCGCGCTGACCGCCAGCGTCTGCAATCTGCGCCCGGAAAGCCGGGGCGAGGTGCGGCTGGCCTCGGCGGATCCGCGGGCGGCCCCGGTGATCGCGCCCAATTACCTGTCGACGCCGGGGGATCTGCGGGTGGCGGCGGATGCGATCCGGCAGGTGCGGCGGATCATGGGTCAGCCCGCCATGGCGCGCTACCGCCCCGAGGAGATGGCGCCGGGGCTGGAGTTCCAGACCGAGGCAGAGCTGCATCAGGCGGCGGGCCGGGTGGGCACCACGATCTTTCACCCGGTGGGCACGCTGCGCATGGGCACCGATGCGGCGGCACCTTTGGACGGGGCGCTGCGGCTGCGTGGCGTTGACGGCCTGCGCGTGGTGGATGCCAGCGTCATGCCGCGCATCCCGTCGGGCAACACCAACGCGCCGACGATCATGATCGCCGAAAAGGCGGCGGAGATGATGCTGCATCCCGGCGCGGGAACCTGATAGACTGGCGCGGGTTGAGCCTGATGCTGCCCTGACCGGAGAGAGAGAATGAAAATCCTGCCCCTGTGCGCCCTGCTGCTTTGTGCGGGCCCGGCCTTTGCCGACAGTTTTACGGTCTATGAAGACACGCTGCCCGCCGGGGTCACTGGCCCGGTGAAGCTGTTTTCGGTGATGGATGTGAACCGCAGCAACGTGCTGGAGCCCACCGAGATTCGCGCGGCCTTTGGCCCTGCCGCGCGGGAGGCGATCATGAGCTTTGACGCCAATGGCGACGGGCGGCTGACCCGGACCGAGCTGCGCGCCTATACCGATCTGGGCACGGGCGGCCCGGCGGGCGCGCTGATCGAGCGCGTGCGCGGCTGAAAGGCAAGGGAGGGGGCGCTGCCCCCTCTGCGGCTTTGCCGCATTCACCCCCGGAGTTCAGGGGCAAGATGAAGCGGCGGGCCGGGCTGTCAATCCGGCGGCGGGGCCTTGTCATACTGGCCGGACAGGATGCGCTGCGCGTCGCCATCGGGATCGTCATATTGCCGCGATCTGACGGTGAAGATGAAGAAAACGAGGCCAAGCCCACCGAGCAGCAGCGAGATCGGAATCAGGAAAGCAAGCACGTTCATCGGATTACCTGAGCCTGAGCGCGTTGAGCGACACGGTGATGGAGGAGAGGGACATGGCCAGCGCCGCGATCAGCGGCGAGCAGAGCCCGGCGGCGGCCAGCGGCACCGCGATCACGTTATACCATGTGGCGATGGCGAAGTTCTGGCGGATGCGCCGCGTCGCCTTGCGCGCGGTGGCAAGCGCCTGCGGCAGTGGCGCCAGCGAGCGGCCCAGCAGCACGATGTCGGAGGCGACGCGGGCCGCATCCAGCGCCGAGGCGGGCGAGATCGACACATGCGCGCCTGCCAGTGCCGCAGTGTCGTTGAGCCCGTCGCCCACCATCAGTACCTTTGCCCCCTGTTCGCGCAGGGTCTGGATGCGGGCGGCCTTGTCCTGCGGCAGGCAGTCGGCCTGCCAGTCGGTGATCCCCAGCCGCCGCGCCATGCTGCCTGCGGCGGGCGCGCTGTCGCCCGAGAGCAGGATCACCCGATGCCCGCTGGCAATCAGGGCGGTCACGGTTTCGGCAGCGCCTTCGCGCAGGCTGTCGGTGAAGGTGAAGGCGCGGGCGGGAGCCTCCCCCAGCGCGAGCCAAGTGGCGGTCTGGGCGAGCGGGGTGCCGCCGGTCCAGCTGGAGCGGCCCAGCCGGACGGTCTGGCCCTGCCAGCGGCCTGTCGTGCCATGGCCCGGCAGTTCGCCAATTTCGGTGACCGTGGCGGGGATGATCCCATCCGCGCGCAGCGTCGCAGTCAGGGCGCGCGACAGCGGATGCGCCGAGCCCTGCGCCAGCGCCAGCGCCACCTCCAGGTCCGGGCGGGAGAAGGTGGCGGTGTTGGTGGGCTCCGGCATGCCGGTGGTCAGCGTGCCGGTCTTGTCGAAGACCACGGTGTCCACCTCGGCCAGACGTTCGAGCGCGGTGGCATCCTTGATCAGCAGCCCCTGCCGGAAGAGCCGCCCCGAGGCGGCGGTGGTCACGGCGGGCACGGCCAGCCCTAGCGCGCAGGGGCAGGTGATGATGAGCACGGCGGCCGCGATGTTGAGCGCAAGCCGGACATCACCGGTCCAGAGCAGCCAGCCCAGAAAGGCCAGCGCCGACAGGATATGCACGCCGGGGGCGTAAAGCTTGGCCGCCTTGTCGGCGAGCGGCGTGTAGCGGGCCCGCCCCGATTCCGCCACCGCCACCAGATCGGCCATGCGCGCGAGCGAGGTATCGCGGCCCACGGCAGTGGCGCGCAGGGTCAGCGGGCCGGTCAGGTTGACCTCGCCCGCGCTGACCCGCGTGCCGGGTCCGGCATAGGCGGGCAGGGTTTCGCCGGTGAGCAGGGCGCGGTCAAGTTCGGACTGGCCGCGGGTGATCTCTCCGTCCACGGGGATGCGGCCACCGGGGCGGACCAGCACCAGGTCGCCGATGCGCAGATCCATGGTCGCCACCTGTTCCTCGCCCGTCTCGGTCAGGCGGGTGGCGCGGGGCACCTCCAGTGCTGTCAGTTCCTCGGCGGCGGAGCGGGCGATGGCGCGGGTGCGGTGATCCAGATAGCGCCCGGTGAGCAGGAAGAAGGTCAGCGCCACGGCGGCATCGAAATAGGCATGTTCGCCCGAAAGCGAGGTTTCCCAGAGCGAGGTCACGATGGCGAGCAGGATGGCCAGCGAGATCGGCACATCCATGTTCAGCCGTCCGGCCCGCAGCGCCGAGACCGCGTTGCGGAAGAAGGGCTGGGCGGAAAAGGCCACGGTGGGCAGCACGATGGCGGCGGAAATCCAGTGGAACAGATCCCGCGTCGGGCCTTCGGCGCCGGACCAGACCGCGATGGACAGCAGCATGACATTCATCGCGGCAAAGCCCGCGACGGCGAGCCGCATCAGCAGGTCACGCCCGGCGCGGTCGCTGGCGCGGGCCGACAGCGCGGCGCTGTCAAGCTCATGCGCCTCATAGCCCGCCGCCTCCACCACCGGGATCAGGTCGGCGGCGGTCAGGCCGGGCTCTGCCTCGATCGCGACGCGCCTTTGGGTCAGGTTGACGCGGGCGGCGCGCACGCCGGGATGCTGGCGCAGCGCGGATTCGACGCCCGCCATGCAGGCGGCGCAGTGGATCGTGGGCAGGGACAGCACCACATGCGCCTCTTTGGGGGCGGGGGGTGTGGCCAGCGCCTCGGCGGCGGGGGCGGCCATGCAGGCGGGGCAGGCGGAGATCTGCGGATGCAGCGCGGCGGTCATCGGTCAGTTCCTGACAAAGGTTTCCAGCCGCTGTTCGAACGGCGTGCCATCGGGGGCGGTGGCCTTGACCCAGAAATTCCAGTGGCCGGGGGCAAGGCTGAGATCGGCCACGAACTGCCGCCCGTCGAAGAGGAAGGCGGGTTCGCTGTCGTCGCGGACGCTGGTGGACCGGCCAATGGTCACGCGCAGGTCAGCGGGGTGGAGCGGGGCGCCCGTGGCATCGGTCAGGCGCAGGATCACCCGGCCATCGCCCGCCTCGGCATGGGCGGTCCAGCCAAGCGCCGTCTGTGCGGCGCGGCGGGCATCGAAGGTCTGGCTGGCGATGTAGGAATTGGGCACCTCCAGCCCGGGGAAGGTGGCGATGGCGTTCCATGCCAGCGTCAGGTTCACCGCGATGATGGTGCCGAAGGCGGCGGTGAAGATGGCCAGCACATGCCAGCCGGTGAGTTTGCGGGGATGTGTCATCAGTTGTCCCGTCCGTTGAAAACCGTGGCTTCGGTGGCGATGTCGCCGCTCGACATGTCCTCGACCCGCAGGGTCACGGCGGTGCGTTCCGCCTGCGCCTGAGCTGTGCCCTGCGGGGCGGTGACATAGACGCGCTGCAGATGTGTCTGGTTGGCGGTCACCGTCACCGTGGTGGCGGGCGCGCCCTCCAGCGTCAGGGCAAGCGTGCCGCCCTCCACAAGGCTCAGCCGGAAGGGCCGGTCCTCGCCATGCTTGTTGAGCAGGCGCACGTCATAGGTGTTGCGGACCGATCCGTCCGACAGCACCACGAAGGTGGGATTGCGCACCGGCGCCACGGTCATCTCGATTTCCGGGCGCAGCAGCAGCGCCACCAGCAACCCCACGCCGACCAGCGCCCAGAGCGCGGTATAGACTAGCACGCGCGGGCGGAAGACGTGTTTCCAGATCGGGCGGGGGGGCTTGCCGCTGCGTTCCGACGCCTCGTCCGACAGGGCAAGATAGTCGATCAGGCCGCGCGGCTTGCCGACGCGGTCCATCACGTCATCGCAGGCATCGATGCAGAGCGCGCAGGTGATGCAGGCCAGCTGCTGGCCATCGCGGATGTCGATCCCCATGGGGCAGACATTGACGCAGGCATGGCAGTCGATGCAGTCGCCCAGCTGTCCGGCGCCTTCGGCCTTGCGGTGCTTGCCGCGCGGTTCGCCGCGCCAGTCGCGATAGCCGACGGTCAGCGTGTCCTCGTCCATCATCGCGGCCTGAATGCGCGGCCACGGGCAGGCATAGATGCAGATCTGTTCGCGGGCGAAGCCGCCGAAGACAAAGGTGGTGGCGGTCAGCAGCGCGATGGTGGTGTAGGCGACCGGATGCGCCGTGCCGGTGGCAAGGCCGGACAGCAGCGTGGGGGCATCGGTGAAATAGAACACCCATGCGCCGCCGGTGGCCAAGGCGATCAGCAGCCATGCCAGCCATTTGGTCAGCCGCAGCCGCAGCTTGGTCAGATCCCAACGTTTCTGCCGGTGCAGGCGCAGCCGGGCGTTGCGGTCGCCTTCGATCCAGCGTTCGACAAGGATGAAAAGGTCGGTCCAGACGGTCTGCGGGCAGGCATAGCCGCACCAGACCCGCCCCAGCGCCGAGGTGAACAGGAACAGCCCGAGCCCCGCCATGATCAGCAGGCCCGCGACGAAATAGAATTCATGCGGCCAGATCTCGATCATGAAGAAGAAGAACCGCCGGTGGGCCAGATCGACCAGCACCGCCTGATCGGGCAGGGCGGGGCCCCGGTCCCAGCGAATCCACGGGGTGATGTAGTAGATCCCCAGAAGGACCAGCATCAGGATCCATTTGAGATTGCGGAATTTCCCGCTGACGCGCCGGGGGAAGATCGGCTCGCGCGCCGCATAGAGCGAGGGGGCGCCTTGATTGGTGTCGGCCACGGGAGACTCTCCGGTTCTGAACTGCCTGTCCGGGCACTTGTCGCGCCGCAGGCAGCGCGCGGCCTTGACCTGCATCAAATCTGACTCTGCTATTCAGCTTTGCGGCGTCTCGCCGCAGGTCGCGGGCCTTGGGGTGTCTCGCCGCGGCGCTCGCGGAAGGTAAATTCCCGGAAATATTTGCAGACCGGGCTTGAAGGCGCCCGGCCGTGGGCCATACTGACAGCTATCCCTCGTTGGAAGTGTCAGGCACGTCACTGAAGACAAAGAGACGCCGGTGCCCCGGAAACGCGCGAACAGGTGGGGCAGCGGCGTCAGACCTTCGAACCTTGCGGCCCGAAGGTATCTCTTATTCGGACATCTCGCCGCCGCCGAGCCCGTGGACATAGCTGGCCACGGCGCGAATCTCGGCCTCCGACAGGCGGGTGTTCCAGTTGGGCATCACCCCGAACCGGGCATTGGTCACCGTCTCGTGCAGCGATGCGTAATCGCCGCCATAAAGCCAGATGGCATCGGTGAGGTTGGGCGCACCCTGCATGCGGTCGCCGGTGCCGTCCTCGCCATGACAGGCGGCGCAGTTGTCGGCAAAGACCGTGGCGCCCGCGCTGACCTGCGAAGGATCCTGCGGCGCCTCACCCGCCAGATCGAGCACGTAATTCACCACCTGTCCGATCTGCTCCCGCTCCAGCAGGCCGTCGCGGCCAAAGGCAGGCATTTCCGAATAGCGCGCGTCGGGATCATCGGTGTTGCGGATGCCATGGGTGATGGTGGTGTGAATGTCCTCCATCGTGCCGCCCCAGAGCCAGTCATCGTCCAGCAGGTTGGGATAGCCCTTGGCCCCCGCCGCGCCAGAGCCGTGGCACTGCGCGCACCATGTGCGGAACACGGCACCGCCCGCGTTCTGGGCAAAGCCGTTCAGATCCGGATCGGTGGCGATCTGGCTCAGCTCGACCGAAGCCAGCCGGTCATTGATCGGGGCAAGGGCGGCTTCCTGCGCCTCGATCTCTGCCGCGACATTGGCCCGGGTCGACCAGCCCATCACGCCAGCGGTGGCGGTGCGGATCCCCGGCCATGCGGGGTAGGCGATGCTGTAGCCGATGCCCCAGATGATGGTGATGTAGAACACCGTCACCCACCACCTTGGCAGCGGCTTGTTGTATTCCTTGATCCCGTCCCAGGAATGGCCGGTGGTTTCGTAGTCAGAATCGTCGTTTTTCTTGGGGTCGCTCATGATCCTCGCCTCCTCATTGCTCGGCGGGTGGCGTGGTGCCGCGATCTGCGGCAGCCGGGGCGTTTTCGTAACGGAACGGGATTGCGGCCACGTCGCTGTAGGTCTTGTGGCTGCCCGGGCGGAAGGCCCAGAGGATCACGCCCACAAAGAAGACGAACATCGCCAGCAGGCCCCAGCTGTCCGCGAAATGCCGAAGGATGGAATAGGTGTCCATGTCTGTCTCCTCAGCGGCTGGCATCGGGCGTGAAGGTCGAAAAATCGACCAGCGTGCCCAGCATCTGCAGATAGGCGATCAGCGCATCCATTTCGGTGATGCCCGGCGCCCCGTCGAAATTGCGCACGCTGACCTTTTCGCCATAGCGCTCCAGCAGGCCGTCATAATCCTTGTTGGGATCGGCCTGCACGGCAAAGTCGCTGGCGGCGCTGTCGATCATCTCCTGCGTGTAGGGCACGCCGACCACGCGGTGCGTCGCCAGCAGATCCTGAATATGATCGCCCTCGATCAGGCGGGCCGACAGGAAGCCGTATTTCGGCATCACCGATTCCGGCACCACCGATTGCGGATCGGTCAGGTGGTCCACATGCCATTCGTCGGAATAGCGCCCGCCCACCCGGGCCAGATCCGGCCCGGTGCGTTTCGATCCCCACTGGAACGGGTGATCATACTGCGATTCCGCCGCAAGGCTGTAATGGCCGTAGCGTTCCACCTCGTCGCGCATCGGACGGATCATCTGGCTGTGGCAGACATAGCAGCCTTCGCGCAGGTAGATGTCGCGCCCGGCCAGTTCCAGCGGGGTGTAGGGGCGCATGCCCTCTACATCCTCGATGGTGTTTTCCAGATAGAACAGCGGCACGATCTGCACGAGACCGCCCACGGTCACCACCAGAAAGGCGAAGGTGGCCAGCAGGGTGACGTTCTTTTCAAGGACACCGTGTTTGTCGAGAATACCCATGGTCGGCCCTCCTTATTCGGCCGGCGTGGCATTGGCCGTGGGGGACTTGGCTTCGACAGCCGGGGCCCGCGTCACGGTCATCCACAGGTTGTAGCACATGATGATTGCGCCAGCGATATAGAGGCCACCGCCAAGAGCGCGGACCACATACATGGGGAACTTGGCAGAGACGGTGTCGGCGAAGCTCCAGACGAGGAAGCCGTTGGCATCAACCTCGCGCCACATCAGGCCTTCCATGATCCCGGTGACCCACATCGAGGCCGCGTAGAGCACGATGCCGATGGTCGCGAGCCAGAAGTGCCAGCTGACAAGGCCCAGCGAATAGAGCCGTTCGCGGTTCCACAGCTTCGGCGTCAGGAAATAGAGCGCGCCAAAGGTGATCATGCCGTTCCAGCCCAAGGCGCCGGAATGCACATGGCCGATGGTCCAGTCGGTGTAATGCGACAGCGAGTTCACCGCGCGGATGGACATCATCGGGCCTTCGAAGGTCGACATGCCGTAAAAGCCGATGGAGATGACCAGCATCCGCATGATCGGATCGGTGCGCAGCTTGTCCCATGCGCCCGACAGCGTCATCAGGCCGTTGATCATGCCGCCCCAGCTGGGCATCCACAGGATGATCGAGAACACCATGCCAAGGGTCGAGGCCCAGTCGGGCAGGGCGGTGTAATGCAGGTGGTGCGGACCGGCCCAGATGTAGATGAAGATCAGCGCCCAGAAGTGCACGATGGACAGCTTGTAGCTGAAGACCGGGCGTTCGGCCTGTTTGGGCACGAAGTAATACATCATCCCCAGAAAGCCCGCGGTCAGGAAGAAGCCCACGGCGTTGTGGCCATACCACCACTGCGTCATGGCATCCTGCACGCCGGAGAAGACCTGCACCGATTTCGATCCCCAGATCGACACCGGAATGCTGAGGTTGTTGAAGATGTGCAGCAGGGCGACGGTGATGATGAAGGCAAGGTAAAACCAGTTGGCCACATAGATATGCGGCTCGCGGCGCTTCACGAGCGTGCCGACGAAGACGGCGAAATAGGCGACCCAGACCACGGTCAGCAGCCAGTCGGTCAGCCATTCGGGTTCGGCATATTCCTTGGACTGCGTGGCGCCCAGCAGATAGCCGGTGGCGGCAAGGACGATGACAAGCTGGTAGCCCCAGAACACCCACCATGCGAGGTTGCCGCCCCAGAGCCGCGCGGCAGAGGTGCGCTGCACCACATAAAAGCTGGTGCAGATCAGCGCGTTGCCGCCAAAGGCAAAGATCACCGCCGAGGTGTGCAGCGGGCGCAGGCGGCCAAAGTTCATGTAGCCCTGCGCCCAGTCGAAATTCAGCACCGGAAAAGCCAGCTGAGCGGCGATGAAGGTGCCCGCGGCGAAGCCCACCACACCCCAGAAGGCGGTGGCGATCACCCCGGCACGGATGACGTCATCCATATAGGAGGTTTCCAGTATCCGCGCGGGAACCGGTTCGTCAGTGTTGCGCAGCGTCCAGAGGAAAAGCCCCGAGGCCACAAGAAAGATGATGAGCGCGTGCACCATATAGGCCACGTCGCGGGCGTAATTGGCGGCGATCAGCGCGAAGACCGCCACCACACCAAGCAGCAGAAGCTTGATATAATTGAGCATTGTTCGTCCCTTCGTCTGACTCGCACGATTCGGTCGCCGCGCGAGCGGTTCTAGACTGAGCCGCTTTTCCACGGTTCGGGCGTGCCGCTCCTTGATCTGCATCAAGGCTTGCCTGCGTCGTGCCGCGCATGGTCTGATCATCACACGTCGCCCAAAGCCCGGATCCGGCAGCCGCTGGTCCGGGCACCGGGCGCCACCAAGGAGACACCCATGGCTTACAAGACCGTTCTGACCGTTGTGACGGACGAGGGGCTGGTTCCGTCCACCATCGACCATGCCGCAGCGCTCGCCTCTGACTGGGACGCGCATCTGGAGGTGCTGTGCTTCGGCGTCGACCGCACCCAGACCGGCTATTACTACGCAGGCGCCAATGCGATGATCCTGCAGGAAACGCTGGACCGCGCCACCGCCGACGCCTCGCGCCTGACCGCTGCCGCCCGCACCGCGCTGGAACGCACCAGCGCCCGCTGGTCGGTGGAAGAGGGCGTGGCGCAGCTGGTGGATATCGGGCGGCATGTGGCGGGCCGCGCGCGCTTCGCCGATGTGGTGGTGCTGCCGCAGCCCTATGGCGAAGGCCGCGGCGTGGAGCTGGAGCCGGTGGTCGAGGGCGCGCTGTTCGACGGCCAGACCCCGGTGCTGGTGGTGCCAGATGGTGCGACGCCGGTGGCCCGCCCCGCCCGTGTGGTGGTGGCATGGAACGAAAGCAGCGAGGCGCTGCGCGCGGTGCGGGCCGCGCTGCCGCTGCTGCAAGCCGCCGATCAGGTGCATGTGGTGGTGATCGACCCGCCGCAGCATGGCGCCAACCGCTCTGATCCGGGCGGGATGCTGTCGCAATACCTGTCGCGTCACGGGGTCGCCGCCGAAATCGACGTGCTGTCAAAGACCATGCCGCGCGTGTCGGACGTGCTGAACCGGCACGCGCGGGACGTGGACGCGCAGATGATCGTGATGGGCGCCTATGGCCATTCGCGCTTCCGGGAGGCGATTCTGGGCGGGGCCACCCGCCACATGCTGGAACAGGCTGCGGTTCCGGTCTTTCTGGCCCACTGAGCGTTCTGGGAGGAAACGGGGCCGGCTGACCGGCGGGAGGGCGGCGCGGGATGCGCCGCCCTCTTGTGTCTGGGCCCCTCAGATCTCGCCAAGCGCGTCCAGACCGCGCAGGAGCCGGTCCAGATCCAGCCCGTCCAGCGCCGCGTCGATTTCGGCATGGGTGCGCCGCCAGATCGGCACCGCCTGCTTCAGCAGCGCCCTGCCGTCGTCGCTGAGCCGCAGGCGGCGGCTGCGGCGGTCGCCGCTGTCGGCCCCCTGCAGCACCAGCCCGCGCCGTTCCAGCACCTTCAGCGCGGCGGTCAGCGTGGTGCGGTCCATGGCCAGAAACGGCGCCAGATCGGAAATGCGCGGAGGGTCGGGCCGGTTCAGCGACATCAGCAGCGAAAACTGCCCATTGGTCAGCCCCACCGGTTTCAGCGCGGCGTCAAAGCGCCGCCCCAGCGCCCTTGCGGCGCGCTGGGCGCGAAAGCACAGGCAGCGGTCGCGCACCTCAAGCGTGGTGGCAAGCGGAAGGTCGGGGTCCATGGGCATATTCACGTTGATATCAACTTAATCTTGCGCCTATCCTGCCGCCAAGCAACACCGGGTTGCGGATGCAGAGAGAGGAGCTGCTGTCATGAGCTACGTTTCCGGGTTTCTGACCCCCGTGCCGCAGGAAAACAAGCAGGCCTATGTGGATATGGCCCGCGCGGCATGGGCGATCTTCAAGGAATATGGCGCGATCTCGCTTCACGAATGCTGGGAGGTCGACGTGCCGGAGGGCAAGGTCACCTCTTTTCCCATGGCGGTAAAGCGCAGGGACGGCGAGGCCATCGTGTTCAGCTGGATGATCTGGCCCGACAAGGAAACCGCTGACCGCTGCTGGGCCTCGACCGAGACCGATCCACGCTGGGCCGAAATGCGCAACATGCCGTTTGATGGCATGCGCATGATGTGGGGCGGGTTCGAGCCGGTCTACGAATCCTGACCGCCCGCGCGGTCCCTGCGGGGGCCGCGCCCTGCCGCGCCGGGGTCAGTCGAACAGGCCGCCGTCGGCGTCGTCGCCCGCTTCTTCCAGCAGGCGGCCCATATCGGGCACGGTGACATGGCGCTTGCCGTCCAGCACGATCACCCCGTCCTTGCGCAGCGCCGAGATCTGGCGGCTGACGGTTTCCAGCGTCAGGCCCAGATAATCCGCCATCGCTTCGCGCGTCAGCGGCAGGTCAAAGGTCAGCTGATCGGTCACCTGCCGCATGTTCACCGACGAATCACGCCGCGCGATGATCGACAGCAGCGAGGCGATCTTTTCCCGCGCCGTCTTGCGGCCCAGCACCAGCATCCATTCGCGCGCCGCGTCCAGTTCGTCCAGCGTCATCTCCAGCAGACGCTGCGCGATATGGGGCGTGCGTTTCATCATGTCTTCGAACGGCGCCTTGCGGAAACAGCACATCACCAGATCTGTGGTGGCCACCACATCATAGGCGGCGCTGGACCGTCCAGGGCGGCCAACAAAATCCGAGGGCAGCAGCAGGCCCACCATCTGCGTGCGCCCGTCTTCCATGGTCTGGGTCAGCGTCGCGATGCCAGAGACGACCGAGCCCACAAAATCCATGCGGTCGCCGGACCAGATCACCGTCTGGCCCGCTTCGAACTTGCGGTAATACTTGATCTCTTCCAGCCGCAGCAGTTCATCGGACTCGCAGCGTGCACACACGGCGCGATGTCGGATCGGGCAGGATTCGCAGTCCTGCGTGATCGCGAGGCTCCGTTCATTCAGCATGACAACTGCACCGTGTTGATCTGGGTCAAGGCCCGGCATCCGATACCTGCCTTAAGCGTATCTGCATGATGACACGAAAACAACTCTCGCGCCTTGGTCTTTTCGACGCGAAGGTGCCCCGTTACACAAGCTATCCCACGGCGCCGCATTTCTCCGATGCCGTGAGACCGGGTGATTTTGTCTCGTGGATCGAAGCGGTGCCCGTGAATGGCACGGTTTCGCTCTACCTGCACGTGCCTTTCTGTCGCAGGCTCTGCTGGTTCTGCGCCTGCCGCACGCAGGGCACCGCCACGCTGGGTCCGGTGGAAAGCTACGTGGACACGCTGCTGGCAGAGCTTGACCTGCTGGCCCGCCACCTGCCGCGCGGGGTAAAGCTGTCGCGGCTGCACTGGGGCGGGGGCACGCCGACGCTGCTGTCGCCGGACCTGATGCGGCGGCTGATCGCGCGGATCCGCGATCTGGCGGAATTTGCCGAAGGCGCGGAGTTTTCGGTGGAAATCGACCCCAACGAGATCGACGCCGCGCGGCTGGACGTGCTGGCAGAGGGGGGCATGAACCGCGCCTCGGTGGGGGTGCAGGATTTCGACCCGCAGATCCAGCATACGATCGGCCGCGACCAGAGTTATGACATCACCCGTGCGGCGGTGGACATGATCCGCGACCGCGGCGTGTCCAGCCTCAATGCCGACATCCTGTATGGCCTGCCGCACCAGTCCCGCGCGCGGATCACCGACACGGTGCAGAAGCTGCTGTCGCTGGGGCCGGACCGGGTGGCGCTTTACGGCTATGCGCATGTGCCGTGGATGGCCAAGCGCCAGCAGATGATTCCCTCTGACGCGCTGCCCACCCCCGCCGAACGGCTGGATCTGTTCGAGACCGCGCGGCGGCTGTTCCTGTGGGACGGCTATGCCGAAATCGGCATCGACCATTTCGCCCATGCCCATGACGGGCTGGCGGTGGCGCAGAAGCTGGGGCGGCTGCGGCGGAATTTCCAAGGCTATACCGATGACACCTCCGATGTGCTGATCGGGCTCGGCGCCTCGTCGATCTCGCGCTTTCCGCAGGGCTATGCGCAGAACGCCCCCGCCACCTCGACCCATACCGCCGCCATCCGCGAGGGGCGTTTTTCCACGGCGCGCGGCCATGTCTTCACGCCCGAGGACCGGCTGCGCGGGCGGATGATCGAAATGATCATGTGCGATTTCCGCATCGATGCCGCAGAGATCCTGCGCGATTTCGCCATCACCCCCGATGCGCTGTCCCGCCTGCTGGAGGACACGTCCCGCGCTTTCGAGGGGCTGCCGCAGGTGACAGAGGCGGGGCTGTATCTGCCGCAAGAGGCGCGACCGCTGGCGCGCATCGTCGCGCGCAGCTTCGATGCCTATGATCTGTCCAAGGCGGGGCACAGCGCGGCGATCTGACGCCGCGCCGGTCCCGCCGGATCAGACCGCCAGATCGAAGGCCGCCGCGAACAGGCGGCGGGTGTAATCGTTCTGCGGGTCGGCAAAAATCTGCTCCGCCGTGCCCATTTCCACCACATCGCCCTGTTTCATCACGATGACCTTGTGGCTCATGGCGCGGATCACCTTCAGGTCATGGCTGATGAACAGATAGGCCAGATCGTATTTCCGCTGCAGATCGCGCAGCAGATCGACGATCTGCACCTGCACCGTCATGTCGAGCGCGGAGGTCGGCTCGTCCAGCACCACCAGACGCGGGCGCAGCACCATGGCCCGCGCGATGGCGATGCGCTGGCGCTGGCCGCCGGAAAATTCATGCGGGTAGCGGTGCATGGTGGCAGGATCGAGCCCCACCTCCGTCATCACCTCTTCCACCGCCTGCCGGTGCGGCTTGCCATCGGGGGATCCGTGCACGCCCAGCCCTTCGGCGATGATCTGTTCGCAGGTCATGCGCGGGCTCAGGCTGCCGAACGGATCCTGAAACACGATCTGCATTTCGGACCGCAGCCGCCGCAGATCCCGCGTGGACCAGCGCCGCACGTCCTGCCCGCGAAAGGTGATGCCGCCTTCGGAGGTGATGAGCCGCATCACCGCCAGCGCCAGCGTGGTCTTGCCAGAGCCGCTTTCGCCGACGATGCCCACGGTTTCACCTGCCCGCACCGCGAACGAGGCGTCGTTCACCGCCTGCACATGGCCCACCGTCTTTTTCAGAAACCCCTTCTGGATCGGAAACCAGACCTTGAGGTGATCGGCCCGCGCCACCTCCTCGGCGTCCGGATCCACGGGGTCGGGCTGGCCGGTGCTTTCCGCCGACAGCAGCATCTGGGTGTAGGGATGCTGCGGGTTGGCAAAAATCTCGGCGGTGGGGCCCTGTTCGACGATCTCGCCGTTCTTCATCACGCAGACCCGGTCGGCGATCTTGCGCACGATGGTCAGGTCATGGGTGATGAACAGCAGGCTCATGGCTTCGGCCTGTTTCAGATCGGCGAGCAGGTCGAGGATCTGCGCCTGAATGGTCACGTCCAGCGCGGTGGTGGGTTCGTCCGCGATCAGCAGATCCGGCCCGTTGGCCAGCGCCATGGCGATCATCACCCGCTGCCGCTGCCCGCCGGACAGCTGGTGCGGATAGGCGGAAAGACGGCTTTCGGGATCGCGGATGCCCACCCGCGTCAGCAGGTCAAGGATGCGCGCCCGCGCCGCGTCGCCGGTCAGGCCCTGATGCAGCGCAAGGCTTTCGCCGATCTGCTTTTCCAGCGTGTGCAGCGGGTTGAGCGAGGTCATCGGCTCCTGAAAAATGAAGCTGATGTCATTGCCGCGCACCTTGCGCAGCCGCGCCAGATCGGCGCCGATCATCTCCTGCCCGTCATAGTCGACCGAGCCTTCGACCTGCGCCGCATCCCCCAGCAGCGACACGGTGGACAGCGCCGTGACCGATTTTCCCGATCCCGATTCTCCGACCAGCGCCAGCGTCTCGCCCCGGTGCAGGGTGAAGCTGACGCCCTTGACCGCCTGCGTCAGCGCACCGTCCTGCCGGAAGCTGACTTTCAGGTCGCGGACCGTAAGAAGCGGCGTCATGAAAAGGTCTTTCTTGGGTCGAAAGCGTCGCGCACCCCTTCAAAGATGAAGACCAGCAGCGACAGCATCAGGGCAAACACGGTGAAGGCGGTAAAGGCCAGCCATGGCGCCTGCAGGTTCTGCTTGGCCTGCAGCGTCAGCTCCCCCAGCGAGGGCGAAGAGGAGGGCAGGCCGAAGCCGAGGAAGTCCAGCGCCGCCAGCGTGGAGATCGTGCCGGTGACGATGAAGGGCAGCATGGTCAGCGTGGCCACCATGGCATTGGGCAGCATGTGGCGGAACATGATGGTCATGTTGCCCACCCCCAGCGCCCGGGCGGCACGGACATATTCCAGATTGCGCGCGCGCAGGAATTCCGCCCGCACCACGCCCACCAGCGCCACCCAGCCGAACAGCACCATCAGACCCACCAGCAGCCAGAAGCCCCGGCCAAGGATCGCGAAGAGGATGATGATGACGTAAAGCTGTGGGGTCGAGCTCCAGATCTCGATGACGCGCTGGAAGATCAGATCCAGCCAGCCGCCGAAAAAGCCCTGCAGCGCCCCCGCGATCACCCCGATCACCGAAGACAGCAGCGTGACCACCAGCGTGAAGAAGATCGACAGCCGGAAGCCATAGATCACCCGTGCCAGCACGTCGCGTTTGGTGTCGTCGGTGCCCAGCCAGTTCTGCGCGCTGGGGGGCAGGGGGGCGGCGCCGGGCCGGTCCACCGGCGTGGTGTAGCTGTAGGGGATCGGCGGCCAGATCATCCAGCCCTTGGAAAAATCGCCCTCGGGCGTGCCGCCGGAGTCCACGGTCTCGATCAGCCCTTCGGGATCGTCGAAACAGGTCTCCAGCCCGCCGGTGGCGATCAGGCAGCGCACCTCGGGGTCGCGATAGGCGGCTTCGGTGCGGAAATCGCCGCCATAAGCGGTTTCGGGGTAGAAGCTGAAGATCGGCATCCGCAGCTCGCCCCGGTAGCTGACGAGGATGGGTTTGTCATTGGCGAGGAATTCCGCAAACAGCGACAGCCCGAAAAGCAGCACGAAGATCCACAGCGACCAGAAGGCGCGGCGGTTGCGCTTGAAATTGCGCCAGCGGCGCTGGTTCAGCGGGCTGAGCGCAAATCGCCCCGGTCTGGGCTGCGGCGCCACGGGTTTGCCGGGCTGCGGCTGGGGCTGCAGGCCGGGGCCGGGCTGCGCGGGATCGGGAATGTGGGTCATGTCAGCCCTCGCGCTTTTCAAAGTCGATGCGCGGATCGACCAGCACATACATCAGGTCGGACAGGATCCCGACCACCAGCCCGATCAGGCCAAAGATGAACAGCGTGCCGAAGATCACCGGATAATCGCGGGCCACCGCCGCCTCGAACCCCAGACGCCCCAGCCCGTCGAGCGAGAAGATCGTCTCGATGATGAGGCTGCCGGAGAAGAACACACCGATGAACACCGCCGGGAAACCGGCAATGACGATCAGCATGGCATTGCGGAAGATATGGCCATAAAGCACGCGGCTTTCCGACAGGCCCTTGGCGCGGGCGGTCATCACGTAGTGCTTCTTGATCTCGTCCAGAAAGCTGTTCTTGGTCAGCAGCGTCAGCGTGGCAAAGGCCGAAATAGTGGAGGCGATGACCGGCAGCGCGATATGCCACAGGTAATCCACGATCTTCATCGGCCAGCTCAGCGCCTCCCAGTTGTCGGAGGTGAGGCCGCGCAGCGGAAAGATCTGCCAGAAGGATCCGCCCGCAAACAGCACCAGCAGCACGATGGCGAAGAGGAAGCCGGGGATGGCATAGGCGACGATGATGACGCCGGAGGTCCATGTGTCAAAGCCCGATCCGTCCTTGACCGCCTTGCGGATGCCGAGCGGGATCGAGACGATATAGGCGATGAGCGTGGACCACAGCCCCAGCGAGATCGAGACCGGCATCTTTTCCAGCACCAGATCGACGACCGAAATCGACCGGAAATAGCTTTCGCCAAAATCCAGCCGCATGTAATTCCAGATCATCGTCAGGAAACGTTCCAGCGGCGGCTTGTCGAAGCCGAATTCCTTTTCCAGACTCTCGATGAATTCCGGCGGCAGGCCGCGCCCGCCGACATATTTGTCGCTTTCCATGCCGTAATTCGACACGCCGCCATCGCCGGCCCCGCCGGAAAAGCCGCCGAACACATCGCCCTGACCTTCGATCTGGGCGATGATCTGTTCGATGGGGCCGCCGGGCACGAACTGCGTCAGCGTAAAATTGACCACCATGATCCCCAGCAGCGTGGGAATGATCAGCAGCAGGCGGCGTAGGATATAGGCGCCCATATCAGTTCAGCACGCCCGCGTCCTTCAGGGCCTGTGCCTTGTCGGGATTGACCCACCACAGGCTGAGATAACCCAGATCATAGGGCGGGATGTCGGCATGTTCGTACATGTCGTAATAGGCGACCCAGTGATCGGCGATATAGCCATCCGGCACGATGAAGAATTCATAGCGCAGGGCGCGGTCCAGTGCCTTCAGCGCCACATCGGTTTCTTCCTGCGTGGTCGCCTCGAAACTGGCGCGGATGATGGCATCGACCAAGGGGCTCGCCAGCCCCGCCGGGTTGAACAGCGAAAACTCCGCCTCGCGCGAGCCATACATCTGGCTGAGCCCGCCGCCCGTGGACAGGAAGGCGCCATAGCGGGTGGAATAGATCATGTCGTAATCGCGGTCACGCTCGCGCAGGGTGAACTGCGCCGGATCGATCTTGGTATAGCTCGCATCCACGCCGATGCCGCGCAGGTTCTGCACATAGGTTTCGTGCATCGCCTCCACGGTGCTGTCGATGTTGGAGGGGATGATCATGCGCAGGCGCAGGGTCTGGCCTTCGGCATTGCGCGCCAGCCCGTCCTGACCCACGTCCCAGCCCGCCTCGTTCAGCAGGCCCATGGCCTGCCGCAGGGTGCGGCGGCCCAGAAGATCGGAAGGATCGGACTCATGCATGGTCCAGACCTCCTCGGTCAGCATCTCCTCGGGCACCACGTCGCCCAGCGACTGCAGGAACTCCAGCTCGGCGCCTTCGGGCAGGGCTTCCGCCTCCACATGGGTGCCTTCGACAAAGGAACTGCGCGGCGCATAAAGCCCGTAGCGCAGGCTTTCATTGGTCCATTCGAAATTGAAGGCCATGGCGATGGCTTCGCGCACGCGCTTGTCCTGCAGCTGCGGGCGGGCGAGGTTGAAGATGAAGCCGGTGGGATTGGGCGGGCTGCCATCCAGAATCTCTTCCTTCTTCACCGTGCCTTCCTGAATGCGCGGGAAATCATAGGAGGTAGCCCAGAGCCGCGGATCGGATTCGACGCGGAAGGTGTATTCGCCCGCCTTGAACGCTTCGAAAGACGCGGTCTGGTCGGCGAAATATTCGACCCGGATGCGGTCGTAATTGTAGCGGCCCTTGTTGAAGGGCAGATCCTTGCCCCAGTAATCGTCGCTCCGCTTGTAGACGATGCGGCGGTTCACGTCATAGCTGTCGAGCATGTAGGGGCCGGAGCCCACCGCCACCTCCAGCCGGGGTTCGTCCAGACGGCGGTTTTCGGGATCCTCCTCGAACCATGCCTTCTTGAAGACCGGCGTCGCGCCCACGGTCTCGATCCGGGAGCGTTTGGTCAGTTCGGTGTTGAAGGTGAATTTCACCGTATGCTCGTCCAGCGCCTCGGCGCCGGTGACCATTTCGGACACGGCGGCGGCATAGGAGGGCAGGCCCTGCGTGATGAAGAGCTTGTGGGAATAGACCACATCTTCGGCGGTGACGGGGGTGCCGTCCCAGAACGTCGCCTCGGGGCGCAGATGGAAGATCACCCAGGATCGGTCCTCGGGATATTCAAGGCGTTCCGCCAGCACGCCGTAATACTGGCCCACCGTGTCTTCGGTGTCCTGAATCAGCTGGTCATACTGGATGGTGGTCAGCGCCCCGGACCGGCCCTTGCGGGAATAGGGGTTCATGCTGTCAAAGGTGCCCGACGCCCCCAGAACCAGCTCGCCGCCCTTGGGCGCGTCGGGATTGGCGAAGGGGAAATGGTCGAAATCGGCGGGATAGTCGAGATTGCCGAAATAGGAATAGCCGTGCGAGGTGATGACCTGCTGCGCCTCCGCCTCCTGCGTGGCGGGGGCGGCGGTGTCCTGCGCCCGGAGCGAGGTGGCGGCCAGCGCAAGCCCCAGCGCGGTCAGCGCACAGATCAGCGGGCGGAAGGACGGAAGACTGGTGGCTCGGGCTGCGGCGCGCGGCGTCCGGTTCATGTGCTCTCCCCTGTGGTCGGCGGTTTGCCTGACATTTGGCCCAAGGTAAGGGCCGGGGCAGACCACATTCAAGCCGAACTTGCTGGCGTTTGCGTGAGCCCGCGCGATTTCCCCGCGAGCCCGCGCGTCCCTGCCCGGAACCGGCACGAAAAAGGGCCATGACCTGCGGCCATGACCCTTGATGCAGAGGTCCGGAAGGACCGGTCAGCCGTCGAGGCTGTCCAGATAGGCGATCAGGTCCACGCGGTCCTGCGGCTTGGGCAGACCGGCAAAGCTCATGGTCGTGCCGGGGGCCGCGTTGCGCGGGCTTTCAAGGAAGTGGAACATGTTTTCCGGGGTCCAGGTGTCGCCCACCTGCAGCAGCGCGCCGGAATAGCTGAAGCCGTCGACCGCATCAATGGCGCGGCCCACGACGCCGTCCAGATGCGGGCCGGTGGCGTTGGAGCCATCGATCTTGTGGCAGGCGCGGCACTTGCCGAACACCCGCTCGCCGGCGGAGGCGTCGGCGGAGGCCATCAGCGTGGCGAAATCCACCTCGGGCTCGTCTTCGGCGGGGCCTGCATCCTCGACCTCGATCACGTAGGAGGCCACTTCTTCGCCGCCATGTCCGCCCACGCTGTAAAGTGACTCGCCGGCCCAGCCCCCAAGAAGATAGATCAGGAAGGCGCCGCAGAACCCACCCACGGCCTTCGTCATCGTCATCGTGTCGAACATGTGTCGCTAATCCTGTCGCTCGGGTGTCCTGAAGATATCCGTTGGCGGGGTATCTACGGCTTCACTTGATGTCTGGCAAGGTATACTACCCGCGACGAAACGCCCACAAGAGCCCGAAGGGCCTAAAATATCGTGAGACTGTCATGACCGACCGCATCGCCTTTCAGGGAGAACCCGGCGCCTATTCGCACGAGGCCTGCCGGGACGCCCGTCCCGACATGGAGGCGCTGCCCTGCCACACCTTCGAGGAGGTGATCGCGGCGGTGCGCTCCGGCGAGGCGCGTCTGGCGATGCTGCCGGTGGAAAACACCACCTATGGCCGGGTGGCCGACATCCACCGCCTGCTGCCGGAAAGCGGGCTGCGCATCGTCGGCGAGGCTTTTGTGCGGGTGCATATCAGCCTGATGGCGCTGCCCGGCGTGACGCTGCCCGAGCTGCGCAAGGTGCGCGCGCATCTGGTGCTGCTGCCGCAGGCGGCAAGCTTCCTTGCCAGCTACGGCATCAAGGGTGAAGCCGCCGCAGACAGCGCGGGGGCCGCCGCCGAACTGGCGCGCAGCGGCAGCCGCCAGACCGGGGTGCTCGCCTCCGATCTTGCCGCCGAGACTTACGGGCTCGAGATCCTCGCCCGCCATATCGAGGATCACGCCCATAACACCACGCGCTTTCTGATCATGGGGCAGGAGCCGGATCTGACGCGGCGTGGCGATCACGGCATGATGACCACCTTCATCTTTCAGGTGCGCAACATTCCGGCGGCGCTGTACAAGGCGATGGGCGGCTTTGCCACCAATGGCGTCAACATGACCAAGCTGGAAAGCTACATGGTGGACGGGTCGTTCACCGCGACGCAGTTCTATGCCGACATCGAAGGCCATCCCGAGGATCCGGCGGTGCGCCGCGCGCTGGACGAGCTGGACTATTTTACCGAGAAACTGGAAATCCTTGGCGTCTATCCCCGCGATCCGCGGCGCGACTGACGCCGGGCAGGGGGGACGGATGCTGAACGAGGACAAGGTTCTGGCGCGCGCGGCGGCCACCGCGCCGCGGCGGCTGATCGGCGTGGGCACGCTGGGCGGTCTGGGCGGGCTGCTGATCTGGCTTGCGGTGACCGAGCCGCCCGCGCAGGTGATCTGGCAGGTCTTCCTGATCGTGCTGGGCGTGGTGGCGCTGGTGATGGCGTGGCGCATGTGGCAGGTCACGGGGCGCGAGATCCTGCTGACCGAAGAGACGCTCAGCGACAGTTCGGGGGCGGTGATCGCGCATGTCGCCGATGTGGTGAAGGTCGATCGCAGCGCCTTTGCGCTGAAACCGTCGAACGGCTTTGCGCTGACGCTCCGCGAGCCGGGGCGGCGCGCGTGGTTTCCGGGCCTGTGGTGGCGGATCGGGCGCCGGGTGGCGGTGGGCGGCGTGACCGCTGCGCGCGACACCAAACCCATGGCCGACATCCTGAGCGTGATGCTGATGCGCCGCGACGGGCGTTTGCCGCCCGCCGACGAATAGGCTGTGCCGCGCCCGCCGGTCATGGTGGGCGCGTGGCGGCGTCAGCCACGGCCCCAGCGGTAATTGATGCTGGGTTCGACGTTGTTGCTGCCATCTTCGTTGGTGCAGCTGCCGCTGCAGCCGGTGCTGATCAGCGGCGCGCCGCCGCTGCTGGCAGCCCCCACCCAAGCGAGCTGCGGCGCGTAGCGCGGATGGGTGAAGCTGAAGGTGTGAATCTCGAACGGGTCGAGCCCGACCGAGAATGTCGGCTGATAGTCGTCCCACGTTTCCACGAGGATGACCTGCGTGCCGCCGGTCATTTCCGGCATGAGCCGGGTCAGGTCAGCGGGCAGGTTGCCGCTGAGCGAGGCATGATCGCCCCGCGCCGCCGACCAAGCGACATTGTAGCGGTTGTCAGAGGCGTCATAGCGGACCACGGTGATGCGCAGATCGGTCTTGTACCATGTGTCCCCCACCAGACCGGGCAGCGCCAGCGAGTCCAGCGGGTCCGCCGAATAAAGCGTGTCATCGGTCAGCGTCAGCAGCTTCAGCAGGCGGTAGGTGTTGTCGATATAGGTATCGTCGATTTCCTGCGTCTCGCGGGACAGCAGGTCACCGATGGCGTAATTGGCTTTCTGGTTGACGGACTGCTGGCGGAACACGTCGAAGAAGACCCAGCAGGCGGCGAAGATCAGAAAGACCACCGGCAGAAAGATCATTATTTCCAGCGTGACATAGCCGCGGCTGTCGCGGCCAAAGCGCGCGAGGCGGGCGATGGGGCGTCTGAGGGTCATGGCCTCTGTCCTTACAGCGGTTCCGCCACAAAGGCGGTGGTGGAGGTCAGCGCGGTATAGCCGTCGTCATCCTTGGACAGCGCCGCCGTCAGATAGCCCCCGGGGCCGATGGGGCGGTATTTGTAGCAGGCGCGCAGCAGCATCACGTCATGCCCCTGTCCGGCCTCGAAGAAACGCTGCGGGTTGACCGGCAGGCCGGTATCCACGCAGGCGACCTGTGCCGGGGGCACGATCCAGTCGCGCATGTCCAGCCGCACCATTTCCAGTTGCAGCATGCTTTCGCAGCTCAGCAGCACGGGGGCGCGTTCGCAGATCTCGGCCTTGAGTTGGTCGGCGGTGACAAGCCGTCCGGTGGCCAGCTTCACATGGCGCACGCTTTCGTCCAGCGCCCGGTCCAGCGTGCTCTGGCGCAGGGTGCTGGCGCCCAGTTCGATGGCGGAAAGGGTCAAGCCCACGATGAAGGGCATCCACAGCGCGAAGGGCACCAGCGCCATGCCATCTTCGCTGCGGCAGAAACGGCGGAGGGCGGTTCTGACAAATCCGGTCATTGCGTAAGCCTCAGCTGGTTGAGCGTGTGGGCGATGGTGGAGAAGGCCTCCGAGATCTCGACCCCTTCGACACGGAAGAAATGCGAGGGCGAGGAGGCGCAGTTGCGCATGACATTGGCGCCGTGATCCGTCACCTCGAAGCCGATGGTCCAGATCAGGATGCCCTTCCGCTTCGCGGCGTCGCAGATGTCGTCAAGCAGGCTGTCGCCGAGCGTGGAGTCGTAGCGCTGGTAGTAGAAGTTGCCCCAGCTGCTCGACCGGACGTAGTTCTGCAGATAATACCAAAGGTTGTAGCGGTCCCAGTGGGCATATTCGGAATCGCTGTCGTAATAGCCGGAGCGGATGCGGTAGGACCGGTCATGCTGGCCGTCGGTCATCAGCACCACGGTCTTGAGCACTTCCTCGTCGTCATAGGCGACGGGGCGGCCTTCGAAGACCTGGTCAACCTTGCCCTTGGCGATCATGCCGCTGGCGATGCGCTGTGCGCTGGGATCAAGCAGCGCCGTGCCCCATTTCATCCCCATGAAGATCGAGGTGCCGGCGCGGGGCTGCAGCTGGTCGATCTGCGCCTTGAGCGCGGTGCGGTTCTGGCTGAAGGCGGTGATGCGTTCGTAATCATAGCGCGGGCAGATCGTGTCGGACCGGCTGTTGGCGCCGTTATAGTTCCACTGGAAATGCTGCATCTGGTCGAAGCGGGTGGTGTAATCCAGCGTGGTGGAGGCAAAGGCGCTGTTGGGCATTTCGATGCAGTGCGAATAGCCGTGCCGCCAGTTCACGTTCATGTAGCTCAGGATTTCGGGCCCGGCATTGACGTGTTCGGAATAGGGCACCAGCGAGATCGAGACGAGATCCTCGTTGCCCTCGTCCAGCAGCGTGTCGACAAAATCCTTGGCGGCGGCCTGCAGTTCTTCAAGCTTGTCGCCATCATCCATGGACCCGGAGATGTCGACCACCAGCGAGATCTCGACCTTGTTGAACCGTTCGGTGGCCTGCGCGAGCGCGTCCACCTGCAGCGTGTCGACACCCAGCAGGCGCAGCACGTTGGAGGTGGCGGTCATGCGGCCCTCGGCGGTCACGGTGCGGTAATTCAGGCCGTCATCCACATCGACCGACACCAGCGCGTCGCCAAGCGCCATCCGTTCCATGTAATCGGTGACCACCGCTTCCGGATCCAGCGACTGGTCCAGATCGGTGGCGGCCAGCACGGCACGGTCGAGCGTGTTCTGCAGCTTCGTGCGCTGCAGTTCGGCATACATCATGTCGATGCCGATGCCGCCAAAGACCAGCATGACCATGATCACCGCCACCACGAGGATGGAGACAAAGCCGCTTTCGTCGCGCCGCCACCGCCGCAGGTAGGACAGAAGCGCGGACGCGGCCGTTTCGGTGCGCGGACAGGCGTCTCCGAAGTCAGACTGCGTTTTCATTTCCCCGATTCCTTTCTTCCGGAGAAACTCCCGGACAGGCCCCACAAGATTTACAGTGCAATGGCAGTCTGTATGGGCGCCCAAAATGGCCAAATTTGGGCCGGTTTAATCGAATTTTCGGCTATCTTTCTGGATTTGCGGGACAAAAGCCGGGGTGTGCGGACAGATCGCAAGGATTTGGAAACAATGAGGGGTCAGGTTGGTGAACTGCGGGCTTTGACTCGCGGCGATTGTGGCCAAACCGCGATGCGACTCGATCTGACACGCCGCTTGACAGAGCGCGGTGGCGTGCTCTGTCTCGGGGGGCGGGCGCGGCCGATGACCGCCGCGGACCGAAAGCCGGCGCCGTTTGCCGGACGTGATCGGAGGACCATATGAGCGCTGCACCATCCAACGAGCCGACATTCCGCCAGAGCGTGGATCTGATGTTCAACCGCGCTGCGGCGCTGATGGATCTGGCCCCCGGGCTGGAGGAGAAGATCCGCGTCTGCAACGCCACCTATACGGTGCGTTTCGGGGTGCGGCTGCGCGGCACCATCCACACCTTCACCGGCTACCGCTCGGTGCATTCCGAACATATGGAGCCGGTCAAGGGCGGCATCCGCTATTCGCTGGCGGTCAATCAGGACGAGGTGGAGGCGCTGGCGGCGCTGATGACCTATAAATGTGCGCTGGTGGAAACGCCGTTCGGCGGATCGAAGGGCGGGCTCTGCGTCGATCCCCGCCTTTACGAGGAGCACGAGCTGGAGCTGATCACCCGCCGCTTCGCCTATGAGCTGATCAAGCGCGACCTCATCAACCCCAGCCAGAACGTGCCTGCGCCCGACATGGGCACCGGCGAACGGGAAATGGCGTGGATCGCCGACCAGTATGCGCGGATGAACACCACCGACATCAACTCCCGCGCCTGCGTCACCGGCAAGCCGCTGAACGCGGGCGGCATCGCGGGCCGGGTGGAGGCGACGGGGCGCGGCGTGCAATATGCGCTGCGCGAGTTCTTCCGCCACCCCGAGGATGTGGCCAAGGCGGGGCTGTCGGGCAAGCTCGACGGCAAGCGCATCATCGTGCAGGGGCTTGGCAATGTCGGCTATCACGCCGCCCGCTTCCTGTCCGAGGAGGATGGCGCCAAGATCACCGGCATCATCGAACGCGACGGCGCGCTGTTCGATCCGCGCGGGCTGGATGTGGACCGGGTGCGCGACTGGCTGGTGCGCCATGGCGGGCTGTCGGGCTATCCCGAAGGGCAGTTTTCCATCGATGGCGCCAGCCTGATGCAGGAAGACTGCGACATCCTGATCCCCGCCGCCATGGAAGGGGTCATCAACCTGACCAATGCCCATCACATCAAGGCGCCGCTGATCCTTGAGGCGGCGAATGGCCCGATCACCGCCGGGGCGGACGAGGTGCTGCGGGCGCGCGGCACCATCATCATCCCCGATCTTTACGCCAATGCGGGCGGGGTCACGGTCAGCTATTTCGAATGGGTCAAGAACCTGAGCCATATCCGCTTTGGCCGGATGCAGCGCCGTCAGGAAGAGTCGCGGCACCAGCTTGTGGTGGACGAGCTGGAACGGCTCGACGTGGCGATGGGCGACCGCTGGAGCCTTGATCCCCGGTTCAAGGAAAAATACCTGCGCGGCGCTGACGAGCTGGAACTGGTGCGCTCGGGTCTGGATGACACGATGCGCACCGCTTACCAGTCCATGCGCGAGGTCTGGCACGGGCGGAATGACGTGACCGACCTGCGCACCGCCGCCTTTCTGGTCGCGGTGGACCGGGTCGCCAAAAGCTACAAGGCCAAGGGCCTGTGACCGGCGCGCCGCGCTCGCTGCAACGTGAGCGCGGCGCGCAAGCCGCACCGTGACTTTTGTGCGCGACTCCTGTATCCCTTCTGGCCGACTGGCGTCTGACAGGGGGATGCGCGATGCGGGCTTTGATGATGGGACTGATCGGGCTTGGCCTTACCTCCGGCATGGCGGCGGCGCAGGGCATGGACCCTGCGAACTGCGCGCAATCGGCCAAGGTGGTCATGGAGGCGGTGCAGGCCCGCAAGGACGGCATTCCGCAGGCGCGCACCGAACGCGAACTGCGCCGCGTGCTCGACCGCAACGCGGGGCAGCAGCTGGCGGAGTGGATCTATTCCCTGCCCGCAGACGAGCTGACCCCCGAAGTGGGCCGCAGCTGGAAGGCGCAGTGCGAAGGCCAGTAAGCGTGGGCCGCTGGACTCGCGCTGCCGTGGCGCGGATAATGCCGCGATGAGTCTGCCACCCGGTTTCCTTGATGAATTGCGCAACCGCACCAGCCTTGCTCAGGTGGTGGGGCGCAAGGTCTTGTGGGACAACCGGAAATCAAATCAGGCCAAAGGCGACCTCTGGGCGCCTTGCCCGTTCCATCAGGAAAAATCCGCCTCCTTCCACGTCGATGACCGCAAGGGATTCTACTACTGCTTCGGCTGCCACGCCAAAGGCGACGCCATCTCTTTCGTGCGTGAGACCGAAAATGTGGAATTCATGGAGGCGGTGGAAATCCTTGCGCGCGAAGCCGGGCTGACCATGCCCGCGCGGGATCCGCAGGCGGCGCAGAAGGCCGACCGCCGCGCGCAGCTTTCCGAGGTGATGGAGCAGGCGGTGCGCTGGTTCCGCCTGCAGCTGCGCACCGCCGCCGCCACCGAGGCGCGCGCCTATCTGGACCGGCGCGGGCTGAAGGCGGATGTGCAGGACCGGTTCGAACTGGGCTTTGCCCCCGATGGCTGGCAGAATCTGTGGGACCATCTGCGCGGACAGGGCGTGGCGGAGGATCTGATTCTGGGCGCGGGGCTGGCCAAGGCCTCGGACCGGGGCCGCGCGCCCTATGACGTGTTCCGTCACCGCATCATGTTCCCCATCCGCGACGGGCGCGGGCGCGCCATCGCCTTTGGCGGGCGGGCGATGGATCCGAACGACAACGCCAAATACCTCAACTCGCCGGAAACCGAACTTTTCGACAAGGGCCGCAGCCTTTACAACCACGCCCCCGCGCGCGAAGCGGCGGGCAAGGGCCAGCCGCTGATCGTGGCTGAGGGCTATATGGACGTCATCGCGCTGTCAGAGGCGGGGTTTGCCGCCTCGGTGGCGCCTCTGGGCACGGCGGTGACCGAACACCAGCTGGCGCTGCTGTGGCGGATCACCGACGAGCCGATCATCGCGCTGGATGGCGACAAGGCCGGGCTGCGCGCCGCCTATCGGGTGATCGACACCGCGCTGCCGCTGCTGACGCCGGGCAAAAGCCTGCGCTTCGCGCTGATGCCCGAAGGACAGGATCCCGACGATCTGCTGCGCGCCAAGGGGCCGCAGGCGGTGCGGGCGGTGCTGGATCAGGCGCAGCCGATGGTGCAGGTGCTGTGGCGCCGCGAAACCGAAGGCCGCGTGTTCGACAGCCCCGAACGCAAGGCAGCGCTGGAGGCCTCGCTGCGCGAGACCATCGGGCGCATTCAGGATCCGGCGCTGCGCGGCTATTACGACGCCGAACTCAAGAACCTGCGCTGGGTGCTGTTCCGGCACAAGCGCCCCGCGCAGGCGCCCCGGTCGTCGCAGGGCAGGGGGGGACGCCCCGGCCCGGGCGGGCGCTGGACCCCGCCGCCCGAGCCGCCAAGCGCGTCCGCCAAGGCCTCGCATCTGGTGGCGGCGGGCGATGATGCCGAAACGCAGCTGCGCGAGGTGGTGGTGCTTTGCGTGCTGCTGAACACGCCGGTGCTGATCCCGGAATTCGAAACCCGGCTTGAACGGCTGGACTGCGCCGACTGGCGCCACGCGGCGCTGCGCGACGTGCTGCTGCGCAGCGCAAGCAGCGATCCGGCCGATCTGAAGCACGAGGCAGAGGCGGCAATCGGGCCGGAAGCCCTTGAAACCTTGCTGTCGGCACGCCATGTCGCGGTCGTGCCCTGCCTTCGCCGTCCCGAGGATGTGGACCTTGCCCGTCTGACCGTGGCCGAGGCCTTGGGAAAGATCGCGGCGCAGGCCGGATTTGTGGCCGAGCTTGCCGAGGCCGTGGAGGATCTGGAGCATCTGGCGGATGAAGCTTTGACCTGGCGGCTTGCGCAGGCGGCGCAGGCGCGCAATCAGGCGGTTCTGAACCGGGCCGAAGACGAGGTGGAATTCGACCTTGGTCCAAACGGGGCCCGGATCGACAAGGAGGAACGCAGTGCATTTGACGCGCTCATGCAGCAGATTCGCTTTTCAAAAGGCCGGAGCTAGATCGGCTTGAACGGAAAGATGCAGGAAAGACAGCGAGACGGGTGGCCGAATCATTCGAATCGCCTCATGATTCGGAGTCTCGAATCACTTTATTCGCGCGAGCGCCGGTCCAGCACCGGCACCTCCCTCTGACGGAGCACTTCATGGCAGCCAAAGATACCGACGACGCCAAGCCGGACACTCAGGATGACGGCCACAGCCTCGACATGAGCCAGGCCGCGGTCAAGAAGATGATCGCCGAGGCGCGCGAGCGGGGCTACATCACCTATGACCAGCTGAACGAGGTTCTGCCGCCCGATCAGGTCAGCTCTGACCAGATCGAAGACGTGATGTCGATGCTTTCGGAAATGGGCATTCAGGTCACCGAGGACGACGAGGAAGGCGAGGAAGACGACGCCAAGGCCAAGGGATCGACCGAACTGGTCGATGCCTCGCGCGGGCGGGATGTCGCGCTGTCCGGGGGCGGCGCCGAAAAGCTGGACCGCACCGATGACCCGGTGCGCATGTATCTGCGCGAGATGGGCTCGGTCGAACTGCTGAGCCGCGAGGGCGAGATCGCCATCGCCAAGCGGATCGAGGCGGGCCGCAACACCATGATCGCCGGGCTTTGCGAAAGCCCGCTGACCTTTCAGGCCATCACCATCTGGCGCGAGGAACTTCTGTGCGAAGAGATCCTGCTGCGCGACGTGATCGACCTTGAAGCCACCTTCGGCAACCAGCTTGACGAGGAAGGCGGGCTCGAGGAGCCGATGGTGGATGCGGCGGGTGTCACGATCCAGCGCAACCGCAACACCGACCCGGAGCTTGATGCCGACGGCAACCCGATCATCAAGGAAGATGACGAGGAAGACGACGATCAGGCGAGCATGTCGCTGGCTGCGATGGAAACCGCGCTGAAGCCGCGCGTGCTGGAAACGCTGGACCGCATCGCCCGCGATTACGAACAGCTGGCCGAAATGCAGGACGCCCGGATCAGCGCGACGCTGAACGAGGATGGCAGCTTTTCCGCCGGGGCGGAGGCGATGTATCAGAAGCTGCGGTCCGAGATCGTGGAACTGGTCAACGGCCTGCATCTGCACAACAACCGCATCGAGGCGCTGATCGACCAGCTTTACGGCATCAACAAGCGCATCATGTCCATCGACAGCGCCATGGTGAAGCTGGCGGATCAGGCGCGGATCAACCGGCGCGAATTTGTCGACGAATATCGCGGCAACGAGCTGGATCCGAACTGGATGGACCGCATGGCCGAAAAGAACGGTCGCGGCTGGCAGATGTTCATCGAACGCTTCTCCGACAAGGTGGAGGAGCTGCGCAGCGACATGGCGCAGGTCGGCCAGTATGTCGGGCTCGACATTTCGGAATTCCGCCGCATCGTCAATCAGGTGCAGAAGGGCGAAAAAGAAGCCCGTCAGGCCAAGAAGGAAATGGTCGAGGCGAACCTGCGTCTGGTGATCTCGATTGCCAAGAAATACACCAACCGCGGGCTGCAGTTCCTTGATCTTATTCAGGAAGGCAATATCGGCCTGATGAAGGCGGTGGACAAGTTCGAATACCGCCGCGGCTACAAGTTCTCGACCTATGCCACATGGTGGATCCGTCAGGCGATCACCCGGTCCATCGCGGATCAGGCGCGCACCATCCGGATCCCGGTCCACATGATCGAGACCATCAACAAGCTGGTGCGGACGGGGCGCCAGATGCTGCACGAGATCGGTCGCGAACCGACGCCGGAGGAACTGGCCGAAAAGCTCCAGATGCCGCTGGAAAAGGTCCGCAAGGTGATGAAGATCGCCAAGGAGCCGATTTCGCTGGAAACGCCCATCGGCGACGAGGAAGACAGCCAGCTTGGCGATTTCATCGAAGACAAGAACGCGATCCTGCCGCTGGATTCTGCCATTCAGGAGAACCTGAAGGAAACCACGACCCGCGTGCTGTCCTCGCTGACCCCGCGCGAGGAGCGGGTGCTGCGGATGCGTTTCGGCATCGGCATGAACACCGACCACACGCTTGAAGAGGTGGGCCAGCAGTTCAGCGTGACCCGCGAGCGGATCCGCCAGATCGAGGCGAAGGCGCTGCGGAAACTCAAACATCCGTCCCGCTCGCGCAAGCTGCGCAGCTTTCTGGACCAGTGATGACAAAGGCGCCCCGCGGGGCGCCTTTTTGCTGTCACGCGGGGCTTGCCTGATCCCCTGCACAGGGCGTATTCTGGGGACATTACCCTTGAGTCTCCGCTGTCATAGCTTGCCCCAATTTTGATGACCTGAACCTTGCTTCCGGCGCCGCCGGATCCGCCATCCCTGACGCCGAGTTCCGGCATTTCCTCCCAGAAATGGGCAATGCGATCCGCTTTAAGCGGAACTTTATGATTTTGGCTGAGTTTATTCCTTGAACCGCATTGGAGAGACAGATGCTGCGCCTCACCCTGCTGACCGCCATCACCACCTGCACGGCCGTGGCCGCTTTTGCTGCGACCGAGGCGCTGATGACCGAAAACACCACCGTCATCGACATTGAAGTCGCCCCCGAAGATCTGGCGCGTTGCGAGATGACGCTGCAACAGGTGGCCGGGATGCCCGTCGTCACCGACAGCGGCTCGCCCATGCTTGTCGATCAAAGCGCCGATCTGCCCAGCGTCCGCTGCGTCGCCACCGAAGCCTGACCGACGAAGGGCAGGGCAGGTGCAGACCAGCTTTACCATCGCCACGCGCGGGCCGGGGCTTTATGACTTTACCCGCGACGTGGCGGACTGGGCCAGCGGCACCGGGCTGCTGACGCTGTTCATCCGCCACACCTCTGCCTCGCTGCTGATTCAGGAAAACGCCGATCCCGAGGTGCAGAGCGACCTTCTGGCCTATCTTGACCGGCTGGTGCCGCCCTCTGACGATCCGTCCATGTCCTATCTGACCCATACCTATGAGGGGCCGGATGACATGCCCGCCCATATCAAGGCGGCGCTGCTGCCCGTGTCGCTGCAGATTCCGGTCAGCGACGGGCGGCTGGCGCTTGGCCGCTGGCAGGGCATCTATCTGGTGGAACACCGCCGGGCCCCCCATCAGCGGCAGGTGGCGGCGCATCTGTCACGCTGAGCCATCCCCCTTATCTTGACCGGCCAAATGCCCCCTACCCAAGGTCTGGCGGCTCCCCTATAGTGGCTGTGGATAACTGGGGGCACCCCCATTGTCGGGCCGAAAATACAGGGGGACGGGGGATGCGCTGCCCTTTTTGCGGAAACATCGACACGCAGGTGAAGGATTCGCGCCCTGCGGAGGATCACGTCTCGATCCGGCGGCGGCGTTTTTGCCCGGCCTGCGGCGGACGTTTCACCACCTATGAACGGGTGCAGCTGCGCGATCTGGTGGTGATCAAGACCAGTGGCCGCCGCGAGGATTTTGACCGCGACAAGCTGGAACGGTCGATCCGCATGGCCATCCAGAAACGCCCGCTGGAACCGGAGCGTATCGACCAGATGATTTCCGGCATCGTGCGCCGTCTGGAAAGTCTGGGCGATACCGACATCCAGTCGAAGCAGATCGGCGAGATCGTCATGGAAACGCTCGCCCGGATCGACACCGTGGCCTATGTGCGCTTTGCCAGCGTCTACAAGAATTTTCAGGCGGCGGATGATTTCGACAAGTTTGTCAGCGAACTGCGCCCCGGGGCTGGCGGCGAAAAGTGACCGATGACGCGCGTCACATGGCTCATGCGCTGCGGCTGGGCCGCCGGGGCATGGGCCAGTGCTGGCCCAACCCCGCCGTGGGCTGCGTGATCGTGCGTGAGGGTCGCGTGGTGGGCCGGGGCTGGACCCAGCCCGGCGGCAGGCCGCATGCCGAACCTGTCGCACTGGCGCAGGCAGGCGAAGCGGCGCGCGGCGCCACCGCCTATGTCACGCTGGAACCCTGCGCGCATCATGGCCAGACCCCGCCCTGCGCCACGGCCTTGGCCGAGGCGGGCATCGCGCGGGTGGTGGCGCCTTTGGCCGACCGCGATCCGCGCGTGTCGGGCAAGGGGTTCGAGATGCTGCGCCGCCGCGGCATCGAGGTCACCACCGGCATTCTGGCCGAGGAGGCGGCGCGCGACCATTCCGGCTTTTTCCTGCGGATCGGGCAGGGCAGGCCGCATGTCACGCTGAAGCTTGCCAGCAGTTTTGATGGCCGCATCGCCACCGCCACCGGCGAAAGCCGCTGGATCACCGGTCCCGAAGCGCGGGCGGTGGTGCATGCGCTGCGCGCCAGCCATGATGCGGTGATGGTGGGCGCGGGCACCGCGCGCGCCGATGATCCGGACCTGACCGTGCGCGGCTGGGGCCCCCGGCGCCAGCCGGTGCGGGTGGTGGTGTCGCGCCTGATCGACGTGCCGCTGATGAGCCGCCTTGCCGCTTCGGCCCGCGACGTGCCGGTCTGGCTGGTGCACGGGCGCGACGCGCCGGTGCAGACGCGCAGGGCTTGGGAAAGCTGCGGCGCCCGCCTGCTGCCCTGCGCGCTGACGGGCGGACGGATCGATCCGGCGGCGCTGCTGTCCGGTCTTGCCGCCGAAGGCCTGACCCGGGTCTTCTGCGAAGGTGGCGGCCAGCTTGCCGCCTCGCTGCTGGGGGCCGATCTGGTGGATGAACTGGTGGGCTTTACCGCCGGTGTGGCGCTGGGGGCCGAAGGCCGCCCCGGCATCGGCGCGCTGGGGATCGACCGTCTGGCGGAGGCGCCGCGCTTCACGCTGGCGGAAACCCGCGTCGTTGGCGCGGATGTCATGCACCGCTGGCATCGCCGCGCGGCCTGACCGGTTCCGCGCCTTCCGCCGAATTTTCCTGATCTCTCACGCAGTTCCTGGGCAGGGCCCTGCCTTGGAAAACCCGTGCCCGATGGATGACCTAACGTCACCCGGTCAATCCCGCATTCCGGCAAGAAGCCGCGTGCGACTTCAAGAATCCGTCATGAAACTCCGTTAACCGACCAGAGCGGGCCTACCGTGCCGGGTCCGCGTTTGACTCATCGTCCTGAAAAAATGTCGGAAAACAATGTTTTCCGGCAACCGAAGGACTTTTGTTGCGCTCGGGGAGCTTGATATGACCGCGATCTTCATCAACGAATTTCACTATGACAACGTCGGAGGCGACACCGGCGAGATGATCGAAATCGCAGGCCCCGCCGGCACCGATCTGACCGGATGGTCCATTGTCCTGTATAACGGCAGCAACGGCTCGTCCTACCGCACCGTGACGCTGTCGGGCAGCATCGACGACGAGGGCGCAGGGTTTGGCGCCGTGAAGATCGCCGAGAGCCTTGCCGCCGACTCGATCCAGAACGGATCGCCTGATGCCATCGCGCTGGTCAATGCCGATGGCGCCGTGGTGCAGTTCCTGAGCTACGAAGGCACGCTGACCGCCGTGGGCGGCCCTGCCGATGGCATGACCTCGGTCGATGTGGGCGTGGCCGAGACCTCCTCCACCGATGTCGGCCTGTCGCTGCAGCTGACCGGCACCGGCACCGAATACGAAGATTTTACATGGGCCGAGCCTGCCGCCGAAAGCATGGGCGGCATCAACGCGGGCCAGAGCTTTGGCGGCGATGAGGGCGCGGTCAGCTATGCCATCGCCGACGCGCAGGTGAGCGAAGGCGATACCGGCACCGCCACGCTGAGCTTCACCGTGACCCGCACCGATGGCGCGGGCACCGCGACGCTGGACTGGTCCACCGCCGACGGCACCGCCACGGCAGGCAGCGACTACACCGCCGCCTCCGGCAGCGTGAGCTTCGCCGAAGGCCAGACCGAGGCCACCATCGACGTGACCGTGACCGGCGACACCACCCCCGAAGCCGCCGAGACGCTGACCGTCACCCTGACCGATCCCTCGGGCGAGCTGACCATCAGCCAAGCCACCGCCACCGGCACGATCCTGAATGACGAGGCGACGCTGATCTCCACCATTCAGGGCAATGCGGACACGCAGGGCTCGAACGCAGTCAGCGGCACCGACAACATGGATGCCAGCCCGCTGCGCGGCCAGACCGTGACGGTCGAGGCCATCGTGGTTGGCGATTTCCAGAACGGCGACGCCGACGAAGGCCGCAGCCTTGGCGGGTTCTACCTGCAGGAAGAAGACGCGGATGCGGATGGCGATGCCTCCACCTCCGAAGGTCTGTATGTCTTTGACAGCTCCTTCGGCACCGATGTGCAGGTGGGCGACAAGGTGCGCGTCACCGGCACCGTCACCGAATATTTCGGCATGACGCAGCTTGGTTCGGTCTCCTCGGTCGAGGTGATCTCTTCGGGCAATGCGCTGCCCACCGCCGCCGTGATCGATCTGGACGGCGACGTGTCGCAGGCGCAGGATGGCGGCTATCAGGCCGATCTGGAAGCCTATGAGGGCATGCTGGTCACGCTGCCCGCCACGCTGACCATCACCGAGCAGTATCAGCTCGACCGGTTCAACGAAGTGATGCTGTTCGACACCAACGGTTTCGAGCAGGCAGGCCCCGACGGCACCACCATCGTGGGCGAGCGTCCCTTCACCTACAGCCAGTTCAACACCCCCGACGCCGAAGGCAATGACGCCTATCTGTCGGAAATCGGCGGGCGCCAGATCATCTATGATGACGGTCTGAACCAGCAGAACCAGCCGATCGACAATCTGGACGGCTTCCAAGGCTATTCCACCGGCACCGCCCCGTCGATGGGCGACACGGTGACCAACCTGACCGGCGTGCTGGATTACCAGTGGGCGGGCAACTCCGCCTCGCAGGCGACATGGCGCGTGCGCGGCACCGAAGACGGCCAGAACAGCTTTGACGACACCAATCCGGTCGCGGACGTGATCGCCGAGGTGGCAGGCGACATCAAGGTGGCCAGCTTCAACGTGCTGAACTTCTTCACCTCCATTGATGTCAGCGGCAACGAAGGCATCGGCCCGAACCTCGACATGGAAGGCCGGGGTGCCGACAGCGTCGAGGAATACGAGCGGCAGCTGGAAAAGACCACGACGGCCATTCAGGGTCTGGGCGCCGATGTGGTGGCGCTGGTCGAGATCGAGAACGACTTCCTTGAAGGTGGCATCGCACCGGGCGCTGACGGCGCGCAGGGTGATCGCGGCATCGCCATCGCCGCGCTGGTCGACTCGCTCAACGCCGCAGAAGGCAGCGATGTCTGGGCTTGGGTCGATCCGGGCAGCGAATTTGTCGGCGGCGATGCCATCGCCGGTGGCTTCATCTACCGCAGCGACAAGGTCGAGATTGCCGACGGCACCTCTGCCGCCTTACTGACTGATGCCGCGGTTGACGCCGATCTGCTGGCGCAAAGCACCGTGGGCGGCATCTTTGACGGCTCCGGCACCAGCCGCGCGCCGCTGGCCGTGACCTTCGCAGCCCTTGCGGGTGGCGAGGAAATGACCGTGGTGGTCAACCACTTCAAATCCAAGGGCGGCACCGGCACCGGCGCCGATCTGGACGCGGGTGATGGCGCAGGCTCGTTCAACAACCAGCGCGTGCTGGCGGCGCAGGCGCTGGATGCGTGGCTTGACACCAACCCCACCGGGTCGGCCACGCCCAACATGCTGCTGCTGGGCGATCTGAACGCCTATGCCTCCGAAGATCCCATCGCCTACCTCACCGACGAGGCGGGCTTCGTGAACGTTGTCGAGGAATTCCTCGACAGCAGCTATTCCTACCTGTTCGACGCGATGCTGGGCACGCTGGATTACGCCATGGCCTCGGTCGAACTCTTCGCCAAGATCGTTGACGCGCTCGAATGGCACATCAATGCCGACGAGGCCGATGCGCTGGACTACAACACCGATTTCTCCCGCGATCCCGACATCTTTGACGGCAGCGTGCCGACGCGCGCCTCCGATCATGATCCGGTGGTCGTGGGCATTGACCTTTCCGAAGAGGACAGCCCCATGACAGTCTCCCTTTACGATGGCGCAAGCTACGAGGGTTCGATCGAAGCCACCGGCGCGCTGGACGTGCAGCACCTTGCCTCGCTGGAACTGGACGGTGCCGAAATCGCCGCCTTCGCCGAGGGCAAGCTTTATGTGACCTCCTCCGGGGGTCTGCAGATCGTCGACATCGCCGATCCGGCCAACCCGGTGCTGCTGTCGACGGTGAATTTCACCGCCGCGGGATATGGCTTTGCCACCACCGACATCACTTCGGTCGCGACCAATGGCGAATTTGTCGCCGTGGCGCTGCCCGCCGCTGACAAGACCGAAGCGGGCAAGGTGGTGCTGCTGGATCTGGACGGCAATCTGGTGGCCTCCTACGACACCGGCGCGCTGCCGGATGCGGTGACCTTTTCCCCCGATGGCACCAAGATCCTTGTGGCGAACGAAGGCGAGCCGGTCGATCTGGCGCTGGACAACCCCAAGGGCGGCGTGACGGTCATCGACATCGCGGCGGGCACCGATGCCGCCACCGTGACCCAGCTCGACTTCACCGCCTTTGACGGTCAGGAAGACGCGCTGCGCGAAGCGGGCGTGCGCATCTTCGAAGGCCAGAGCGTGTCCGACGATCTGGAGCCGGAATTCATCTCCGTCTCCGCCGATGGCCTGACCGCCATGGTCACCCTGCAGGAAGCCAATGCCATCGCGGTGCTGGACCTGACCACCATGACCTTCACCGACATCGTTCCGCTGGGCGGCAAGGATTTCTCGGACCTTCAGGCCGATTTCTCCGACCGCGACGGCGGCATGAACCTGACCACCGGCAACCCGGTGATCGGCCAGTTCATGCCCGATGCCATCACCTCCTACACCGCCGAGGATGGCCAGACCTATTACATCATCGCCAATGAAGGCGACGACCGTGACGACTTCATGGACCCCGAGGAAAGCGAACGCGCAGCCGACGTGACGCTGGATGCAGACGCCTTCCCGGATGCCGCAGCCCTGCAGGCGGACGAGGTGCTTGGCCGTCTCAACGTCACCAACGCGCCGCTGCTCAATGGCGACATCGACGGCGACGGCGATGTGGACCAGCTGCTGGCCTATGGCGCACGCTCCTTCTCGATCCTCGACGAGACCGGCACCATGGTGTTCGACAGCGGCGACGCGCTGGAGCGGATCATCGCCGCCGAATTCCCCGAGCTTTGGGATGATGGCCGGTCCGACAACAAGGGCCCGGAGCCCGAGGGCGTGACGGTCGGCGTCGTGGGCGACAAGGCCTATGCCTTCGTCGGTCTGGAACGCTCCAACATCACGCTGATCTTTGACGTCACCAACCCCGCCGACGTCAGCTATGTCGGCTCCGCAGGCAATGCGGGCGATGTCAGCCCCGAAGGCACGCTGGTGATCTCTGCCGAAGACAGCCCCACCGGCGAGGCGCTTTATGTGGTGACCAACGAGGTGTCCGCGACGCTGGGCATCTACTCTCTGGACGAAGCGGAGCCCGCCGAGGCGCCGACGCTGACCATCACCGAAGCCTGGGTGGGTCAGGATGGCACCGATCTGACCGGCGACTGGTTCGAGGTCACCAATACCGGCGATGTCGCCTATGACATGTCTGTGCATGGCGCGCTGTATTACGATGACGAAAGCCGCAGCGCTGCCGACGCCACCGTGATCGACGGCGTGTCGATGCTGGCCCCGGGCGAGACCGCGATCGTGGTGATCGGCACTGCCGACGATGCCGCAACCTTCCGCGATGTCTGGGCCGCCGAGGCCGATCTGACCGACGTGCAGGTGGCCTTTACCGATGGTTCCGGTCTGGGCCAGTCGGGTGACGGCGTGACCCTGTGGGTCGGCAACCCGCTTGCGGGCGGTGTCGAGGCCGATTTTGCGGTCATTCCGGAACTGGCCAGCGGCGTCTCCTACGACGTGGCGCTTGGCGAAGGCTCCACCGTGGGCAATGCCTCGGGCGCCGTGGCGACCGAAGAACTGGGCGGCAGCGACGGCACCGAACCTGCCATCGCCTCGCCGGGCACGGTGGGCACGCCTGCTGCGCCGAACTTCACGCTGGAACTGCTGCACTTCTCCGATCAGGAAGCCTCGACCTCGGCGCTGCTTGACGCGCCGAACCTGTCGGCCGTGCTGAACGGCCTGCGCGCGCAGGATGTGGGCAATGACGGGATCGCCGACAACACGCTGACCCTGTCTTCGGGGGACGCGATCATCGGCTCGCCCTTCTACGCCGCCTCCGCCGCCGTTTACGGCTCGGCGGGCATCGCCGACATCCAGATCCAGAACGAGCTGGGCATTCAGGCCATGGCGCTTGGCAACCACGAATTCGACTTCGGCCCGGCCAACCTTGCCGGTCTGATCTCGGGCGAGGCACCGGGCACCATCCTTGGCGAGGATTTCGGCGGGACCGACTTCTCCTACCTGTCGACCAACCTCGACTTCTCGACCAACCCCGAACTGGGCGCGCTGGAAGTGGCAGGCGGTCAGGCACCGCAGGGCGGCACCGTCACCTCTTCGGTGGTGCTGACCGTGGACAGCGAACAGACCGGCACCACCGAACTGGTGGGTGTCGTGGGCGCCACCACGCCGACGCTGGGCCGCATCTCCTCGCCGGGCAATGTGGGCGTGTCCCCGCTGCCCTTCGACAACACCCCCACCGCCGACCAGCTGGACGCGCTTGCCGCCGAAATCCAGGCCGAGGTCGACGCGCTGCTTGCCGCCAACCCCGGCATGGACAAGGTCATCCTGATGGCCCACATGCAGGTGCTGGACATCGAAGTGGAACTGGCGGGCCGCCTGAGCAACGTCGACGTGATCATCGCGGGCGGGTCCAACACCCGGCTCTTTGATGAAAACGACCGCCCGCGCGATGGCGACAGCGATCAGGGTCAGTATCCGATCTTCACCACGGATGCCGACGGCAACCCGATCGCGGTGGTCAACACCGATGGCTCCTACAAGTATGTCGGGCGTCTGGTCGTCGACTTCGACGAAAACGGCCACATCATCCCGGAAAGCTATGATGCCGACGTGTCGGGCGCCTATGCCACCGACGCCGAGGGCGTGGCCGAACTGGGGGCCGAGGATCTGGTGGATGCGGAAATCCAGCAGATCGTGGACGAGATCGAGGCGGAAATCGTCGCGACCCAGTCCAACGTCTTCGGCTACTCGGACGTGTTCCTGAACGGCAACCGCACCGGCGCCGATACCGGCACCGATACGGATGGCGTCCGCAGCCAGGAAACCAACCTTGGCAACCTGACCGCGAAGGCCAACCTTGCCTACGCGCAGGAGCAGGACAATTCGGTGATGGTCTCCATCAAGAATGGCGGCGGCATCCGCGCCTCCATCGGCGAGGTCACCGTGCCCGCGGGCGGCACCGAGGCGGTGCGTCTGCCCAATCAGGAACTGGTCGACGGTGACGGCAACGTCATCAAGGCCGAAGGCGCCATCAGCCAGAACGACATCAGCTCGGCGCTGGCCTTCAACAACGGCCTGTCGCTGGTCAGCATGACCGCGGCAGAGATGGTCGCGGTGCTGAACCATGCCGCCAACAGCGGCGGTCAGGGTGCCTTTGGCCAGTTCGCCGGGGTGGAATACAGCTTTGATCCGGCGCGCCCCGAAGGCAGCCGGGTCACGCAGGCCGACATCGTGGACGAGGATGGCAACGTCCTTGTGGCTCTGGTGCGGAACGGCGTGACGGTGGCGGATGCCGATCTGGTGATCCGCGCCGTGGTGCTGAACTTCATGCTGCCGAACGGGGACGGCTACCCGCTCGATCTGTCGAACCCCGACCGGGTCGACCTTTACGATCTGGATGGTGACGGCGAGGCGGATGCGCTGCGTGACGGTGTTGCGACCTTTGCCGACAATGGCACCGAACAGGATGCCTTTGCCGAGTATCTGGCCGCCAACCACGGCACGGTCGACACCGCCTTTGACGAGGCAGAGACGGGCCGCGACAGCGACCTGAACATCACCAACCTCGGCTTTGCCCGTCAGGTGCTGCGCGGCGATAACGGCGACCGCCCGGTGTCCATGGTCACCGACACGTTCGACGGCGCCGATGTGCTGCGCGAGCGGGTCGTGGATTTCGACAACGGCAACATCCAGACCCTGCAGTGGAACGCGGCAGGCCAGCTGGAAAGCACGGCCATGGTCACCGACACGCAGAAGACCGTGCGCACCTATGACGAAACCGGCGCGCGCAGCGGCGTGACGGTCCTGCAGGAAGATGGGCGCGAACTGTCGGTCACCTTCGAAGACGGGCTGATCGCCACCCGCGGCATGGTCGACACGAAAGATGTGCTCGACGTGGCTTCGGTCGCGATGCAGTTCGAAGCCGGAGAGCTGGTCGAGCGGGTCACCACCTATGACAACGGGCAGGTCATCACCGCCGAATTCGACGCGGGCATGGTGGTCAGCACGCTGCTTGAGGACAATGCCGATGTCTTCGCCTTCTCCTCGCTGGAGCGGGTCTATGACAACGGTGTCCTGACGGGCGCCACGGCGGTTCTGGACAATGGCGACATGGTCGAGACCACCTATGAAGATGGCGCGGTGGCCGTGACCCGCCGGATCGACGGCGAGACCGGCAACCAGCGCGTGACCGGTGCTGGCTCGGATGACATGATCTCGGGCGGTGCTGGCAACGACCTCATGGCAGGCAAGGGCGGGGCGGATGTCTTCGTCTTCGCGGCGGCGGGCTTCGGTCAGGACCAGATTGCCGACTTCACCCTTGCGGAGGCCGATCAGCTTGACCTGACCGGTCTGGGCATCGGCGATCTGGACGGTCTGATGGCGGCGGCGGATCTGACGCAGATGGGCAACGACCTGCTGCTGGACTTCGGCGCCGACGAAATCCTGATCAAGAACCTGTCGCAGGGCGATCTGGACAACACGGCCTTCGTCGCGCTGCCGATGGCCTGATCGACCCCGCCTCAGGGCAAAACGACATGCAGGGTGGCACCATCGGTGCCACCCTGTTTTTTTGCGCAGGCCCCGGGACCGGTCAGCCGCGCAGGCGGTGCGCAAGCCGCGCAGGCAGGCGTGCCGCACCGCAGGTCATGCGGGCAGCCACGGTGCGATCTGTGGAGCGGAAAGGGCGGGGTGGGTCAGTCCAGCCGGTCGGCAAGGTCTGGCGGCAGCCGCAGGTCATTGCGCATGAGGGCGACCAGACAGCGCAGGGTGAACGACCCCGCGCTGACCAGAACCAGCCCGATCGCTGCGGCGACAAGGTCATTGACCAGTTCGGACCCGCCCTTCAGCAGCTTGACCGCCTCGATCAGCCCGCCCAGCACCAGCCCGACCGGCACCAGCCACAGCAGCCAGCCGGGACGGACCACCGCCGCAGGCAGCACCAGCACGGCATAGGCCAGCACATGTTCGAACTTGTCGGAGACCAGCGGGCGGTGATCCAGCGCGGGCAGGATTTCCAGCGATCCGACCACGATCAACACGGCCGTTGCAGCGGTGAAGCCGCCGATCAGAAGGTCAGTGCGGGACACGGTGCGGCTTTCCTGCGGCTGTCGAGAAGATACCGCTAGCTCAGTCGGTTCGGGATTCAAATTCATGTCTTTATCTAATTTCGCAAACGCAAGGTCTTGAAACTGCAAGAAACCCCGGACCGCGGCTGCGGCACTCGGAGCGACCATACGAGACGGATATGGAAAGGAGGGAGGAGACGGGGGGTACTGACGGGACCGAAGAACTGACGCTGCTAAACCACGGGGAAGGCGTGGTGCCCGGGGGCGGAATCGAACCACCGACACGAGGATTTTCAATCCACTGCTCTACCCCTGAGCTACCCGGGCACGGGAGAGAAGCATCACTGCCTCTCGGGTGAGGCGGGGGATAGCCGAGCCGCGCGGCGGTGTCCAGAGGGGATGTTGGAAAAAATTCACCGATCTGTCGCGCGGCGAAGATCGCGCTTTCCCGGCCTCGTGGCAGCCGCTATCTCTGCCGGCATGACCCGCAGTTTCCCCCAGCTTTCCGACATCTTCCGCCATGGCTTTGACACGGTGATCGACGTGCGCAGCCCGGCTGAATTTGCCGAGGATCACGTCCCCGGTGCCATCAACCTGCCCGTGCTCGACAACGAGGAGCGGGCGCGGGTCGGCACCATCTACAAGCAGCAGTCGCCGTTTCTGGCGCGCAAGCTGGGGGCGGCCCTGGTGTTCCGCAACGCCGCCGCCCATATCGAGGGACCGCTGTCGCATCATGATGGCGGCTGGCGGCCCTTGGTCTATTGCTGGCGCGGCGGGCAGCGGTCCGGATCCTTCGGCTGGATGCTGCAGCAGATCGGCTGGCGCGCCGAGGTGGTGGAGGGCGGCTATCGCAGCTTCCGCCGTCTGGTGACGCAGGCCATGTATGACCAGCCGCTGCCGCACCGGCTGGTGCAGCTGGGCGGCCATACCGGCACCGCCAAGACCGCGCTGCTGCCGCGCCTTGCCGCGCGTGGCGTGCAGGTGGTGGATCTGGAAGGGCTGGCGCGGCATCGCGGCTCGCTGCTGGGATCCATGCCCGGCGGACAGCCCAGCCAGAAGGCGTTCGAGACGGCGCTGGCACAGGCCTTTGACGGGCTCGATCCGGCCCGGCCCGTGCTGGTGGAGGCCGAAAGCAGCAAGATCGGCCAGATCCTGCTGCCGCCCGCGCTGTGGGAGGCGATGAAGCTCGCGCCGTGGATCGAGGTGACGGCACCGCTCGAGGCGCGCGCCGCCTATCTGAACGCCGCCTATGACGACATCCTGTCCGACGCGCCCGCGCTGAAGGACAAGCTGTCGGTGCTGCGGTTCCATCGCGGCCATGCGCTGGTGGACAGCTGGCTCGGGCAGATCGATGCGGGCGACCGGCTGGGCCTCTGCGCCTCGCTGGCGGCGGATCATTATGATCCGGCTTACGAAAAATCCATGCGCGCCATCGCGCCTGCGCTGCTGGCGCGGGTGGAAACGCCGGCGCTTGACGCGCCCGCGCTGGACCGGCTGGCGGACCGCATCGCGGCGGTGCTTCAGACCAGCGTGATCTGACCGGGGGCCGCGTCGGTGATCTGGCCGATCACCGCCGCGTCATAACCTGCGGCGCGCAGCGCCGTCACCACCGCTGCCCCGTCGGGATGCGCCGCAAGCAGCCCGCCCGCCGTCTGCGGATCGAACAGCAGATCCGCCCGGGCGCCCTGCGCCGCCTCCAGCCCCGGCACGGCGGCGCGGTTCTGCGGATAAAGCGAGGAACGGATGCCCTGCCGCGCCAGCGCCTCGGCCCCCGCCAGCAGCGGCAGGGTCGCCAGATCAAGCCGCGCGCCGCAGCCCGAGGCCATGAGGATGCCGTGCAGATGCCCGGCCAGACCAAAGCCCGTCACATCGGTCATGGCATGGGCGCCGCCCAGCAGGCGCGCCGCATCGCCCTGCGGACGGCACATGGAGGCCAGCGCTGCGGCGACAGCGGCCCCGGGGGCCAGCCCGCGCATTTCCGCCGCCATCACCACGCCCGATCCCAGCGGTTTGGTCAGCACCAGCGCATCGCCGGGCCGCGCGCCGCGCAGTGTGACGGGCGCCGCGTCGCAAAGACCGGTGATGGCAAAGCCGATGGTCAGTTCGTCGCCCATGGAGGTATGGCCGCCCACGATCTCGGCCCCGGCCTGCCGGAAGATTTCCGACGCGGCAGCAAGGATCTCGGTCACGCTGCGTTCGGCCAAGGCTTCCGACATGCGGGGCAGGATCAGGCTGGCGGTGGCGGCCTGTGGGGCCGCCCCCATGGCCCAGATGTCGCCAAGCGCGTGGACGGCGGTGATGCGTGCCATCACGCCCGGATCCTCGACAAAGGCGCGCAGATGGTCGGTGGTCAGCACCTGCCGCACCCCGCCCGTGCGCAGCAGGGCGGCATCGTCGCCGGGCAGCGGCGTGACGTCGGCGCGGGCGGGCGGCGGCAGGGTGGCAAGGGCCGCCGCCAGCGCGCCGCGTCCGACCTTGGCGCCGCAGCCGCCGCACAGGGGGGGCGCGGTGTCGGGGGTGCCCGCCGCGTGCGGCACCGGCAGGGGCGGCGGGGCCATCTGCGGCAGGTCGCGGAATTTCCGCATGAAGCGGCGGTCAATGTGATCCTTCCAGCGCCACATCAGCGGGCCTGCCGGGGCAAGCCCGAACCGGTCGGCCAGCGCCGATCTGCCCCCCAGCGAGATCAGCTTGAGGTAATCGCGCTGCGGCTGGTAGCGGCGGCGGTCCGGGCTGTCCGCCAGCGCCGCGCGCAGGTTGGCGTAAAGCACCGGCGCCTCGCGCACCGCAAACACCCCGGCCTTGGGGCGCGGGCTGTCGCGCAGATGCGCGCAGTCGCCCGCAGCAAACACCGCCGGGTCCGAGCTTTGCAACGTGGAATCCACGGTGAGAAAGCCGTGGTGATGGGCAAGGCCGGTCGCGGCCAGCCAGCCCTGCGCCCGCGCCCCCGCAGCCCCGGTGACAAACTCGGCCGCGATCCGGCGGCCATCGGCAAGCTCAAGCCCGGTGGCGGTGACGCGGGTGATCTCTGCCTGCTCGGTCAGGGTCACACCCGCCGCCTCCAGCGCCGCGCGCAGCTTGGCGGCGGCGGGGGGCCGCAGCGCCGACAGCGCCGTGCCCCGGTCCAGCAGATGCACCTCTGCCTTGCGGTTCCGCGCGCGCAGGGCAAAGGCCATGGCCATCGCCAGTTCCGCCCCCGCCACCCCGCCGCCGATCACCGCCACGCGGGCGGGGCCGTGCCGGTCGCGGAACCCCTCCCAGGCCTCGGCAAAGGGCCCCAGCGGTTTCGCGGGCAGGCCATGCTCGGCAAAGCCCGGCAGGTCGGGCATGGCGCTGGTGACGCCGGTATTCACCGAGGCGAGGTCAAAGCGGATCGGCGCGCGGCCCGCCACATGGATCTCGCGCCGCACCGGATCGAGCCCGGTGGCCGCGCCCAGCACCAGCCGCGCCCCGGCAAAGCGTGCAAGGCGGACAAGGTCGATCTCCAGGTCGTCGCGGGCGTAATGTCCCGCGACAAAGCCGGGCAGCATGCCGGAATAGGGCGCGGTGGGGCCGGGGCTGATCAGGGTCAGCCGCGCGCCGGGCAGCGGATCCATCCCCCACATGCGCAGCACCAGCGCATGGGTGTGACCGCCACCGATCAGCACGAGGTCACGGGTGAGGGGCAGGCTGGGCGCGCGCATGGGGGCTCTCCGGGCTAGGGTGGACCGGGTCTAGCACGCGGGCTGGAAGGAGGGGAGGGGGCGCTGCCCCCGTCCGCCACGGGTGGACAGTTCAAAAAGATGGGGGCTCTGCCCCCGTCCGCCACAGGCGGACAGTTCAAAAGATGGGGGCGCTGCCCCCGTCCGCCACAGGCAGACAGTTCAAGAAGAAGGGGGCGCTGCCCCCGTCTGCGCTGGCGCGCAGACTCCCCCGGAGTTTAGGGGCAAGATGAATGTCAGATCGAGACCTTGTCCAGCAGCGCCTCGCGGCTGATCTGGCCCGCCTCGCCCGAGAGCGAGACCGTGCCGCGGGTCACGGCGAAGAAGCGGTCGGCCAGCCCCCATGTGAAGTCGAAATACTGCTCCACAAGGATCACCGCCATGTCGCCCTGTTCGCGCAGCTGCGCGATGACGCGGCCGATCTGCTGGATGATGTTGGGCTGGATGCCTTCTGTCGGCTCGTCGAGCAGCAGCACCCGGGGGCGGGTGATCAGCGCGCGGGCGATGGCCAGCTGCTGCTGCTGGCCGCCCGACAGATCGCCGCCCCGGCGGTGCAGGAAATCCTTGAGGATCGGGAAAAGCTCGAAGATATGCGCGGGCACGCCGCGTTCGGCATGGGGCAGGCAGGCGAAGCCGGATTCGAGGTTTTCCTGCACGGTCATCAGCGGGAAGATCTCGCGCCCCTGCGGCACATAGGCGATGCCCGCGCGCGCCGCCTGAAAGGCGTTGAGATGGTCCAGCACCTGTCCGTCCAGCGTGATCGTGCCGCGCGCATAGGGGTGGCGCCCGGCGATGGCCTTGAGCAGCGAGGTCTTGCCCACGCCATTGGTGCCCATCACGGCGGTGACCTTGCCCGGCTCGGCGGTGATGCCGATGCCATGCAGGATCTGGCTTTGTCCGTAATGCAGGGTCAGGTTGTCCACGCTCAGCATCTGGGGTCCTCAGCGTCCGAGATAGACGTCAATGACGTCCTGATTGGAAGTCACATGGTCAAGCGAGCCTTCGGCCAGCACCGCACCTTCGCAGAGCACGGTGACCTTGCAGTTCAGGCGGCGCACGAATTCCATGTCATGTTCCACCACCACCACCGCGCGCGTCCGGGCGGCGCGGCGCAGCAGGTCGGTGGTGTGTTCGCGTTCGGCGGGTGTCATGCCCGCGGCGGGTTCGTCGACCAGCAGCAGCCGCGGATCCTGCGCCAGCAGCATGCCGATTTCCAGCCACTGCTTCTGGCCATGGCTGAGTTCGCCCGCGATGCGCGGCAGTTCGGCGGCAAGGCCGATCTCCTCGGCGATCTCCTTGATCCGGGCGGCGCCGCGCCGGGTCTTGCGGTAGAGCAGCACGTCGAACGGCCCGCGCCTGTTCTTCAGGGCGAGGGCGAGGTTTTCGCGCACGGTCTGCGCCTCGAACACGGTGGGTTTTTGGAACTTGCGCCCCACCCCCGCCCGCGCGATCTGGCTTTCGGACATCTTCAGCAGCGAGACGGATTTCTCCCCCCAGAGCACGCGGCCGGAATCGGGCCGGGTCTTGCCGGTGATGATGTCCATGAAGGTGGTCTTGCCCGCGCCATTGGGGCCGATGATGGCGCGCAGTTCCGGCTCGGCGATCTGGAAGCTGAGGTTGTTGATGGCGCGGAAGCCGTCGAAGCTGACCGAGACGCCGGACATTTCAAGAAGCGTTCTCATTTCTCCTCCTCGCCTTCGACGGTGCGGCGGGCGCCCTTGTCGGGGCCGAAATCGCCGGTGCGGAGCGGCACGGGATGGCGGCGGCTGAGCAGATCGAAGAGCCCGCCGATGCCTTTGGGGGCCAGAAGCGTGACCGCCACGAAGCTGAGCCCCAGCAGCACCAGCCACCAGTCGGTCCATTGCACGGTATAGACGCCAAGGTTGATGTCGGGCGCGCCGCCGCCGGTGAACCAGCTTGACAGCAACGACACCGCCGCCGCCCCGAGGGCTGCGCCGTAAAGCCGCCCGCGCCCGCCGATGGCCACCCAGACCGCGAGATAGATGGAGGCGATGGGGGCGACCTCGGCGGGGTTGATGATGCCCGCCTGCGGATAATAGAGCGCGCCCGCGATGCCCGCCACCACCGCCGTCAGGGTGAAGACGAAAAGCTTGTAGCTTTCCACGTGATAGCCCAGAAAGCGCACCCGGCTTTCATTGTCGCGGATGCCGCGGATGACCGAGCCCATCTTGCCCGACACCACCCAGGCAAAAAGCACATAGCCCAGAGCCAGCGCCGCCGCCGAGGCCCAGAAGAACCAGATCGACAGCGTGGCCTGCGGCACGGCATCGAGCCCCGGCAGGTTCTGCAGGCCGGAAAGCCCGTTATTGCCGCGCAGCCCGGCCTCGTTCTGAAAGAGGTAAAGCGACAGCGCCAGTGTCATCGCCTGCGTCAGGATCGACAGATAGACCCCGGTGACGCGGGACCGGAAGGCCAGCCAGCCAAAGACCAGCGCCAGAAGCCCCGGCACCAGCACCACCAGCGCCAGCTGCAGCACGAGGCTGTCGGCAAAGATCCAGAGCCACGGGAAATCGGCACTGCCCACCACGCCAAAGATCTGCTGGCCCACGGCATCGCGGATCTCTTCGGGCGTGGGCGGGATCGCGGCGGCGCGCAGCGAGTCGGCGATGATCAGCTCGGTCCGGGCATACATCAGCCACATGCCGATCATGTAGCCGCCAAGGCCAAAAAACGCCATGTGGCCAAGGCTCAGGATGCCGGTATAGCCCCAGACCACGTCCATGGCGACGGCCACCAGCATCAGGCAGAGCGTCTTGCCCAGCGTCTTGACGAAAGAGGTGGAGAGATAGCCGTTGCCCGCCGCCTCCGACAGGATGGTGACAAGCAGCACGAACAGCGCCAGCGCCAGCAGGAACCAGGCGACGGAGCGGTTCTGGTGGAAAAGGCCTTGGGTCATGCCGTTTGGTCCTCCGCGCGACGGGAAAAGTGGGCAGGGGGCTCTGCCCCCTCGGCCTCCGGCCTCACCCCCGGGATACTTCCGGTCAGAAGAAGACGGAAAGGGGTCGGAAGCTGTTTCTTCTGACCCCAAATATCCCCGCCGGAGGCCGGCCGGAGGGTGACGCCAGAAGCAACGATCGAGAAGGGGGCGCGCATGGTCTCAGTCTCCGGCGGCTCGGCCCTTGAGGGCGACGATGCCCTTGGGGCGGAACTGGATGAACAGGATGATGAAGAGGATCATGTAGGTCTGCGCCGCGAGCGTGTTCGAGGGATTGACCCATTCGATGCCCTTCTGCAGCACGCCGATCAGCGCAGCCCCCGCCAGCGTGCCCCAGACATTGCCGACGCCGCCCACGACCACCGTCATGAAGCTTTGCACGATATAGCTGGCGCCCATTTCCGAGGTGACCTGCGCGTAGAGCCCGATGGCCACGCCCGCGATGCCCGCGATCCCCGAGCCAAGGCCGAAGGTCAGCATGTTGATGCGGTCGGGGTTGATGCCCATGGAGGCGGCCATGCCGGGGTTCTGCGTCACGGCGCGCACCTCGAGACCGATGCGGGTGCGTTTGAGGATGAAGAGGATCAGCGCCAGAAAGACCAGCGCGAGGACGAAGATCGCGATGCGGATGTTTGCGATCCCCGCCACGTCGTTGAGGATCCACGCGCCGTCGAGCCATGCGGGCGAGGTGAGCGGGCGCGCCTGCGTGCCGAAGATGTTCTTGGCCAGCTGCTGCAGCGCGATGGAGATGCCGAAGGTGGCAAGCAGCGTTTCCAGCGGGCGTTTGTAGAGCCAGCGGATCACCAGCCGTTCCATCGCCACGCCCGCGCCGAAGGTGACCAGAAAGGCCAGCGGCAGCGCCACGACCAGCGACAGCGTGTAATCGGGGATGACCTGCTGCACCACGAAGCCGGTATAGGCGCCCATCATGATGAATTCGCCATGCGCCATGTTGATGACCCCCATCACCCCGAAGGTGATGGCAAGCCCGATGGCGGCAAGGAAATAGATCGAGGCCAGCGACAGGCTGTCGAGCCCCAGATCCAGCCCCTGCCACAGCAGCACGCGGGTTTCGATCTCGTCCAGTGCGGCGCGGGCGGCGGTGGTGATGGCGGGATCGGGTTCGGCATATTCCTCGTAGAAGACATGGGAGGCGAGGGCGGCCTGCCGGTCGGCCTCGGTCACCAGCGGCGGCACGCTGCCTGCGGCGGCGAGTGCTTCATAGGCGCGGGCGCGGGCGGCTTCGCTGCCGAGCTGGCCCAGCGGCACGCCGCCTGCGCTGCCCTCGGTGATGTTTGCGGTCAGCGCCGCCTTGATCGCGTCGCGGCCCTGCACCGGCTGCGCAAGCCCTGCCTCGACCAGCTGCGCATAGGCTGCGGCTTCGGTCATGTCCTCGCCCGGGGTCAGGGTGCGGGCGATGTTGGCGTCTTGGGGCAGGGTGGTGGCGACACCGGGCCGGGTCGCGAGGATCTGGTTCAGCGCCGCGCGCACGTCCACGGCGATCTCGTCCGACAGCGCTTCGATCGCTTCGATGCGGATCTCGGGCGTGGCGCCGAAGCTCGCGGCCAGCATCCCCGCCTGCCGCTGCTTGCGGGCGCGGATGTCGTCATCGGGCTCGTCCTCGATGGAGGCGCGCAGCGGGCCCAGCTGATCCTCGGAAGGGCTGCGCGCGATGGCGTCGAGGGCGGCGATGCGGCGGGCAGGATCGGGATCAGAGAGCTGGAACTGCACCAGCGCCGAGGCGATGACGCGGCGCACCCCGCCATTGGGGCGGATCTGGGTCATCTCGGCGCGGCTGGCGGTGCCCGCGTCAGTGCCGGTGGCCGGATCGGTCAGGGCATAGCCGTCGCCCGCTTCGGTCGCATAGAAGAACCGCCCGTCGCCCGCGCGCTGGTAGACGCCGCGATCGGCCCAGCGTTCGAGGAAGGTCTGCACCTCGGGCCCGCCCACATCCACCAGCGCACCCAGCACGGTGTCCACCGTCTGGCGGCCGGGATCGGCGACTTCGGCGGCATAGGTCTGCAGCACCGTCTGCAGGTCGGGGGTCTGCGCCCGGGCGGGGCTGGTCGCGCAGAACAGAAGCGCAAGGCAGGTCAGGAGCGCGCGCAGCATGGACGGCCCTTCTTGGTTCGTCGGGGAAAGGAAACGCGACGGGCGCGCGCGGGAGAAGGACGCGCGCCCGTCGGTCACTGCGTCAGATCAGTAGTTGGAGTTGAGCTGCACGCAGGTGCTGGTCGAGGTGTTGTACATGCCGCATTCGAGGTCTTTCCAATCCGATTCCAGCACGGCGGAGTCGGGCAAGAAGTCGGTCCATGCATCGCCCGGCACCGGATCGGTGGAGGAGATGATGTCGAACTGGCCATCGGCGCGGATCTCGCCCATCAGCACCGGCTTGGACAGGTGGTGGTTCACGCCCATCACGGCAGTGCCGCCGGTCAGGTTGGGGAATTCCTGCCCCCACATGGCTTCGCGCACGGCATCCACATCGGTGGTGCCTGCGGCGGTCACCGCGTTCACCCACATGTTGAAGCCGATGTAATGCGCCTCCATGGGGTCATTGGTCACGCGCGCCTCGTCGCCGATGAAGGCATGCCATTCCTTGATGAACCCGGCATTGGCCTCGCCTTCGGCGGACATGAAGTAGTTCCACGCCGCGAGATGGCCCACGAGGTTGGAGGTGTCGAGGCCGGAAAGTTCCTCTTCGCCGACCGAGAAGGCGACGACGGGGATGTCATCCGCCGACACGCCTTGTGCCGCCAGTTCCTTGTAGAAGCCGATATTCGCGTCGCCGTTGATGGTGGAGATCACGCCGACCTGCTTGCCATCCGCGCCAAGCGCCACGACATCCGACACGATGGTCGACCAGTCGGAATGGCCGAAGGGGGTGTAGTTGATGAAGATGTCGGAGTCCGCGATGCCCTTGGATTTCAGATAGGCCTCAAGAATGCGGTTCGTGGTGCGCGGATAGACGTAATCGGTGCCGAGCAGGGCGAATTTTTCGACGCCCAGTTCTTCGAGGAAGTAATCGGTGGCGGGGATGGCCTGCTGGTTCGGGGCGGCGCCGGTGTAGAACACGTTCTTGGAGCTTTCCTCGCCCTCGTATTGCACGGGGTAGAAATAGAGCGCGTTCAGTTCCTCGATCACCGGCAGCACTGCCTTGCGGCTGGCCGAGGTCCACGAACCGAAGATCACGTCCACCGCGTCATTCGACACCAGTTCGCGCGCCTTTTCGGCAAAGAGCGGCCAGTCAGAGGCCGGATCCTTCACCACCGCTTCCAGCTGGCAGCCGAGCAGGCCACCGGCCTTGTTCTGCTTGTCGATCAGCATCAGCATGGTGTCTTTCAGCGTCGTCTCGGAAATCGCCATGGTGCCGGAGAGCGAATGCAGCACGCCCACCTTGATGGGGCATTCGGCATCCTGTGCCGCCACGGCGCCCGCGGCGACGATGGCGAGCGAGGCCGTGCTGAGCAGTTTCAATGTCTTGGTCATCTGACTTGCATCCCTATGGAGCAGCAATCCGGCAATCCTGTCCCGGGCCGGCCCCGAGGGCCGGCTGACCGGGCGAGGCCCTGTGCCGCCTTGATTATTGTTTCGCCGCCTCTGGCCCGGTCCCGACCGGCCTCCGGCAGCATCCCCGTGACGCACCCGTTTGCCGGGCACCCGATTCCAATAGCCGACGCTGCGGCACCCGCCATGAGGATTTCCGGCGGCGCCCGCGCCGGTCCGAACGCGCGCCTAATCCTTGGGCGGAAAATGCCGGTTTTGCCTTTTTAGGAGGCGGCTTGCGGGAAGTTTTGGCGGCAAAGCCCGCAAGTTTTGGCCAGATCGGCGGGAACCCGGCGGGGAATTCGGGCGTTTGCCTATTAATTATGCGCCCAGTCGTCGCGAAATTTCCTTTTTCCTGTGGGGGGGCTTCCGCTTCGTTGCTGAAACGTGGAACGTGGGCGCAAGAGTGAAGGGAAGAACATGAGCCCCAAAGAGCCACCGATCTTCAACGAGATGCTGAACGGCGCCGAAATCCGCCCCGGGTATCAGAGCCTTGAGAAATGGTATCGCTCGATGCCTGCCGAACTGCGCAGTCTCAAGCAGTCCGAGGCGGAGGCGCTGTTCCGCCGGGTGGGGATCACCTTCGCCGTCTATGGCGAGGGCGGCGATCCGGAACGGCTGATCCCGTTCGACATGTTTCCGCGCGTGCTGACCAATGCGGAATGGCGCAAGATGGATCGCGGCATCCGCCAGCGGGCGGCGGCGCTGAACGCGTTTCTGGCCGATGTCTATGACCGGCGCGAGATCATCCGGGCCGGGCGCATCCCCGAACATCTGGTGACCAACAACGAAGCCTATGAAAAGGCCGTGGTGGGGTTCCGCCCGCCGCGCGGCGTGTTCAGCCATATCGTCGGCATCGATCTGGTGCGCACCGGGCCCGACCAGTTCTATGTGCTGGAGGACAACTGCCGCACGCCCTCGGGGGTCAGCTACATGCTGCAGAACCGCGAGATCATGATGCGCATGTTCCCGCAGCTGTTTCTGGAAAACCGCATCGCGCCGGTGGATGGCTATGCCGGGCTGCTGAAAAAGACGCTGGCCTCGGTCGCGCCCGCCAAATGCGACCACGAGCCCAATATCGTCATCCTGACGCCGGGACAGTTCAACTCCGCCTATTACGAGCACAGCTTCCTTGCCGATCTGATGGGGGTGGAACTGGTCGAGGGGCAGGATCTGTTCGTGGAGGGCGATTACGTCTGGATGAAGACCACCGAGGGCCCCAAGAAGGTCGACGTGATCTATCGCCGGATCGACGATGCCTTTATCGACCCGCTGTGTTTCCGGCCCGAGTCCATGCTGGGCGTGCCGGGGCTGATGAATGTCTACCGCTCTGGCGGGGTGACGATCTGTTCCGCGCCCGGTGCGGGCGTGGCCGATGACAAGGCGGTCTATACCTATGTGCCGGAAATGGTCCGGTTCTATCTGGGCGAGGAGCCGGTGCTGGAAAACGTGCCCACATGGCAATGCGCCAAGGCCGATGACCGCAAATACGTGCTGGAGCATCTGGAGGATCTGGTGGTCAAGGAGGTGCATGGATCCGGCGGCTACGGCATGCTGGTCGGTCCCAAATCCGACAAGTCCACCATCGAGGCTTTTGCCGCGCGCATCCGCCACAACCCCGACAATTACATCGCGCAGCCCACGCTGGCGCTGTCGGCCTGTCCGACCTTTGTGGAGGAAGGCATCGCGCCGCGCCATGTGGATCTGCGGCCCTACTGCCTTGTGGGCGAAACCATCGAACTGGTCCCGGGCGGGCTGACCCGCGTCGCGCTGAAGGAGGGATCGCTGGTGGTGAACTCCTCGCAGGGCGGGGGCGTCAAGGACACTTGGGTATTGGCGGAGTGACGACATGCTGAGCCGGACCGCAAACCACCTTTACTGGATGTCGCGCTATCTGGAGCGCGCCGAGACCACGACCCGCCTTCTGGAAGTGGGGGCGCGCAACGCCCTGCTGCCCAATGTGAACGGCGGCTATCGCAACGACTGGGAAGCCGTGCTGCAGGCCAAGGGCGCGCTGGAACCCTTCCGCGAGAAATATGGCGAGCCCAACCAGCGCAACATCGAAACCTTCCTGTTCTTCGATGCCGACAACCCCTCGTCGGTCTATTCCTGCCTGTCGGCGGCGCGCGAAAACGCCCGCGTGGTGCGCACCGCGCTGACCTCGCCGGTCTGGGACGCGCTCAACACCGCCTATCAGGAGCTGAAGCAGCTGCAGCGCACCGAACGCAGCAAGCTCATGGTGTCGGATCTGACCGAATGGACCATGCGGTCCTGCCATCTGGTGCGCGGCTCCATCGCCGCCACGCAGCTGCGCAATGACGGCTACAACTTCATGGGCATCGGCACCTCGCTGGAGCGCGCCGACAATACCTCGCGGCTGATCGACGTGAAATACTACGTGCTGCTGCCTTCGGTCAGCTATGTGGGCTCGGGTCTGGATCAAAGCCAGTGGGCCCTGCTGCTGCAGTCGATGACCGCGCAGCGCGCCTTCAACTGGAGCTACACCGGCGAGATCACCGCCTCCAAGATCGCGCATCTGCTGATCCTGAACCGCAAGTTTCCCCGGTCGCTGGCGGCCTGCGTGCAATGGACCTGTGAATATCTCGACAACATCGCCGAGAACTACCACAAGGAAACCGAGGCGCAGGCCGTGGCGCATCAGCTTTTTGACGATCTGAGCAATGCCAGCGTCGAGGATATCTTTGACGAAGGCCTGCACGAATTTCTGGCCCGGTTCATGACGCGCAACGCCCAGCTCGCCACGACCGTGCATAACGTCTATCTGAGTGGATTGCCCGTATGATCCTGAACGTGCGCCATGTCACCCGCTACCTCTTCGACGAGCCGGTCCGCGGCATCGTCCAGTCCCAGAAGCTCTGGCCCGCCAGCTGCGCCTCGCAGCGGGTGCTGTCCTGGGCGGTGACCTCCGAAGGCTGCATGCGCGGCGCGGGGTTTACCGACAGCGCCGGCGACCGGGTGGAGCTGGCCAGCTGGCGCGGCCCGGTGTCGGAGATCGAGATCGAGGTGACCGGGCAGGTGGAGACCATCGACCTGTTCGGCGTGCTGCGCGACCACCGCGAAAAGGTGCCGCCTTCGGCCTATCTGCGCGCCACCCGCTCCGTCGCCCCCGACAAGGGGCTGCGCGCCCTGTCCGACGAGGCGCTGGGCGGCATGGACAGCGCCAGCGATCTGGACCGCGCCCATGCGCTCTGCCGTGCCGTGTCTGCCGCCATCGCCTACCGCCCCGGCGAGACCGAGGCGCATACCACCGCCGCCGAAGCCTTGGCGGGCGGCGCCGGGGTCTGTCAGGACCACGCCCATGCGCTGATCGCGGTGGCGCATGTGGCGGGGATCCCCGCGCGCTATGTCACCGGCTATCTGCAGTCGGACGGCGCGGGCGCCAGCCACGAGGCCAGCCATGCCTGGGCGGAGCTGCATGTGCCGACGCTGGGCTGGGTCGGCTTCGACCCCGCCAATGCCTGCTGCCCGGATGAACGCTACATCCGGCTGGGCTCGGGCGGCGATGCGCAGGAGGCGGCGCCGATCCGCGGCATGGTGCAGGGGGCGGTGCCGGTCGAACAGCTTGTGGTCGAGGTGGTGGTTACGGCAGGACAGCAACAGCAGCAGTAATCCATCCTTCATGCCGATGGGGCAGGGTTGCTGCGGCGGCGCGGCGGCCCTACAAGGCGCGGGATGTGGTCGGAGGGAACCGGGGGATTATGACCTATTGCGTGGGGCTTCTGCTGGATGCGGGGATCTTGCTGTTGTCGGACACCCGCACCAATGCCGGGCTGGACAACATCGCGACCTATCGCAAGATGTTCCTCTTCGAAAACCCCGGAGAGCGCGCGATCGCCATCATGACCGCCGGGTCGCTGTCGATCACCCAGACCACGCTGGCGCGGCTTAGCGATGCCAATGAAGATGCCGACTCGGCCCGTTCGATCCTGCGCGCGCCCACCATGCTGCAGGTGGCCGAGATCGTGGGGGCGATGCTGTCGGACGTCACCACCGAAATCGCCGCCAAGATGGAACGGATGAGCCAGACCGCCAAAGCCTCGATGATCGTGGCCGGGCAGCGCAAGGGCGGGCCCATGCGCATGTTCCTTGTCTATCCCGAGGGCAATTTCATCGAGGCGACGCCGGACACACCCTATCTGCAGATCGGCGAGCATAAATACGGCAAGCCCATTCTCGACCGCGTGATCGAGGCCGACACGACGCTGGCCGATGCCGAAAAGGCGATGCTGCTGTCGATGGATTCGACCCTGCGCTCGAATCTCAGCGTTGGCATGCCGCTGGATTTTGCCGTGATCGAACGCGATGCGCTGCGCATCTCGCGCACGCGCCGCATTCCCGACACCGACGAGGGCTTCAAGCGCATGAGCAATGCGTGGTCCGAAGAACTGCGGCAGGCCTTCCAGCGGATCGATCCGCTTTAACGAAGTGCTGGCCTGATCGACCGGCCGAGCGGCGAGGGCGTAGGCCCGGTCGTTCTCCGCCGGGATGATGACGACTGTCCCGCTTCCGCCCCACCGGTTCTTTCGAAAGGGATGGCGGCGGGAAAGCGTTCCGCAAGGTCACAGGGCCGGAGAGCGCCAGGTCGTCTACACTCCAGCGTTCTTCTGGTCCTGTCCGAGAGGATCAATCACGGTCTGCATCCGCCATCGGGGCCGGGGTTTTCTGCCCAACTGCCCGGCACCGTAGCGCGGGTGGAGGAGAGCGTTACCTTCTGCACTGCCGTGTCCAGAAAGGAGGCGTCGACGCGCGCCCCCGCAATGCCATCTGTCGATCTGGCACCGGACCGGGCTGCTTTAGGGCCGCGTGGCAGTTGAGCCTGCAGTTCCAGAGGTGCGACTGGCCTTGTGCTCCAGATCCGAGCACCCCCCGGCAGGGCACGTCGCCGCGATGCCCTGCGTGGCGCGGCGCGCGGAGATCTGGCCGCTGCCGCGCGCGACACAGGGGCAGGTATCGCCCTCCTGCGCAGCATCAAAAGCCCGGAAACCGGCTGTTGAAGCTCCTGAAAGCCCGATCAGACCCTGTCGCAGCCCGTTTTCGCCAGACCACCATCCCCTGCTGACGGGCAGTGTAATTCATAAAATCGCCCCAGCGCGGGGCATGCCTCACCTCACCCGCTCTGTCCGCGGCGACTCCTGTCCGGCGGGATCCGCCCTATGCCGCGCCTTGCTCCGCTGACCAGCAAGCCGAGCCTGCCCACCCACCTATGCCGCGCTTTGGCACGAAAAGGTCGCGCCTCAGCCGGATCACGCAGCATCGCAGGTCCCGCATCTCGCCGGGGGACCACCGCGAGAGGTGTCGGCGCTGCATTCTCACCAATAGGCCTGCCTCATTGCGTCACCCGCCCGCGCGCTTGTGTGATGCGTCGTCATCTCTCACGCAGCATCCGGCCCGGGGTGTGCCGCAACGGGATCGCCTGCAAATAACTTCAGTCCCTCGTCCTGCCTGTGCAGGCTCGGTCTGCTCTGGCGTTCAGCGTCGCAGCTTGCATCGAGCCTAACCAGAGGACGTGCCAGATCAACGCATGAGCGAAACCTGCGGCTGTTCCGATGGTGAAGCCGCTTGTCTTGTATCGCGAAGGCGCAGCCCATGGTGGGCGACCCGGTGAAAGGCGTGAACGTCGGCGGCAGTCTCGTTGCCCCTCATGCCGGTGAAGAGCTTTGCAGGGCACACGCCGCCCTATGGCAGGCCGGGGGAAGTGATCTGAGGTCAGAACAGGATGATTTCGGTCTCCGCTGGTTTGGGTGGGGCAATCGGCGCGACCCGTTCCAGTTCGCCGGGGACGATGAACTGGCGCACGCGCCCATCGGTGGGCCAGAACCGGATGCGGCGGGCGGAGCTTCCTCCCGTGCTGGCCGAAGCGAGCGGAATCGACTCGTTCTGAAGAAACTCCTTCGCAAAAGCCACGTTGTCACTGCCAATATCCCGCAGCTGGCTGATCATGTTGGCACCACCAAACAGCTTGGCGATGAGGCGGTTCTTGCGCGCGCCATGTTTCAGCATGCCGTTGATGAGCAGTTCCATGGAATATGCGCCATAACGCACGTTTTCCCCCTCTTTTCCGGATCTCTGCGGCAACAGGAAATGGTTCATGCCGCCGACCCGCGCTTCCGGATCACACAGGCATACGGCTGCGCAGGATCCCAGCACCGTCGACAGAACCTCCCCCGGGTTTCGGGAGATTTTGTATTCTCCCTGGATCACGTTCACGAGCTTTTCGCCGGACTCGATCATTTTGCGATGATCCTTGCACTGGGGGAAGATTTTGGCGCCTCGCAGGCGCGCAGCACCGCTGGTCCGATCTCGGCAAGGGGCAGACAGCTTTGCGCTGCCCCCAGCTGAACCGCCGCGCGGGGCATGCCATAGACAATGGACGTGGCTTCATCCTGCGCAAAGGTAGTTGCCCCGGCGTCGCGCAGTTCCTTGAGCCCCTGTGCACCGTCCCGGCCCATTCCGGTAAGCAATGCCGCCACCGCGCGTCCGGCCCCAGGGACCGCCGAAGAAAACAGAACATCCACCGAGGGCATATGACCCGAGACCGGTTCGCCGCTGCGCAGCACGATGCGCATGGGATGGCCGCCGCCCAGCATCAGATGGGCGCGGCTGCCTGCCGCTATCACCACTTCGCCAGGCCGCACCGTGTCGCCATCGCGCGCAGCGCGCACCGTGGCCGCGCATTGACGGTCGAGCAGGCGCGTCAGGCTGTCGCCAAATCCCCCTCCGGTATGCTGCACAATGAACGTGGGGGGGCAATCCGAGGGAAAATGTGACAGGACCGTCAGAAGGGCATCAACGCCACCGGTCGAGGCACCCAGCAGGATGAACCGGTCGGAGCGAGGTACCCCTGCAGGGCTTCTGGGGGCCACGGGCTGGCTTCTGATGGTCTGCGCATTCCGGCGCGCGGTGCGGGTCACACTTCGCAGCATATCCACGAGGATCTGCGCCGGGGTGTCCGGATCGATCGCAAACAGATCGGATTTTCGGTTCCAGGGCGAAGCTTCCCTTGCGGCTTCCGCCTCGCTGCGGGTCTTGATGACCAGCCAGCGCACGTCCAGCGCCGAAAAAAGCGCCCGCATCACCTCGAATTCCGGCATCAGCGCCAGACGCTCGGCAATCAGTACCGCCATGGGCTCACGCTCTTCCACGACCGTGTAGGTGGTCATGAGATCCGTGGTTTCTGCCATCACCTCGACAAAGCTCGACGGTGCGATTTCAGAAGCGAGACGGTGCCGGAATGCCCTGTCCGGATGTGCTATGACTAGAGTGATGCGCGACATCGTCCAGCTCCTTTCTGGTGGTTTCCGCCCGCGCTGCTGCACGTGCCGATCTGTCTTGCTTTTCGCGATGGTCTGCTCTTGGCGCTGCGGCGGGTGGACCCGCTGGAGAAGGTTCCGAGGCTGTCAGAACAGTTCAGGGGCATTGGCGACAAGCTGATCTGAATCCTGACCGCTCAGCCGTAGCGCCAGTTCGCGCAGAGGGATGGCGGCGAGCGCCTCGGCGAGGTCCAGCCCGGTGGGATCATCGAGTTTGCGGGCCAGCCGTTCCACATAGGCGGCCAGGGCATCGGTCGACTGCGCCAGCATGTCCAGTTCCTGAAACGCGGTGATCGCGACGGCGCCCAAAGTCGCATCTTCTCTGGCATAGATATGCTCCATGCCATGCTCGAGCCGCTCCAGCCGGTTCTGCAAATGGCGGATCTCTCGCGACAGGAGCCAGGTCGCTTCGCCGGGAGTCAGGATGCGCATGGACATGGCCTAAAGCTTTCCCACCACGCTTTCGATGCAGGCTTTGAGCGACAGCGAGGTAAACGGCTTCTTGATCATGTTGTTCAGGCCAAGCTGCTTCGCCTCTGCCACCATTTCCGGGGTCGGCTTGCCGGTGACGAGGATAAAGCCCATCCGTTGGGTCGCCTTGTTCTGGCGAACCGCCTTGAGCAGGCCCAGCCCGTCCATGTTGGGCATGTTGAAGTCGGACAGAACGAGATGCACGGGGTTGGCAGAGAGGCGGGCGAGCGCCTTGGCTCCGTCGTTTTCGGTGACGTAGTTCGAGATACCGATCTCGTCGAGCGCCTGTGTGATGAGGCCACGGCTGGTTGCCATGTCGTCGACCACCATGATGCGGAGGGAATCTTTCAGGCTCATAATTGTCTCCTAGTTCGTGGCCGGCCTGTCGCGGCCCGGTCGCTTTCGGTAGGTTGTCACGCCCGCAGTCGCGAGGTCCGATGTGGCGGGGCCGGAGACTCGTTCGGAATGGCCGATAAACAGCAGGCCGCCCTCCCGGAGCATCCTGGCAAGATTGGCCCAGAGGGTCTGTTGGGTCTCTTGGTCGAAATAGATCGCGACATTGCGGCAGAAGATTGCGTCGAAGGGCCCCCTGAAAGGCCAGGGTTCAACGAGATTCAGTTCGCCGAAGGTCACCAGCGCCTTGACGTCCGGCGCCATTTCGAAAAACCCGGGATCGGTCTCCCGTGTTACCGTCCAACGGGACTGCAGGGCCGCCGGAATCGCCGCCCGTTCTTCCAGAGGATAGCGGGCCGCCCGTGCCTTGCGTACAATGGCCGGATCGATATCCGTGGCGAGGATACGCATGTCCCGGCGGGCTGCATCCGGGAATGCCGCGAGCAGAGTCATGGCGGTGGAAAACGCTTCCTGTCCGGAAGAGCAGCCGGCCGACCAGATGCGCACGCGTCTCTGCTGAGAGAATTGTGGCAGAAGCTCCGACTGGAGCGAGTCGAAGTGGTGCTTTTCCCGAAAGAAGCTGGTGACATTCGTGGTCAGGGCAGAGACGAGTTCAAGCCGTTCTTCGCCCTCGGCCTCCGCGGCCAGCAGGGTCATGTAGTCACGAAACGAGGCGACATTGCGCGCACGCAGACGCCGGGCCAGACGCGAATACACCAAGGGCTTCTTGCTGTCCGCAAGGCTCAGACCGAATTCCGCGCGGGCGAGCTTGGCGAGATTGCGGAAGTCATCATCGGTGAAGGTGAATTCGCGCGGGCCCGCCTCGAGCGGCGACAGTGTCATGCGACCATGCCCCCGTCAGTGTCCAGCACGGCATCCAGATTGACGACCCGCACCATCGACTCTCCAACCGAAATGACGCCAAGAATGGCCTGGCGGGCGGCTTCCGATTTGATGTCGGGTGTCTCCTGAATGGAGGATTTGTTGACCGACAAAATCTCCGAGACCGACTCGACCAGAAGCCCGACGGTGGTGCCACCCGCGGCGGCGACGATGACCACGTTGCGCTCGTTGTCCACCGTCTTGCCAAGGCCAAAGCGGGCCGAAAGATCAAAGATCGGGATGACGGCGCCGCGCAGGTTCATCACCCCCAGCACGTCTTCGGGCGTGTGGGGAAGCTTCGTCACTGGGGTCCAGCGGCGGATCTCTCGGATCTGGGTGATCTCGAGGCAGAAGCTCTGATTGCCTGCGGAGAAGGTGATGAATTCGAACTGTGTTTCCGTCGGGCCTTCGAGGACATCAAGCATGGCGAAGTTCCATTCTGGGGGAGGTGACCGCAGCGAAATAGGGGGCGGCGGGCTGAAGTTTCACGAGTTCTTGGGGATCGAGGATGAGGGCGATCTTGCCGTCGCCAAGAATGGTGGCGGCGGAGACGCCGGGAATGGCGCCGTAATTGCTTTCCAGGCTCTTGATCACGACCTGGCGCTGATCATGGATCGCTTCCACCCGGAGCGCGGTGAGACCTTGCGATTCCGTGCTGACCAGAAGCAGCACGCCATTGCCCGGATCCTGGGCACCGGGAGCCAAGCCGAGGTTCCTGGCCACGTCGACGATTGGAACATAGGCGCCGCGCACGGAGATCACGAAGCCCTTTGTGCCGATGGAATGCAGGTCCCGGCGGTTGGGGCGGATGGTTTCGATGATCGACGCAATCGGAATGACCATGGTCTGATCGGCGACCGAGATGACGAACCCGTCCATCACCGCAAGAGTCAGCGGCAGGACAATGGTGAAGGTCGTGCCCGCCCCGGGACTGGAGGTAATGGACACCCTGCCGCCCAGCGCGGCCACAGCATTTTTGACGACATCCATCCCGACGCCACGGCCCGAGAGGTTCGACACCTCGCTTGCCGTCGAAAAGCCCGGCAGGAACAGCAGGTTGTCGATCTCTGCCTCGGACAGTTCGGCCTCTGGCACCACCAGACCCTTTTCGATGGCCTTTTCGAGGATGCGCGCGCGGTTCAGCCCGGCGCCATCATCGGCAATCTCGATGAAGACGCTTCCGGACCGGTGAGAGGCGGAAAGCCGGATCGTGCCGATGGTATCCTTGCCCGCTTCGGTCCGCTTTTCGGGCTTTTCAAGCCCGTGATCCACCGCGTTTCGCACCATATGGGTCAGCGGATCGGCCAGGCGTTCGATGACGGTCTTGTCCACCTCGGTGGAATCGCCGACGGTGACAAGCCGGGCTTTTTTGCCGGTGGCCTCCGACGCCTCACGCACGATCCGCGACATGCGCTGGAACAGCGGCTTGGCCGGCTGGGCGCGGATGGCCATCACGCCTTCCTGAATGTCGCGCGCGAGCAGCTTGTAGGCCTCAAGCTCGTTGGTCAGATGGGCGACCGCGGGCAGTTCCAGTTCTTCGATCCGTTGCGAGATCATGGCCTGGTTGATGATCAGCTCGCCCACCGTGTTGATGAGCCTGTCCACGCGTTCCAGATCGACGCGCAGGGTGGGGCGGGGCCCGCGCGGCTCTTCCTTGGAGGCGGCGGCGGTGCGCGGACTGGGCGGGCCGTCTGATCCGGCGCCCGGCATTACCGAGGCGACCTTCGCGGATTTGACGAGCGTGGCGGGCGGCGGCTTCATCACGGCAGTTTCCGTCACCGTTTCCATGTCGAAATCCGGCGTGTCGGACTCTTCGGTCACGGACATATCGAGCTCGCAAAGCGATTCCACGAACTCGAATATCTCGTGTAGAACGGTTTCGGGCTCGGCCGTTTCCAGCTGCAGCTGCCAGGCCAGCACGGCGTCATTGGGGTCGAACGCGTCGAAATCGGGAAGAAAAGACAGATCCGCCTGAACCGTCAGCGTGCCAAGCTCCGCCAGCGCATCGAAAAGCAGCAGCGGCTCGTGCCCGTTGGCGTAAAGAGCGCGGCTGGGTTTGAACCGGATGTCGAACTGGCGCAGCGCGCTGGGCGGTGTTTCCGGGTATTCCGGGCTCTGCTCGCTGTCTGCGGACGTACCGAAATCCAAAGACAGCGCATCAAAGCTGAAATCCTCGTCGCCGCCCTGCTCTTCCTCGCCCAGATAGGCCTCCAGTTCGCGCAGGATCGTCGCTTCGGCTTCGGCATTCGGGTCTCGTTCGTCGCGCGCCGCTTCCACCAGATCGGCAAGCTGGTCGCCGGAGCGGTGAAACAGCCGCATCAGCGCCTCGTCCACCATCAGCTCCTGTGACCGCACCTTGTCCATCACGGTTTCGAAGGTATGGGCAAAGCTGACCAGACGGCCAAGCGCGAAGGCGCCAGCCCCTCCCTTGATCGAGTGGACAGCCCGGAACACCGCGTTGACCACGTCCATGTTCCCGGCGTCTTCCTCCATCGCCGAGAGGCCTTCGACCAGCGCTTCTAGAAGTTCTTCGCATTCCTCGAAGAAGGTGTCCCGGATCGCGTTCCTTGACATGGCTACACCATATGGCCGGTCAGGCGGCGCAGCACGGAAACCAGCGAAGCGTCGTCGAAGGGTTTCACGATCCAGCCGGTGGCTCCGGCCGCTCTGGCGCGGGCCTTGAGATCGGCGCCGCTTTCCGTGGTCAGCACGATGATCGGCACCGTCGTGCGATTCGGGCCGCTGCGCAGGGTCTCGATCACCCCGAACCCGTCCATATTGGGCATGTTGATGTCCGTGATGACCACATCGGGCTCCACCTCGGAAAACTGCTCCACGCCTTCGACCCCATCACAGGCCGAATGATATTCGAAACCGGCACCTTCCAGCGAAACCCGAAGCAGGTTCCGGATCGTCCGGGAATCGTCGATGGCGAGCACTTTCGTCGTCATTGCATCGCGTCCTTGTCGAAATGGTCGGGGGCAACGCCGAGCCTTTCGAGCCCGGCGCGGAAGGTTGCGCTCGTCTCGACGAGCTGGAAGGGAACCTGCTCCAGCGCCCATTGCTTCTGGGCCACAAGCAGCAGCTGCAGGCGGTGGGAATCGAGCCGGGCAACTTCCCGTGCTGAAATGCGGATCGGCATGTGGCGGGCGCCGAGCAGGAAAGGCACAAGCGCATCCTCGCCGTTCCGGTTGCGCGCGGGTTCGAGAACATGAAGTTGAAGATCGGTCATCGCGGGTGGGGCACCTTTTTAGCGTCACTCTGCGGGGGCCCGGCGCAACCTCGGGCCGCCCGGTTGCCTCAGAGTGATACGCGCGGTGAATTAACAAAGCGTTCTGGCGCGACGGGATTCTGGACCGCATTTGCGACGGTGCCGCGGGGCAGGGGCCACAGCGGGCCTGCAGGCGGCGCAACGCTCCGGACAAAGCCCGAGGGCTTCCGGAGACATCGACAACAAAGAGGGGGAGGGTCAGGCCGAAACCAAGGAAGGCCCTGAAACATATGGAGGCGAGTAGGAGAATCGAACTCCTGTACACGGATTTGCAATCCGCTGCGTCACCACTCCGCCAACTCGCCGTTCCGATGTGGTGTCAGGCGTTTAGCCTATCGGTCTGCGCGGCGCAAGACCCTCTGCCACACAACCTGCCACACATTCGCGTTCCGTTCATGTTCTTTTCTCTTGCGCCTGTCTGGCTCGCACGCGCTGGCGGATGTGCCGGGTGTAATGGCGCACCATCGCCGCGCTCTGGCCGGTGACCGACGCGATCAGCTCGTCATCGCAGCCCGCCAGCAGCAGCTCTGAGGCTGCCGTATAGCGCAGCCCGTGCAGGTCATAGGCCTCGGCGCCGATGGCCACGCGCGCGGCGCGCATCGCGTCTGCGGCGCCGCGGTATTCCCACTGGCCGGGGCGTTTGGCCTTGCTCATGTCCTTGGTCAGGATGAACAGGCTGCGCCGCTCCGTGGCGGCAAGGGCGGTGGCCAGATGCTGGGTCACCGGGATCTCCAGCCGCGTGCCGGTCTTGCCCTGCCGCAGCAGGATCGTGTCATCGGTGATGTGGCCCCACTGCATGCGCAGCACGTCGCCGATGCGCTGGCCGGTGCCAAGCAGCAGCTCGAACAGCGTGCGCTCGCGCGTGCCATAGGCATAGGCGCTGCGGAAGGCCGCGATCTTGGCCTCGGGCCACGGCTCGCGGTCCTGCTTTTCGTATTTCAGCGACTTGATGCCTTTCGCCGGGTTCTCCTCCGACTTGCGCAGCAGGCCCATGTCTTTGGCATGCTCCATCACGATCGACATGACGCGCAGACGATAATTGGCAAAATGCGGGCTGGTCTGCTTTGCCCAGGCATCCCGCCAGGCGATGACATGGTGCCGCTCGATCTGGCGCGGCGCGAGGTGCCCCAGCTTCTGCTCGAAATAGGGCAGGTGCCGTTCGTAATCGTCGCGGGTGCGGCGTTTCAGGTCGCGGTATTTGGAGGCGGCCCGATAGGCGCGAATGACGGCGGCCACATCTCCGCCGCCGCGCACCGGGGTCGGGGCGTTCAGCAGACGCTCGCGCTCCTGATGCAGGGCGAAGGGGACAGGCTCGCCTTCGGCGAATTGCGTCTCCAGCCTGACTTCGACAATCTTGCCAGCATACCGCTTGCGGAACAACAGCACGCCATCCCGCTTGCGGCGGTGGATGTAGCTCGGCAGATCTTTTCCCTTGGTCATGGCTCGATGAGGTCTGCCGGGTTGGCGGAGGACTGGGATCCAGCCTGCGCCGTCTCGTCGGCGCGGGTAAAGGCCAAGGTGACGCTTGGGACATATCCCGGCGGTGTCATCGCTATGAGGTCGCGGACCTGCTTTTCGGTCAGGCTGAAACGGTGTGCCATCTTGTTCGGCCTCCTGCGGGCTTTGGGTTGGGTTTCGGGATCGGCGCTGCTCATGGCAGCACCCATTTGGCGACCGCGCCCCAGATCGAGGCGCCGCCGATGAGGAGGGGCAGGATCCACCAGTCGCTCCTGAAGCGCCGACGGCTCACGAGGGGCCTTCGCAGACCGCACCCGCGATCAGCACCAGCACAAGGGTCGCAATGGCAAAGGCGAGGGTGATGATGACGATACCGGTCATCTCAATGGGCAGGGGCTCGCGCCGCGTGCGCTGGTCCAGCCATGTCCGGAGACGCTGGCCGCTCTGGTAGCTGGTCATGTCCTGCGGCAGGGGCGTGGGGGTGGGGCTCTTCTGGGTCACTGGTCCCTCCTGATGACGGTGCCGTCGACGCGGCGTTTCCATTTGCTGCCCTTCGATCCGGGCAGCGCGTTCGCGGTCCTTGGTCTGATGCCGAGGTGCTTGCTCCGCACACGGCGGTCCTTGGCTTTCTGGGCCACGTCCTTGACGGTCTTTTTGCGGTGCGCCGCGCGGAGCACGGGGCGGAGGTTGCTTTCGCGGTGCTCGCCCCCGTTGCAGAGCGCGGTCTCGTGGTCGCAGTCCCACTGATCCGCAGGGCCGATCCTGCGGCCCGTCTCCTGACAGATGCCGCCGAAGCGTTCGAAGACGCGGAGCCGCACGCGGTTCGGGATCTTCTGGTCGGGATGGGCCGCGATCCATTCATCGGTGCTGCGGCTCATGCGGCCTCCTTCCGGCCCATACGGGCCAGATCGTCGGGCGTGACCCCCAGCAAGTCGGCCAGCCAGTCCAGAATGGCCTGCTTGGAGTCCTGAAAGCGCCTGCCGCCCATAGCCTTCAGGCTCTGGCTTTCTGCGGTCAGGCAGTAGGCCACGCGCCCGTCCACAACCGTGACGGCATAGCCATCGAGGTTGCGGGCAATGCGGCCCATCATTTGGGCGGCGCATTCGGCCCGCGCGGCGGTATCGCAGGGCATCATCTCGACATTGCGGAAGCCGGTCGCGATCAGCGCGTGCTTGCGCAGGTGATCCGGGCTTCCGGCATAGGGTGCATCCTTGAGCTGGTCGGGCAGGTTGAGCCATGCGGTGCGCACGAAGGCGAAGGCGTGCTTGTGGCTCTTGGCGCTGCGTTCCGGGTCGAGATCCACAAACACGACCTCACCCGCGCCAAGGCGGTCATTCAGCGCTGCAGTGGCAAAGTTGCCGTCCGGCACCAGCGCCGAGCCATTGAAGTAACAGCGGATGAGATCGTGTTCGCGCATGGATCAGGCGCCTTCTTTCTCGAAGTCCTTGAGGGGCTGCAGCAGCACCCGGCCATCGACGCCGAAATGCGTGCAGATGCGTTCGAGCACATCGGGGCGGGGCCAGCTCTGGCGCTCGAGGTAGCGGTTCAGCTGCGTCCGGTTGACCGGCAGCTCGCGCGCGGCGGCGGAGACGTTGCCGCCGTGCTTGCGGTCGATCATCTCGCGCAGGTTGCTTCCGAAAATATCGAGGGTCCGCATGGATCAGGCCTCCGCCTCATGCTGCTGCATCAGGGCGTTGACCTTGGCGAAGAGATCGGGCGCCTCGGCCTCCATGGTGGCGAGCTTGTCGCCATAGAACTTGCGGACGCCCGCCGGGGGCGCGCCATCGGTGAGGTCATTCTCGATCTGCTCGAACACCTTGACGTGCTTCGGATCGGCCTCCGCCGCGGGTGCTGACGCGGTGGTGGTCTGGGGCTGGCTCTTGGGCTGCTCCGCCGCCTTGGTCTCCTCGGCGGGCGCCGAGGTGTAATCGGTGCGCTCGCGCGGTTTCTGCGGCTCCTTGGCCTTGGGCGCGGGCTTGCGTTCCGGCTCTGGCTCTGGCTCGTCCTGTGCCTCCGGCGCGTCGGCCTCGCCTTCGACAAACTCGCCCTCGATGGTGGCGCCGCCGTCGGGGTTCATGGCGAAGCCCGCGTAATCGACCTGTGCGCCGCCATCATGGTCAATCTGAACCGCGTCGGAAAATTCGACAGAGAGGGGCAGGTATTTGGACAGGGCGCGGATGGCGGTCTTTTTCGCCATGGCGTCCTCGTGGGTCGCCCACGGGTTGCTGTCGAGCTTCCCGAACTTCTTGGCGCTCTGGTAGCCCTGCGAGCCGTCGCGGATCTTGACCACCTGCGCCCATGGCAGGACCACATAGGCGTGGCCGCCATCGGTGAACTTGGCGATGGCATAGGCGTGCAGCTTGTCGCCGTCCTGCGGGCCGGGACGGTGGCGCAGGCGCGCCTCGGTGCCCTCCTCATAATCCCATAGCTCGTCATCCGAGTAATGGATATTGGCCGAAATGCTGGTGATGTGGCCCGAGCGGCGGGCGAGGTCGATCAGCCCCTTGTAGCCGACGACAAGCTGCACCTGCGGAACCTTGTTCCAGCGTCCGGTCGCCTCGTCCTTCACGTTCTTGTCGAAGGGGATCAGGTAGGCATGGCCGAGCACGGTGTTGGGCTCCAGCCCAAGGGCCGCGCACTGCATCAGCGCGCCCAGAAACGACAGGGGCTCGCAGTCCTGCAGCTTGGGCGTGGTGCGGATCGCGTTGGCGGTCACGCGCATCAGGCGTTCGGGGTTCATGTGCCGGGCCGCGACGGCGGCAAGCTGGCTGCGCGCGTTCTCGTTGATCAGCAGGCCCTGCACGTTGGGAACCTGCCGGAGGTGCATCTTGGCGATGGAGGTGGACATTCAGACGTTCCTTGCTGTCATGGGGGTAAGGGGGCGCCCGGCCCCGGGGACCGGGGCGTGGATCAGACGGCGGACTTGACCGGCGTCAGGTCGAAGCCGGGGATCTTCTCGGCTTCCGGGTCGAAATCGCTGGCGCGGGCGCGGCGCTCTGCCAGCTTCACCAGCAGCTCCTGCAGCTCGGGCTCGTCGGCAAACTGCATGAAGGCGATGCGCAGGTTGGTAATCTTGGCGCGCCATGTGGTGCGCAGGCTCGCGGTGCGGGCGCCGCCGGTGGCGCTTTTCACATTCGCCTTGGACTTGGCGGCGCGGGCGGCGTCCTTCTGCAGCTCCTTGGCGCGCTTCTGCGCCGCCTCGGCATCAACCTCGCCCGAAATGTCGTTGCGGGCAGCGGCCTTTGCTGCGGCCTCCTCGGCTTCACGCGCGGCGGCTTCGGCCTCGGCCCGCTTGCGGGCGGCTTCGGCCTGCCGTTCGGCTTCGACCTTGGTCAGCCAGCGCGTCTGCATCGGCATGACGCGGTCGATGGCGAGCCGCATCTTGTCGAGGATCGGCGAATAGGCGGCCTGAACCTTCTTGCCCGCGTCGTCATGCGGTTTCTTGTCCGTCTTGCGGTCCTCGTCGACCGCCTTGCCGACCTTCTTGACGCCCGCGATGAAGTCGTTCAGCTCCGACGCCTGCTCGGGGTTGCCGATCTCCTTGAGATCCAGCCAATCGCCTGCGGCGTCCAGAAATTCTGCGGCCTTCTTCTGATGCGCCTCAAGGATCTCGGCGCGATAGGGGGGAGGGGAGTTATGTCCAATCGGTGCAAACTGTCCATCAGGCATAGCGCACTCCTTTCGTGGGTCTCATCGGGGTTGCAGCAAGGTCGAAGGCGACATGCGTTGCCGCCATGCGCTCATCGACGCGGTGGCGCTCGACCAGCGCCTCGAATTCTTCCACCGGCACCGGGCGCAGATGCGTCCAGATGCGGAAGGGGTCGATCCTGCGGCCCAGCTCCTCGGCCTCAAGCCGCTCGTCTGCGGTCAGCTCGCCGGTGGCGGGGTCGATCTCCTGCACCAGCCGAACCTCGACCGGCAGCAGGGGGCCGCCCCTGACGGCGCGCCGCACATAGAACCCGGCCTGCGGGTCCGCGTCGTGGCGCGCGGTGCGGGGGTCCATGAGCGCGAAGCGCCACCATTTCAGCGGGTCGCGGGTGGGCTGGCGGATCGGCATCAGCCTGCCAGCTCCTCGGGCGTCTTGAGATTGCCCTTCGCGGCCTCCTCCTCGCGCCAGCTCACAGCCTTCATGTGCGCCTGCATCGAGGTCTTGCCGCGAAAGTAGATCGGGAGCCGCCCGGGCCGGTCGATGAAGGCCAGATGCGGCTGCCCCTCCTGATCGGGCGTGAAGGTGGTGATGGGCAGGTCCAGCAGGGAAACCTTGGACATGGTCTGTCTCCTTCCGTCAGAACGGGCCCGGCGCCTGCAGCGCGCGGACGATTTCGGTGATGATGCCAAGCGCAGCGCCGCCCAGAGCCGCAGCACCGGCGATGGTGGCTGCGGTCTGGAGCCAGTCCATCAGCGCATCCCCCGACCGAGGCACACGCTGCAGGATCCGCCCGCGTCCTCGTTCTGCCAGCTCTGGGGCTCCTCGCCGGTGCCGCTGCAGTTCCGGCACAGATCGCCGGAGCAGCCGCCCGCGCCAAGATGACGGCGCGCGGCGGTGGTCAGCCGGTCGCGATAACTGCCGAGGCGGGCTGCCCGCGCGCGGTTGGCGGCAACCTTGGCCGCCGACTGAGCGAGCGCCTGCTCGGGCGTCAGAAGTCTCTGCTGAAAGTCGAAGGGATTCATTGGGGGCTCCTTCTCTGTCCGGTGGGCCGATGCCCTGCAGGGGCAGGAGATCGACAGGTGACAAGAAAGACGTAGCGAAAATCGCTACTACATGCAATGAAAAATGTAGCTTTAATCGCTACAATCCGAATGCAGTGCGACTCGGCCTTCGGATGTCTGCGCCTAGCTGAGCGCTGCGGACATGAAAAAGCCCGGCACGAGGGCCGGGGTTGGAGACTTGGTACGCAAAACCCCGCGGGGCGCGCGTTCCGAGTGTCAGGTGATGAAGAAATCGTCCGCCGTCAGCAAGGGCGCGTTCTCGAGATATGCAATGTCGAGCGCGGCGGAAGCCCCGGTGCCGTCTGCGTCATAGCGCAGCGTCGTGCCATCGAAAAGCAGACGGTGGTTGGCGGTCGTGGCCTCGGCGCCGAGATGGAAGGCGTCGGCATCGGGCGCGCCGCTGTCCATGTCGACCCGCGCGCCGCTGATCACGATGCGGTCCTCGCCGGGGGTGAAGTCGGTGATGACGTCGGCGTGTCGCGCGCCGAGTTCGTCGGCGAAGATGAAATCGTCCGCCCCGCCGCCGCCGGTCAGGGTGTCGTTCCCGGTACGCCCGCTGATGTTGTTGTCGGTGGAATTTCCGACCACCAGATTGTCGAGGTTATTGCCGAACGCGGTGAGGCCGCCCACCAGTTCACCGGTCTTGCCGACAACCTCCTGGAGGAAGATATCCTCGATCCCGAGCATCAGGCGATAGCTGTTGTGGGCCAGAACCGTGTCGTGGCCGTGCAGCGTTGCTTCGAGGAATTTCAGATTCGGCGATATCCCCGGCTCTGTAGCCGTATCCTGCGCGTGACGCAGGATGTAGGTGTCATCGCCATCGCCGCCTCTCAGCGTGTCGATACCATGACCACCGTCGAGTATGTTGTCAGCATCGCCGCCTACGATCAAATTTGAAAATCGGTTCCCCGTTCCGAAAATAGCCGACCCGGTTAGTGCCAGTCGTTCGATGGCCAGCCCACTAAAATCGAAGTCCACGGATGAGAAAACAACATCTCCTCCCAAAACGGGCAACCAAGCGGCTCTTTCAACGACCACATCGCCAGAATCGTCAACGTAATACACGTCGTCCTCGCGTCCGCCCATCATAAGGTCAGACCCCAACCCGCCGTCCAGCCTGTCTCCGCCTAGACCACCTTTCAAGGTGTCGCTTCCATTGCCGCCAAAGAGAAGATCGCGCTCTTCACCACGTCCGGAGGACAGAAAGTCTTCGCCGTCGTTACCAAAAAGCCAGTTGGTCTGACCGCTGAACCCTGTGATCGCATCATCGCCGCTGGTGCCTTGCCACTCATAGTATGAGTCGGACGGCAAGTCTGGTAACCGCAAGGTGACTGTAATCATGGGTGCTCTTCCTCAACTTCCACAAGTGATGCATCGCACAGGCTTCACCTTCCGTGTCTGTATCAAGAAACTATTTTCCATGTTTGTGCCCTCTGCCCAAGCTGATCCAACCCCGAAAAAAAGCTCACCGAAGCTAGAGGACCACCGTTGGAGTTAAATCTATTATAAATTTTTCGTATTTTTTCAGACATCTATCTACTCCTCAAATTCGAATACACCGTTTGTCTTGACAAGGCGCGATCCTTCAACGTCAGATCGGCTGTAGCACCGCGTTTCTGAGTTTCCATCAGTCAAGAACTGGCCTTGCGCTTTCTGAAGCACACAGGTGCCGCCAGGTTGGCTGTAGGTTACAAAAATAGTATTTTGTGGTGCTTCTAATCCATCCCAGCATTGCATCCCCAAAACGCGGTCGAGTGCAATGTCTGGAATTTCATACTGACTAGTTAGGCAAACCGTTTCCCATTCTTGGTCAATACCTAAGGTAATTTCGTCACCTAGGCGAACAATACCAGATCCCACCCAAAGGATAGAAATAGCAAAAAATGCAGTCGCAACGGTTGCTCCAGCAACGGTTAGTTTAAGCAACAACCTTGTTTCCTTCAAAAATGAAAACTTTCACCGCCAGTCCTCTGAAAGTTTAATCCGAGTTGTGGCCGAAGGTCCAGAGCCTGATCTGATTTCGTTGACCTGACGCAACAAGTCTGGCAACATTTTGACATATTAACATCACAGCATGATAAAGGGTTGGAAAAGAGCAGGCCAGTGAAAATCATCACAATCCTAATAGCATGAAAAAGTTTGCGATGTCTTTTTCTAGCTTATTTTCCGTAGGCTGGTCCTCTATATGTAGGCGCTTCTTAAATTCGTTCGATAGTTCCTACAGGAATTCGTCCTTCATAAAGCACTTCAGATTCGTGTAGTACGTTTCCACGAGCTTCAGCACCATACTCCGAGACGTGATGATGCCTGAGTCCTCCAGAAAATTCCAGCTTTTGACCGTCAAACTCGGCAATTAGCCCTGAAGGATTAGCGCCTCCAGTTGCAAACTCTTCAGCAATGCTGGGGTCTGTTGTTAGCCCAGCTGACGGAGACACTGTGAAAGGGATTTTGAACGACACCTAAATCGCTCTCGTCGTAAGGGCGTCCGCCACCATGCGTGCCAGCTGTTGCGCCTCGCTATTAGCATCTTTGGCGCCTTCGATGAAGCTTTGTCCGATTTCGGCGCGGGTTTCGATGTCTGAGGTGATACCTGTGATGATTCCGACAATCATTCCGACCGCGGCGCGCCGCGTCCTTATGAGTTCCAGTTCAAGCTGGATGACTTCCTCTTCGGGTGTCACACCGTCCTCGCAAGCTCCGCTGGCCAGTGTAGCCGCACGCGTGCGGCCCATCTCAGGCGCTTGTTCCACATCGTGTTGGCGCCGGGGTTCAGGGAAATCAGGTGAAAGAGGCCCGGCTCGTCGCCCGCCTTTACCTGCTTGACCCAGCCCATACCATCCTCGTCCTCGACCACGCAGCGGTGGCCGACCACATCGGCGGGGACGCCTTCATGAGTATGGCGGGTGTAAAACAGCAGATCGCCCGCGCTGAACACGGGCTCCATGCTGTCACCCTCGATCTGGACGGCGACCACACCGTGAGGCGACAAGCCGGGCGGACATTCGACCTGCGGCCCGGCACCCTTGGGGTAGACGTCGAAAACCGGCACCTGAGCCCCTGCGCCAACCTTGCCCGCGATGGCGATGGTGGGCGTCAGCGGTGCCTCGCCTGGGACGTCGAAGCCGGTGATTTCCGAGATTCGCAGCAGCTCTTCCGCCGAGATCGAGCGCTTCCCGAGCACCATCTTGTTGATGGTCGAGCGATCCACCTTCTTCTGCACGACCGCATCAAGCCGCTCTGCAAGCGCAGACTGGCTGAGCCCGGAATGCTCCAAGGCCTGAAGAAGCCACACGTTAAGCGGCGTGGAGATGGGCGTTCGCGTCAGCATGTCAGCGAACAGCATATCTGGGCTGGCGTTTAGCATCTGTAACGAAAATCGCTACATCGCGGCTTGCGATGTGTAGCTGAAATCGCTACGACTGCAGTATGGAACCTGCAAGCAGCATCATCACGGCCCTCGGCGGCCCGACTGCGGTGGCCGCAGCAATCGGCATCCACCGTACACGCGTCTCGATGTGGCAGGCGCCGCGTGAGCGCGGCGGCACGAACGGTCTGGTGCCTTACCGACATGTGCCCCGGCTCATGGAGCTCGCGCGGGAGAAGGGCGTGAAGCTCGCCCCTGCAGATTTCATGCCGCCGCTCGAAGGTGCTGCCTGAATTTTGGTCCTGTTCCATGCGCCCAAGATGGCGCGGTGCGGCTGCAACACCAACCGAAGACTGCCGGAGACTTTTCGGAATGAGGAACACCCCAAAGGAAACGATCCAGAGCGTCGTCGAGCGCGCCTATGAGGCTGCGGGGGGCATTCAGAGCGCTGCGGCTGACCTTGGGTTGGCCCAGTCCACGCTCTCCGAGCATACCGAGATCCCCAAGGGCAAGCGCGCGGGCGGGCTTGGCATCAACTATGTCGATACGCTGGCCCGGATCAACTCCGGCTCCGCTGCCGTCCTCGCCGAGCATTTCGCCGCGCTGGCTGGCGGGACGTTTCACGCGATCCGGTCGGACGACGAGCCGCGCGAGACATGGGAGCATGTCGCGGCGCTGGTGAAGGAGGCTGCCGAGGGCGTCTCTGCCCTGAACCTCCTGCCGCATGGCGGGAGCCGTCAGAACGCGCGGCAGGAATTGGTCGACATCGTGCGAGCGGCAGAGGCCGCGATCCGCGACATCGACCTGCTGCCCGACGCGACCGTCATTCCGCACAGGGGATGCATATGACCGGCCCCGCTCCATTCCCTTTTCCGACGAAGCGCCCGGCCGCGGGGATCAGCGGCTTTCCTGATCTGAGGCAACCATGAACGCACGCGCCGATTTCGAACACGACATGGAAGGGCAGGAGCCCGAGATGCAGCTCGACACGCTGTTCGGTGACTGCCGGGATGCGATGCTGCAGCGCATCCAGACCATGAAAACCAGTTGGCCGCTCTGCACCGAAGCCGAGCAGGCCGAAATCATCAACGGCCTCGAGCTTGCGGCCAAGAGCATCGTCCGCGCGGCGGTGCGCGAGGTGACGCGGCACGAGTTTGATCATGCCGTCGTCTCGCTGGGTGAGGTGAAGATCAAGGGCGAGAAGGGGATCGAGGCCAAGATCACCTGCGCCAACATTGAGCACAATCGCACCGTCCTTGGTGAGCATGTCGGCAGCATGGTCCAGATCGTGATGATCGACAGTGACGATTTCATGGGCGAGCGCACGCCAGCGGAGCCGGAGCCCGATCAGGGCGACTGGCTCAACGGGGCGGATGACGACGATGAAGGGCCGAGGGGTCTGCCGAGCCCGTCGGATTTTGAGTGATGGTCCAGTTCACCATCCCCGGCAAACCCTTCGCCAAGGAGCGGCCAAAAGCGGTCGCGGTCGCGGGGCGCGCCCGTGTCTACACGCCCGCCGCGACCGTCAGCTTTGAAAGCAAGGTTACGCAGATCGCGCGGCCTGCATTTTCGGTTCCTTTCGAGGGGCCGGTCCTGCTGCGTGTGGTTGCGGTCTTCGAGATACCGAAGTCGTGGACCAAGGCGCGCAAGGCCGGTGCTGACGGCGCCTATCACATCCAGAAGCCCGACGCCGACAACCTGCTAAAGGCGATCAAGGACGGTCTGAACCGCATCGCGTGGGCAGACGACTGCCAGGTCGCGGATGAGCGCTGCGTGAAACGTTGGGGGGCTCGGGCGGAGACCTTTGTGCGCGTCGAGCAGCTTGCCAACAGCTGCCAGCCCGCAAGCTAGGGTGGAGGGCAGAGATATGAACGCTCCCTCCGCCAAAAGCCTGTTCCGGGCCACCAAGCCGAAGCGGGCTGTCCACCCTGCGCAGGTGCTGATCGGCGGCCTGCCGGAGCAGCGCAGGCCCGACGCGGCGCGTGACCCGCTCGACTATGACCCGACACCGCCGGATGCGACCAGGGCATTCCTGGCGCGCGAGTTGTCGGCGATCAGAAGTCACGGTCGCACCGTCTGGGAAAATGCCGTGGGCGGCGGGCATATGGCTGGCGAGCTGAAGCGGGCGGGCTTTGATGTCGTCGGCTCGGATGTTGTCGACCGGGGTTATCCCGGCACGATCCTGCGCAGCTTTTATGATTTCGACACCGCCCCCGCGCCGGTCATCATCAGCAACCCGCCTTACAACCAGATCAACGCGCGGGACGGGCATGGCCGCTGGCTGTCCCACAGCCTCGCGCTGGGGGCTGGATATGTGGCCTATCTGCTGAACGCGGACTGGGCGGCGGCGCGGATCAACGGCTTTGACGCGCTGCTTGAGGAGAATCCGCCGTCCATCGAATACCTGTGCTGCTGGAAGATCGACTTTCGCGGCGGCGGCTCGCCGCCCCAGCGCAATTCTTGGTTCGTCTGGGACCGGAACCGGCCTGCGCCTGATCGCGGGACATGGATCCGCAGCCGTCTTTACCGGGATGCTGGCAACGGACAGGGGGTGCTGCTGTGAGCCCGCTTGTGCTGCATCATGCGCTTCGCGCCGATGTGCCGACCGCGCCCCGGTTCGTGCTCGTCGTCATGGCGCTGCACGCGGACCACAACGCCCGCTGTGCGCTGTCCCTGCGCGAGCTGGGCGAGATGGCGGGGCTGTCGCCTCAGGGCGTGTCCGACGCGCTGCGGCGCCTGCAGGACGCGGGCCATGTCATCCTGCGGTCCAAGGGGGCAGGGGCCCGGGCCAGCGTTTATGAGCTCGCCCCGCCGTCGCAGCCACCCCCTGTGCCGGGGCCGGTCCTGCTGGAGACCGACGAGCCAGTGCCCGCGCCGACACGGATGGAGAGCCGCCCCGCACCCGCGCCGCCCGATCCGCCCCCGGTCGCCCCCGATCCCGGTGCGCTCACCTCCCGGCACGTCCGTGCCGTCCTTGAGGCTGCCCGCGTCGATACCTCGGGCGAGCCGGAACTCTACTGGTCCCGGCACGATCACCTCCGCGATCTGCAGGACATCCTGAACCGCCACGGCCTGACCGTTTCCGCCGCCTGCGCCGCTTTGCGGGCGGCACCCGGGTCTGGCCGTATCCGCCGCCTGACCGCCCTCGAGGCGGCCCTGAAGAAAGGCAGAGCATGACTGATCAGAAAGGCAGCATCACCCGCGAGGGTGGCTTTGTGGTGATCCGCATTCCCGAGGACGAGGTGCATGGCCTCGTCGTCTCGCTCGAGCCGTGCCCGTGCAGGGCTTCCAAGTCGACCTCGGGCGTCAACCTGCGCGCACGCATCGCCAAAGGCCTGACCTATGCGATGGCCCGGAGGGGATCATGACGCAGCAGGAGACCGCCAACGAGACCCTGAACGGCTGGGTCTGCAGCTACCGGAAGATGTGGAAGCACCCGATCTTTCAGGGCAGCGCGCAGCGGGTCGGTGTGTGGACCTGGATGCTGCACATGGCCGCGTGGAAGCCCGTCCGCTTCGTGGTGGCCGGTGACGTGGTGACGCTGGAGCGTGGGCAGCTCTGCGTCTCGCAGCGGCAGATGGAGGAGGCGACGGGCATGGGGCGGCAGGCGCTGCGCACCTTTCTCGACGCCCTCGAACAGGCTGGCGCAATCACCCGAACTCCAACCCACCAAGTAACCCAAGGATCAACCCAAGGTGCAACCCAACCCCCAACCCAAGGCAAAACCAAGCGGGCAACCCAAGCAAGGACTACGATAACCATCTGTAAATACGACGAATATCAGAACAGGCCGGGCGACCCAACCCAAAGCGCAACCCAAGAGCCAACCCAAGGAGAAACCCAGCCCCAACCCGCGCAGCAACCCACCGACCAACCCACTAAAGAACAAGATCTAACAAATACTCCTCCTTCGGAGGGCGCTGACGCGCCGCCGCCGGAGGCCTGCCAGCCGGTCGAGATTTCGGTGGTGACCACCGCCGTCTGGCGCGTCGGCAAGCAGTTCCTCGCCTCGAAGGGCGTGAAGAACCCCGGCAGCATCATCGGGCGCTGGTTCAAGACCTCGCAGGCCATCGCGATCCTGCAGGCGCTGGAGCAGGCCCAGCGGGCCGGAACCGAAGACCCCATCCCCTACATCACCGCCGTCCTTGACGGCAAAGAGCCGAAAGGAATCCGCCATGACCGATCAGAGCAACGCCGTCGCGAAGATGCCGCAACCCGCGAGCTCATCCGCCGTGTCGGTGAAGGAACAATCTATCGAGGCCCTGACCCGAGCGATCCATTCGCCGGGGGATGAGGCGTTCACGATGGACCGCGCCCGCCGCTGCCTGAAGCTCTATTTTGAGCCCGACATGACCGCCGAGGACCGGGTGGCAATCCTCGAGGCTTTTGCCCGTGCCCTGCGTGATTTCCCCCGCTGGGCCGTGTCGCGGGCCTTCGACGGCTGGGAGCGGGAACAGCGCCGCAGGCCCTCCCCGGGCGACATCGTGGCGCTGACCCGCGCAGCGCTGCAGCCGGTGCGGGATGAGCTCGCTGAGCGTCAGAAGGATCTACAGCCGCCCGAGCCGCCCCGCGTCCGGTCGGAGGCTGAAAAGGCCGCCGCCAACGAGGTGCTGCGCCGGGCAGGCTTCACGCCGCGCCGCATGGAGGTGCTGCCCCGCAAAGCCGAGGGCGGCGCCCCCGAACAGGCCGAAGCGCACGCTCCCCGTCCCACCCACACGTTCCGCACGCTCGACAGCGTGGGGCTGGAGGTGTTGCGCGCGGCCCGCAACGCCAACCCGCTGGTGCAGGCCGCCAGAGCAGATGCCGCACGGGCCGATGGCCCCGGCGAATAACGAGAAGAGGCAGGTATGATCGAAGCTCTCCACAAGACCGAGGCCAAGGGGGTGGCGGCGCTCGCCCTCTACTGGCTGTCCGACCAGGCAGATGCAGAGGCGCAGGTGAGGGCCAGCACGACGCAGATCGTGGCCGCCACCAAGACGACCAAGCGCAACGCCCTCGCGGCGCTGCAGGCGCTTGTCGAGCTGGGGGAGATCGAGGTGGTCGAACAGGGAAGGGGGCGCAAGCCCCACCTCTACCGCGTGCTCAACCGCATCACCGCTGGCCTTGGGCAGGCGCGGGCGCAGACCATCCGTGCCAAGCCCGCGCCCCGGCAAAAGCTGGAGGAGGCGCGGGTATCGGTGCTGAAAAGCCACCGTAAACCTACCACATCTGGTATTCGTTCGGCATTTCGCTCCACCATCTCGGGGGTTGATGACCTTCTGACGTGGTGCCGATCCGCCCAGGAAGGCGCCATTTCCATTTACCATGTCGGCCAGATCGGGTATGATCGAACCCGAAACGCCGACCTCAACGCGGTGGTCGAAACGGTCCAGCTTTTCGCCGAGACCGGCTATCTCCTGCCCTCGCAGCAGGTGATGCCTTTGCCCGGCGGTCGGCAGATCGTCTACACCGTCTCGCGCACCTCTGGGGGCTACGCGCCGCGCAACGTGCTGGCCGGGCGGATCACGGCCCGGGATTTCGGCGCCCTGCGGATCATCCAGCACCGCGCCGCCGACCTCTCCGCCACCCGCGCCCTGAGAGACGGGCTCGGGATCTCGGAAGCCGCTGCGGCGAATGTCCTGCGCAGCCTCACCGGGCGCAAGATGCTGGAGCGGGGCCATGGCGGCGGCTGGGTGCTTACCGACCAAGCCCGCCAGCTGGTGCTGTGATGGCGGTGGTGGCGGCGGAGTTTCGCGGGGCCTACCTGCATTTCTCGACCCGTGTGGCCGAGCGCATCGGACCGGACTTCTCCGCGCCGCTGCTCTGGACCACGGCCATTGCCTGCATCACCACGGGCTGCAGCTCCTTTGCCTTCTGCACCCGGCTGTCCCGCAAGGGGCGGCGCCTCTGGCTTACCACCATCGACGGGCGCCCGGTCTTTGTCGTCTTCGATCATCGCGACAACATCCCGATCACCGTCATCACCGATGCCACCGGCCATGTAAGAGCCGACAGGCGCAAGGGCACCGTCGCCCTACGGAGGTTCCTCCATGGCTGATCGGGATGCAAAGGGCCGCTGGCTTGTAGGCCATGGCGAACCCGGCCCGGGGCGCAAGTGCGCGTATGACGAAAGCTGGATGCCGGAGCAGGCCTTCCGCCTCACCCTCCTCGGGCTCAACGACGAACAACTGGCTTCGGCCTTCGGGATCCACCCCGACACGTTCTACGACTGGAAGCGGCGCCACACCGCTTTCTCCGAGGCCATTCTTGCCGGTGGCGAACGCGCCGATGCCGATGTGGCGCACGCGCTCTATCACCGTGCCAAGGGCGTCACCGTCGTCAGCGAAAAGGCCTTCAAGAACAAGGAGGGCGAGGTGGTGGTGGCCCAGACCAAGACGCAGCTGCCCGCCGATGTGCGCGCCGCTGAGATCTGGCTGCGCAACCGGCAGCGCAAGCGGTGGCGGAAAGAGGACGAAGCGACGCCGCCGGGCACCATCGAGGATCCGGACGCCGTGACGGATGCCCGCGACCTCGAGGACCGGAAGCTGGCCGCGCGCATCGCCGAGCTGGAGCGGCGGCGGGCGCATGGCATGGGCGACAAATGACCGATCCGCAGCGTGACCCGCCGGGCGCCCCCCATGCTGCGCAGGAAGAGGGAGAACGAGCCATGCACTATCAGCGCCTGTCCAGCCTGCGCCCGGTGATGGGCGAGCGGCTGCGCCACCTGCGCGGCGGCCTCTATGTCTATGCGGGCATCACCTCTCAGGGCACGCATTACGCACAGGCCGGGGACGGTCGGCTTCATGCCCTGACCGAGGGTGCCTTCTGGGCGCGTGACGCGGATGGCGCCCACGCGGAGCTCCTTGAATGGCTCAGTCTGTCGCCGGTGCCGGTTATCCCGGTGCCCGTCGCTGTCATGGGGGAGTGAGCCCAGTTGCCGGACGGCGCGGATCTTGAATACCTCGCACTGCTCGAGGAGGAGGACAGGCGGGCCTCGCAGAAGTCGTTCCTGCGCTACTACATGCGCATGACGGGCTTCGAGCCCCCCGCGCATGTCAAACTCGCCTGCCGCCTTGCGCAGCGCATCGAGGAGGATGTGGTGGACCGGGCCATGGTGTTCATGCCGCCACGGCACGTCAAGACGACGCTGTTCAGTCACCTGTTTCCGTCATGGGTCATCGGTCGGCACCCGCAATCCCCGGTCATGGGCGTGGCCCATACCGACCGCTACGCGAAAAAGATCGGCAGCAAGGTGCGCGGCTACATGCGCAACCCGGCTTGGCCATGGCCCGAGGTTTCGCTGTCCAGCGACACCGCAGCCAAGGAGGCTTTCGCCACCGCACAGGGCGGGGAATACAACGCCTTCGGCATGTTCGGCGGCAACCAGCACGGCAACCCGGCTGAGTGGCTGATCATGGACGACATCATCAAGGGCCGGAAGATCGCCATGAGCCCGCACATGCGGGACGAGGCATGGGAGACCTATCGCACCGACCTGCTGTCCCGCCTGCAGGGCCGCCGCAAGCAGCTGATGATTTTCACGCGCTGGCACATGGATGATCCGGCGGGACGGATCCTGCCCATCGATTTCGACGGGCGCACCGGCTGGTATCGCGACCGGGAGACGGGCGAGAAATGGTTCGTGCTGTCCCTGCCTGCCGTGGCCGAGCGGGACGATGACCCGCTGGGACGCGAGATCGGGGACTGGCTGTGGCCCGAGGCCTTTGGCGAGAAGGAGCTGGGCGGCATCCGCAAGCGCGGCGGCTGGGTCTGGTCCGCGCTCTTCCAACAGCACCCGAGCCCCGAGGAAGGGCTCATGTTCACCGCAGAGCACCTCGCCGCCCGCTTCAACCCCGGCACGCTCGACCGCACGTCGCTGCAGATCTACATCAGCTCGGACTATGCGACCACCGACGAGGCCGGGGCGCCCGATCCGGATTACACCGTGCATATGGTCTGGGGCGTCGATCCGGACTGGAACATCTACCTGCTGGACGGCTGGCGCGGGCGCCGCGAGGCCGACAAGTGGGTGCGGGAGTTCCTGCGGCTGGTGAAGAAGTGGAAGCCGATCCGCGCCGTGGAAGAACAGGGCCAGATCATCAAGTCCGTCGGCCCCTTCCTCAAGATGATGATGCGCCAGCAGCGCGTGTTCGTGCAGCGCACGCAGATCACCTCCTCGACCTCGAAGGAGCAGCGCGCGCACTCTCTGCTTGGCATGGCGTCAATGGGGAAGATGTATCTGCCGCAGCGGGACAAAATCTCGGGCGAGTTCCTGAGTTTCGTGGACGCTTTCGAACAGGAGCTGATGCAGTTCCCCACCGGACGGCATGACGACACGGTTGACGCCGCGACGCTGCTTGGCCGGTTCCTGGACCGCATGATCGAGGGCAGGCGTCCAGAGGGCAAAGTCTCGCCGCACGGCGATACCCTCGACGATCTATGGTCCCGGCATGACGAGGAACGCCCCGAGGACTGGTAATCATGGCTGACCGCCGAGAGATCGTGCCGACCGCATCCGTGGGGTCGGATGGCGATGCCGTGCCCCACGAGCTGGTGCGCGACGAGATGCTGCATGACCTGCCCGAGGAGGACGAGGACGGCACACAGGGCCCGGATCCGGAATACACCTTCTGGGACGAACAGATCCGGGCGGCGCTGATCTATGAGAACCGCTGGCGCAGCGAGGCGCTGGAGGCCGAGCGCCTGTATTTTGGCCCCGACAACGATCCCGGCAAGGGCGGGGATGCCGAGGCGGCCAGCAAGCAGAACCGCATCACCGACAAGACCGCGCTGATCCACGCCAATATCGATGTGCTGCGCCCTCTGATCTATTCCGACACGCCGCAGCCGGTCGCCCGGCGCCGCTTCCATGGCGACGGGCGCAAGGATCCCGTCGCACTGCATGCCGCAGAGGTCTGCCAGCGCCTTGCCGAGTTCATGGTCGATGCGGACGGGTTCGACATCGCGATGGAGGGCGCCCGCGATGACTGGCTCATCGCAGGCCGGGGACAGGCCCGCGCGATCTATACGGCAGAGCTCGGGCTCGCGGAGGATGGCCAGACCCCCGTCAAGATCAAGGAGGAGGTGAAGGCGCGCCCGGTCGAATGGCAGCGCCTGACCTTCGCGCCGTCGACCAGCTTCGAACAGGCCCCGTGGGGTGCCATCGAGGTGCCCATGACCCACCGCAAGGTGAAGGAGCGCTTCGGCGAGGAGGCGGCGGCTGCCATGACCTTCGACGATCTGGGGCTCAAGCAGGCATCCCGGGGCATCTCCGACGAGGATCAGGACCGCGCCGATGCCAGCGCGGACAGCGCCACCGGCACCGCCACGCCGTCACCCTTCGCCACGGCCCCGGTGTGGGAAATCTGGGTGCGCGAGTCGCAGGAAGTGGTCTGGTGGAGCCCGAACCACAAGCAGGGCGTGCTGGACAAGCAACCCGATCCGCTGGGGCTTGAGCGCTTCTTTCCGTTCCCGCGCCCGCTTCTGGCCACCACCAAGGGCCAGCAGATGACCCCTCGGCCCGACATCAAGTATTACGAGCGCCGGGCGACCGAGATCGACGTGGCGACCGAGAAGATGCGCACCATCCTCGACGCGCTGTCCGTCTCGGGCCTGTTTCCCGGCCAGATGCAGCAGGAGGTCAAGAAGCTCCTCAGCGGCAGAAACGAGATGGTTGCCGTATCGGACTGGGTGGGGCTGATCGAGAAGGGCGGCAGCTCCAGCCTGATCCAGTGGCTGCCCATCGAGGCCATGATCCGCGCGCTGCAAGCGCTTGCCCAGATGCGCGAGCAGGCCAAGGATGCCATGTTCGAGGCCTCGGGCGTGTCCGACGTGATGCGCGCCAGCTCCGACCCCAGCGAGACCGCCACCGCCCAGCAGATCAAGGGCCGCTATGCGGGCCTGCGCCTGTCCGAACGACAGAAGCGCATGGCGTTCTTTGCCCGCGACATGCTGCGCATCATGGTCGAGATTGCGCTCGAACATTTCGATCTGGAGACCATCGCGGAGATCTGCCAGCTCGACCTGCAGGTGACGGAGGCGGAGCGGCTGATCATGCTCGCCCGGCAGGAGGCGCTGCAGGCGCAGTTCCAGACCCTGATGCAGGCGCATCAGATGATCCAGCAGCAGGCCGAGCAGGGGCTTTATCAGGGGCCGGTCCCGCCCGCGCCCGAGCCGCCAGAAGACCAGCACATTCCGGAGGCCAGTATTGAGACGGTTGTCGCCCGGCTGCGCAGCGACTGGGGCCGCAAGATCACCGTGCAGATCGAGACGCAATCCACGGTCCTTGCCGACGAGCAGGCCGATAAGGAAGCGCGCATCGAGTTCCTGTCCGCCTTCGCCACCTTCGTGTCAGAGCTGGCCCCGCTCGCGGGCACCGGGCAGTTCGACTACAAGACCGTGAAAGAGCTGCTTCTGTTCGGCGTCCGGGGTTTCCCGAAAAGCCGCACGCTGGAATCGCTCATCACCTCCCTGCCAGACGAGCCCCAAGGCGAGCCGCCCGAGGACACGCAGGTCACCGTCGCAAAGATCAAGGCCGAGGCCGACCGCCTGCTGCAGGAGATGGAGCAGAAGCACGAGCTTGAGCTTGAGCAGCTGAAGCTGCGCGGCAAGGTCGGGGCCGATCTGGTCGGCAAGGCCGCCGAGACCATGGCGAACCCGCCCGAACGGCACAACTTGGCATCTCATACGCGAGGAAACTGACCCATGCCCTCAGCGCAGAAACCGCGCGCGGTGATTTTGAAAGGCGTGTCCTGATGCACTATCGGAACGACGCGGGAGACCACGCGCGCATCTTCGGCGCGCCCGATCCACGGGACAGCGACAGCGGGCCGGGCCGCAAGCGCAGGTGCAGGACCTGCGGGGGCTGGCACCGGACGGATCGGCCCCTGCCGCATAACTGCCGCCCGTCACGCCCGCCGCGCGCTGACCTTGCAGCGCCCCAGCTTGCGCCCGCCTTCGAGCCGTTCAAACCCAACCGCACCACGGATGACGTGATCGGCAGCCGCAATGACAGGCGCGACTACATGCGGCGGAACGGGCTGGTCGACTATGACGCGGGCGTGCGGGCCCCGGACGATCATTGGACCGAGCACCGGGCGGAAGAGCGGCGCGTCGGGCAGCTGATCGCGGATATCCGGCAGACGGACACTGAGTATCTGAGCAACCGTGTGGGCTTTGACGTGACCAATCCCGAGCGTGTCGACGAGGCCGGAACGCTCGATGCGGGCACCGAGATCGAGACTGACGGCATGGACGAGGTGAACTGATGAGCCGCAACTCCGACATTCTGCCCGAACGGTCAGGAGAGACCGACGAGGAACGCCGGTTGCGCGAAAGCCTGAACCGGCACGCCATGGCCTTCATGACGGCGCTGGACAGCGCCATTGCGCTCCGCAGCGCACCCGGAGACGCGGCCCGCGCCCGGCACCAGAGCCGGGGTCACCTGCAGGATGCCTGCCTGACGGCGATGCACGCGCATCAGCTTTCCAGCCACCAGCGCAAGGCCTGACTCGCCGCACAGGCGGCGGGGCGGGCGGCAGGATGAGCCCCGCAAGACCACCACCCCACAGCAAGGAACCGGGCCATGAACCGCAAAGACAGCGACCAGTTCGACGATGACATTTTCGCGGATCGCGACGAGGGCGAAGACGAAACCAGCGACGTGATCCGTCAGGCGCTGGCCGCGCAGGGCGTCGATGCCGATGACCAAGACGATGATGCAGGGTTCGATCAGGCCCCCATCGAGGACGCGCCGGGTGATGACCGCGTGCCGCAGGAGGAGGGCAGCAAGCTTGCCTCCGACGCGCAGCTCAAGGCGGAGACCGGCGGGGAGGGCAAGGCGCCCAAACCGGACGAGAGCAAGGATGAGGACGCCGAGGCGAAGGCCGAGGACGCCGCGGACCCGGAACAGACCGGCGACGACGCCCCCGACCTGACCGCCGCGCCGATGGACCAGCTTCTGCGCGACGTGCCTGAAGCCAGCCGGGCAGAGCTGACCCGCCGCCTGTCCGATGCCGAGCGGATCATGGCGCCGTTCCAGTCCGACTATGCGCGCGGACAGATGGAGCGGTTCGGATCCACACCCGAACAGATGTCGGTCCGGCTGATGCAGCTTGCCGAATATGCCTCCACGAAGCCGGACGAATATCTGGCATGGGCCGCGCAGGAGATGGCCGCCAGCCCGGACAAGATCGGCGAGGTGCTGGGCAATGCCGCGAAGCTGCATGGCTTCAAGCTGGTGAAGGCCGAGGAGGAGGGCGACGACGACATTTTCGCGGATGAGGAGACCAAGGCCCTCAAGCGCGAGAATGCCGATCTGAAGCGCCGTCTTGAGGGCGGCGGCCCTGCCTTCGGCCCCGATACGCTGCAGATGCAGCAGCAGCGGGACGTGCAGACGGCCCTCACCAGCCTTGTGACCGAACGCAATCCCGACGGCACGCTCCGGCGTCCGCATTTCCGCGAGCTGGAGGGGCATATCGCGCGCAAGGCACAGGCGCAGCGGCAGCAGACCCAGAAAGCGGTGACGGTGGAAGACATCGACCGCTTCTACCGGGAGGCGGAGACGGAATTCCGCAGCATGTTCGGCAATCCCGCCGCACAGCCGCAGCCGGAGGTGGCAGAGGGGGACAAACGGAAAGCGGCCGCCGCCGAACGGGCCAAGCGCGCCAGCACAAGCATTGACGGAACGGGCCAGGGTGCCAGCCGTCGCCCCGCACTCGCTGCGGACGCCGATCTGACAGACGTGATCCGTCACGCGCTGAACAGGTCGGTCGACGGGTGACGCTGCGGGACTCGCTGATGAGGTAAACCATGGCGAATCCGAACTGGGGCGAGGTGATGACCACGACGCTTGCGCATCGCCGCAAGAACATCGCTGACGCCGTTTCGCGCAACAACATCTTCTACTACGAGGTGCGCCGCCGGAAGCGGATGCGCACCATCGGCGGTGGCCGCACCATCACCACGCCGATCCTCGTGGGCGAGGAAAACGAGAACTTCCAGTGGTATACGGGGCGCGAGGCGCTGAATGTCGCCGGGCAGGAAGTCCTGACCTCTGCGGAATTCCCGTGGAAGCAGTATGCCTGCGGCGTGTCCATCTCCGGCCTTGAGATGCTGCAGAACGATGGCCAGGAACAGGTCATCGACATGATGCGCGCGCGCACCATGCACGCCGAGAAGACCATCAAGAACCAGATGCACAAGTCCGCGCATGGCGATGGCACGGCAGCGGGCGGCAAGGAATTCGGCGGCATGGAGCTGCTGGTGGGCGGCGCTGCCGGTTCCACGGTCGGGGGCATCAATTCCACCACCTATGGCTGGTGGGACAGCCAGCGCCGGGCGACAGGCGGGGCGAGCAAGGCCAACATCTATGATGACATGCTGGCGCTTTTCCTCGAAACCAACCGGGGCACCGACAAGGTGAACCTGATCGTGGCCGACAACAGCTATTACGCCACCTTCTCGGGCGCCCTGCAGGCGCAGCAGCGTTTCATGGACAAGCGCCTCGCCTCGGCGGGCTTCTCGAACCTCATGTTCGAAACCGCGCCGGTGGTGGCGGATGGCGGTCTGGGCGGCTTTGCTCCGACCGGCATGAAGTTTCTGAACATGAACACCATCGAGCTGATCATGCACAAGAAGCGGAACAACGTGGTGCTGGGCGGCCCGCGCCGTCCGCTGACCGAAGACTCGGACACCATCATCCTTGCCGGGATGGGCAACTGGATCTGCGACAACCGCATGCTGAACGGCATCCTGACCGAATAAGGCAGGCGCCTGGCCGGGGCAGGGATGCTCCGGCCTTTTCCTTTCCCCCGCGATCTCAGCAGGACACTTCCCCTATGACCCCCCAATTCTCCCGTGACCTGACCAACAGCGATCTTTCGTCCCATATGGGCCCTGTCGGTGCAAAATCCGGCCTGAACATCGCTTTCTTCTGGACCCGCCTGCGCGTGCAGTCGGTCGATCCCGAAAAGAACGGCCAGTTGGTCAATCGGCTCTGCGTCGCGAAGCAGCCGAAGGGCGATCCGAAAACCATCGTCCACCGTTACACCTCGCCCGAAGAAGCCTCCCGGCTGTGGCCGCGCGAATATGCGCTCTTCACGCAGTTCGAGGACGTGCCCGCGCAGGGCACACCGCTGTCCGAGTTGCCCGGGATCTCCCGCTCGCAGATCCTGCAGCTCGAGCTGGTCGGCCTGCGCTGCGTGGAGGACCTGCAGGAGATCAGCGACGATCAGGCGGCGCAGCACGGCATGGAGGTCAGCCGGGCCCGCAAGGTGGCGCTGAAATGGCTGGCCACGCGCGAGGATGGCAAGGGCGTGATCGAGGCCGCCGACAGCGAGACAAAGGCCTTGGCCGCGCTCCGGACCATGGAGCAGCGCCTTGCACGTCTGGAGCAGCACAACATCCGGCTGCAGGCGGAGAATGACGCGCTGTCCCGCGCCGGGGGCGGGCAGTCCCGCACCTCATCGCCGCAGCCGCTGCCCCAGGCCGAGGCGGAGGACGTGCCCTACGAGCTGGACGACAGTGATGGGTTTCTGGCGGGCGGTGACATCGCCACGGGTGGGGACGATCTTGGCGACACCGACCCGGACCCGCTTGCGGAGTAAGCTGCCATGGCGCGCACGATCCTAGATATCGCCAAGGAAGCGGCAGAGCGGGACGCCACGGCGCCCGTGCCGGTTTCGCTGTTCTCGAACCGCAATGACCGCGTGGCTCGGATTCTGCGCACGGCGGCGAACGACGTGCTGCGCGACTATCTGCGCCGGTCCCGCTGGGCCGGGCTGTCAGAGTTCCATTCCACATGGGTCTTCGCGCTGCAGCCGGGCCGTTATGCCTATGAGCTGCCTCCCGATCTCCTGAAGTTCATCCCCAACACAGAGCAGCGCGAGGGCTGGCCGATGGGTCTTATTGGCCCCGCGACGCCGCAGATGTGGTCCTGGTGGCTCTATGGCGGGCAGACGAATGTCGCGCCGCACGGCTGGCGGATCAAGAACAACGTGCTCTGGATCGATCCGACTCCCACCACGGAGGAGCTGGTGACCATCGAGTATGTCAGCCGCTACCCCGTTGTGTCGACGATCCGGGCGGGGGATTTCGACCTGTCCTCCTCGCCGCTTCAGACGGTGGCGCCCATCGTGCCCCGCGATGGCTGGCTCAAGCTGCCTGACACAGCGCTGGTGCAGGACCGGTCGCCTGCGGCTGGCCGCTATGATGAAGGCGGGCTTGGCTATGACCTTTCCGAGTGGCCGCTCGAGCCCGAGGAAGTCCTCAAGCGCCTTGTGCCCTCGACCAGACAGGGCCCGCTGCCGCAGGTCCGGCGCGAGGCGTTCTGCGCGGACACTGACACGCCCGTGTTCAGCGACGATTATCTCCTGTCGCTTGGCATGACATGGCACCTGCAGCGCGCCCTTGGGCTGCCCTATGCGGAGCGGGCCAGCGAATACGAGGACGAGCTGCAGATGAAGCTCGCCGAGGATGGTGGCGGCGCGCGGGATTTCCGTTTGGGCGGTGGGGAGTGCGACTTCGGCACCTATCCCCTTGGCCCCGGTCAGTGGCTGGTGAGCTGACGCGATGCCCGAGGTTCCCATTCCCCAGTTCGAACGCCTGCGGCGCCGTACGCGGGTTTACGATACCAACCGCGACAACCTCGAAGAGGTGATTGACGCCGTCCGCGCCAGCCTCTCGCCGACCGGCAGCTTGCAGGCGACCCTGGCCAGCAGCGCACCCAACGGCGGCGGCTGGCTGTTCTGCGATGGCAGCTTTCACCGCAAGGCCGATTATCCCACGCTCTATGCGATGCTCGGCGGCACCTATGGCGAGACCGAAGACAGCTTTGGCCTGCCTGACCTGCAGGGCCGCCTGCCCATGGGGACTGGCGGCATGGGCGCTCCGGCGGTTGGCGCGTTTGGCGGCGCCCCTCAGGTGACGCTGACGGTCGCGCAGCTTCCGTCGCATGGCCACGGCATCACCGATCCGGGCCACACCCATGCGTTTACGGGCGATCCGCACGCCCATGGCGTCATCGATCCGGGGCACAGCCACGGGCTGACGGAGACGGAACACACCCACGGCCTGACAGACCCGGGCCATGCCCATGGCGCGGCAACGGTGGTTCCGGACCGCGCTGCGGCGGGCGCAGAGGTGAGCGCTGCGGCGGGCGGCGCGACGGACCACGCGGCCACGGGCGCAACCGTCGATCCGGCGACGGTCGGCGGCACGATTGACGAGGCGACCACCGGCGTCTCGGTAGACAGCGCCACGGCGGGCGGCACAAACGCGTCCAGCACCACCGGCGTGACCGTCGACCCGACAGGCGAGGGCGCGCCCGTCGACATCATCCCGCCCGTGGTGGGCGTGAATTGGCTGGTGCGGACATGAACATGAAGCGACGGCAGCAGATGCGCGCGCAGCGCGCCCGGGCGGGTTCTCAGGGCTCCGCGCGCTCGGCACCATTCCCGCTGCCGGTGGGCGGCCTGTTCGTGGAAGCGCGCAATTCCGAGGTTCGCGGATCCTTTGCGGCGGTGCTCGAAAACTGGCGCAGCACCGGCCTGTCCGTCGAAACGCGCCCGCAGGTCGCCTATGTCTCGGGGGCCACTCAGGTCCGGCAGCGCATCCCGTTCGAGCTCAGCGCGAGCCCGTCTTACATCGAGGTCTTTGCCGAGCACGTCGAAGCAGGCGGGAACGAGATTGTCCGCGCGTTGGGGCCAGATGCCACCCCGGCGTTCATCAGCGGTCAGGCGATCATCGCCGACGGGCAGGGCGCGCCGTTGCGGTTCACGGGCGAGGCGTTCGAGCCTTCGACCTTCACCACCTCAGATGACAGCGATCCGGAGACGTTTGACGGGGTTCTGGCGCATCATGACCGGCTGATCTTCTGGCGCCGGGGGCAGAGCCTCGATTTCTACTATGGCGGCGTTGGCGCGGTCATGGGCGAGCTGGCCCGTTTTCCGCTGTCGCGGCTGGGTTCGGTGACCGGCACCATCGCCGAGATCCTGTCGCTGACCGTGGATGCGGGCCACGGCATGAACGACACGCTCTGCATCCTGACGACCACCGGCATGATGGTGCTCTACGAAGGCCTTGATCCCGGCGACGCTGGCGACTGGCGGCAGGTAAGCCGGGTGAAAGCCGCGCCGCCGGTCCCGGGCCGCCCCCTGACGCAGGTGGGATCCGATCTCTGGATGATCTCGACAAGCGGCCTTGTCTCCGTCACCGACGCGCTTCGCCGTGGCGTGAGCGCGCTGGTCGGCGAGGTCTCGCGACCAATCTCCGACGCCATCCTGAAACACGTCCAGAAGGGCGGCGAGTGGCAGCTTCACACGGCGGCGGATGGTTCGCAGATCATCATCAACCACAGCCTTGAAGGCGTGGCGCGGCAGTGGATCTACCACGTCGAAAGTGGGTCATGGGCGACCGCCGACTATCCCGCCGCCTGCTGGCACAACCTCCGGGGCAAGACCGAGTTCACCCATATTGAGGATGGTCGCCTCGGGCAGCTCGACCGGGCGGCACTTGGCTCCGAAGAAATCACCGCCCTATGGCATTCGTCCTGGTTCCGGCTTCCCACGGCGCAGGGGCTCGCGACGGTCACGCCCCACATCCTTGCGAAGGGGCCGCTCACGGTGCGCCTCGCGGTCCTGACCGACCATGACACGACGCAGGTTGATCTGAATGAGGCATGGCAGACGGTGACGCTCCAGCCGGACAATCCCGGGGATGGAGCGGAGGTGATCGCGCTCAACGAGCTGATCGCGATGGATGCCGTGGGGAGTGTTTTTCAGCTTCGCATGGAGGTTACAGCGCGATGGGCGGAAATCGTGGGCATGGACGTCACCCTTCAATAGTTGATGGCGTTCTCTATGGCGCTGACCGACACGTCGCGCGCTGGGTCGGGCAGCGGATCGAGGGCTACGAGCCTGAGGAGGGGGCAAGAGCCCTTGGCATCGTTCGTGGCGAGCGGCTTGTCGCGGGCGTGGCCTATGAGCGCTTTAACGGCGTCCATGTCGAAGCGGCGATTGCGGCAGAGGAGGGCAGCGCCTGGGCCAGCCGCCGGGCGCTGTTCCATCTTTTCCACTATCCGTTCATCGACCTTGGCTGTTTTGCCATCTCTGTCTCCATCCCGCTGACCAACAGACCTTCTCTCAACCTCGCGGGCAAGCTGGGTTTCGAGCCGGAGGCGGTCATTCGTTTCGCCGCACATGGTGGGGCCGATCTTCTAGTCCTCAAGTCGTATCGCGACAAATGCAGGTGGCTACGACATGGGCAAGAAGGGCGGCAGCGCGCCGAAGGCACCGGACCCTGACAAAACCGCCGCGAGCGAAGCGTATTGGAACCGTGTGGACACCTTTTCCCCGAACGGCTCCGGCGTTCGCTACGGCTACACCGCGCCGGATGGCTCCTTCACCACCGATCCGAACGCGGGGCGCACGCAGTCGGCTGGCGGCGGCGGCACGGTCGGCAAGTCGGCGGGGGGAGCCTCGGCGGATGGGGGCGGACCGGTCAGCGGCAGCACGGGGACCTGGTCGGGCGGCGAGAATGACGGGCGGCTCCGGCAGGCCCAGATGTATGTCGAAAGTCCCACCGAAAAAGCCATCCGCGAGATGCTCGAGCCTGCCTCTGTCGATTTCACCGGGCGGTTTCTGGAGGACAACGTCTACGGCATGCCGGATCCGGCCCGCGTGCAGGATCGCGGCGACGTGGCCGACACGATCTACAACCGCACCTATTCGCTGCTGCAGCCGCAGATCGAGCGGTCGACGGACAAGCTGGTCGGCAACCTGCAGGCACGCGGCATCCCCCTTGGCGGCGATGCCTGGAACGACGCCTATGGGGAGCATGTGTCGCAGACCAACGACACGCTGTCCCGCCTCGCGATGGACGCCGATATTGCCGCAGGACAGGAGCAGTCGCGCCTCTACGGGCTGGATGCGGCGCAGCGCTCCTCTGCGATGTCAGAGCTCATGGCGGTCATGGGCGGCAGCTATGAACCCGCGCAGAACATCCCGTCCGGAAACGCGACACCCGTCAATTACAGCGGGATGGTCCAGCAGAACTATCAGAACGAGCTCAACGCCTATCAGCAGCAACAGCAGCAATCGATGGCCACGGCCTCTGTGCTCGGCAGCCTTGGCGGCGCGCTGATCAAATCGTCGGAAGCGTGGAAGCAGAGGCTTGGCCCTGCCGATACCGAGGCGGCGGCGCGGGTGGTGACGAGCATTCCGCTCTCGGGCTGGAGATACCTTCCGGAGCATGCCCCAGAGGGTGACGAGGCGGTGCATATCGGGCCGATGGCGGAGGATTTCCACGCGATGACCTCGCTTGGCCGTCCCGATGTGATCCACGTCGCCGATTATCTGGGCGTCGTGATCTCCGCCCTGCAGAACGCCCTTCTCCGGATCGAGGTGCTGGAGCGTGACAGCAACCGGATCGGAGTCCAGTGATGGCGAAGATGGCTGGCTTTGGCGCAACTGGCACGCCTCCTTTCATCCCGACGGGCGGCGGCGCGGGCGCAGGCCTCGACCTGCCCGGCATCCTTAACCGTGGGGCGCCCGGATCGATCCTGCCCGAGCGTGGGTCGCAGTCGCAATATGACATGGTGATGGGCGCGCTGCAGGGCGCTGCCGGATCGGTCGGCCAGACCGGCTCGCCGCTGCTGGCCTTTCTTGCGCCGATGCTGGGCGGGGCCGTCGGTGCCCGCACGCAGGGGCTTTATGATGATGTGACCGAGACGCAGAACGACGCGGCGACAGGGACAATTCTGGACGCCATGGGGCAGAACCGCGCGTCGGGGGGCTCGCCGGGGCGCGTGATCTACGACAGCCCGCAGCAGGTCGGCAGCACGCAGGGGCGGCGCAACAGTGCCATGGCGAACAACGGCGGGCCGACCCGTGCGGCTGCGGCGGCCATGGGCAATCCCGACCGTGACCTGCTGGCGCAGACGCTGATGGCCGAAGCGGGCGGCGAAGGTCCGGACGGCATGCTGGCTGCGGGCGCGGTCATCAACAACCGGCTGAACAGCGGCGATTATGGCCAGAGCCTGCGCGACGTGATCATGGCGCCCGGCCAGTTCAGCGCGTGGAACAGCGTCACCGGCTATGCGGGCGGCGAGGGCGGGCTCGACATGACCCGCATGCAGCCCAGCGATGCGGCGTATCAGGTCACTGATGCGCTCCTCTCCGGCCAATACACCGATCCGACCGGCGGGGCGACGCACTATTACAACCCCAGTGCGGCGGATCCGGCATGGGGCCAGCGCGGCGGGGGAGACTGGGAGCGGATTGGCAACCATGTGTTTGGATCCGCAGGCGGGCGTCCCGGTGCTGGCGGCGGCGCATCTTTCAACCTGCCGACGCTGCCCGGTCAGGCGGCGATGGATCGCGGCAGCATGGAGGCGCTTCTTGGCGTCATGACCAACGACCGGGTGAACCCTGCGCTGCAGAGCCTTGCCAGCAGCATGCTCGGCGATGCCGGGGGGGCCGCTCCGTCGCCCGCCGATCAGCTCGATTACCAGAGCGCATGGCTTGATCTGCAGAAAACCATGATGGGCGGCGATCCGGTGAAGGGCGTGAATGTCGGCGGTGCCCTCGTCGATCCCTATACCGGCGAGGAGCTTTACAGGGCCCCGGCAGACCCCAGCGACCGGGCGACCGTGAAGGCGCCGGACGGCAACACCTATTACACCGACACCGGGGAGCGTGTCCTGCCGCCTGGCGTTGGCGATGCGCCCGGCGGGCTCGATGCGTCCCGCGCGCGGCAGGTGAATACCGCCATCACCAACATCAACGCCCGGATCAGCGAGATGCTGAACCAGCTCAACCCCGATACCGGCGATTTCTTCACCCGCGAAGAGGCCATCACCATGACGCGCAACGATCCGCTTCTGGGGCGGCTCTGGGCGATTGTGGATGGCGTTGGCGCGGGTGGTGCAGGCGCGCCTGCGGGGCTGTCGACCGGGTCCGCTCCTGCGGCGCCCACAGCACCACCGACACCAAGCTTGCCCTCAGACCCGGCACCGCGTGGACAGGGCGGGGTGGCTCGTCCGCAAAGCAAGGAAGACTACGACGCGCTCCCCAGCGGCACGCGCTTTGTCGACCCCGAAGGAACGGTAAGGATCAAACCCTGATGGCTGATTGGTGGAAGTCTGCACCCGTCGCAAAGGACGGGCAGAACTGGTGGAAGGACGCGCCCGAGGAGACGCAGGCACGGGCCCCCGGGCCGGACATGCCCGCGCGCCGGGAATTGCCGCGTGATCCGGCGCCCGCGCCGTCGACAGAAATGCGCCGCGCCCAGCGTCAGACCTCCGAGGCTGTCGAGGTGGATCCGCTGTTTTCGTTTCCGCAGCCGACCCCCGACGCCACCGAGCCGCTGCCGGGCTATGCCGCGCCGCTGGCTGGTCTGGGGACACCGGGGCCGCGCACGATGCCTGAAGCCGCAGGGATGCCGCCGCCGCCCGGTGAGCCTGATCTGCCCTCATCTCTCAACATGCGCCGGACGCAGCGCCAGACCGCTGCCGGTCTGGATCTGGCGTCGCTCATGGCCCCGGTGCAGCCCGCCGCGCCCGCACCGACCCAGACCGCGCGCCCCTCCATGCCGCCGCCTGCCACCACCGCACCCGCGCCGACGCTTGGCACGCCCGCAGCACCAGCCATTCCTGCCGACACGTCGTCGCAGCTTCGCGTGCCTGCCGAGCCCGCGATGCCGTCGTCGCTTGAGGCCCGGCGCACCCAGCGCCACACGGAGGCCGACCTGCTGTCCCTGATGCTGCCCGAGGACGAGGTGCAGCCTGCGCCGCCACGGCAGAGCTGGGGCGATCTGGGCAGCCGGGCCGCCCGTGGGGTGGTCGAGATCGGCGCCTCCGTGCCCGAGACCGCCGCTGTCATCGGCGCAGGCAACCCCAACGCGGCGCCGCTGATGGCTGCCGAGACCGTGCAGCGCGCGCGGGACCAGATCGCGCTTGCCGAACGTCGCCTCGCAGAGCTGCCCGACATGAGCCGCGAGCAGCGCGCCCGGATCGACGCGGTGATCGAGGAGAGCCGCCGGACCATCGCCGCCTATGAACCGCTGGTGAACATCGCCGAGGGCCCGCTGCGTCCCGATGCCGACCAGCGCCCGATCTACCAGCGCGGCGAAGCGATCCGGCAGGCGGGACAGGAGCTGTTTGGCACGCCGGACCCGCAGTTTGATGACCGCTTCATCTCCAAGCTGGCCGAGGGCGCGGGCAACATGGCCGGGTTTATCGGGGCCACGCTGCTGACCGGCCCTCTTGGCGGCGCAGCGGCTGGTTCTGCCATGAACACCGCCGGGATGTATCGCCGGGCCAAGCAGGACGGCGCCACGGAAGAGCAGGCGCGCACGGCGGCCTATATCGGCTCCATCGTCGGCGCCTCCGAAGTGGTGCCGATCGCGGGTGCCTTCCGCATGCTGCCGTCCCGCCTGCGGCAGCGCGCGTCGCAGGCCATGGGGCAGCGTCTTGCCAACGCCTTCGCCACGGCGGGCGAGGAGGGCGTGCAGGAAGCGCTGACAGAGATTGCCAACAACCTCACGGCCAAGGGCATCTATGACCCCGAACAGGGCGTGCTGGAGGGGGCAGGCGAGTCCGCACTGATCGGCGCCATTCTGGGCGGTGGCATGGGCATGGTCGCGGGTGGGGCGCAGGATGACACGCCCGTCGAGAAGCAGAAGGCGCCCCGGCAGCCGCGCGCGGACGTGCCGCCGGAAACGGCCGCCATGAACACCACACCGGAGGCCCCGGTCCAGCCCAAGCTGCCAACGGACGAGGCTCCGGCTCCTGCGTCCCAGCCCGAACCGCAACCTTTGCCCCAGCCGGATCCACAACCGGATCCACAACCCGAGCCCGCCGCAGCGCCGGTTCAGCCTGCGCCCGAGGCACCCGAGGCACCGGCGCAGCCTGAGGATCCCGAACGGTATGAGACGCTGCCCGAGATCGACACGTCGAGCGGCGAGCCGGTCGAGACCGGGCGCAGGGTGCGGATCGACAAACAGACCGGCGAGCTGCGCGTGCTCGACGCGGAACCATCGAATGCCGCCCCGGCGACGGATGGGGCGGAGCAGGGCGGGGCGGCTGCGCCGGTTGTGGGGTCCGGCCCCCGTCCTGCCCGACCTGAAGCCCCGGCTCCGGCGGCATCGGCGCAGGACAGCGCGGGCGCATCGCGCCAGAAGGCCGAGCCCGAACGCCGGTTCCTCACCGACGCGGAAATGCGCAGCGTCGAGACCGACGCCGAGGTTTTCCAGTACAAGGACGGCGGCGACGCCGAGGGCGTGACCGACCGTCTGCAGGGCGTGTCCAGCTTCGATCCGAACCGGGCGGGGCAGGGCGTGTTCTACCGCACCCGCGACGGTCGGCTGATCGTCGCGGATGGCCACCAGCGCACCGGCCTTGCCAAGCGTGCCGCGCAGGCTGGCCAGCAGGATGTGGGCGGCATGGCCGCCGTGATCTACAACGAAGCGGACGGCCACACGCCCGAGGACGTGATGCTTCGGGCGGCCATGAAGAATGTCGGCGAAGGGTCGGGCAGCGCCCTCGATGCCGCGCGGATCCTGCGCGACCGTTCCGAAACCATCGAAGAGCTTGGCCTGCCGCCGCGCTCTGCGCTTGTGCGGGACGCGCAGGGGCTTCGCCAGCTCTCCGATGATGCGTTCGGCATGGTGGCGAACGGCAACGCGACGGAGCGCGACGGGGCGATTGTGGGCCGCGTCGTGTCTGATGCTGCGCTGCATTCCGACATCCTCGGTCTGCTCGGTCGCCTGAAACCCGGCAACGCCGCACAGGCCGAGATGATCGCGCGCGACGCCGCAGCCGACAGCCAGACCGAGACGCAGACCAGCCTTTTCGGCGACGAAGAGGTGAGCCAGTCGCTCTATCTGGAGCGGGCCAAGATCCTTGATGGCGCGATGAAGGGCATCCGGCAGGACCGGGCGACCTTCAACACGCTGATCAACCGCGGCGACACGATTACGGGGGCGGGCAACCAGCTCGATCAGGACGCCAATCAGCGGCGCGCCGTTGAAGATGCAACCGTGCTGGAATACCTTCAGCGTCAGGCAAACACGAAAGGGGCGATCAGTGACGCACTCTCAAAAGCCGCCCGAGACTACAAATCCGGAGCCCAAACCCTCGCAAACGCGCGAAGGTCGTTTCTCGAAGATGTCAAGCGAGCACTTCATCCAGATGACGCAGGAGGGTCTGAAACTGGCCCACGAGGCGGAGCAACTGGACAACTGGCGCCGGAAGGGCGGCAAGCCTCTGCCCCGGAAGTAACGCCGCAGACGGAACGCACCGACGCGGGCGATCAGGGGCTGTTCTTAGGCATTGCGCCGATCACCGAGCGCGACCGCGCCGAGACGCAGATGAACCGGCCCATGCGCGGGCGCGACGGCGGGCCCGGATCGGGGCGTGACGATCTGTTCGGCAATCCCGAGGATCGGCGCGACCTTTTTGACGCCGGTGCCGCAGCGGCACCCGAGGCTACTCCCGCCCAGAAGACCGATGCCGAGCTGCTGGCTGATTTCGAGGCGCGGATCGCGGATTTTGCCGCAGATCCCGCCAGCCGTGACGCACTCGACAACAATCGGAACATCTTTGACCGCGTGGGCCCGAAGCTGCTTCGCGACCTCGAGGACGCCGGTTCCGTTGCAGACCGCCGGAAGGTGGCTGATGATTTCGTGGTATCTGAAGGCTCCCGGACCAAGATCCACAAAGAGATCATGGTCATGCTCGATGCCGATGGACAGCTCATCTCTGTCAGTTCGGGCAGCCTTCGCGGCGTGGCGCCGCCAAAATACGCCTACGAGATGGCTGCTGCTGGCAAGGTGTCCTATGCCACCCACAACCACCCAGGAAACCGGACCTTTTCCCCGTCTGACATCGCGTTTTTCTCGACCGGCACGACGGAACTGGTTGCGATTGGCCACGCTGGATCTGTTGTCCGCTCGAAGCCGGGCAAAGCCTTGCGCGAGTATCTGCGCGGGCGCGACGCCCAAAAGGATACCTTCCTGGCGATCAAGCGGGCCATAGACGCTGTGATGGTGGTGCTGCGCAGAGAGATGCAGCGCCAGTACAACCGGAATGAGATCACCGAGGCGCAGGGCAACACCGTGCTCGATCATCTGCTTGGGGACGTCCTCCACCGGCACGGCGTCATTGATTTCACCGGAGAAACCACAAATATCGTTTCACAGAAAGGAGTTGAACCTGATGCAATCTTCAACGCCACGGACGCCGCGATCCGTTCCCAGCTTGGGCGGGCTGGACTCAACCTCCCCGAAATCCGAGATCGAGGCCGAAATCCGGGTTCTGGTCGGGATGGAGGCGGAAGGGCCACTGCACCCGGACGACAAGGCGCAGCTCGACTACCTTCGCAAGCTGCGCCGGATAGCGACGGAAACGGGCGGGCTCGAGCCCAAAACGTAGAGCCGGACGCCTTCGACACGGCGGCAGACACGCTTTTTGGGCGGCAACCTGATGCCGCGCCTCAGGTGGATGCTTTTGATCAGGCCGCTGATACGCTCTTTGGTCCGGAGCCGCAGAAGGCGAAGGCAGGCAAACCCAAGGCCAAGCCGCGCCCGTCCAAGGCAGACGACGCTGCGGCGCTCAATGCGCTTTTCGGCCAGAGCCCGGCGCTGCAGGAGCGGGCGTCTGGCTTCGATGCTGACCGCTATGCGCAGGCGGTCCCGATTTTCGTGCGGAACATCGAGGGCATGGATCTTGAGGCCCTCTCCGACGCTGAGGCCTTTGTTGCCATGGCAAAGCCTCTGGTGGATGCTGGCCTCAGCCGCGACGCTTTTTATGAGATGCGGCCATACTTTGAGCGGTTCCTCGCAGAGGCGCGGGCGGGCCGGATTGACCTGACAGGAGACGTGACAGATGCACCAGCACCCGGCAGCGACGTGGAACGCGATAGCGGAGACGCAGGAGCTTCAGACGGAGTGGGCGGAACTGATGTTTCCGCTCCCGCAGGAGGAGATGGACGAGGCGCTCGAACGGGAGACGGCGAAGCTCGCCGAGGAGATGGGAAGCAGAATGGTCGCGGTCGCCTACCTGCGCGTGATGCCGCTCCTCTGGGAGGCCGAGGCAATCGAGGCGTTTCAGGCGACGGGCGCACCGCTGGCAGACGGAATGACGGCAATGGGGACCGTGCAGGAAGCCGTGATCGCGGCGAGCCGGGATTACGTCCTGACGATGCAGGACCAGCAGCGACTCGAAGAGAAGCTTCGGACGCCGCCGACCGTGTAAGCGCCGAACCCAAGGCCCAACCCACCCGGCACCATGCCGAGGTGGCGAAGGCTGTGCCTGCGCTGCACCCGGAGCAGGTGGACGACGTGGTGCGCATCGAACGCCGCTTCTTCCGCCCCGAGGACGGCAAGAAGACCGGCTTCGGCATCCTGATCACCAACGGCACCGGGACTGGCAAGACGATGACCGCGCAGGGCACCGCCAAGCGGTTCCTTGATCGCGGTGCGGAGTCGATCCTTGCTGTCGTGAAGACCCAAGACGAGGCCAAGAACTGGCTGGATCATGCCGGGCTGTCTGGCATCGACAGCATGGGGATCCTCGATGACACCGACGACAACGGCGCCGGGCGCGTCAAGGTGGCGGTGACGACCTATGCCAACCTTGCCAACAACGCGAGCCTCGCCACGCGCGAGTGGGAGCTGGTGCTGGCCGACGAGGCGCACATGCTGAGCTCGAACAAGAGCGGCGACCAGACGCAGGCGCTCAAGGCCTTCCGCGCGATCACCAACAAACCGAGCCATCGCTTTGAGAAGGAGATCATGCTGCGCCACAAGGATCTCGAAAAGGCGCGGAAGATCCAGAACGATGACCGGCGGCAGGAGCGTCTGGCGGCGATCTTCGACGAGGCGCGCGAGGCGGCCCGCAAGGAGGAGGCAAAGCCCCAGCGCAAGCGGTCGCATGCCGTTTTCCTGTCGGCCACGCCCTGGGCCTATGACCTCAACACCGATTACGGCGAGGGCTATCTGTTCGACTACCCGAAGGACGAGACCCGCAACGGCTCGCGCCAGTCGGGCCGCAACTGGTTCATGGTCGAGAATTTTGGCTATCGGATCCGCACCCACAAGCTGAACAAGCCCGAGGCGGCGGTGGATCAGGGCGTGTTTCACCGGGAGTTTCACGAACGGCTCAAGCGCGAGGGCGCGCTCTGGGGTCGGAAGCTGGATGTGGACACCGACTATGACCGCAAGTTCGTGGCGGTCGAGAACGAGCTTGGCGGCAAGATCGACCAGGCCCTGCGCTACTTGCAGGACAAGGTGAGCGAGACGAATGCGGCATCCCGGCAGATCGCGACAGACAACCCGGGCGCGCCGGTGGCGGAAAGAGCGCTGGCCGATGCGAAAAAATGGGAGACGCTGAGCAAGGCGGTCAATGCCAAGTTCAGCTATCTCAAGCGCATGCAGCTCCTCGAGGCGATGAAGGCCGAGGCGGCAACCGCCGACATCCGCCAGCATCTCGAGATGGGGCGCAAAGTGGTGGTGTTCCACGACTTCAACACCGGCGGCGGCTCTGGCCCGTTCACGGCTCTGGAAGGGCTAGATCCGGATGCGCGCGCGGCGCTGAACCAGATGCACGCGGAACTGCCGTGGCTGAGCCAGCTTGATTTTGGCCAGCTGGCGCCGCCCAAGGATCAGATCCTCGCGGCCTTCGGCGACCGCGCCGTGGAATATAACGGCACCGTGTCGAAGAAGGCGCGACAGTCGGCCAAGGATGCCTTCAACGCGGACGGCTCCGGCGTGGATGTGATCGTGGTGCAGTCCGATGCAGGCTCGGGCGGCATCTCGCTTCACGATACCACGGGCGCGCACAAACGTGTGCTGGTCAATCTGGGCATGCCGACCAAGCCGACAACCTCGCTGCAGGCCGAAGGTCGGACCCGGCGCGTGGGCAGCGTGTCGGATTCGCCCTACCGATATTACACCATCGGCACCACATGGGAGCGCGAGGCCTTCGCCAACCGGATCGCGGCGCAGTCCGGGGCGGTCGAGAACCTTGCCATGGGAAACGAGGCCCGCGCGATCCGCGAGGCCTTCATCGACGCCTACGAGAACGCGGCGCGCAACCCGCCTTCGGAGACTGACGGCATCGGCGGCAAAGATGCGGACCTGCGCAACAACGCGCTGTCCGATTTCGACCGGGCAAAGTCGCATTACTTTGGCCGCCAGAAGATGAAGGGCAAGCGCGACCAGCGCGCGGGCATCGACTTCTTCCCGACGCCCGAGCCGCTGGCGCTGAAGATGGTCGAATGGGCCGGGATCCGCGCCTATGACAAGGTGCTGGAGCCCTCGGCGGGGGACGGCTCGATCTCGCGCTATTTCCCCATGGATGCCGACCGGACGGTGGTCGAGCCGAGCGGCGATCTTGCCAGCCGCGCCGCGCTGCTGACGCCGGGCGCGCGTGTCGTCGGCACGCGGTTCGAGGATCTGGCGGCCACCAACAAGTATGACGCGGTGGTGATGAACCCGCCGTTCGGATCGGGCGGCAAGACGGCGATCGCGCATCTGGACAAGGCGTTCCGGCATACCCGCGACGGCGGGCGTATCGTTGCGCTTATCCCGACCGGCCCCGCGGCTGACAAGCGGTTCGACGCGTGGAAGGAAGCGCTTGCGCAAGACAGGAACGGGCCCACCGCCTTTGTCTCGGCCAGCTACAACCTGCCGGGCGTGACGCTCGAGCGCGCTGGCACGGGCGTCATGGCGCGCGTGGTGGTGATCGACCGGCTGCCGAACAAGGACGCCGGGACGCGCATCTTCGACTGGATGGATCAGCACGGGCGCCCTGTGGACACCGACATCCGCAGCGCACGGATCGGCGATTTTTTCGATGACATCGAGACCATGGGCGGCCCGGCCCGGTTCGAGCAGACCGGCCCCTCCGGCATCGATGCGGACATGGACGCCGCGGATCTGGCGCAGGCCGAACAGGCGCCGAAGGTGCAGCCGCCGCTGGTCAGCGGTGATCCGGACGCGCAGTTCGACACTTTCGAATTTGACCACTCCCAGACCGGCGTGCGCCAGTTTGGCGCGCAGGTGAAGACCAATCTGGGCGACAATTTCAGGACGGCAGCCGCGCTGGCAAAACAGCACGGCGGGCGGTACTCGCGCTATCGCAGCAAGACCACCGGCGCCAAGGCGGGGTTCCTGTTTCCAAACGCCGACGCGCGGGACGCTTTCATGCAGGACATGCTGCGCGACCGGCAGAGCTACGGTCTGGAAGAGCAAGCCTATCACGGCACGCCGCATGACTTTGACCGCTTCAGCTCCGAATTCGTGGGGTCCGGCGAGGGTGCGCAGGCCTTTGGCTGGGGCATGTATTTTGCGAGCCGCCGGGAGATTGCCGAATGGTATCGGGACAAGCTGTCCCGGGCCAAGGGCAAGACGGGGCGGCTTTACAGCGTCGAGGTGCCGGAGGCCGACACGCTCTTGGACTGGGACAGGCCGATCAGCGAACAGCCGGACAAGGTCCAGACCGCGTTGAAGAACGTGCCGGAAGAGGTCTGGCAGGTCATTGACGAGGTCTATGCTGACCGGGGCCTCAATGCTTGGGACAATGAGCCGTGGGACATGCCTGCGGGGCGCTTCGTCAAGGCGATCAGCAATTATACGGTGGGGGAAGCCCTGCCGCTCGAGGTGCCGGGCTCGTCCTGGCTGGACGGCGACACCACCTATCCGCGCCACGCGTCGATGTATCTTGCCAGCCTCGGGATCCCCGGTCACCGGTTCCTTGACCAGCAGTCCCGCTCGCGCGGGGAGGGCTCCCATAACTACGTGATCTATCGCGACGAGGACGTGACGATCACGACGAAAGAGCAACGCCCCCGCGCTGGCCAGACCATGATGAACGGGGATGCTCAGGCACAGATCCTGCCGGGCCTGCGGGCAGAGCTGGACCGGCTGAACCTCCGGCGGGTGCGACTTGGCCTCGATGCCCCGGGCCACACGCGGCAGGGGGCGCTGACCGTCAACCAGCTGGGGCAGGTGGACATCCTGATCGGCCAGAGCCTCGATCCGGTGGCGACGATGTATCACGAGGTCATCCATGCCATGCGGGCGATGAACCTCTTCACCGCCGAGGAATGGGCCGCGCTTGAAGCCGATGCGCGGGGCTGGGTCGAAAAGCACGACATCGCCCGCCGCTATCCCGACCTGACGCCGTCCGAGATGATCGAGGAGGGCATCGCCGAGGAATTTGCAGAGCGCGCCACGTCGCGGCAGTCTCCGCGCAAGCCGGTGCTGGTGCGGGCGTTCAACAAGATCCACCGACTGCTCAAGGCGATCCGCAATGCGGTGCGCGGCGTGGGCTTCCGCACTGCCGAGGATGTGTTTGGCGCGGTGCTGGCCGGGCGGATCGGGCAGCGCACCGCCGACACGGCGGCCATGGCGAAGACCGTCAAGGAGCGCAGCGCCGCCATGCCGCGCATCAGCCGGGCCGCGGTCAGCCCGGGCCAGCCGCGCCCGCTGCCGACGCATGTTCCCGACCGGCACCTGTGGGAGGAGCTGACCCGCTCCGGTGCGGGCGTGTTCGAACGGCTGACGGGCGCACGCGGCGCGCTGGCCGACCGGGTGGATCGGGCGCGCGTCGCGATCCAGGACCGTTTCCTGCCGGTGCTGCGGGCCCAGCAGGCGGTGGAGCGGGCCATCGGCAGGCCGCTTGGCGACGAGCACAACGCCTATATCACCGAGACCACCTTTTCGGGAAAGGTCGGGCGGCATTTCTTCGAGATCGACGAGCAGTTCACCAAGCGGATTGTCGATCTGATCGCCGGGACGAATGGCGGGCTCACGGCGGACAATGTGGGGGACTGGCTGGCGGCGCGCCATGCCAAGGAACGCAATGCGCGCATCGCGCAGATCAACCCGACGATGCCAGACGGCGGCTCCGGCATCACCAATGCCGAGGCCGACACCTATCTGGCGCAAATGGCGGCGAGCCCGTTTCAGGCGGAGCTGGCCGAGATTGCGGATCTGATCGACCAGCTCCGCACCCGCACGCTGGATCTGCGTCGCGACGCGGGCCTGCTGTCGCCGAAGGAATATCTGGTCTGGAAAACCCAGTATGCCCATTACGTGCCGCTCAAGGGCTTTGCCGAAAGCGACCACGCGGAATCCACGCTGGACGTGACCGGGCTGGGGCGCCGCTACAATATCGGGGGCAGCGAGTCGCGCTTGGCGATGGGGCGTCGGTCGATGGCCTTCAACCCGCTGGTTGCGGCCATCACGCAGGCGAAGGAGACCGCGCTTCGGGCGGAAAAGAACCGGGTGGGGCAGGCGGCCTACCGTCTGGCGCGCGACCATGGATCCGCCGCGATCTGGACGGTGAAGACGCCGCAGCAGAAGCGCTATTTCAACCGCACCACCGGCCTTGTGGAAACCCGCGTGGATCCTGCGGTGACCTGGAACCAGGCGCCGAACGAGTTCGCGGTGAAGGTTGGCGGCGAGGAAAAGCGCATCGTGATCCACGACGAGCGGCTGATCCCGGCGCTGTCCAGCATGGGCAGCGACCGGCTTGACCTGCTGACCCAGATGGTCGGCTTTTACACGCGGTTCCAGAGCATGGTGAACACGATGCTCAACCCGGAATTCGTGCTGCGCAATGCGTTCCGGGATTTCACCGCAGCACAAATCAACCTGCCAGAGATGACGGGGGAGGATCGGAAGGGTTTCGGTCAGGCCGTGGCAAAGACATGGCCCAAGGCGATGATGGGCGCCTATCGCGGGATGGGTGGTCAGACGGGCACGGACTGGACCAACTGGTTCAAGGAGTTCAACGAGGCAGGCGCGCAGATCTCGTTCTGGACCCTCGATAACCCGACCGCAGGCATGGACGATCTGCACCGGCGCATCGCGCTGGCACGGGGCCCGCGCGCGGCGCGGATCCTGAAGGCCGCCACCAGCCCGCGCGCGCTGTTTTCGACCCGGGACAACAAGCTGCTTGGCTTCATCGAGCGCGCCAACCTTGCGGTGGACAATGCAGTGCGCCTTGCAGCCTATGCCGAGGCGCGAAAGCGCGGCTGGACCAAGCCTCAGGCGGCGGCGCTGGCGAAGAACCTGACCGTCAACTTCAACCGTCGGGGCACGCAGGGCAGCCTCATCAATTCGTGGTTCATGTTCTCCAACGCGGCAATCCAGGGCCTGCAGGTGTTCCTGTCGGTGATGACGACAAGGCGCGGCGCCTTCATCGGCGCGGGCGGCGTGATGCTCGGGCTCCTGCTCGACATGGTGAACGCGGCGCTGTCCGAAGAGGATGAGGATGGCAAGCTCGCCTATGACAAGATCCCCGATCACCGTGCGCAGCGCACGCTGCTCCTGCAGGCGCGGGGGAAGGGGGAAGACGGGTTCGGCAATGCCTATGGCGTGCCGCTGCCCTATACCTATTCGCTCTTTCCCTATGCGGGCACGCAGATCGGCAAGGTGATGCGCGGCGTAAAGAAACCGGGGGAGGCCTTTGGCGATTTCCTTGTCGCGGCGGCCTCCGACGTCTCGCCGACCGGCTTTGGCAGCATCGAACAGATGCTGTTCCCGACGCTCCTGAAGGATCTGAACGAGTTCGCCGACAATGAGGACTGGCTGGGCCGCAACATCCGCCGCGAGAATCCGTGGGGCGATTATGGGCCCATGGCCTACAAATACTACGCTGGCGCCTCCGAGGCGTCCAAAAGCGTGGCCGATCAGCTGAACCGCATGACCGGCGGCAGTGCGGCGGAAAGCGGTCTGATCGATGTGTCGCCGGAATATCTGGACCATTTCGCGGGCAAGCTCACCGGCGGGGCAGGGCGCTTCTGGGGCGAGACGGCGGATGTGCTGGCCAAGGCGATGACCGGGCAGGCCTCGCTGATCGAGACCCGCAAGATCCCCTGGGCCTCAGACGTGCTGATCGAGACCGGCAGCTGGTATGACCGCAGCGCGTTTTACGACAATGTTGACCAGATCAACGACGCCCACACGCGGGTGAAGCTGGCGCGGGAGGCGGGCGAGAGGCCGCCACGGCGGTATGTGTCGCTGGACGGGCTTTATACCGCTGCAAACCGGGCGCGGCGGGAGATGGCCGCGCTGAATGATCAGGTGGCCGCCGTGCGCGGCAATACGGCGCTGTCGTCAGCAGACAAGGTCAAGCGGATCGAGGCCATTGAACGCCGCCAGCAGCGCTACTACGATGCTCTCAACCGCCGGTTTTACCAGAAGCAGGCCGAAATTGACCAGCAGCACCCGTAATGTCCTGATCCTCGCCGCTGTGGCGCTCGCCATGGCGGCGGGTGCCGTCGGCTACAATCTGGCCCTGTCCCGCGCCCCCGAGCTGGCCGCCGCGGTCAAGGAAGACACCCGGGTGACGCGAGAATGGATCGCCGAGCTGGAGGCGCAGGCCGCAGGCCCCACCAACCGCGCCGAATTCTGCGACATGGTGCTCGAGACCGCAGGCGATATCCTCTGGCAAGAACAGATGGAGTTCGAAGCGGCAGCCACCGAGGCCATGCATGAGGTTTACGGGGACTGATGTCGGGCAAGCGAGTTGGACCGGTAGCGACAGTATACAGGTAGGGAGGAAAGCTGCCGTTCGCGGCGCCACGGATGAACGTTATTTTCCGTGAACGCGGGCATTCTTGGTGGACAGACACCGCGCCACTTTTCCCTAAACTGCTAGAAAAGATCAGAAGCATTCTCCTAGCCGGTGGCGCATTGCGCCATCTATGGAAATAAAGGTGTGTATGCCATGGATGTGCTGATCGACGTGATTAATAAGGAGTTAAGAACATGACTGAAAATATTGCCATCCTCCTAGGAAACAGGAAGTATAAAAATCTCAATGATCTTGATTGCGTAGGCAATGATGTAGCAGAAATGAAGAAGCTTATTTCTGCTACGGGGAAGTTTAGCAACATTTACTGCTATCTGGATCGCCCAATATCTGAGGTCAAAGATGATCTAAAAGTGCTTGCCAAATCTCACACCCAAACTGGCGAGCTTTTCTTCTATTTTTCAGGGCATGGCGTATCAGATCAAGACAATTTTTATATGTGCTTTTCCGATTTCAATGAAGTTATTCCAAACCGAAGTGGCCTATCACGAGATGAGGCGTACGATATTCTACGCGAGTTCAACCCAAAGCAAGCTGTTATAGTGATAGACGCCTGTGCTTCGGGAGCCAACCTTATCAAAAGTGGGGCGAATTTTCTAGAAGCTGCTCCAAAAGGAAAGTTTAACGACTTTCTGCAAATTGGTTCGTGCTTGAACGACCAATCATCTCGGGCAGGTGAAGAGCTAAGCCGTTTCACAGATGCTTTCATAGAGTCAGCTCTGATCAAAGAAAGCGGAGTTGTTTACTATTCGGACATCGAAAGCGGATTAAGGGATGCCTTCAAGAGCCTTGGGGGTCAGACACCTCATTTTGTTTCTCAAGGAACAGGGCTTGCGGAGTTCTGCGGCGACGCAAATTCGCTGAGTTCTCTTCGTGCGGAGTTTTTTCTTGTTGACGAAAAATCAGAGATAGTGGAACCGCCGGAAGTCGATGCGGTTAAAGTCGCTCTCGCTGAGATAGAAAGAATTGATGCAGAGATTCCTGAGCAAAAAGAAGCGCAGGCGTTTATTGATGGAGTTTTCCAGGCTGGCTTTGAAGATGGAGCTAATCTGGACGATCTTTCAGGAATATTTGAGCAGCGCATCGTAAAATACGATGACTATACCCATGTAGATAATTATCAGGCAATATACAATCTTCTGCAGCAGCGGCCAGGAAATGATGTTTTCGTTGAGGCGCGCCGATGGGAGAAGAACCCCAAATCCCGTGGATCATTTATCGACCAGTTGACGATGCCAGCGCTCTTTCCGGACCCTATTGAATATTCGTATTCCTTGGAGAATTTATGTGAGCTCGATTCAGTCCATGTCGGAATATACTTCGAGCCGAAGCGAAAATCCCTTAATCGCGTTTTTTCTGAGATCGTTTTTATACCGCGACTAACTGAGTGCTTGATACTTACTTCGAATACTATTGAGCTGCGTTCAGGCTGGGATTCATTCAAGCCATCAACAAGCCGGAAAGAGTGGAAATGGTCTCATCACAAATGGGCTGCAGACCCGTCTGAAGTTGTATTCTCCGAAGTGCAGGACCCTTACGATTTTCTGAGAAGTTACGTTTTGCGGTTCAGTTCAAGCAGGTCGTAGGCCTCCCCTTGAAGGTTAGCTTCGGGCCGATCTCAACGAAGCAAGCCTCGTGCGGGTGGCGAACATTGGAACGACTTAGCCCTGCTCCCTGACTTCGCCGCACTCGGGGGCGGACCTTTGGCATGGATGGTGACACTCCGTCACCATGCAAGGGACCAGTCCATGATTCGCTCTCTGTTCGACGCCGTGCGCGTCACGCTCGCCGCCACGGTTGCCCATGGCGAAACCTTCACCGCAGGCTATCCTGAGGGGCGCTCGGCAGTCGACTACATCGGCGGGGGCCAGCACGTTTTAGTTTCCGGCTCGCACCGCACGCTGTTTGCCGCCAGTGGTGACTTTGCGGTGGCCTTTGGTCCGTCCGAGATCGTCGTGACCATCTACGCCGGTCAGGTCTTCGGGGCGGGGGAGACTGTGCATCTCAACCTTGACCGGGCCGAGGGTGCGCCAGGGGAAAGCCTGGCTTCGCCGGGCCGGATGATGGCCATGGAAGCGGTCCGCTTCGATCTGGGCGCGCCGGTCGGCTCTGACAGCGATGGCGTCTGCGCGTCGCAGGATGGCGCAGCGGGCGCCCCGTTGCTCCTCAATGGCGTGCTGGCGTCGGAGTCGGAGGGCGTTGCAACCTTCGACGTGCCGCGCAACGTGGTTGCAGCCTGGACCGGGGCGGCGGTGCTGACGGTCACCGGCACGGACGAGTTCGGCGACACCGTGGTGGAGTCGTCGGGATCCGGGACAAGCATGATCGGCAAGAAGGCCTTCAAGACAGTCACGTCGGTTGTGCCGTCGGCCAGTATCACCGCAGCGACAGTCGGCAATTCCAAGGTGCTGGGGCTTCCCGCGTTCCTCGCCGCAACCGTCGACGTGCTGGCCGAGATCGAGGATGGTGCCGCCGCCACCCCTGGCACCCTCGTGCCGGGTGTGACCGCAGCGGCGACCGCCAGCACCGGGGATGTGCGCGGCACCTATTCCCCCGATTCCAACCCTGACGGCTCGAAAAACTTCGAGCTGACAGTGCTGCTGCGGTCGGTCAGCGCGAAGGGCGTGGAGCAGTTCGAGGGCTGATCTTTTTAGGTCGACCGGGGCGATCGAGCGCCCCGGTCACCTTCGCCGCACGGCTTCAGGCTTCGATGCTACCCCCCTGAACAGGCTAGTCAGGAGGGTCACATGCCGACGACCAACGGCACGTTTGCGCGTATCTGGCGCTTCGTCGATCAGAAGAAGGCGCGTGAGAACATTCTCCGTTCGGACCTTGATCTCGCGCTGGATGACATCGCCGATGGCATCAACGCGGTGATGACCTATCCCTCGAGGGCGTCCTTTCTGGCCTCTGGTGCTCCGGCCACCAAATATCCAGTCGGCTCTCTGATCCTTGCGGGAACTCAGACCTACAGAGTCGCTGCCCCCACGGCGATGGATTTCCACGAGATCACAACGGGCGGATCCGAAGGCGCGGGCGGCCTGAAGGTTTACGAAGCTGGTGATTTTTTCTCGAGCCTCGAACGCGCCACATCATTGGCGGCGGATACGCTGGGGGCCGATATCATCACCGTGGGCGGCACGCGTTATGTCCACGATCCCTCTGGTGAGGATCTCACCACAGGTGATGCGCGAAAGTGGTCGCTGAAAGCGCTGATCGCGCGCAGCGGGGATTCGGCGGCCCTGGACAGCACGGCAGGGGAGGCGTCGGAGCTGCAGTTTGACAGCAAAGCCAAGGAAATCCGCGTCTATGATGGCACGGTCCTTGGCGGCTACAAGATCGCGCGTGCGCCTTATGCTTCGCTGGCGGAGCTTCGCGCATCTCCCGAACCTTCGCGCGGGGTGGGTCGCGTCTGGCAGACGACTTTGGCCGAATATGTCGAGGAGCCCGCCGGATCCACGGATTTCGATTTTGCGACCGAGGCGGGTGTTCTTTTGCGGGCGACACCGTCTGAGGGCCGGGTCTGGCAGGTTGATGCGTTTGGTCCGGCCTGCGACGGGGTGACGTCTGACGCGCCTGCCATCGAGGCGGCGCTGGCGCGGCTGGAGGAGGGGGACACGCTGCGGTTCACGCCCGGGCGCACCTATTGGGTGGATCGCATGATCCGGCGCGACGGCGTCTCTTTCACCTTCGACTATCGCGGCGCCACCCTCGCGGTGATGGATGACAGCGTCTGGCATGTGTTCCGGTTCAGCGGCACGGTGGAGGCGCCGATTGCCTGGGTGAAGGTGCTGCATGGCAAATTCGACGGGCGCATGCACCGGCAGCGGCACTGGCCCAATCAGGCGCTGCGCACGGGCCGCAGCCTGTCGGACGGCTCTGCCGATCCGCTCAATGGCCATGTGATCCAGTATCGCCGCAACGGGCGCTTTGCGTATCACGAGGCGACAAACCGCTATTACACCTGGTCGGACATCACCGGCGGGCCGGAGGACGACATTGTCGGGCGGGTGCTGACGGAATTCACCGGCGATCCGGGCGACTTCTTCCACGCCAATTCCGAGATCAATGGCCTCACCTGGCAGGATGGCTGGATGAAGGGCAGCGCCGGGGATGGCATCAACCCGGTTTATTCATCCAAATCGATGGGGGCAGGTTGCGTGCGCCTGAAAGCGCCGTAGAATCAAGTTGCTACACCAAAATCCGCCAGCAGCTTCGGACGCACGCATGGGTGAAACGCTACGGCCGGTCACGGCCGGATTCAACCGCTCTCTTTCGATCGAAACTCGCGCCGAGCGCCTGACGGGCGATCCTGGCGCAGTACTGCTGCGAGAAGCTCTCGACGCGACCGGGATTATCGGCTGGATGGCGGCGCGGATGAAGGACAGCCGCCGCCAAGCCGATGTCGTGCATGACCTGCCGTCGCTCTTGCGGACCATGGTGCTCCTGGTCGCTCAGGGTTGGCAGGACCACGACGATG
>NZ_FNEJ01000089.1 GCF_900100085.1 Salipiger marinus
CGCCAAGAAATGGGCCCCAAGACCACGGAAAACTCCAGCCAACGGCAGATCATCTTGATCAACGCCAAATCCCGCGGCTCTCGCCGGATGCTTACGGTTCAACGTCAGTTCCGTCCGCTGAGCGGTCTTTGACAAGAAGCGCGGCGAAGGTCCGTTCCGAGCCCAAATTGACTGAGACGTTCTCCGCCGAGTTTGCACCTGCAGCGACATGCTGCGCTTCGCGAACGGACCAGAGCTGCCTTTTACGCTTGGATCAGCACCTGGCTGGAGGCAGCCCGAAGCTGACGGTCTAAAGCAAGCGCAGGGTGACCCTGCAGCGCCCCGTCAGCTGATCAGGACAAAGGTTATCTCGAAATCCGTGAAGTGAGAGGTCTAGCGTTCTGGTCCGCCCGCCACCAGCGAGCTAGTTAAGACATCAGCGCAACGAAAGAGACTGAATGGCTGAACGTCTGCCGACCGAAGCAGGTCGCGATGCCGTCATCACCCACGGCATCGTCACCGCCAACCCGGAAGTCTTGCTGCACGGCACGGGCTGGCGCGCGGTATGGGCGATCTTCCGCGAGGGCGGTTTGCGGCTGTGGAGCGATGATGCGTTCGGGCTGGCCGGAAACGTCGCCTTCCGCGTGCTCATGGCCGTCTTCCCGTTCCTGATCTTCACCTCTTCGTTGACCGCCTTTGTCGGCAATCAAAGCATGGCCGAAGATCTGATCTCGTTTCTCATCGCCATCGTGCCGGAGACGCTGATCGAACCCATCGTGTCAGAGGTCCGCCAGGTGATGACGATCCAGCGCGGTGGTGTCCTGTCGTTGGGTATCCTTTTGACCATCTGGTTCGCACTCGGCGGCGTCGATGGCATCCGGGTGGGCCTCAACCGGGCCTACGGGGTGCGCGAGACCCGCCCGTGGTATGTGCTTTATCCGTTGATGGCTCTGATGGTCGTGATCGCCAGCATGGTTCTGGTGCTGGTCGGCTATCTGCTTGTCCTCGCCCCGCGCGCGGGCTCATGGCTTCACATCCTGTTTCCCGGTTTCGATCCGGCCTCCGTGACGGTGAGCCTCGTGCGCTACCCGTCGGCTGCGCTCATCCTTGTTGCATCCCTGTTCCTGGCCCATGTCCTCCTGCCGGCCCGTCGCACGCGCTTTTCATCAATCTATCCCGGCGTCCTGTTCACGGTCATCTCATGGATCGTGCTGACCGCCGCCTTCTCTTTCTACCTCGCGCATTTTGCCGCCTACGCAAGCTACTATGGGGGGCTCGCGGGGATCATTGCAGCACTCTATTTCACGTACTTGGCAGCTTTGGTTCTCATCTTCGGCGGAGAGCTCAACCGGGCGATCCGCATTCGCCGCCTGTCGCGAGCGCTGCGCGGCCGACCGTAGGTGTCGGCCAATCGCGATGAACCTTGAGGACCGGCCCTCACCTGCCGGTCGCGACACCCCTTGATGCTGCGGTGCAGCTTCACCGAAGCGGCCATTCGTGCCTTGTGCAGCATCGAAGATCAGGTGAAGGTCAGCCGTCTGCGGACGGAGCGGAAAGTGGCATCGTAGAGACCAGCCACGCTGCTGCATGGAACCCGCTCAACCGGGCAGTAAGGGCTGTGTTGATCCCGCATTATTCGCCGAGCCGGCTCGGCGGCGCGCTGGAGGCGGGTTGAAGCCGTTCTTGCCGGCTTCTGGGCACCAGCTTGTTGCCGAT
>NZ_FNEJ01000007.1 GCF_900100085.1 Salipiger marinus
ACTAAAACGACACCTGCGGTGAACTCTTCGCCCTTAGATATGTCCGGTAAGGCAAGATTACCGGACATATCCAAGGGCGGCAAGTCGCGGCGGTTCATTGCTGACAGACTGGCGCAAAGCGCCGCTGCATGCTAGGGATCTGCGCATGACCCCGCGCGGCCCGCGTCCCGTTCCTCAGCCCCCAAGCTTGCCTCCCGTGCCGCTGCGCGGAGCCTCTGGCGCTGCGGACACGCTGGAGGATCATGCCTTCTGGTCGGGGGCGGCGCTTGCGCATCTGCATCTGGTGCTGGCGCAGCCCGACCTGCCGCAGCCGCTGCTGCGCGACCGGCTGGCGCTGCGCGCGGCAGAGGCCAGCGTCGCCTTTCAGGGCCGCCGGGAAAGCGCGCGCGAGCTGCGCGATGCCCTGCACCTGTTGCGGCCCGGCGATCTGCCCGGCCCGGCGGGCGACAGCTATCAAAGCTGGCGGCGCGCCGTTACGCGCCCCATTTCGGTCGCGGCGCTTCACCGGGCGCTGCCCGATGTCGCGCCCGACCAGCTTGCCGTCTGGCTGGATGCCGGTCAGGGCGGCCCCGTTCCGCGCGCGGCGCTGGTGCTGGAAACCGTGCTGGCCGAAGCGCCGCGCGCGGAAGGCGCCGCGCTGATCCTTGCCGATGCCGCGCTGGCGCAGGCTCTGGGCTGGGATCATCTGCTGCCGCTCTTGGCCGCGGGCCTGACCGCTGGCGATCTGCGCAAGACGGGCGAGCCGCTGCGGCGCGCCTGCCATCGCGCGGTGACCGCCTCGGCGCAGGAGGCGGCGCGTCTGGCGCAGGAGGTCACGCGCCGGGCCGTGCGGCTGCGGGCCGTGGCGCCGAAGCTGCGGGCGAAGCGGGCGGGGGAGGCGGTGGCGCTGTTCCTGGCCCATGACGCGCTGGCGCCCGCTGCCCTGCCGCTGCCGGACCGCGCGGCGCGACGGCTCTGCGACCGGCTGGTGCAGCTTGGCGCGGTGCGGGAACTCACCGGGCGGGACAGTTTCCGCCTTTACGGGCTCTGACCATGGCGCCAGAGGAGCTTGACCGCGACCTGAGCGACCTGCCGGCGGCGCTGCGCTGGCGGGAATGGATGCGCCGGATCGAGGCGGTGCTGTTCGCGAGTGCCGCCCCCGTCGCGCGCGAGGATCTGGCACGTGTCGTGGGGCAGGGGGCGTCCGTCGATCTGCTGGTCGAGGATCTGGCCGCCGATCTGGAGGGCCGGTCGTTCGAACTGGCCCGCGTGGCCGATGGCTGGGTGCTGCGCACCCGGGCGGCCAATGCCCCGGCGATCCGCGCCGTGACCACCGCCCGCGACCAGCTGCCGGATCTGAGCGAGTTCGACCTCGCGGTGCTGGCGGCCATCGCCTATCACCAGCCGGTCAGCCGCGACGGGCTGAAGGACATTTTCGGCAAGGAAATCAGCCGCGACCTGATCGGGCGGCTCTCCGCGCGCAACCTCATCGGCACCGGTCCGCGTGAACCGCGTCGGGGCGCGCCCTATACCTTCGTCACGACGGACCGCTTCCTGATGGCCTTCGGGCTGGAAACCCTGCGCGACCTGCCCGACCCCGAACAGCTGGCGGAGGCGGGGCTGTCGCGCGCCTGAGGCGGGTCAGGGCCGGGCCGCGCGCACGCTGCCGCGCCCCACAAATTCGCCGCTGATCAGCACCTTGGTGGCGGGTTCTGGGCGGGTGGCGATCAGCATGTCATCCAGCAGACGGATCGCCATGGCGCCGATGCGCCGCTTCGGCACCTCTACCGTACTGAGCGCCGGATCGCTCATGGCGCTCATCGGCAGGTTGTCGAACCCGGCGATGGACACGTCATCGGGGATGCGCAGGCCGCGCTCGCGCAGCGCTTTCATGAAGCCGAAGGCGATCATGTCATTGGCGCAGAAATAGGCCTCCGCGACCTCGCGCCCCTCGGCCAGCTGCCGCAGCCCGTCCTGATAGGCGCCCTCCAGCGTCGAATCCACCGACAGGATCAGCGCCTCGTCCGGGGCGAGGCCCAGTGCCGCCATGCCGCGCAGGAAGGCGCTGCGGCGCAGGGCGAAATTGGTCACCTCGGTGTGGCTCGCCACCATGCCGATGCGCCGGAACCCCTGCCCGGCCAGATGGCGCAGCACCGCGAACACCGCCTGATCGTTGTCCATGTCGACAAAGCTGACATCAAGCTGCGGATGATAGGTGTCGATGAACACCATGGGCAGCGGCACCCGGGCCAGCACCTGCACCTCCTCCTTGGTCAGTTCGGTGCCAAGGATGACCGCGCCGCGCACGTCGCCCGCGCGCAGCGTGTCGGCGATGCGGTCCACCTCGGTGCCCTCAAAACTTTCGACCTGCAGCGAATAGTCCCGCCGCGTCGCCTCATAGGACATGCCGTCGATGTAATCGGCGATGAAATGGCTGTGGTCGCGGTTCACCGTGTGGCCATGGCGCGCGATCTTCAGAAAGCGCAGCGTGTTGACGGCATCGGGCCGGCTCCGGTCGGTGCGGGGCTTGTATTTCATCTGCCGCATCGCGCTCAGCACGCGCTTGCGGGTTGCCTCTGAGATGTCGCCCTTGCCGTTCAGCACCAGCGAGGCGGTCGCCGCCGAAACCCCGGCCTGTTCCGCCACCTGCCGCAGCGTGACCGGCTTTTTCGCGTCTGTCGTCATGGCGTGCTGCAGATCCCGTGCGGCGTTTGGTGTTTAGTAAACATCTGGCCAAACGCGCCAAAGCGCAAGCAGGAACCCGGCGGAGATGAGACCAGAAAACCTGTTGAGTGCCGCAAAATTGTTTGTTATCGATTTAGTAAATCAAGAATAAGTTTACTAAATCCCAGGGGAGGAGAGGATGCGTAAGCTTGATGGCCGTCTGGTCATTCTGTCCGTGCTTGTGCTGGTCCTGCTGGGAGCGGGCGGCCTTGTGTCAGGCGGCACCTATCTTTCGCTCTTCAACCTGCAATCCATGGCGACTCAGGTGCCCGAGATCGGGCTGCTGGCCATCGGGGTCATGCTGGCCATGTGCGCGGGCAATGGCGGGATCGACCTGTCGGGCATCGCCCTCGCCAATCTGGCGGGGGTGGCGTCGGGCGTGGTGGTCACGCAGTTTGTGTCGGCGACAGAGGCGCCTTGGCTTTTCACGCTTGCCTTTGCCGCCGGGGCGCTGGTGGTGGGCGCGCTTGGCGGGCTGCTGAACGGGATCATCATCGCGCGGCTTGGCATCACGCCGATCCTCTGCACGCTGGGCACGCAGATGCTGTTCACCGGGCTTGCGGTGGTGGTGTCGGACGGGCGGTCGGTGACCATCGGCTCGCCGGATCCGATGTATGAACTGGGCAATGGCGTGATCCTTGGCGTGCCCTACAGCTTTCTGATTTTTCTGGCCGTGGCGCTGGTGCTGGGGGCGGTGCTGCGCTTTACCCCCTTCGGGATGCGGCTGATGCTGACCGGGGCCAATGCCAAGGCCGCCGATTTCAGCGGGTTTCCGAAAAAGACCATCTTCACCGTGACCTATACCCTGTCCGGCCTGCTGGCGGGCCTGTCCGGGGTCATCATCGCCGCGCGCAACGTCAACGTGAAATGGGATTACGGCACCAGTTACCTGCTGATCGCGATCCTGATCGCGGTGATGGCGGGGGTGCGGCCCGAAGGCGGCTATGGCCGGATCGTCTGCGTCGTGCTGTCGGCGGTGGTGCTGCAGCTGCTGTCCAGCCTGCTGAACTTTATCGGCCTGTCGAATTTTGTGCGGGATTTTGCATGGGGGGCCCTGCTGCTGAGCTTCCTTGCGGTGGGGCGGTTCGGGCTCATCGAAAGCCTTGCCGCCGCAGTTACCTCGGCGCGGTCCCCTCGCGCGTCGAAGGGCTGAGCACGAGGGAACTCTAGGGAGGAGTTGACCATGAAGAAAACCTTGAAACTGGGTGTCGTGGCGGCGCTGCTGGCCTCGGGCGCCACGGCGGCGCTGGCCGAGGGCACCATCACCACCGTCGTCAAGATCAGCGGCATTCCGTGGTTCGACCGCATGGAAACCGGGGTGGAGCTGTTCGCCGAACAGAACCCGGACATGTCCATCAGTCAGGTCGGACCGGCCTCTGCCGACAGCGCGCAGCAGCTGCAGATCGTGCAGGATCTGGTCGCCAAGGGCACCGACGCGCTGGCGGTGGTGCCGATGGATCCGGCGATCCTTGAGGGCATCTTCAAGCGCGCGATGGACCGGGGCACGATCATCGTGACCCACGAGGCCGACAACCAGATGAACACGATGGTCGACGTGGAGGCGTTCGACAATGCCGAATACGGTGCGGCGCTGAACGCGCGTCTGGCAGAGTGCATGGGCGGCGAAGGTAAGTGGACCACCTTCGTGGGCTCGCTGGGCAGCCGCACCCATATGCAGTGGGTCGGCGCGGGCGAGGAGAACGCCAAGCAGCATCCGGGCATGGAACTGGTCGATCCGAATAACGAAAGCTTCGACGACGCCAACGGCACCTATGAAAAGGCCAAGGAGATCCTGCGCAAGCATCCCGACATCAAGGGCTTCCAGACCTCTGCGGGCAATGACGTGCTGGGCGTGGGCCGCGCCATCGAAGAGGCGGGGCTTGCAGGCAAGGTCTGTCTGGTGGGCACCGGCCTGCCGAACCCCTCGGCGTCCTATCTGGACAGCGGCGCCATCACCGCCATCGGCTTCTGGGATCCGCAGAAGGCGGGCATGGCGATGAACGCCGTGGCCAAGATGCTGCTGGAGGGCAAGGAGTTGACCGACGGCATGGATCTGGGCGTGGAGGGCTATAACAGCGTCACGCTCAAGGACGGTCCCGGCGAGGGCAAGCTGCTGATCGGCAACGGCATGGTTCTGGCCGACAAGGACACCTACAAGGACTACCTGTTCTGAGGCTGTCTTATCGTGCGGGGGTGCGGCGTGCCGCGCCCCCGGTCTTTCCGATCAAGAGGCGCATTTCCCCGTGACCCAGAGCGATCTTATGGACCATCCGTTTCTTGAACTGCGTGGCATCCACAAGCGGTTCGGCGGCGTGCATGCGCTGCGCGGCGTCGATCTGACCCTGCGCGCGGGCGAGGCCTATCATCTCTTGGGCGAAAATGGCTGCGGCAAAAGCACGGTCATCAAGATCATGTCCGGCGCCCATGCCCCGAGCGAGGGCGAGATCCTGCTGGACGGGGTGCGGCACGCGGCGCTGAGCCCGATCATGGCGCTGCAGGCCGGGATCGAGACAGTGTATCAGGATCTGTCGCTGCTGCCCAATCTCAGCGTGGCGGAAAACGTGGCGCTTGGCGAACAGCTGGTCGGCGGCGGCGGGCGGATGCTGCGCTGGCTCGACCGGGGCAGGCTGGGCCGGACCGCCGCGCAGGCGCTGCACGAAGTCGGGCTGGAACCCACGCGCGCACTGCTGGCAACGCGGGTGTCCGATCTGCCGCTGGCGCTGCGCCAGCGCGTCGCCATCGCCCGCGCCATCGCGCAGGAAGCGCGGCTGGTCATCATGGACGAACCCACGACCTCGCTCACCCGCCACGAGGTGGAAACGCTGATCGAGGTGGTGGGGCGGCTGCGCGCGCAGAATGTCGCGGTGCTGTTCGTCACCCACAAGCTGGAGGAATGTTACCGCATCGGCGGGCAGGCCATCGTGTTCCGCGACGGGCAATGCGTGGCGCAGGGGCCGATCGCGGGCTACAGCCGGTCGGAGCTGAGCGAACTGATGACCGGGCGCGAGATCGAGGCGCGGCGCTACCGCACGGGCGCGCCAGAGGGTGGCGAGCTGCTGCGGCTGGAGGGGCTGGGTTCGGGCGAAGCGTTTCAGGATGTCAGCGCCGCGCTGCACCGGGGCGAGATCCTTGGCATCACCGGCCTGTCGGATTCGGGGCGCAACGAACTGGCGCTGGCGCTGGCCGGGCACCGCCAGATCACCGAAGGCCGCGTCAGCATGGATGGCGGCCCCGTGCGGCTCGACACGCCCGCGCAGTCCATCGCCCTTGGCATCGGTTATGTGCCCGAGGACCGGCTGGGCGAGGGGCTGTTCATCGAGAAATCCATCCTCGACAACGAGGTGCCGCTGATCCTTGACCGGCTTCTGGGTCCGCTTGGCACCATCGACCGGTCGAAGGCCCGCGCCGCGGCACAGGACATCTCGGCAGAGATGACGCTCAACACCTCCGACATCGACCTGCCTGCGGGGGCGCTCTCGGGCGGCAACCAGCAGCGGGTGCTGATCGGGCGCTGGCTGAGCATCGCACCGCGGCTTCTGGTGCTGCACGGGCCGACGGTGGGCGTGGATGTGGGATCGAAGGACACGATCTATCGCGCGATCCAGTCCATGGCCGAACGCGGCATCGGGCTGATCATCGTGTCCGACGACCTGCCCGAACTGCTGCAGAACTGCGACCGCATCCTTGTGATGACCGCCGGGCGCATCGCCGCCGAGGTGCGCGGCGACGCGGCCTCCGAAGATGACATCTATCAGGCAATGCTGGCCTCCCGTCCGGAGGCTGCGGAATGACCATGACCCGATCCGATCCCCAGACTGCCGCCCGTCCCGGGCTTGCCGAAACCTTCGCCCGCCGTCCCGAACTGGTCAGCCTCTGCCTGCTGGTGGTGATCTGCGTGGCGGTGGCGGTCATCAACCCCGCCTTCCTGTCGCCGGGCTCGCTCATCGACATGGGCCGCGCCTCGGTGGTGACTGGGCTCTTTGCGCTGGGGGTCTTTGCCATCCTCGCGGCGGGGGGCATCGATGTCAGCTTTACCGCCATCGCGGCGCTGACCATGTATGCGCTGACGCTTTTCGTGCTCAACGTCGCGCCGGGCCTGCCCATGGCGGTCATCCTGCTGATCGCGGTGGCGGGCGGCACGGTGCTGGGCGCCATCAACGGCTGGCTCGTGCACACGCTGCGCGTGGCCGCCCTGATCGTCACCATCGGCACGCAATACCTGTTCCGCGGCATCCTGCTGGCCTTCATCGGTACGGTCTGGCTGATGGAACTGCCGCCGCAGATGACCGCCTTCGGCAAGGCCTCGCTGCTGGACTTCACCACCGCCAATGGCGCCACCGTGACGCTGCCGTGGTATTTCCTGACCTTCCCCGCCGCCGCCGTGCTGACATGGCTCATCTTCAACCGCACGCTGATGGGCCGCGCGATCTTTGCCACCGGCGGCAATCCCGAGGTGGCGGCCCGGCTTGGCTATGACCAGCGCACCGTGCATCTGTTCGTCTTTGCCTTTGCGGGCGGGCTCGCCGGGCTTGCGGGCATCGTGCATGTCTGCGCCAACCGCATGGCCAATCCTTTTGACCTCGTGGGCACCGAAATCGGGGTCATCGCGGCGGTGGTGCTGGGCGGCGCGCGCATCACCGGCGGCACCGGCTCGGTCTTCGGCACCGTCACGGGCGTGCTGCTTATCACCGTCGTCAACAACGTGCTGGTGCTGGTGGGCATTCCCTCCACATGGCAGCGCGTCGTTGTCGGTGCCTTCATCCTTCTCGCGGCGGCCTTCTTCGTGACGCGCCGCCGCAAACTGCAACCCCAGATCCGGAAGCAAGCGATATGAAAAAATTCCTCAACACGCCCGAAGCCTTTGTCGACGAGATGCTGGAGGGCATCTACCGCGCGCATCCGCAGGTGACCCATGCCGCAGGCGACCTGCGCTGCTACGTCACCGCCAATCCGGTGCCGGGCAAGGTCGGCATCGTCACCGGCGGCGGGTCGGGGCACCTGCCCACCTTCCTTGGCTTCGTGGGCGAAAACATGCTGGACGGCTGCGCCGTGGGGGGCGTGTTCCAGTCGCCCAGCTCTGACCAGATCCTCGAAGTGACCAAGCATGTCGATCAGGGCGCGGGGGTGCTGTATCTTTACGGCAATTACACCGGCGACATCATGAATTTCGACATGGCGGGCGAACTGGCCGAGCTGGAGGACATCACCACCCGCACCGTCATGGGCAATGACGATGTCGCCTCTTCGGTGGTGGGCGAAGAACACAAGCGGCGCGGCGTGGCGGGGATTTTCTTCCTCTACAAGGCGGCCGGGGCCGCCGCCGCCGAGATGCTGCCGCTCGACGAGGTGGCGCGCATCACCGACAAGGCCCGCGCCCGCACCCGCACCATGGGTGTCGCCCTGTCGCCTTGCATCGTGCCGGAAGTCGGCAAGCCCAGCTTCACCATCGGCGAGAACGAGATGGAGATCGGCATGGGCATCCATGGCGAGCCGGGCATCTCGCGCGAGCCGCTGAAGCCCGCCGACGAGGTGGTGGACGTGATGATGGCGCGCATCTTTGCCGAAACCGACTACAAGAGCGGCGACGAGGTGGCGGTGCTGATCAACGGGCTGGGCGCCACCCCGCTGGAAGAGCTGTATATCCTGTTCCGCCGGGTCTCGATCCTGATGGAAGAGCGCGGCGTGACCATTCGCCATTGCTGGCTGGGGGAATTCGCCACCTCCATGGAAATGGCGGGGGCCTCGATTTCCGTGCTGCATCTGGATGACGAGCTGGAGCCGCTGCTGGCCAAGCCGGTGAACACGCCGTTCTTCAAACATATCAAGGTGTAAGCCATGGCGATGACCGCAGAGCAGACCCGCGCCTTCTATCCCGCATGGGCGGAGCGTTTTGCCGCCGAACGCGAGGCGCTGATCGCGCTGGATGGCAAGGTGGGCGACAGCGATCTGGGCATCACCATGTCCAAGGGCTTTGCCGCCGCGCGTGACGCGGTGGCAGCGCTGGAGGAGGCCACGATCGCCGGACAGATGAAGGCAGCAGGGGCGGCGCTGGCCAAGGCCGCGCCGTCGACCATGGGCACGCTGATGGCGACCGGGTTCCTGCGCGGCTTCAAGGCGCTGGAAAGTGCCGGGCAGTTCGGCACGCCCGAGGCAGCGACCTTCTGGCGCGCCTATGCCGAAGGTGTCGCGCAGCGCGGCAAGGCGCAGCTTGGCGACAAGACCGTGCTGGACGTGCTTGATCCCATCGCCGCAGCGCTGGAGGCCAGCGGCTCCCCGCTGCCGCAGGCGCTGGACGAGGCGGTGACGGCGGCAGCCGCAGCGCTGGAGGCGACCAAGGACATGGTGGCCCAGCATGGCAAGGCTGCCGCCTTTCAGGAGAAATCGCGCGGCCTTCCCGATGCGGGCGGCACCGTTGCCGTGATGCTGGTGGAAGTGATGCGCGACGTGGCCCACCGCCCGTAACGCCGACACGGCACAACGCAACTGCCATGAACGCGCGGGCCGCAGGGTCCGCGCGTTTTGCCATGTGCTGCAGCCGCAGCGGCGCCCATGCTGCATGTGCGAAAAGCCTCATCATATGATCTGATTCGCTCATGCGGAGGGCCGGAAGCGCGCCTGCCGCCCTGAATCCGCGCGGTGACATCTACCTAATGCCCTGAAATTACGCAGTTTTATGTATGATGTGAGTTTTTGTTTGCAGAAAGATGAAATTACATCATTCTGGCGCCAAAGAGGGGGAGTCCGATGAGCGAAGCGCACCGCCATCATGCCATTGCCAATCTGCTGGAAGAGCGGCCCTTCGTTTCGGTGAAGGAGCTTCAGCTGATGCTGCGCGTCTCTGCCGCCACCGTGCGCCGCGACATCGACAAGCTCGACGATGCCGGCGTGGCGCGGAAGGTGCATGGCGGGCTCGCGGCGCTGGAGGGCGGGCGCCAGCGCAAGGCGGTGTCGCTGCCCTTTGTCGAAAACCGCGACATCGCGGTGGAGGCAAAGCGCGCCATCGCGGTGGAGGCGTCAAAGCTGGTGCGCGATGGCAGCCTGATCATCGTGCATGGCGGATCCACCTGTTTCGAATTCGGCACCCGCATCGCCAACCGCAACCTGCGCGTCTTCACCAATTCCATGCCGCTGGCCGCCTATCTCAGCGAACAGGGCACCTGCCAGTTGACGGTGGGCGGCGGCGATCTGCACCGCGAACCCGGCATTCTTTATGATCCGGCGCGGGGCGGCTATGAATTCTACGCCGCGCAATTCTATGTCGGCGCGCTGGGGGTCAGCCAGGACGGGCTCTTGGAAAACCATCCGCTGCTGGTGCGCTTCATCAACGACATGTGCGGGCTGGCCAACGAGATCATCGTGCTGGTCGACAGCCGCAAGTTTTCCGAACGCCCGTCCAGCGTGGCGCTGCCGCTCAGCCGGGTGACGCGGCTTATCACCGATGACGGCCTGTCGGACCGCGACGCCGCCATGCTGGAAGAGGAAGGCGTGGCCTTCAGCATCGCGCCAACGGCACGGGGGGCGGCATGACCGAGGCTCAGGGAACCCCGCTTCTGGAAATGCGCGGCATTTCCAAGACCTTTGGCCCGGTGCGGGCGCTGGCCGACGTGTCGCTGACCGTCTGGCCCGGCGAGGTGCACGCCCTGATGGGGGAAAACGGCGCGGGCAAGTCGACGCTGATGAAGGTGCTGTCGGGCGCCTATGTCGCCGACCGCGGCGGCGAGGTGCGGGTGGATGGCGTGCCGGTGCCGACGGGGGATCCCAAACAGGCCCGCGCGCGCGGCATCGCGGTGATCTATCAGGAACTGTCGCTGGCCCCGAACCTGAGCGTGGCCGAAAACATCTTTCTGGGGCGCGAACCCTCTGCTGGCGGGCTGGTGAACCGGGCGCGCATGTATGACCGCGCCCGCCCGGTGCTGCGGCGGCTTGGTGTGGATTTTGGCCCGGAAACCCGGGTCGCGGGCCTGTCTCTGGGCGAACGGCAGCTGGTGGAGATCGCCCGCGCGCTGGCCTCGGACGCGCGGATCATCGTCATGGACGAACCCACCACCTCGCTGTCCAGCCGCGAGACGGAAAAGCTGTTCGAGGTGATCACGGCGCTGACCGGGCAGGGCATCGCCATCATCTATATCAGCCACCGCATGGACGAGGTGTATCGCCTGTCCGACCGCTGTTCGGTGCTGCGCGACGGCAGCTATGTCGGCACGCTGGACCGCGACGAGCTGTCGGCGCGCAAGCTGGTGGCGATGATGGTCGGGCGCGATCTCAGCTCGTTCTACAAGAAGGACCATGTGGCCAGCGAAGGCGCCCGCAACGTGGTGCTGAAGGTGGAGGGCATGTCGGATGGCAGGCTGGTGAAGGACTGCAGCTTCGAGGTGCACGAGGGCGAGGTGCTGGGCATCTCGGGCCTTGTCGGGTCGGGGCGGACCGAACTCGCGCGGCTGATCTATGGCGCCGATCCCGCCAGCGCAGGCCGGGTGTGGCTGAACGGCACCGACGTGACGCCGCGCAGCCCGCGCGCGGCGCTGGATCACGGCATCGTCTACCTGACCGAGGACCGCAAGTCGCTGGGCCTGTTTCTGGACATGACGATTCAGGAAAACATCTCCATGTGCGTTCTGGAAAAGGATGCAGGGACGGCGGGCACGCTGAATTTCCGCGCAGCGGCCAGCCGCGCGGCCTCGGCCATCAAAAACCTCGCCATCAAGACCCCTTCGGCGAAGCTGCCCGTCGGGGCGCTGTCGGGCGGCAACCAGCAGAAGGTGCTGCTGGCGCGCCTGCTGGAGGCGAAGCCCCGCGTCGTGATCCTCGACGAGCCGACGCGCGGGGTCGATGTGGGCGCAAAATCCGAGATTTACCGGCTGATCGACCAACTGGCCCGCGAGGGGCTGGCGGTGGTGATGATCTCGTCCGAACTGCCCGAGATCGTGGGCGTTGCGGACCGGGTGCTGGTCATGCGCGAAGGCCGGATCGTGGGCGAGGTCCGCGCCGCCCCCGGTCGTCCGGTGGAACAGGAAGAGATCATGACGCTGTCGACGGGAGCCGCCGCCTGACGGCAGCCCCGCGACCGCAAGGGAGGAAAGAATGAGCGACGCGCAAGAGGGAACCGGGGCGGCCAGGTCCGGCGGCACCGCCGCCCGGATGAAAGGCGCCGTCATGGCGATGGGGATGCTGCCGGTGCTGATCCTGCTGGCCATCGGCTTCGAGCTGATGACCGGCAAGTTCCTGTCGGTGAACAACCTGTCCATCGTGACGCAGCAGGCCTCCATCAACGTGGTGCTGGCGGCGGGCATGACCTTCGTCATCCTGACCGGCGGGATCGACCTGTCGGTGGGCGCGGTGCTGGCGGCCTCGGCCATGGCGGCGGTCAGCATGTCGCTGATCCCCGATCTGGGGCTGCTCGGCATTCCGGCGGGGCTGGCCGTGGGGCTGGTCTTTGGCCTCGCCAATGGCTGCCTCATCGCCTTTCTCGGCCTGCCGCCCTTCATCGTCACGCTGGGCTCGCTGACCGCCGTGCGCGGCGTGGCCCGGCTGATGGGGGATGACACGACGGTGTTCAACGCCGATCTGCCCTTTGAATTCATCGGCAACGGCACGCTGTTCGGGGTGCCATGGCTGGCGATCTTTGCCCTGATCACCGTGGTGGTGTCGTGGTTCATCCTGCGCCGCACCGTGCTGGGCACATGGATCTATGCCGTGGGCGGCAATCCCGAAGCGGCGCGCCTGACCGGCATCAAGGTCAGCCTCGTGCTGCTCTTCGTCTATGCCATGTCGGGCCTGCTGTCGGGTCTGGGCGGGGTGATGTCGGCGGCCCGGCTTTACGCGGCCAACGGGTTGCAGCTGGGTCAGGCCTACGAGCTGGACGCGATCGCGGCGGTGATCCTTGGCGGCACCTCCTTTGTCGGCGGGGTAGGGTCGATCTGGGGCACGCTGATCGGTGCGCTGATCATCGCGGTGCTGTCCAACGGGCTGATCCTGACCGGCGTTTCCGACATCTGGCAGTTCATCATCAAGGGGCTGGTCATCATCGCCGCCGTGGCGCTGGACCGCTACCGGCTCAAAGGCGGGGCGCGGACCTGACCGGTCGGCCCCCGGAACACGCTCACGCATCACAGGGAGGAAACCATGCGTAAGATCACCACATTGCTGACGACCGCGACCTGCGCGGCGCTGCTGGCCGCAGGCGGCGCGCAGGCTCAGGACAAGAAACTGGAAAGCATCGGCATTTCGGTCGGCCTGCTGGGCAACCCGTTCTTTGTCGCCACCATCAAGGGCATCGAGGACCGCGCCCGCGAGATCAATCCCGACGTGCAGGTGACCTCGGTCTCGGCGGATTACGACCTGAACAAGCAGGCCAGCCAGATCGACAACTTCATCGCGGCGGAGGTGGACATCATCATGCTGAACGCGGTGGATGCCAATGCCATCGCCCCGGCGGTGAAGCGTGCCAAGGCGGCGGGCATCGTGGTCGCGGCCTTTGACGTGTCCGCCCCCGGTGCCGATGTCACCGTGATGACCGACAACGTCGATGCCGGGCGCAAGGCCTGCCAGTATATCGTCGACAACCTCGAAGGCGGGGCGGGCGACGTGGTCATCATCAACGGGCCGCAAAGCTCGTCGATCATCGACCGGGTGGCGGGCTGTCAGGAGGTGTTCAGCGCCCATGACGGCATCAACGTGCTGTCGGACGACCAGAACGGGCAGGCCTCGCGCGATGGCGGGCTGGACGTGATGCAGGGCATCCTGACCCGCTACGACCATATCGACGGCGTCTTCGCCATCAACGACCCGACCGCAGTTGGCGCGGCACTGGCGGCCAAGCAGCTGGGGCGCGACGAGTTCATCATCACCGGCGTCGACGGCGCCCCGGTGATCGAGGACGAACTGTCCAAAGGCGACGGCTCGCTCATCAAGGCCTCCGCCTCGCAGGATCCGTATGTGATGGCGGGCGAGGCGCTGAAGATGGGCTATGACGTGTTCATGGGCAACACCCCGGCAGAAGACACCGTGCTGCTGGAGCCGGAACTGATCACCGCCGACAACCTTGAAGGCTATCAGGGCTGGACCGACCCGCGCTGACCGCTTCCCCGGACGGTGCCCTGCGGGGCGCCGTCCCTCTCCGGACAGAGGTCCGGACCCCCGGACGTGACAAACCACGAGGAGCAGCGATGACGCTTGCCGCACTCAGACAGGCTGTTCTTGATGCCAATCTCGCCACCGTGCAGCACGGGCTGGTCAAGGCGACCTTCGGCAATGCCAGCGGCATCGACCGCGCCTCGGGACGCATCGCCATCAAGCCGTCGGGCGTGCCCTATGACGACATGACGCCGGACCATATGGTCATCACCGATCTGGACGGCGGCACGCTGGACAACAGATACCGCCCGTCTTCGGATCTGGACACGCATCTGGTGCTTTACCGCGCCTTTCCCACCATCGGCGCGATCATCCACACCCATTCCACCTATGCCACGATCATGGCGCAGGCCCGGCGCCCGATCCCGCCGCTTGGCACCACCCATGCCGATTACTTCCACGGCACCATCCCGGTGACCCGCGACCTGACCCCCGAAGAGATCACCACGCGCTATGTGGAGTCGACGGGCGAGGTCATCGTCGAGACGGTGGGGGCGGGCGATCCGCTGGCGATCCCGGCGGTGCTGGTGGCGGGGCATGGTCCCTTTGTCTGGGGCCGCGACCCCGAAGAGGCGGTGCTGAACGCGCTGATCCTTGAAGAAGTGGCAAAAATGGCGTGGCATGGCGCCGCGCTGGACGCGTCGCCGCCGCCGATCTCGCAGGCGCTGCTGGACCGCCACTTCCTGCGCAAACACGGGGCGAACGCCACTTACGGGCAGTAGACGCTGCCACAGATGTCAAGGGAGGAGCCGTCGATGCCACTGGTCGCCGGAGCAGATTTCGGCACGCTCAGCGTGCGGGTCACCATCATGGACACCCAAAGCGGCGAGATCCGCGGATCCGCCTCTGCGGGCTACCCGCTGCACCGCGATCCCGCCGATCCGCTGGTCGCCCGGCAGTCGCATGACGACCAGATGGAGGCGCTGTGCCGCGCCATGCGGCAGGCCATCGACGCGGCGGGGATCGAGGGCGGGCAGATCGCCGCCTTTGCCGCCGATACCACCGGATCGAGCGTGATCCCGCTCGACGAGCGGCTGCAGCCCTTGGCGGACTATTACCTGTGGTGCGATCACACCGCCCATGCCGAGGCCGCCGAGATCACCGCCCGCGCTCGCGAGGACGGGATCGAGGCCATCGACTGGTGCGGCGGCACCTACAGCCACGAATGGGGCTATTCGAAGCTGCTGCATTTCCTGCGCCATAACCCCGGCCTGCGCGGCCGCGTGGCCACGGCGGCGGAAAACTGCGACATGATCGCGGCCACGCTCTGCGGCATCACCTCTCCGGCGGACATGCCGCGCAGCATCTGCGCCATGGGGCATAAATGGATGTGGGGGGAGCGCTGGGGCGGGCTGCCGCCGCAGGAGTTCCTGTCCCGCGTCGATCCGCTGCTGGACGGGATCAACGACCGCATCACCGGACGCTGGGGCCATTCGCTGCAGCAGGCCGGGCGGCTTGGCACGGACTGGGCCGGGCGGATGGGGCTGGCGGCGGGCATTCCGCTGCCCTTCGGCGCCTTTGACGCGCATTGGGATGCGGTCGGCACCGGCTGTGCTGCGGGGGATGTGGTCAATGTGGTGGGCACCTCCACCTGCATCATCGCGCTGGCCGATCCGGCCAGCGGTCCGGTGCCCGGCATCTGCGGCGCGGTGCCCGGCAGCGTCGTGCCCGGGGTCATCGGGGTCGAGGCGGGGCAGTCCGCCACCGGCGATCTGTTCGAGGCCATCGCGCGGCGCGCGGGCACCGATGTGGCCAGCCTCTGCGCGGGGCTGGAAGACTACGGCCCCGGCGCCAGCGGCCTGATGCGCCTGCCTTGGGACAATGGCGACCGCACCGTGCTGGTGCGTCCCGATCTGGGCGGCATCACGCTGGGCTGGGATCTGGCGCATGGCCCCGCCGACGAGATGCACGCGGCCATCGAAGGCATGGCGCTGCATGTCAGCCTCATCATCGACCGCATGCGGTCGGGGGGTGCCGAATTCACCCGGGTGATCAACGCGGGCGGCATTCCGCAGAAAAATGACGTGCTGAACCAGATCTATGCCGATGTGCTGCAGCGCGAGGTGCATGTGCCGCAGCGCTCGCCGGTGGGGGTGGGGGCCTGCATCTTCGCCGCCATGGCGGCAGGGGCTTTCCCCGATCTGGCCACGGCGCAGGCCGCCATGTGCCCGCCGATGCGCGTCTTTGCACCCCGGCCCGAGCGGGCGGCGGCCTATGCCGAGCTGTCTGGCATGTTCCGCGACGTCTATCAGGCGTTTGGCGCGGGCGAGCCCTGCGATCTGGGCCGGGTGCTGCCGACGCTGCGCCGCTTCCGCCTGGGCCACTGAGACCGGGGCGCGCGGCGGCGGTCAGAGCAGGGCGGCCTTTTCCGGCACGGCGTTCCAGTAGCCGTCCTGTATGACGCGGCGCATCGCTTCGCGCGCCTCCTGCGGCGCGCCAGAGGCGATGGCGGCCACGATGGCGCGGTGGCTCTGCGCCACCTTCTCGCGCCGGTCCGACAGCGCCGCCCCCTGATCCGACAGGAACAGCGAATAAAGCGCTGTCTGCACCAGATCGCCCAGCGACTGCAGGAACCGGTTGCCCGAGAGCCGCAGCACCTCCTTGTGGAATTCGTAATCGGCCAGCGCAAAATCGGCGCGGCTGTCGGCGCGGGCCAGATCGTCGCACAGCTCGTAAAGCTGCGCGCAGGCGATGCGGTTGGTCCGTGCGGCGGCCTGAGCGGCGGCGGCGGGTTCAAAGATCATGCGGATCTCGAACAGTTCCTCGTAGAAGCGCGTCGGGTTCTTGACCGTGGCATGCCAGCGCATCACGTCCTGATCGAACATCGTCCATTCATTGGCGGGCCGGACATGGGTGCCGACCTTGGCCTTGGACTGGATCAGCCCCTTGGCGATCAGCGTCTTCTTGGCCTCGCGCACGACGGTGCGCGAGACGCCGAACATCTCGCACAGGTCGGGATCCAGCGGGATCATGGTTTCCGGCGGGTATTCGCCCGCGACGATGGCGCGGCCCAGCTGATCCACAACAAAGGCCGTGTGGTTGGAGGCGCGTTCGCCCCCGCCCCCCGCCTGCACCAGCGTCATGAGGGAGCGGCGGAGCCAGTCGCTGTTCGTCGTCTTGCCTGCGTTGCCCAAGTCAGCCCTTTCTGGAGGAGGATGAACGCGAAAAGCAGCCCTCCGATCACGATCTTTGTCCACCAGCTGGACAGTGTCCCGTCGAACACGATGTAGGTCTGGATCAGGCCCATGATGAGGATGCCGAAGAAGGTGCCCGCCACAAAGCCGTAACCTCCGGTCAGCAGGGTTCCCCCGATCACCACGGCGGCGATCGCGTCCAGCTCCACGCCAACGGTGGCCAGCGAATAGCCGGCGGAGGTATAGAGCGAGAAGACGATGCCGGAAAGCCCCGCCAGCCCCCCCGAAATGGCATAGGTGCAGATGGTGGTGGAGGCGAGCGGCACGCCCATCAGCCGCGCGGTCTGTTCGCCGCCGCCAAGCGCATAGACGTTCTGGCCGAAGCGGGTGCGATGCGCCACCACGATGCCCACAAGGAAGGTCAGCACCATGACTCCGCCGATCAGCCGGAACCGCCCGCCCGACGGATCGCGCCAGTACAGCCCCTGCAGCGTGTCGTAGAATTCATGGGTGATGGGCACGGATTCCGTCGACAGCACATAGGCGGCGCCGCGCGCAAGGAACATGCCCGCCAGTGTCACGATGAAGGGTGGCATTTCTAGGTAATGGATCAGCGCCCCCATGATCGCGCCAAACACGGTGGCGATGACCAGCGCCAGCGCAAAGGCCATGAGCGGGTGCATCTGCGTGTCCCGCAGCACCACGGCAAGGAAGACGCCGGTAAAGGCGATGACCGATCCGATCGAAAGGTCAATGCCGCCCGACAGGATGACAAAGGTCATGCCGACCGCCGCGATCCCCAGAAAGGCATTGTCGGTCAGCAGGTTGGCCACCACGCGGGTGGACAGCATCGCCGGATAGGCCGAAGCGCAGAGCGCGAAGGCCAGCACGAAGGTGGCGAGCGTGACGAGAAGCGGCAGATGGGTCGAGCGGATCATCGCGCCGCCTCCTTCTTGCGTTTGGGCAGGGTGTCCGCGGTCCCGGGGCGCGGCTGCGGCTGCGGACCCGCCGCGCGCAGCATGTACAGCAGATAGCCGATGCGCGGCGACTGGATGACGAGGATGGCGAGGATCAGCAGCGCCTTGATGACAAGGTTGAATTCCGGCGGCAGCCCCGACAGCAGGATGACCGAATTGATGCTCTGGATGATCATGGCCCCCAGGAGCGAGGCGAGGATCGAAAACCGCCCCCCCAGCAGGGAATTGCCGCCGATCACCACGGCAAGGATGGCGTCAAGCTCCAGCCACAGCCCGGCATTGTTGGCATCCGCGCCCTTGATGTCGGCGGCCACGATGACCCCCGCCAGCGCCGCGCAGAGCCCCGACACAAGATAGACGCAGATCAGCAGCACCCGGCTGTTGATCCCCGCCAGCCGCGAGGAGCGTTCGTTGATGCCGATGGCCTCGATCAGCATGCCAAGTGCCGTGCGCCGCACGAGCGTGATGGCCACGGCGCCCAGCGTCACCCAGATCAGGATCGGCGTGGGCATCCCCAGCACCGTGCCCGCGCCCAGATGGATCAGGCCCTCGTTCATGAAGGTCAGGATGCGGCCTTCGGTGATCAGCTGCGCGATGCCGCGCCCGGCCACCATCAGCACCAGCGTGGCGACGATGGGCTGGATGCGCAGCACCGCCACCAGCACGCCGTTCCAGAGCCCGCACATGCCCCCGGCCAGCAGTGCTGCCAGCAGGGCGGTGCCCCAGCCGTGCCCCTCCACCACCATGGAGGCGGCGACGGCCCCCGCCACCGCCATCACCGTGCCCACCGACAGGTCGATGCCGCGCGTGGCGATGACCAGCGTCATGCCGATGCACAAAAGCGCCACCGGCGCGCCCCGGTTCAGCACGTCGATCAGGTTGCCGAAAAGACGGCCATTGCGGAAATCGATATGGAAGAAATCCGGAAAGATCAGCACGTTCAGCAGCAGGGCAATGGCAAGGATGACCAGCTGCGGGGCGATCCGGCGCAGGATCGCGGATTTGGGACCGGGCATCAGACAGGCTCCGCATGGGGGTGGGGATCGTCGGCGATGGCCTGCACGATCGTGTCGGGGGTGATCTGGTCGCCGGTCAGTTCGCAGATCTGCACGCGGTCGCGCAGCACCACCACCCGGGTGGAATAGGCCACCAGCTCTTCCAGTTCGGAACTGGCGACCAGCAGCGCCATGCCATCGGCGCGCAGCTGGTCGATCAGCGCGATGATCTCGGCATGGGCGCCCACGTCGATGCCGCGCGTGGGCTCGTCAAGGATCAGGAAGGCCGGGTTGGTGGCCAGCCAGCGCGCCAGCAGCGCCTTCTGCTGGTTGCCGCCCGACAGCAGCCGGATCGGCGTGTCGAGGCTGGCGAGCCGGATGTCCAGCGCGCGCACGTAGCGGTCGGCGATCTCGGTGACCTTGGCGCGGGGGATCGGGCGCATCCAGCCCTGCCGCGCCTGCAGCGCAAGGATGATGTTGTCGCGCACCGACAGGTCGCCGACGATGCCTTCGGACTTGCGGTCCTCTGGGCACAGCGCAAAGCCATGCGCCACGGCATCGCGCGGGGTGCGGATGGTGATGTCGGTGCCGCGCAGGCGGATCCGGCCCTGATCGGGCATCACCGCGCCAAAAATCAGGTTGGCGGTTTCGGTGCGGCCCGATCCCAGCAGCCCGGCCAGCCCCACCACCTCGCCTTCGTGGATGTCCAGCGAGAAGGGTTCGATCATGCCGCGCCGTCCCAGATCCGCAACCTGCACCAGCGGCTTGCCGACCGTGCCGGTCTTCTTGCTGTGCACCCGCGCTTCCAGCTGGCGGCCCAGCATCATGGTGATGACCTCGCGGCGGGACACCTCGGCCAGCGCGCAGTCGCCCACCACCCGGCCATTGCGCAGGATCGTGGCGCGGTCGCAGATCTCGAAGACCTGATCCAGAAAATGCGTGATGAAAACGATGGCAAGCCCGCGCGCCTTCAGCTGCCGGATCACCGAGAACAGCAGCGCCACCTCGTCGCGGTCAAGGCTGGCGGTGGGTTCGTCAAGGATCAGCACCTTGCCCGACATGTCCACCGCGCGGGCGATGGCCACCACCTGCTGCACCGCCACGGAATAGGCGGTCAACGGTTCGGTCGGGTCGATCTTCAGCCCGTAGCCCGCCAGCGTCTCCCGCGCCATCGCGTTCATCCGGCGGCGCGAGACGAAGCCGCCGCGCAGCGGCTGACGGCCCAGAAACAGGTTCTCCGCCACCGTCAGGTTGGGCAGCAGGTTCACCTCCTGATAGACGGTGCCGATGCCCAGTTTCTGGCTGGCGGCGGTGGAGGCGGGATTGATCGGCGCCCCGTCCAGCAGCAGCGTGCCCGCGTCGCGCTGATAGGCGCCGGTCAGGCATTTGATCAGCGTGGACTTTCCCGCGCCATTTTCGCCCAGAAGGGCGTGCACCTCGCCGGGGTTCAGCCGCAGCTCCACGTCATCCAGCGCGATGGTGCCCGGAAAGAATTTCGATATGCCCCGCGCGTGCAGCACCGGGCGGACAGGATCTGTCATGATATACCCTCACCGGATGGGGCTTGCAGGCAGAAGAACAACGGCCCGGCGGAACCGGGCCATCGGGCCGGAGGCGAGTGCGCCCCCGGCCCGGACGGGCCTCAGTAGCCCAGGTTCTTCTTCTCTTCATACACCGCCTGATTGTCGTCGGCTGCGGTGTAAAGCTTCGACTCGGTCTGGATCCATTTGGCGGGTTCGGTGCCATTGGCCAGATACGCCTCCAGCGCGTCCAGCGCCGGGCCCGCCATGTTCGGCGTCAGTTCGATGGTGGCGTTCATCTCGCCATTGGCGATGGCCAGATGCGCGTCGGGCACCGCGTCGATGGCGACGATCTTGATGTCCTCGCCGGGCTTCAGCCCTGCTTCCTTGATCGCCTGAATGGCGCCAACGGCCATGTCGTCGTTATGCGCGTAAAGCGCGCAGATCGTGTCGCCCCCCTCGGCCTTGAGGAAGCTTTCCATCACGACCTTGCCCTGCGCGCGGGTGAAGTCGCCGGTCTGGCTGCGCACGATTTCCAGATTGTCCTGCCCGGCGATGCCTTCTTCGAAGCCCTTCTTGCGGTCGATGGCGGGCGAGGATCCGGTGGTGCCCTGCAGCTCGACGATGCGGCAGTCTTCGCCTGCCATTTCCTCGGCCAGCCATTCGCCCGCGACCCGGCCCTCATGCACCAGATCCGAGGTGACGGCGGTCAGATACAGATCTTCGGGCGCGTCCACGGTGCGGTCCAGCAGCACCACGGGAATCTCGGCGTCCTTCGCCTCTTCCAGCACCTCGTCCCAGCCGGTCGCGACCACGGGCGCCAGCAGGATCGCATCCACGCCCTGCGCGATGAAGCCCCGGATGGCCTTGATCTGGTTTTCCTGCTTCTGCTGGGCATCCGCGAATTTCAGCTCGATGCCCCGGCTCTCGGCTTCCTGCCGCGTCACCGTGGTTTCGGCGGCGCGCCAGCCGGATTCCGACCCGATCTGGCTGAACCCGATGGTCATGTCCGCAGCCAGCAGCGCGCCGGGCGACAGGACGAGCACGCTCGCCAGCAATGTTGCTTTGAGTGTCATGTTTTTCCTCCCTGACGGAGCAACCTCCCGCTCCATGGAGTTCATTAAGTAATACTTTATTAGTTTTGTAAACGCTCTTGTCACAGATCCGTGCAAGCGCCCGGAAAGCAATGGCTTGCCGGGCCGCCCGGGCAGGGCAGCGGCGAATCACGGGGGAGTATGGGAGGGGAAAAGGGCGCTCAGGCCCCGGCGATCAGCAGGATGCCATCGGCGATCAGCGCGGGCTTGGTCTGGTCCTCGATCTCGATCACCGACTGCAGCGCGATGCGGGCGCCCCGGCCCTTGGGCGTGACCTCGCCCACCTGCTGCCGCAGCCGGATCCGGGCGCCGACCGGCACCGGCGCGGTAAAGCGCACCCGGTCATAGCCATAGGTGAGCCCGGCGCCGCGCGCCTTGATCCGGAACAGCTGCCGCTGCAGCTTGGGGATCAGCGACAGCACGAACAGGCCATGCGCGATGGTCCGGCCCCCGGGCTGTTCACGCGCCGCCCGCGCGGCATCGACATGGATCCAGTGATCGTCGCCGGACAGATCGGCAAAGGCGGTGATCTGGGCCTGCGTGATTTCGGTCCAGCCGGTCACGCCAAGGCTCTGGCCCCGGTGCGCGGCCATGTCCAGCGGGGTCTCTACGACGATCATGGGGTTTTCCTTCCTAAAAGATGAAAGAATCATATTTACAATTTTTACCTTGCACAAGCCTCTCCCCTTGTGGATGTCCGGGCCGGAATCGAGGGAGGAAGCAGGATGACCGGAAACCTTGGACATCTCCGGGTGCTGGATCTGAGCCGCGTCTTTGCGGGGCCATGGGCCGCGCAGATGCTGGCGGACTTTGGCGCCGATGTCGTCAAGCTGGAACATGTGGCGGGCGGGGATGACGTGCGCCGCATGGGGGTGCCGCATCTGGGGCCGGACGGCGTGCCGTCGGGGGAAACCTCCAGCTTTCTGGCGATGAACCGGGGCAAGCGGTCGGTCGCGCTGGATCTGAAATCCGCCGAGGGGCAGCAGATCGCGCGCCAGCTGATCGCGGGCGCCGATGTGCTGATCGAGAATTTCAAGACCGGCACGCTGGCCCGCATGGGGCTGGATTACCAGAGCGTCGCGCAGCTGAACCCCCGGCTGATCTACTGTTCGATCACCGGCTTCGGCCAGACCGGCCCGATGGCGCATCTGCCCGGATATGACCCGATCTTTCAGGCCATGAGCGGCCTTCTGAGCATGACCGGCAGCCCCGAGGACCAGCCCGGCGGCGGGCCCGCGCTGGTGGGCTATTCCATTTCCGACATCACCGCCGGGCAATATGCGGTCGCGGCCATCCTTGCCGCACTGGCGCATCGCGACGCGGTGTCGGGCGAGGGGCAGTTCATCGACATCGCGCTTCTGGACACGCAGATCCACGCGGCCTCGCATATGGCAATGAATTACCTCTCCTCCGGCAGGCTGCCGCATCGCAACGGCACCGCCTCGCAGATCACCTGCCCGTGGCAGGCCTTTGACTGCGCCGACCGCCCGATCATGATCGCCATCGGCAATGACCCGCAGTTCCGCCGCTTTGCCGAGTATCTGGGGCTGGAAGGCGTGGCGGATGACGCGCGCTATGCCACCAACCTTGCCCGGCTGCAGAACGCCGACAGCCTGATCCCGATGATTGCGGCGCGGCTGGCGGAGAAATCCGCCGATGCCGCCCATGCCGAGCTTGAGGCGATCGGCATTCCCGCTGGGCCGCTCAATTCCATCGAGGACATGCTGCAGATGCCGCAGGTTCAGGCGCGGGGGCTGCTGAAACAGATGGACCACCCCACCGCCGGGCGCATGTCCTATATCGACAATCCGGTGCGCTTTTCGGGGGCGCCCCCCGCCGACCGCCGACCGCCGCCGCTATTTGCCGAACATACCGACGAGGTGCTGCGCGATCTGGGTCTGACCGAGGACCGCATCGCCGATCTGCGCGCGCAAGGCGCGATCCGATGACGGGGGCAGGCATGGACGACTGGATCGACAACAGCCGCATGATCCTTGACAGCGCGCGGGCCATCGTGCCCGCCGACGGATCGCTGGCGCGCATCCGCGGGCTGCGCGGGCAGGGGCCGGGCTTTGATCCCGCGATGGTGGCAGAGGCGGGCGGGCTCGGGCTTTACCTGATGCGCGTGCCCGAGGCGGCGGGCGGGCTGGGGCTTGGCCTGCGCGAAACCTGCGCGCTGATGCGCCTGCTGGGGGAGGGGCTGGTGCCCGAACCGATTGGCGCCACGATCATGGCGGGCGCGCTGCTGGCGGAGGCGTTCCCGGAGCAGGCGGCCAACGGTGATGCGGTGATGGTCACCGCATGGCAGGACAGTCCCGGCACGCTCGACTGGCAGGGCGGCGCCGTGGGCGGGCGGCTGTCGGGGCGCAAATGCGCCATTCCGGGGGCAGGTGGCGCCGATCTGATCGCGGTGCTGACCGGGGCGGGCGTGGCCGTGGTGCCGCGCGACGCGCCCGGCGTCACGCTGCATCTGGAAGAGACGCTGGATGGCGGGCAGATGGCCACGCTGCAGCTCGACGGGGTGCGGGCCGACTTGCATCCCTGTCCCGGCGCGCAGGCGGTGGTGCAGGATGCGGCGCTGGCCCATGCCGCCTATCTGCTGGGCCTGTCGGAGCGCGCCTTTGCCCTGACGCTGGATTATCTGCGGATCCGCGAACAGTTCGGGCGCCCCATCGGCAGCTTTCAGGCGCTGCAGCACCGCGCCACCGATCTGAAAATCCGCATCGAACTGCTGCGCGCGGCCGTGGAAGCGACCGCGGCCCGCATCGATCTTGGCGCGGATCCAACGCTCCGCGCCCGCGACACCGACCGCTGCCTGCTGCGCGGGGCGGAAACGGCGCTGCTGGTCTCGCGCGAGGCGGTGCAGATGCATGGCGCCATGGGCATCACCGACGAGGCCGATATCGGCCTTTTCGTGCGCAAGGCAATGACGCTGGCCCATCTGTTCGGAGCGCCTGCCGCGATCCGGGCCCGGCTGGCGCAGGGACTGGAGACTGCGGCATGACCCCCGATTACACTGCGATGAGCGATGCGGAGTTCCGCGCCCTGATCCGGGATTTTGTCGAGACGGAGTACCCCGACATCCCACGCTTTCCGCTGGAACGGCTGCACTGGGACGTGGTGAAACCGTGGTATCTGAAGCTGTCGCAGCGCGGCTTTCTGTGCCCGACATGGCCGGTGGACCGGGGCGGCATGGGGCTGACCGCAGCCAAGCACCTGATCATGGTGGAGGAACTGGAACGCTTCGGCGCCGCCCGCGTGCATGACATCGGCCCGGTCATGCTGGGCCCATTGCTGCTGAAATATGGCACCGAAGCGCAGAAGGACCATTTCCTGCCGCGCATCCTGTCGGGCGAACATGTCTGGGCGCAGGGCTATTCCGAACCGGGGGCGGGATCCGATCTTGCCGCCGTGCGCTGCGAAGCGGTGCAGCAGGGCGAGGACTGGGTCATCAACGGCCAGAAGACATGGACCACGCTTGGCATGGATGCCAACTGGATCTTCATCCTCGCCCGCACCGACAAGACCGTGAAGAAACAGGCCGGGATCAGCTTCCTGCTGGTGCCCATGGACGCGCCCGGCGTCAGCACCCGCAACATCCTCAACCTGTCCGGCGAGGCGGAGTTCTGCGAGGTGTTCTTTGACGACGTGCGGGTGCCGCTGGATCACATCGTGGGCGAGGTCAATCAGGGCTGGACCGCCGCCAAGGCGCTGTTGGGGCATGAACGGGTCTTCATCGGCGCGCCGCGCCTGTCGGCCAGCGCGCTGGCGCGGCTGGAACATCTGGCCCGGCATATGGGGCAGTGGTCCGATCCGGTGTTCCGCGACCGTTTCGTGGCGCTGCGCTGCGACGTGCTGGACTTGGGCGATCTGTTCCAGACCTATCTGGACCGGCTGCGCGACGGCACCGAAATCGGGGCGGATGTTGCCATGCTCAAGGTCTTCCAGTCCGAACTGTATCAGCGCATCTCGGATCTGACGATGGAGGTGGCAGGCCCCGCCTCTGGCCTGCGCCATCCGCCACAGGGCGACCGGCGGCTGCATGCCGCCGCCACCTATCTGTCGGCGCGTCCGGTGACGATCTTTGGCGGCTCCACCGAGATCCTGCGCAACGTGCTGGCCCGGGCGGTTCTGGGCCTGCCGGGCTGACACAAGTTTCATTGAATCATAGAATTGACTTTTCAATTCATATGACCCAGCATCGGATTTGCGCGACCCTGCCGGGGTCGCGCCCATTCCGGGCAACGGACGTAAAGGGAGGATCTCGTTTGTTTCGCTCAACCATCCTGAAGACCGCGGCACTGGCCGCGGCTCTGGTCTGTGGTCAGGCAGCTTTCGCGGAGGAGGTGACGCTGCCACGCACCATGATCTGGACATCCTACGATCTGGGATCCAGCGGCTATGTCGAGGCTTCGGCCATGGCGGATGCGCTGGACAAGCAGTTCGGCACCACCATCCGCCTGACGCCATCTGGCACCGCCATCGGGCGGCTGCTGCCGCTGGTGCGCGGGCGCGCCAGCTACGGGCTGATGGGCAATGAAATCCTGTTCGCCTCCGATGCGAGCTATGAATTCGCGGCGCGCGACTGGGGCCCGCAGGATCTGCGCGTGCTGCTGGGACGTCCGGCAGGTGTGGGGCTGGTCGCGGGCGGGGATACCGACATCGAGACCCCGGCGGATCTGCCCGGCGTCAGCGTCGGTTTCGTGGAGGCGAGCCCCTCGACCACGCTCAACACCGAGGCGGCGCTGGCCTTTGCCGGACTGACGCCCGATGACGTGGAAAAGATCATGTATCCCGGCTATGGCGCCATGCTTGCGGCCTTTGTCGCGGGCGAGGTCGATGTGGTGCCGGTGACGCCCGCCGTGGCCGCGCTGCGCGAGGCCGAGGCGGGGCGTGGTTTCCGCTGGCTCGACATGCCGGGCGAGGATACCGAAGGCTGGGCCCGCATCAGCGACCGTTCCAGCCTGTTCCAGCCGCGGACCATCACCGTGGGCGCGGGGATCTCCGAAGACAATCCCGCCCAGCTGATGGGCTACAGCTATCCGCAGATCACCACGCTGGCCACGGCGGACGAGGACGAGGTCTATAACCTTGTGAAGGCGCTGGATCTCAGCTTCCCGGCCTACAAGGACGCCAATGCCGACATGCCGCTCTGGGTGCTGGAGGAGTCGGGCACCACGCCGTCTGGCGCGCCCTTCCATCCCGGCGCGATCCGCTACCTGCGCGAGCGCGGCATCTGGGACGACCAGGATGACGCGTGGAACGACAAGCGGATTGCCGCCATCGAGACGACCAAGGCGCTCTGGGCCGAGGCCGTCAAGGAGGCCGATGCCAGCGGCGTGTCCAATGACGACTGGCCGGCCTTCTGGGAAGATTACCGCGCCAGCCACGCCCGGTAATCCCGGATCCCGGGGACGCAGGCCCGGCCCGGTCCGGGCTGCGTCCTGACCGGGCCGCGCGCCCCCGCACCGCCTGTCTTCCGACACTTGCCCACAGGATATGGTCATGTCCCCCGACGCTTCCCCCCACGCCCCGCAGGTCGCCAGATACTGGCGGGCCACGGACACGCGCCTTTCCGGACCCGCGTGGTTCGCGGTGCTGGCCCTGTCCGCCACCGGCATCCTGTTGATCATCAACCAGATCTTCAATCTGCAGGTGCTGGGCTTCCGCCCGATCAGCACCGCCTATTACTACATGGTGCTGGGCCTGTTCATGCCGGTCGCCTTTCTGGGCACGCCCGCGCGCGCGGGCGATGCGACCCGCGTCCGCTGGTATGACTGGGGCCTCGCGGCGCTGGCCTTCGCGGTCTGCATGACCTTCGCGTGGAACACCGATGCCATCCTCTATCAGGGCTGGGAATTCGAGGCGCCGCCCCTCATCATCGTCATGGCGACCGCGCTTGTCCTGCTGTCGCTGGAGGCGGTGCGGCGCTGCGCGGGCCTGCCGCTTTTCATCATCTGCCTGATCTTCGCGACCTTCCCGCTTTATACCGGGCATCTGTCGGGCTTCCTGTGGGGCGCGCAGATGAGCTTCAGCGAGACGGTGCTGAGCCATGCGCTGGGGGTCGAAAGCATCATCGGCATCCCGCTGCGGGTGATCGCGGATCTGCTGATCGGCTTCATCCTGTTCGGCGTGGCGCTGACCGTGTCGGGGGGCGGCACCTTCTTCATGGATCTGGCCAGCGCGCTGATGGGCCATGCCCGGGGCGGCCCGGCCAAGGTGGCGATCCTGTCCTCGGGGTTTTTCGGCTCGCTGTCGGGCAGCGTCATCTCCAACGTGATCTCCACCGGGTCGATGACCATTCCGACCATGAAAAAATGCGGCTACCCGCCCACCTATGCGGCGGCGGTGGAATCCTGCGCCTCCACCGGCGGGGCGCTAATGCCGCCCGTCATGGGCTCCGTGGCCTTCGTCATGGCCTCGTTCATGAACGTGCCCTATGCCGACATCATGATCGCGGCCACGGTTCCGGCGCTGCTGTTCTATCTGGTGCTGCTGATCCAGACCGACTGCTATGCCGCGCGCAACGGGCTGAAGGGCCTGCCGCGCGACGAGCTGCCGAAGCTCTGGCACGCGCTGCGGTCGGGCTGGATCTATCTGGTCAGCCTTGCCGCGCTGGTGGTGCTGCTGCTGGCCACCAATGCCGAGGCGAAGGCGCCATTCTACGTCACCGTGCTGCTGCTGGTCACGGCACTGGTCCGCGCCCGCAAGGACGGGATGCTGGCCCCGCTTGTCGCCATGGTGCTGGAGGTGGGCGCCACCATCGGCATGCTGGTCGGCGTGCTGGCAGGCGTCGGCATGATCGTGGGGGCGCTGGCCATCACCGGGGTCGGCAACGCCTTCAGCCGCGAGCTTCTGCAATATGCGGGCGGCAACCCCTATCTGCTGCTGCTGCTGGGGGCGCTGACCAGCTTCATCCTTGGCATGGGGATGACAGTGTCGGCCTGCTACATCTTCCTTGCCGTGGTGCTGGCGCCCGCGCTGGAACAGGCGGGGTTCAGCCAGATGGCCTCGCATCTCTTCATCCTTTACTGGGCGATGCTGTCCTACATCACCCCGCCCGTGGCCATGGCTGCCGTGGCCGCCGCCTCCATCGCCAAATCTCCGGCGCTGCAGACCGGGGTGCTGGCGATGCGGCTGGGGGCGATCCTGTTCGTGCTGCCTTTCCTCTTCGTGCTGAACCCCAACCTGATCCTAGAGGGCGAGCCGCTCAACATCGCCATCGCCGTGTCGACTGCGGTGCTGTCGATCCTGATGCTGGCCGCCGCGTCGGAGCGCTGGATCTATCTGCTGAACCGTCGCGCCAAGGGCTGGGAGGTGCTGGTGCTGCTGGCAGGCGGGCTGTGCCTGCTGGTGCCCGAACGGCTGACGGATCTTGCGGGGCTGGCGGCGCTGGCGCTGGTGATGGGCGCGGGCTTCGCCACCCGCGCCCCGGCCCCCAAGACCCCCGCAAAGGAGACCGTGCGATGACCCATCCGTTTCAGGTCACCCGCCCCGATGGCTGCCGCCTGCAGGCCCGGCTTGACGGACCCGAGGAGGCGCCCTGCGTGGTGCTGGTGAATTCCGTGCTGACCGATCTTACGGTCTGGGATGCGCAGATCCCCGCGCTTGCCGAGCGCTACCGGGTGCTGCGGTATGACCAGCGCGGCCATGGCGGATCCGACGCGCCCGAGGGGGCGATGGATTTCGACCGGTACGGCGCCGATCTGCTGGCGGTGATGGACGGCGCCGGGGTGGACCGCTGCGCCGTGGTCGGCCTCTCCATGGGCTGTCCCACGGCGCTTGCCGCCACAGCCGCCGCCCCCCACCGCTTCGCCGCGTTTGTGGCGGTGGACGGCGTCGCCAGAAGTGCCCCGGGCCGCGAGGCGTTCTGGGCCGAACGGCGCGACACCGCGCGGCGCGACGGGATGCAGGCCATTGCCGACAGCACCGCGCCGCGCTGGCTGCCCGGCCTTGCCCCGGAGGCGGAGCAGAGCCAGCGCCTGCGCCGGATGATCGCCGCCACGCCGGTGGCGGGCTTTGCCGCCGCGACCCATGCGCTTGGCGCCTATGACCACGCCGCCGCTGCCGCAGCGCTTGCCTGTCCGGTGCTGGCCATCGCGGGGGCCGAAGATGGCGCCATGCCCAAGGCCATGGCCCGGCAGTTCGGAGGACTTCCCGGCGCGCAGACCGCCGTGATCCCCGGGGCAGGCCACCTGCCCAATTTCCAGACCCCCGACGCCTTTACCCGCGTCCTGCTGGCCTTCCTTGACGGCAAGGCCTTCCAGACCACGAAGGAGCCCGCCTGATGTCAGGTCCGCTGTCCCATATCCGAGTTCTTGACCTGAGCCGCATCATGGCCGGTCCATGGAGCGGCCAGACCCTTGCCGATCTTGGCGCCGATGTCATCAAGGTCGAACGCGCGGGCGAGGGCGACGACACCCGCCGCTGGGGCCCGCCCTTTCTGAACGATGCCGAAGGCAGGCCGACGCAGGAGGCGGGCTATTACCTGTCGGTGAACCGGGGCAAGCGGTCCGTGGCGCTGGATCTGAAATCCGAAGCAGGCCGCGAGACGGTGCGCGCCCTTGCCGCGCAAAGCGACATCCTGCTGGAGAATTTCAAGACCGGCACGCTGGACCGCATGGGGCTGGGTTATGACGATCTGCAGAAGGTCAACCCGCGGCTGATCTACTGTTCCATCACCGGCTTCGGGCTGACCGGGCCGCGCGCGGGCGATGCGGCCTATGATTTCATGATTCAGGGCATGGGTGGGCTGATGAGCGTGACCGGCGCCCCGGATGACACCCCCGGCGGCGGTCCGCAGAAGGTGGGGGTGCCCATCGTCGACATCATGACCGGCATGTATGCCTCCATCGGGGTGCTGGCGGCGCTGGCGCAGCGCGACCGCACCGGCAAGGGCGATCACATCGATTTGGCCATGCTCGACGTGTCGGTGGCGATGCTGGCCAATCAGGCGATGAATTACCTTGTGTCGGGGCAGCCGCCGGTGCGCCGCGGCAACCGGCATCCGAACATCCAGCCGCAGAACGTCTATCCGGTGGCCGATGGCCATATCGTGCTGGCCGTGGGCAATGACGGGCAGTTCCGCAAGTTCGCCGAGGCCATCGGCCGCCCCGACCTGCCCGATCTGCCGGAATTTGCCACCAATGCCGGGCGGGTGGAAAACCTGCCCGCGCTGGAAGAGATCCTGATCGAAGCGCTGGCGCGGGGCACGGTGGATCACTGGGTCGCCCTCTTTGCGGCGGCGGGCGTGCCCTCGGGGCCGATCAACACCGTGGACCGGGTGTTCGAGGATCCGCAGGTGCGCCACCGCCAGATGCTGCGCGACATCCCCCATCCGCTGGGGGGCGATCTGAAACAGGTGGCAAGCCCGCTGAATTTCCGCAACGCGCCGCTGGCCTATGACCGGGCGCCCCCGCTTCTGGGACAACATACGGAGGAGGTACTGGACATGCTCGGACTGAAGGAGCGCCAGTCATGAACGACCAGATCAGGACCGGCCCGGCCCAGACCGGGGGCCGCATCAGCTTTCCCGCCCCCGCCGAGATGACCGCAGCGCAGCGCGAGGTCTATGACCAGATCGTGTCCGGACCCCGGGGCGTGCTGGTGGGGCCGCTGCGCGCGGCGCTGCACAACCCCGTGCTGGCGGACCGCTGGCAGCGTCTGGGGCAGGTGCTGCGCTTTGAAACCTCGATCCCGGCGCGGCTGAACGAACTGGCCATCCTTGTGACCGCGCGGCGCTGGAACAGCGATCTGGAATGGACGATCCACGAACGCGACGCCGCGCGCGCCGGGCTTGATCCGCGCTTCGCGGCGGCGATCCGCAGCGGCGGCGCCCCCGATTTCGGCGAGGATGCCGCCGCGCGCGAGGTCTATGAATACACCCGCCAGTTGCAGACGCATGGCAATGTCACCGATGCCGTCTATGATGCCATCGTGGACCGCTGGGGCGAGGTCGGCGTGGTCGAACTGACCGCGGTGATCGGCTATTATTCCATGGTGGCGATGACCCTGAACGTCCACCGCATTCCGCTGCCGGACGGGGCGGGCGACACCCTGCCCGGACCGCATGACACGCTGAGCGCGCTGGCGCCCGCGCGGGAGGGCTGAGCATGTTCTACGATCCCCGCAGCGAAGATCACGGTCTGCCGCATAACCCATGGCTGGCGCTGATCGTGCCGCGCCCCATCGGCTGGATCTCCACCACGTCGGCGGCGGGCGTGCCGAACCTTGCGCCCTATAGCTGTTTCAATGCGATTGCGGGCAGGCCGCCTTTTGTGATGTTTTCGTCTGACAGCCCCAAACACAGCGTGACCAATGCCGAAGAGACCGGGTTTTTCTGCGTCAACATCGCGACTTACCCGCTGCGCGAGGCGATGAACCGCTCCTCCGCGCCCTATCCGGAGGGCACCGATGAATTTGTCGAGGCGGGGCTGACCGCCGTGCCCTGCCGCAACATCCCTGTGATGCGGGTGGCGGAGTCGCCGGTCTCCGTCGAATGCCGCCTGTCGCAGCTTGTCACCCTGACCCCCGCCACCGGCGCCGCCTGCGCCAACCGCATCGCCATCGGCGAGGTGGTGGGCATCCATATCGACGAGAGGGTCCTGCGCAACGGGCTGGTCGATGTGGAGGCGCTGCAACCGCTGGGGCGCATGGGCTATATGGAATATACCGTGCCGCCCCGGTCCTTCACCATGTCCCGCCCGGTGCTGGACGCGCAGGAAAAGGCCGCAAAATGACCGCCACTTTTGACACGCTGACGCTGGAGATCCGCGATCTGGTCGCCACGGTGACCTTCAACAGGCCGCCGGTCAACGCGCAGAACAACCGCCTGCGCGAAGAACTGGCCGAGGTGATCGACGAGCTGGGCGACCGCTCCGACGTGCGCGCCATCATCCTGACCGGGGCGGGCAAGACCTTTTCCGCCGGGGCCGACCTGTCCGAACGCCCCACGCAGGATCCGGGCCGCTACACCGCCCATAACCGCCGGGTGCGCGCCAGCTTCGACTGCCTGCTGGAATGCCCCAAGCCGGTCATCGCCGCCATCAACGGCGCCGCCATCGGCGCGGGCTGCGTTGCTGCGCTTTGCTGCGACATCCTCGTGACCTCGGAGCGGGGGTTTCTGCAGATGACAGAGGTGACGGTGGGTCTGGCGGGCGGGGTCGCCCATGTGCGGCGGCATTTTGGCGAATCCGACGCGCGGCTGCTGATCTACACCGCCCGCCGCATCTATGGCCCCGACCTGCTGCGGATGAACGTCGCCTCTGCCTGCACCGCGCCGGAGGATCTGCTGGACGCGGCATGGACCATCGCTGCAGACATCGCCCGCGCCAGCCCTTCGGCGGTGCGCGCGGCGAAACGGTCGTTTCAGGTGACCGAAGGCATGTCGATCTATGACGCCTACCGGTTCGAGCAGAACCAGACCAAGGCGCTGTCCACCTCCGAAGACAGCGCCGAGGCGATGGCGGCGTTTCGCGAAAAGCGCGCGCCGGTGTTCCGCAGCTGAGCGCGCGCCCCCGGTCGCCGGACCGGGGGTCAGCGCAGCTTGACCTCGATCTTCATCATGTCGCCGCGATAGATGCCATTGGCCAGCAGGATGATGTCGCCATGCTGGTCCACCGCGATCCGCTGCACCTTGGCCACCGGATCGCCGATCGACACGTTGAGCTGGCTGGCGGTTTCCAGATCGGCGGATCCGATGGTGACGATCTGCACCGCATCTTCCACCGTGTGGCCGGGCAGTTCATGCGCCAGCCGCATCGCGGTCAGCCGGGTATAGGCGTCGTCCGGGATCAGCGGGCAGAGCCGTTCGTCCACATAGACATCGCCCAGCAGGAATGCGGTGCCCGCACGGCTGTGACGGCGGCGCAGGTGCCGGTAGGTGGGCGCGGGCGTGCCGATGGCGCTTTCCCGATGCGGCAGCGAGGTGCCGCGTTCATCGCCCAGGATCTCGATCAGCGCATTGTCCCGCGCGATCAGCAGGCCGGACCAGTCGGTCTTGACCTCGCACCACAGGTCGCGGCTGGGGCGTTCCACCACGAAGGTGCCCTTGGCGCGGTAGCGCTCGATCAGGCCTTCACCCTCGATGATGTCCAGCGCCTGCCGGATCGTCATGGTCGCCACGCCGCATTGTTCGGCCAGTTCCTTGACCGTGGGGATCTTGGCGCCCACCTTCCACTCGCCAGTCTCGATCCGCTGCCGGAACAGGCTGGCAAGCTGGATGTAGCGGGACACGTTGCTTTTCTGAAGCGCCCTGACCGTTGCGTTATCTGCCCTCACGGGTGGCATGGGTTGCCCCTTGTTGATCTCTGTCCCCAAGATATAGCCGCCCGGGGCCCCGGCATAAAGCCCAAACCCTAGGTTTTTGACACTTGTGCCGCGCATCGGCGCCTATCCTGCGGAAAACCGGAGCTGGCCTGCGGTGACATCCACCGCGTCGGGCTGGTCGTCCTGCACCATCGTGGCGCTGACGGAATGGCGTGCCTGCCATGCCGCCGCGACCCCGGCAAGCTGCGGGAAATGGCCGCGCCAGTCCGCATCGTTCCAGCGGAAATCAAGCTGCCCCAGCGCGCAGACCAGCGCGATCTGGCCAATGCCGAACGGGGCCCCGGCCAGATCCTGCGCCTCTGTCTCCAGCGCGGTCATGGTCGCCTGAACCTTGGCCTGCCAGCCGGAGGTGATGCCCTGCCACGGCCCCGCCTCGCGCAGAAGTTCGGTCCGCCACAGCAGCAGCATCTCCAGCAGCCCGTCGCCCATGGCCTGCCAGCGCAGCTGCCGGAGGCGCGCGGCGGGCTCCGCCGGAAAAAGCCCGGCCTTCGCCCGCAGATCCAGATATTCGCAGATCACCCGGCTGTCGAAAAGCGCCGGACCGTCGCCGGTGACCAGCGCCGGGATCTTGCCCAGCGGGTTGTCGGCCAGCACCGCCGCATTGGGCGGCAGATGCAGCGCCACGACCGACCGCTGCAGCGCCACCTCCGGCAGCAGGCCGGTTTCGTGCAGGGTGATCATCACCTTGCGGACATAGGGCGACCGGGGCGACCAGTGCAGGGTCATGGTCATCGGCGCGGCCTCCGTGCAGGTTGGTAAGTCATCTTGCGTCAGCCTTTCTGTTCGGTCCTGATCTGGTCCAGCACGCGGGCGACCGGGCCCACGCAAAAGCCGTGGCCCACCGCCTGCCGCAACGCGTCCTGATCGGCCGCAACGGCGGCCTCCTGCTGCGCTGCAGCCCAGTGAAGCGGCCCGCCGCGCCAGCGCGGAAAGCCATAGCCGTTGGTCAGCGCCACATCCACATCCGACGGGCGCTGCGCCACGCCTTCGTCCAGCAGCAGCGCCGCCTCGTTGACGATGGCGGCCAGAAGCTGGCGCTGGATCGTCGCCGCATCCGGCACCTTGGGCGCAATCCCGGCCTCCTGCCGCGCGGCGCCGATCATCGCCGCTACCTCGGAGGAAGGCATGGGGGCGCCGTCGGGGTAGTCATACCAGCCCGCGCCGGTCTTGCGGCCCAGCCGTCCGGCCTCGCAGAGCTGATCGGGAATGGCCACATATCGCGCCTGCGGGTCGCGCTGCGGCGCCTGCCGCTTGCGCATGGCCCATGCGATGTCCAGCCCCGACAGGTCGGCCACCGCAAAGGGCCCCATGGCAAAGCCGAAGTCTGTTGCTGCCGCGTCGACCTGCTCCGGGCTTGCGCCATCCAGCACCAGCAGTTCGGCGCGGCGGCGATAGGCGGCATAGATCCGGTTGCCGACAAAACCTTCGGCCACCCGCGCCACCACCGGCTGCTTGCCAAGATCGCGCGCCAGCCGCAGCCCGGTGGCCAGCGCCACGTCAGAGGTGGCCTGCGCCCGCACCACCTCCAGCAGCGGCATGACATCGGCGGGGCTGAAGAAATGCAGCCCCAAGAGCCGCTGCGGATCGGTAAGCGCCGCGCCCATCTCGTCAATGTCGAGATAGGAGGTGTTGGTGGCCAGCACCGCCTGCGGCGGCAGCGCGGCTTCCATGCGCGCCAGCACCTGCTGCTTGACCGCCATATCCTCGAACACCGCCTCGATGCCCAGATCGCACCCGGCAAGCGCGCGCTCCTCCAGCGCGCCGGTCAGGGCGGCGCGGCGCCCGGCGGCCTCGTTTGCGGAGAGGCGCCCCTTGGCCACGGCCTTGTCCAGATGTGCGGCCAGCCCGGCCATGGCCCGGTCCAGACTCGCCTGATCGCGTTCGACCAGCACGACCGGCAGCCCGGCGGCAAGGAAAGCCCGCGCGATGCCCTGTCCCATGGTGCCGCCGCCCACCACACCCACGCGGCTGATGCGGCGGGCCTGCGCCATATCCAGCCCGTCCACCGTCGCCGCGCGGCGTTCGGCAAAGAACAGATGGCGCAGTGCCACGGCATCCTCCGCCAGCCGCAGGCGCTGGAACACCGCGCGCTCTTCGGCGAGCGCCGCCGCCGCATCCTGCCCGGCGCTGGCGCGGACCAGCCGGATCGCCTCCGCCACGTTGGGGCGGCCTTTGCCGCGCCGCAGCGCCCGCGTCGCCGCCGCTTCGATCCGCTCCGGGGCCTCGGCGGGCGGGGTCAGGTCCAGCGCCCGCCGCTTCGGCTGTGGCGCCTCGGCAAGAAAGGCCAGCGCCCCCTCCAGCAGATCCCCGGTCACGATGCGGTCGATCAGCCCGTCCTCCTGCGCCACGTCCACGGGGATCCGCGCGGCGCTGCAGATCAGCTCGATTGCGCGTGCGACCCCGGCCAGCCGGGGCAGGCGCTGCGTGCCGCCCGCGCCGGGGACAAAGCCCAGCCCCACCTCGGGCAGGCCGACCTGCGTGCCGGGCGCGGCCAGCCGGTAATCGCAGCCAAGCGCCAGTTCGAACCCGCCGCCAAGCGCCACCCCATGCAGCGCCGCCACGACGGGAAAGGGCGCCTCTTCGATCAGGCGGATCACCTGCGGCAGGTCGGGCGGGGCCAGCGGTTTGCCGAATTCGCGCAGATCGGATCCTGCGACAAAGCAGCGGCCCGCCCCGATCAGCACGGCGGCGGTGGCCCCCTGCCGGGTGGCGCGGGCGATCCCCTCGGCCAGCCCGGCGCGGACGGCATGGGATCCGGCATTGACCGGGGGATTGTCGATGTGCAGCACGGCGGTGCTGCCGATCATCTTGAACCGCACGCCGGGGGCGGCTGCTGTCTCTGGCTGCATGTCCACCGCGTCTGTCTCCTTCGGGTCCGTGGGTGCCGGGTCCGGACCTTAAGTCACATTAAGCTAGTTGTATAGTTCAAATTCTTGGCGCATCCTTCGGGCAACGCCATTTCCGGAAAGGACTGCCATGAGACCCTTCGAGCGGCTGCGCGTCATCGACGCCACCCATGTGCTGGCGGGGCCCTTCGCCGCCTATCAGCTGGCGGTGATGGGCGCCGATGTCATCAAGATCGACCGTCCGGGCGAGCCCGATCAGGTGCGCCTGCAGGGGCCGGATGCCGACCTGAGCGCCGCCGAGATGGGCACCACCTATCTGGCGCAGGGGGCGAACAAACGCTCTGCCGCGCTGGATCTGAAAACCCCCGGCGGGCAGGAGGCGCTGCGGGCGCTGCTGCGCGACGCCGATGTCTTTGTCGAGAATTACCGCCCCGGCGCGCTGGCCTCGCTGGGGCTGGGCTATGACGAGATCGCGCGGATCAACCCCCGGCTGGTTTATTGTTCTGTGTCGGCCTTCGGGCAGGACGGGCCGCGCGGGCCGGAAACCGGCTATGACTTCGTGTTTCAGGCGGTGGCGGGGCTGATGGCGCTGACCGGCACCGAAGAGACCGGGCCGCTCAAATCCGGGGCGCCGGTGGTCGATTACGCCACCGGCTACATGACCGCCTTTGCGATCAGTGCCGCGCTGTTTCACCGCGAACGCACCGGGCGGGGGCAGCATATCGACCTTGCCATGTTCGACGCCACGCTGATGCTGATGAGCACCCATGTCACCGCGCTGACCGCAGGCGGCAAGGCGCCCCATCCCGAGGGCAACCGGTTCAACGTGGCGGGGGTGGGCGCCTATGACACCGCCGACGGGCTGCTGATGCTGGGCGCCGCCAACATGCGCCAGCAGAAACGCCTGTGGGAGGCGCTGGACCGGCCCGACATGGTCAAGACCCGCCACGCCGACCGCATCCCCGCCCATGCCGCCGAGGCGGCGGTGCTGCGCGAGGTGATGCTGACCCGCACCGCCTCCGAATGGGAGGCGTATCTGCGCGACCATGGTGTGCCCGCAGGCAAGGTCCGCCCGCTGGAGGAGGCGCTGGCCGATCCGCAGCTGGCGCATCGCGGCGTGCTGCAGCCGCTGCCGCAGCCATTGGGCCGGGCGGGGGAGTATCGCGTGCCAGTGGCGCCCTTCCTGATGTCCGAAGGCAGCCCCAGCGTTTCGACACCGCCGCCGCATCTGGGCGCCCATACCACCGAGGTGCTGGCCGAGGCCGGTTTTGATCCCGAGCGCGTCGCGGCCCTGCTGTCCGAAGGGGCCGCCGTGCAGGGCCGCGCGCCCGGGGCGGATCAATAAAGTTGAAGAATCATATTTATGATTTATAAATCCCCTCACCCGTGCCGACCGGCGCGGGGCGTGACGGAGGAGGAGAGATGATGAAAGCGATAGTTGCAGCGATGGGGCTGACCCTTGCCCTGACCGGGGGCGGCATGGCGGAGACCGGGGCAGTGGAAAAGACGGTGATGAACGGCGAGACGCAGGTGGGCTATTCGGTCCGTGGCGAGGGGCCGCTGGTGGTGATGATCGCCTCCACCGGGCGGGGCGCCGCCGAATTCGGCCCGCTGGCCGACCGGCTGGCCGAACGCGGCTACAAGGTGGCGCTGCCGGAGCCGCGCGGCATCGGGCAGAGCACCGGCAGGCTGGAGGAGGTGAGCTTTCACGATTTTGGCGATGATTTTGCCGCCGTGATCACCGAGGAGGGCGGCGATGCGATCGTGGCGGGCCATGCCTATGGCCAGTGGATCGCCAAGACCATCGCCTCGGACCATCCCGATCTGGTGCGCGGGCTGGCGCTGGTGGCGGGGGGCGCCAAGTCCTGGCCTGCCGAGCTGTCCGACGCGATCACCATGATCAACGACCCCGCCTCCAGCCGGGCGCAGCGCATGGAGGGGCTGATGCTGGCGTTTTTCACCGACGAGCAGACCGCCGAGCCATGGCTGGAGGGCTGGCATCAGGACGTGACGCAGAGCCAGCGCGCCGCCCGCAAGCTGACCGAGCGCGACAGCTACTGGGCCGGGGGCAGCGCGCCGATCCTTGACCTGCAGGCCGGATCCGATCCGTTCCGCCCCGAAAAGTCTCGCAACGAGGTCCGGGACGAGCTGGGCGCCGACCGCGTCACGGTCAAGGTGATCGAGGGCGCGAGCCACGCGCTGCCCGCCGCAAAGCCGGTGGAGACCGCGGATGCCATCGCCGACTGGGCCGATACGCTGCCCCGGCGCTGACAGAGTCCCTGCGGGGCGGGAACGGGGTCTGCGCCCCGCTGTCCTGCCCCGGACAGGTGGCACACAGGGTCACGGACCGGACGGGCGCCCCGGCAGGATCACGGGGCGACCGATCCCTGTTTTGCAGAGCTTCTGCAGATTTTCCGTGACAGACCTGTCTAGTCCTGTCTAGCCTTGCTGAGCAGACAGGGGACAGCATGGCCCAGCCCGAACCCAAGACCAAATCCGAACGCATCGCCCGGGTGCTGGAGGCCGAGATCCGCTCCGGCTTTCTGCATGACGGCGCGGCGCTGTCGAGCGAGACGGCGCTGGTCGCGCGGTTTGCCGTGTCGCGCGCGACGGTGCGCAAGGGGCTGGGGGTGCTGGCGGCCAAGGGGCTGATCCGCACCAAGGTCGGCATCGGATCCTTCGTGACCTATGGCGGTGCTGTGATCGACAACGGTCCGGGCTGGAGCCTTGCGCTGTCCGAGGGCGAGACCCGCATGGGGGTGCGCATCCTGAGCATCACCCGGCAGCCGATGGATCTGGACGCGCCGCAGGTCGCGGCGGCCGAGGTGCTGGCGGTGGACCGGCTGCGCTTTCGCGAAAACACCGGCCGGGCGCTGACGCTGGAACGGTCCCGCGTGCCGTGGCGCGAGGATTTTGCCGCCCTGCTGCGCACCGGGCTGGAGCAGGGCTCGCTCAGCCGCGAGCTGGAGCTGCGGGGGCTGTCGCCCGCCTCGGGGGAGGAATGGGCCAATGTCCTGCCCGCGCTGTCGGTGGCGGATGCGGCGCTGATGGGCCGCAGCGCGGGCGAGCCTATGCTGCGCCTGCGCCGCCTGACCCGCACCGCCTCGGGGCGGGTGGTGGAATATGTGGAAAGCCTGCTCGACCCCGAGCTTTTTGGACTGCACATGGAGTTCTGAGCATGGATGACGCAGCCTTCCTTCGCGCCCGTGCCACGCTGCTGGGTCTTGCCATGGGCGATGCGCTCGGGATGCCCGCGCAGACCCTGACCCGGGCGGAGATCCGCGCGCGCTATGGCCGGATCACCGGCTTTGTGGCGCCGTTTGCCGGGCATCCGGTGTCGCACGGGCTGCGCGCCGCGCAGGTGACCGACGACACCGAACAGACCCTGCTGCTGGCGCGGCGGCTGATCGCCGATCCGGTCGGGTTCGACGAGGCGGGCTGGGCCCGCGACCTGCTGGACTGGGAGGCGGGGATCCGCGCCAAGGGGCTGCAGGATCTGCTGGGGCCCTCTTCGCGCGCGGCGATCGAGGCGCTGCTGGCCGGCGCTTCGCCAGAGGTGACGGGGGCGCGCGGCACCACCAATGGCGCCGCAATGCGCATCGCCCCCATCGGCATCATGACCCCGCCCGAGACTGCCGCGCTGGTGGCGCGGGTGGCGCGGACCTGCCGGGTGACCCACAACACCGGCGAGGCCATCGCCGCTGCCGCCGCCGTGGCCATGACGGTCAGCTGCGGCCTTGCCGGGGCGGATCTGGATGCGGCGCTGGATCCGGCGCTGGCCGCCTGCCGGGCCGGGCAGGCGCAGGGCAATGCCGTGGGCGAGCCCGACATGGCGGGGCGCATCGCGCTGGCGCTGCGGCTGGCAGAGGGCGGCGACGAAGCGGCGCTGATCGCGGGCATCGGCAGTTCCGTGGCCAGCCGCGACAGCGTGCCCATGGCCTTTGGCCTGCTGCGGCTGGCGCGGGGCGATCTGTGGCGGGCGCTGGAACTGGCCGCCAATGTGGGCGATGACACCGACACCATCGGCGCCATGGCGGGGGCGATGGCGGGGGCCTTGGGCGGCAGCGTGCCCGAGGCGGCGGCGGCGGAGCTGCACGCGGCCAATGATCTGGATCTGGACGGGGTGGCGCGGGGCCTGCTGGCGCTGCGCGCAGCCGCCGAGAGGCAGCCATGAGCCTGCTTCTGCAGATGACCGGCCCGGTGATGGATCTGACCTATCACCTGCGCGCGCTGCCCGTCTCGGGCACCGAGGCGGAGGTGACCGGCTTTGCCATGGCCCCGGGCGGAGGCTTCAACGCGATGGCGGCGGCGCGCGCGGCGGGCATGGCGGTGCGGCTTGGCGGCACGCTGGGCAGCGGCCCCTTTGCCGGGATCGTGGCGGCGCGGCTGGCGGATCTGGGCATTTCGCCCGCGCGCCCGCCGCGTGCGGGACTGGATCAGGGCTGCTGCACCGTGCTGCTGGAACCTGATGGCGAACGCAGCTTCATCGCCTTTCCCGGCGCGGAGGGGCATGTTGCGCCCGGGGATCTGGCGGCCATAGATCTGGCGGGGGTCAGCCATGTGCTGCTGTCCGGCTACACGCTGCATTACCCGCAGGCGCGTGCGGCGGTGGCGGAGTGGGTGGCGCGGCTGCCGCGCGCCGTGGTGCTGGTTTTTGATCCCGCGCCGGTGGTGGCGCGGCTGGCGGAGGAGGTGCTGCGCCCGGTCATGGCGCGGGCCGACTGGATCAGCGCCAATGCCGCAGAGGCCGCCGTGCTGACCGGCGAGCCTGACCCCGAGGAGGCCGCGCGTGCGCTGGCCGCAGGGCGGGCAGGGGCGGTGCTGCGTCAGGGCGCCATGGGCTGTCTGCTGGCGACCGGTGGCACGCTCTGCGCGGTGGCGCCGCACCGGGTCACCCCGCTGGACACCAACGGCGCGGGCGACTGTCATATCGGCAGTTTCATCGCGGAACTGGCCCGTAGCGGCGATGCGGCGCGGGCCGCGCGCTATGCCAACGTGGCGGCGGCGCTGTCGATCACCCAAGCGGGGCCCGCGACCGCCCCGGCACGGGAGCAGGTGCTGCCCCTGCTCTGACTTCCCGACACCCGGGCATCCGCACCGGATCCCATCGACCAACACGGAGGACCACCCCATGAAACCAGCACTGCTTTCCCTTCTTGCCCTCGCCGTGACGACGGGGGGCGCCGTGGCGGAGGAGATCCGCGTGCTCAACTGGCAGGGCTACGGCACCGATCAGGAGTTTGCCACCGCGCCTTTTGCCGAGGCCACCGGCCACAGCATCGTGCATGAATATTTCAACTCCGAACAGGAGATGCTGACCAAGCTGCGCACCAATCCCGGCGCCTATGACGTGGTGCTGGTCAATGCGGTCTACACCCAGCAGGCGGTGGCGGAGGGGCTTCTGGCGCCCATCGACACCTCGGGGATGGAGAACTACGCGGGCGTGCCCGACAGCTTTGCCCAGAACCCCATGCTGGTGGAGGAGGGCACGGTCTATGGCGTGCCGTGGACATGGGGCCTGACCTCTTTCGCCATCAACAGCTCGGTCATCGACACCGCCCCCGACAGCATTCAGGCGCTGTGGGATCCGGCCTATGCGGGCCGGGTTTCCATCCGCGATGACGCGGTGGAGGCGCTGCAGCTTGCGGCGCTGGCCACCGGGCAGGACATCAACGACATCCCCGATCTGGAGGCGGCGGAGGCCAAGCTCGCGGAGCTTCTGCCCAACCTGCGCACCTTCTGGAGCAGCGAGAACGACTGGAACCAGTTCATGGCGGCGGGCGAGCTGGACATCGCCAGCTACTGGTCGGGCTCGGCCAGCCGCTCGGCCTCGCTGGGGCTGCCGGTGGAGTTCGTGGTGCCGCAGGAAGGCGCCATCGGCTGGCTCGACGGGCTGTCGGTCCCGGCCACCTCCGAACACAAGGAGGCGGCGCAGCAGTTCATCGACTGGATGATCGATCCCGAGTTCTACGTGCGCTGGGATCAGGACGGCGCCCCCGCCTCCGCCAATGCCGAGGCTGCGGCGGCCCTGCCCGAGGAGGCGTTCAACAAGCGCGTTCTTGGCGATCCGGAAGTGGCGGCGCGCGTCACCTTCCAGACCCCGCTCAGCAACGACCGGCGCGAGACCTATCTGGAGATCTGGCAGCGCCTGAAGGCCGCGCAGTAACCCCGCCGGGCCGGGCCTGCGGGCCTGGCCCCCGCCCCGCAACCGGACGCGAAGGAGACCGGCATGGCCGACCTTGCCGCCGCGATGGATCGCAGGCGCCTCGTCACGCTGCTGAGCCCCGCCTATCTGTGGCTGCTGGTCGCGGTGTTCCTGCCGCTGTCGGCGATGCTGTTCTTCAGCCTGCTGACCGATCTGCCGCAGGATGCGCCGGACTGGGGGCTGACGCTGGACAATTACGGCCAGTTCCTGACCAATCCCACCTATGCGACGCTGCTGTGGAAATCGCTGAAGCTGGGGGTCATGGTCACGCTGGCCTGCATCCTGATCGGCTATCCCTGCGCGCTGGTGCTGGCCCGCACCATCAGGGGCCGCGCGCGCGAGACGCTGTTCCTGCTGGTGATCCTGCCGTTCTGGTCCAATTCGCTGGTGCGGATCTTTTCATGGGCGATCGTGCTGCGCGGCAATGGCGTTCTGGAGCGCAGCCTTGACTGGCTGCTGCCCTTCGACATCCGGCTGAACCTGATGTTCACCACCCCCGCCGTGGTGATCGGACTGGTGCACAGCTATCTGCCTTATGTCATCCTCACCTCCTATCTGGCGCTGCAGGCCATCGACGACGACATCATCGAGGCGGCGCGGTCCATGGGCGCCTCGCGCTGGACGATCCTGCGCCGTCTGCTGTTGCCGCTGTCGCTGCCGGGGCTGCTGGCGGGGGCTGTGCTGGTCTTTGTGCCGGTGGTGGGGTCGTTCATGGAACCGCGCATCCTTGGCGGGCGCATGGGCACCTATTACGGCACGGTGATCGAGGACCAGTTCATCGCCGTCTACAACTGGCCGCTGGGGGCGGCGCTGTCCTTCATCCTGCTGGCCGTGGTGCTGCTGATCATCGCGCTGGCCAGCCCCGTGCTGAAAAGGGCCCGGACATGACCCGCGCCGCACTCCCGCTGCTGGGGCGCCTGTGGCTGGCGCTGATCCTCGTGTTCCTTTACGCGCCGATCCTCGTGATGGCGGCAATGTCGTTCAACGCCTCGCCCTTCTACCAGCTGCCCTTCGAGGCCTCGACGGTCTGGTATGAAAAGATGAGCGCCAACCCGCAGATCCTTGCCGCCGCGCTGCGCTCGGTGCTGATCGCGCTGGCAACGACGCTGATCGCCACGACGCTGGGCACCATGGCCTCCATCGCGCTCTTCCGCTATGACTTTCCCGGCAAGCGGGTGCTGCAGGTGCTGCTGTTTCCCCCCATCGCCATTCCGTGGCTGATCACCGGCACCGCCATGCTGATCTTCTTCTTCGCCGTGGGCATCGGGCGCGGCACGCCCGCCGTCATCATCGGCCATGTCGCGCTGGCGCTGCCCTATGTCATCGTCACCGTCACCGCCCGGCTGTCGAGCTTCGACATCACGCTGGAAGAGGCGGCGCGCTCCATGGGGGCGGGCGCATGGACGGTGCTGCGGCGCGTCACCCTGCCATGGATCGCGCCGGGGGTGGTGGCGGGGGCGCTTTTCGCCTTTGCCGTCAGCTTCGACCAGTTCGTGGTCAGCTATTTCCTGTCGGAACCGGGTGACAGCACGCTGCCGGTCCTGATCTATACCGCCATCCGCAAGGGCTTCACCCCCGAAATCAACGCCATTTCCACGCTCATCATCACGCTGTCGATGACGGTCATGGTCCTTGCCGCCCGCTATTCCAGACTAGGAGGAGACCGCTGATGTCCGGGGTCGAGGTGCAGAACATCACCAAACGGTTCGGTCGCGCGCTGGCGCTGGACGATGTGACGGTCAGCTTTCCCGATGGCGGATTCTTTGGCCTGCTGGGGCCGTCGGGATCGGGCAAAACCACGCTTCTGCGCACCATCGCGGGCTTTCACTATCCCGAGGCGGGGCGCATCCGCATCGGCGACCGCCCGGTGGAACAGGTGCCGGTGGAACAGCGCGACATCGGCATGATGTTCCAGAATTACGCGCTGTTTCCCAATATGAGCGTGGCCGACAATGTGGGTTTTGGCCTGCGCGTGCGCCGCGTGCCCGCCGCCGAGGAACGCCGCCGCATCGCCGAGACGCTGGATCTGGTGCAGCTTGGCGGGCTGGCCGACCGGCGCCCGGCGCAGCTGTCGGGCGGGCAGCGGCAGCGGGTGGCGCTGGCGCGGGCCATCGTCACCAATCCCAAGGTGCTGCTGCTTGACGAGCCGCTGTCGGCGCTGGACAAGTCGCTGCGCGTCGACATGCAGATCGAACTGAAGCGCATCCAGCGCGACATCGGCATCACCACGATCTTTGTCACCCACGATCAGGAAGAGGCGCTGACCCTGTCGGACCGCATCGGCATCCTGCGCGCCGGGCGGATCGTGCAGGTCGGCCCCCCGCGAGAGGTCTATGACCGCCCCGTCGACGCCTTTGCCGCGGGGTTTCTGGGCGAGGCGAACTGGATCCCCGACAGCTGTCTCGCCGGGCTCGATCTGCCCGCCTCCCCGCAGGGGCACCGCTTTGCCGTCCGCCCCGAGGCGCTGGCGATCGGCACGGCGCCAGACCTCGCGCGCAATGCGCTGCGGGGGCGGCTGGTGCAGCGCGTCTTTGCCGGGGCCATGGCCACCTGCCTGATCGAGGTGGAGGGCAGCCCGTGGAAGCTGGTCGCGCGTGACCGCGACATTCCCGATCTGCCTGGCGCGGGGGAGGTCTGGCTCAGCTGGGCGGCGCGCGACACCATCGCGGTGCCGGCATGACCGGCTGGCTTCTGGTCATCGACATGCAGCCGGGCTTTGGCCACCCGGAGAGCCCGTGGTTCACCCCCGGATACGAGGCCTGCGCAGCCCGGATCGACGCGCTGCTGCCCCGCTTTGCCGGGCGCGCGCTCTTTACCCGCTTCGTGCCGCCCGCCGAGCCGGAGGGCGCGTGGCGCGCCTATTACGCCCGCTGGCCCTTTGCCATGGCGCCGGAAAATGCGGGGCTTTGGGCGGTGGATGCGCGCTGGCGGCATCTGCCTTCGGTTGCAAGCCTGCGCTTTTCCAAATGGCGCGAGGCGGAGGCGCTGCTGCCGCCGGAGGTGCCCGTGACGCTTTGCGGTGTGGCCACGGACTGCTGTGTGCTGGGCACCGCGCTGGAGGCGGTGGATGCCGGGCGGCGGGTGGATCTGGTGCAGGATGCCTGTGCCGCCGGATCCGACGCGCTGCACGCGGCGGCGCTGGCGGTGATGGCCGACCGCGCGCCCATGCTGCGGCTGGTCACCACCGAGGCGCTGCTGGCGGGCAGCTAGTCCGCGCGCCGCAGCAGCGGCACCTGCGTCAGCCCCGAGGCATCGGGTCCGCCGCTGCCCGCAAACGGGGTGCCGGCGTAAAAGGCATTGGCCATGGTATTGGCCACGTCGATGCGCAGAAGATGCGCCCCCGCCGCCACCCGCCCGAGGTCAAACCGGAACGGCGCGGCAAAGCGCTGGCCCAGATCGCGCCCGTTGAGCCAGACGCGTGCGGTGCAGGCGACGCCGGGCAGATCCAGCACCAGATCCGCCGCCTCTGCCAGATCAAGCGCCCGTTCATACCGTCCGATGCCGGACACCTCCGCCGCGCCCTGCGCCTGCCAGCCGCGATCCACCCGCACCGGGCGGGCTTCGTTCCCCAGATGCAGGGTCCAGCCGTCCTCCAGCCGCTGCAGCACCGGCCCCGGCGCCCTCCGCATTGGGGAAAGCCGGGCGCTGTCCTGCCGCGCGGGCGCGGGGGTCAGGGTCAGGCAGCGCAGGTCCTGCGGGTCCAGCGGCACGGCGATCCGCCGCGCGGCGCTGTCCATCGCACCGCAGGCGAGCCCGGTCCGCGACAGGATCTCTGCCACAAGGGGCGCGGCGCTTTCGTTGACCAGCACCACGCGCCAGTCGCCCGCCGCATCGCGCCCCGCGACCAGCGCGCGCAGCCCCGGCACCTCTGGCACCACCGGGGCTGCGGCGGACAGGATCTCCGCCAGATCGGCGGGGGGTGCGGTCCAGACCGGCAGGCCAGTGTCGCGCAGCCGCGTCGCAGTCTGCGGTTCGGCAAGGCTAACCGGGCCGGGCAGCGCCACGCCCACTGCGGCACCGGGGCTGTCCAGCGCTGCCAGCCCCGCCTCGTCACAGATCAGCGGGCGGTGCCCCAGCGACAGGATCGCCCGGCACCACGCGCCAAAGGCGGTGGCATGGCCATGCCGGGGCCCTTCGCGCAGGGCGGTCTCGTAGGGATAAAGCAGTAGCACCCGTGCGGGCGGCGTGGCGGCTTCGACAGAGGCGGCAAGCTGCGCCATCTCCTCCGCGATTGCACCCAGCACCGGCCACCATGGCTGCAGGTTGTAGCCGGGCGGGAAATCGAACCGCAGATTGTCCAGAACCGAGGCGCGGCTGTCGCCCGGCCCGGCATAAAGCGCGTGCAGGATGATGCGGCTGGCGCCCAGCAGATGCAGCCGGATCAGCTGGCCGCGCAGCGCCTCTGGCGTCAGATCCCACTGACCGGCGGCCCGCGCTTCGGAGCGTTCCGAGGTGAGGTAAAGCTCGCACCACGCGCCGCGCCGACCTGCGGCCTGCGCCACGCTGTCCCCCAGCAGCGGCGCCAGCTGCGCGCCCAGATTGTTGGCATCCACCGCCGTCTCGTCGCGCCAGCGGTCGATGCCGAAAAAATCCGCCGCTAGCGCGACGCGCGGATCGATGGCGGAAAACCCGCCATTGAGGTCGAAGCTGGCGACATGGGGCAGGATCTCGTGCCCGGTCAGCCGCAGACCAGTGCGGTCGCAGAAGGCGCGCAGCGGGCCAAGAAAGGCCTGCGTCATCATCTGGGTCAGGGTGCGGTAGACCGTGGCACGGATCGGGCCGGTGTCCGGCCCGGTGTCGCGCAGCAGCGCGGCAAGCTGCGGGGCAAGCGGGCCGCTGCGGCGCAGGGCGCGCGCGAGCCCGTCGCTCCATGGCAGGCTGTTGCGCAGGTTGCCCTGCCGTTCCGCCCAGTCATAAAGCCCCGGCGCGGGCTGGTCGAAGAACAGGCAGTCCACCGTGCGGCCCAGATGCGGGCCAAGGGCGTCGGCATAGGGCTCCAGCCCCTGCTTGACGAAGCGCGCGCCCGCCTCCGGCATCAGGTAGTTGATCAGCCGCGACCGGGTGGCGCGGGCGCGGGCAAAGACGGTCCAGCGCGCGCCCTCTGGCAGCGGACAGGTCAGGCGGAAGCTGGCCCCCGCCGGGCCGGTGCCGGTCAGGCGCACCGCCTCCGTCACGTCCACCGGCGGGCCGCTGACCGGCCAGATCACCGCCGCCACCACCGCCCATGCGCCAAATCCCGGCGTGCCGCCGTCATGGATCCAGTGCCGCACCGCCGGGCCAAGGGCTGCGGCCAGCGTGGCGGTGATGCCGCTGATCTGTGCCTCGGGGCCGGGGCTTTCGGCCCAGAACAGATGCTCTTCGCGCAGCGCATCGGCCCCCGCCACGCTGCGCCCGCCCGCCTGTCCGCTGGTCCATGCGTAATCGTCGTAAATCCCGGCGGTCAGGCCAAGCTCGGCCATGATCGCCACCGCGCGGGCATAGGTGGCAAGATAGGCGGGCGACAGATAGAGCGCCCGCGGCATCGACAGCCGCGCCTGAATGAAGATCCGCCCGAAGCCCTGCGCGCGAAACTGCATCAGCTGGCGGCGCAGCTCTGCCTCGGGCGGCAGGTGGTCCCAGAACCAGTAGGCATCCAGCCGGGTGGAGGAAAGCCGCGACATGGGCGCGCTCCGTCAGAAGATGTTGATGCGATGGGCCAGCCGTTTCCAGTCGCGCAGGCGCTGGGGAATGTCGCGGCCCGGGGCGGTGGCGGTGGCATGGATCAGCAGGCTGGTGGCGGCGTTGAGCCCAAGGATGGATTCCAGAAACAGCCCTGTCTTCGACGGCGTGTTGATGACCGCCTCTGTCACGTCATGCGCCCAGTGGCAGTATTCATCGGTGACCACCACCACCGACCGGCCCTGTTCCCGCGCCAGCCGCGCCAGCGTCTCGCATTCGGCGGCATAGGGGATCACGTCGATGATAAGCAGGCAGCTTGTGCCCGGCGCGGGCGGGTCGAGCCATTCCGACAGCATGCTGTCATGGCCTGACAGAAACCGCACGCGGGGCCGCGCCAGCGCCAGCCGCCGCGCCACATCCTCGGCCAGACCGCGCACGGTCTGGAACCCGGTGACATAGACCTCTTCGGCCTCGCGCAGATGCCGTTCGGCGGCCTGAAAGGCGGGGGTGTTGATCTTGGCATAGACCGTGCGCACCGCGCGCAGTTCGGCATTCATCTGCTCCTGCCAGTCGGGGGGCAGATCGGCGCCGTCATCGGGAAAGCTTTCGGCGCTGACCGAATAATGCTGCAGCAGCATCGCCTTGAACTCTTTCATGCCCGCGCAGCCAAAGCGGCGCAGCATCCGGCCCACGGTGATCTCGGCCACGCCCGCCTTCTGCGCGATGGACTTGCCGGTCTCGAAGGAAATCGACGGCAGGTTGAGCAGGAAATACTGCGCGACCTTGGCCTCCTGCTTTGGCAATCTGGGCAGCCCGGCCTCGATCCTGCCTACAAATTCATCAAGTCGGGCCTCCGCATAGGAGGCAAAGCCCTGTGACATGCGCAAACTCTCCATGACAGAAAACTAACATTTGACGAAAAAGACAGTATCGCATCATTTTCTCGACTCAAGGAAAAACCGCAAAGGCCACCTGACAGGGAGACGACCATCATGAAACCGACCCACCTTGCCCTAACGTCCGCGCTTGTGCTTGCCCCCATGGCGGGCGCCGCACAGGAGACGCTGTCGCTTTACAACTGGGGGGATTACATCAACCCCGAGGTGCTGGACGCCTTCACCGAAGAGACCGGCATCGCGGTGACGCTGGACACCTACGGATCGAACGAGGAGATGCTGGCCAAGATTCAGGCGGGCGCCACCGGCTATGACATCGTGTTCCCGTCGGTGCACATGCATGACATCCTGTTCCAGCTGGGCCTGCTGGCCAAGACCGATATCGGGCAGGCGCCGGGTTTCGAGAACATCGACCCGCAGTTCATCCGCGCCAAGACCGACCCCGAGGCCGAATACTGCCTGCCCTATGCCTGGGGCAATGTGGGCATCGTCTACAACAAGGCGCTGGCGGGCGAGATCAGCAGCTGGGAAGAGTTCTTTGCGCTGGGATCCGAGGGCCAGAAGATCACGGTGCTGGACGATCTGCGCGAAACCATCGGCATTGGCCTGATCATGACCGGCAGCCCGGTCAATTCCACCGATCCGGCGGAAGTCGAGGCGGCGGCGGATTACATCGTGGACCATCTGCAGGGCGTCACCGCCTTCACCTATGACAGCGTGCCGCAGGTGATCTCTGGCGATGTGGCGGCGGCGCATTGGTATGTGGGCGCCAACATCTTCGTGGCCGACAATTCCGACACCATCGCCTATGTGATCCCCGAAGAGGGCGCCACGCTTTATCAGGAGGATATGTGCGTGCTCACCTCCGCCCCCAATCCCGAGGCCGCGAAGAAATTCCTTGAATTCTATCTGCGCCCCGAGATTGCCGCGCTGAACGTCAAGCAGCAGATGAACGGCACACCCAACATTCCGGCACAGGATCTGATCCCCGAAGAGATCGCGTCGAACCCGACGATCTACCCCCCGCAGGAGGTGATCGACAGGCTGCAGATCTTCGAGGATCTGGGCCGCGACCTGCAGCTTTACAACACGGAATGGACGCGGATCAAAACCGCGCAGTAACCGGCCCCGCCGGGTCACAGGACGGAAGATCATGGCCGCACCTCTGGAAATCATCAACGCCTGCAAGGTGTTCCGCACGCCGGAAGGCGGCACGATGACGGCGCTGGATGGCGTCTCGCTGAAACTTGCCTCGGCGGAATTTGTCACCCTGCTGGGGCCTTCGGGCTGCGGCAAGACCACGCTGCTGCGCACCATCAGCGGTTTCGAGACGCTGGATGACGGCGACGTCCTGATCGACGGCGCCGCCGTGACCCAGCTGCCCGCCCACCGGCGCCCGGTGAACACGGTGTTCCAGCGCTATGCCCTGTTCGGCCATATGAGCGTGGCCCGCAACGTGGGCTACGCGCTGGAGATCGCCGGGCGCGAGCGGCGCGAGATCGACAGCCGCGTGGGCGAGATGCTGGATCTGGTCGGCCTGTCGGGCATGGGCCAGCGCCGCATCTCGCAGCTGTCGGGCGGGCAGCAGCAGCGGGTGGCGCTGGCCCGCGCGCTGGCGGGCAAGCCCAAGCTTCTGCTGCTCGACGAGCCGCTGTCGGCGCTGGACAAGAACCTGCGCCAGAAGATGCAGCAGGAGCTGAAGGCGATCCAGCGCGAGCTGGGGATCGGCTTTGTCTTCGTCACCCACGATCAGGAAGAGGCGCTGACCATGTCGGACCGCATCGCCGTTCTGGCGCATGGGCGGATCCAGCAGATCGGCGCGCCGTCGATGCTGTATCAGAGCCCCGCCAACCTCTTCACGGCGGAATTTCTGGGCGAAAGCAACCTGCTGCCCGTCACGCTGGAAGGCGGCCATGCGCGGCTCTCTGATGGGCAGGGCTTCGCCTGTGCCCACGCCCCGGGCCGCGCCACGCTGCTGCTGCGCCCCGAAGCGCTGGCGCTGACCGCCCCGGAGGGGCCCGCGCTGCGCTTCAGTGGCACGCTGCGCGAGACCTATTACACCGGCAAGGATCACCAGATCGCGCTGGAGACGCCCGGCTTCGGCATGATCCGCGCGCTGCTGCGCACCGGCGGCACGCTGCCCGAACCGGGATCGCCGCTGACCCTGCACGCGCCCGCCACAGGCCTGCATCTGATCGACGAGGTGGCGCCGTGACCCTTGCCCGCCGCAAGCTTCTGCAGCTGATCGGCCTGCTGGGGGTGCCATCGGTCTTTCTGCTGGTGTTCTTCCTGTGCCCGCTGGTCATCATGCTGATCTATAGCGGGCTGACGCCCGGACTTTACGGCGGGGTGGACTGGGTGTTTTCCCACCTCAATTATGGCCGTATCCTTGGCTGGGCCGATACGCGCTACGAAAAATTCGATCCCGTCTATCTGGCGATCTTCCTGCGCTCGCTGCGGCTGGCGGCGCTGACCGTGCTGGCAAGCCTGCTGATCAGCTATCCGGCGGCGTTCTGGATCAGCCGCATGCGCCCGGCGCGGCGGGATTTTGCGATCTTCCTCGTGACGCTGCCGTTCTTTGTCAGCCTGATCGTGCGGCTTTTTGCATGGGTGCTGATCCTGCGGCCCACCGGCTTTCTCAATCAGGGGCTGATGGGGCTGGGGCTGACCTCGGCGCCGGTCGAGTTTCTTTATACCGATTTCGCCGTCATCCTTGGCATGACTTACGTCTTCATCCCGTTCATGTTCCTGCCGCTTTACGGATCGCTCGAAAAGCTGGACATGACCCAGATCGAGGCCTCCGCCGATCTTGGCGCGTCGCGGCTGCAGACCTTCCGCAAGGTGGTGCTGCCCGCCACCCTGCCGGGGATCATCGGCGGGTCGATCATCACCTTCATCCCGGCCTTGGGCAATTTCATCGTGCCCTCGGTGCTGGGCGGGGCCAAGGTGCTGATGATCGGCAACCTGATCGAACAGCAGTTCCTGTCGGCGCGCAACTGGCCCTTCGGCTCGGCGCTGGCGATGCTGGTGATGACGGCGGTGCTGGTGCTGCTGGTGGTGCAGCTGCGCCTTGCCCGGCGGGAGGGGATGTCCTGATGCTGCGCCGTCTTCTGGGGCTTTATGGCCTGCTGTTCTTTGCCTTCATCTATGCGCCGATCCTGCTGGTGGTGGTCTATTCCTTCAACGCCAACACCGTGAACATGATGGTCTGGGACGGTTTCACGCTGGACTGGTACCGCCAGATCTTTGGCCTGCAGACCACCGTCACCGAAAGCGCCACCTATGTGGACAGTTCCGCGCAGCTTTACGCGGCGGTGCGCACCAGCCTTGTGGTGGCGGTGACCACCTCCGTGCTGTCCACCGTGTTCGGCACGGCGCTGGCGCTGGCGGTGGCGCGCTACCGCTTCCGGCTGGCGGGACTTTACCGCACCGCGATGATGGTGCCGATGATCATGCCCGACATCGTGCTGGGGCTGGCGCTGCTGATCTTCTTCATCACCATCGGCATGAACCTGTCGCTGCTGACCATCATCATCGGCCAGTCCACCTTCCTGATCTCCTATGTCTTCGTCACCGTCTCGGCCCGTCTGGCCGAGGTCGATACCAGCGTCGAGGAGGCCTCTGCCGATCTGGGCGCCACGCCCGCGCAGACCTTCCGCAAGGTGACGCTGCCGGGGATCGCGCCGGGCATCCTTGGCGGCTGGCTGCTGGCCTTCATCATTTCCATGGATGATCTGGTCATCACCTATTTCATCGCGGGCACCGGCGACACGACGCTGCCCGTTCACATCTGGGGGATGCTCCGCCGGGGCATCAAGCCGGAAATCAACGCCATTGCGACCCTGATGCTGCTCTTCACGCTGGGGGTTGCGGCCATCGGGCTTTACTTCAGATCGAGACGCCAGAAATGACCCTGCCCTGCAAACCGCGCGCCCGCGCGCTTGGCCTGCCGCTGCCCGGCACTCCCGGCCCGCTCAACGCCATCACCGACGTGCCCGGGGTGGAGGTGGGCACGACCGAGCTTCTGTCCTCGCGCGAGCCTGCTCTGGCCCGGCGCGGCATTCAGGTGCAGACCGGCGTGACCGCGATCCTGCCCCGGGGCCGCGATCCGGTGCCCCGCCCGGTCTGGGCGGGACAGTTCAGCCTGAACGGCAATGGCGAGATGACCGGCGCGCACTGGATCCGCGATGGCGGCTGGCTGGCCGGGCCGATCCTGCTGTCCAATTCCCATGCCATCGGCCCCTGCCATGGCGCGGCGGTGCGCTGGATGATCGACACCTATGGCGCCACATGGGAGGACAATCACCTTTGGGCCATGCCGGTGGTCGCCGAAACCTATGACGGGGTGCTGAACGACATCAACGGCCTGCATGTGACCGAAGACCATGCCCGCGCGGCCCTTGACGCCGCCCGCCCCGGCCCGGTGGCGGAGGGCAATTCCGGCGGTGGCGCCGGGATGATCTGTTACGAATTCAAGGGCGGCACCGGCACCGCGTCGCGCCGCGTGCCGGTCGAGGGGCAGGAGTTTACCCTTGGCGCGCTGGTGCAGGCCAATCACGGGCTGCGGCCATGGCTGACCGTGGCGGGGCGACCCGTGGGCCCGCAGATGCCGGAGGACCGCATCACCGGCATGACGACCGAGCGCGGATCGATCATCGTGATCCTCGCCACCGACCTGCCGCTGGGGCCGGGGCAGCTGGAACGGCTGGCACGCCGCGCCGCGCTTGGCATCGGGCGGGGCGGCACGCCGGGGGGCAACAATTCCGGCGACATCTTTCTGGCCTTTTCCACCGCCAATGCCATGCCGCTGCCGCAGCTGTCGGGACCGTGGCGGCAGATGACCACGCTCAATGACGAACGGCTGGATCCGGTCTATCTCGCGGCGGTGGAGGCGGTGGACGAGGCGGTGCTGAACGCGCTCTGCGCCGCCGAAGACGTGCCGCTGGCCCGTCCCGCCACCGGCATCTGCCGCGCCATCGACACCACGCGGCTGCAGGCGCTGGTCGCAGGCTGAGACGGGGAAGGGGGGCGCGAGGCCCCCCGCGCCCGCGTCAGGCCTTGACGCGGCGCTTGTCCAGAACCTCGGCAGCCGTGGGCGTGGGCCAGTCGAAATAATCCAGCGTCCCGGCATAGCCATTGCCGCCCATGCGCCCGATGGCATCAAGCCGCGCGTGATCGGAATACTGGGTCGCGGGGTCAAGGATGTCCTCGCGCACATGCGCCATGACGATGCGGCCCAGAATGATCTCGCGCGCGGAACTGACCTCGATGGCCAGATAGCGTTCGCATTCAAAGGCCACCGGCGCCTCGGCGATGCGGGGGCTGGCCACCTTCACGCCCGGAATGGCGGTCAGCCCCGCCATCTCCAGCTCGTCGACCTCGGGGGCAAAGGCGGCAGCGGTGACGGCCATCGCCTCGACATTGGCGCGGTCGACGATGTTGACGGTGAAACATTCCGTCATGCGGATGTTCCACGCGGTGTCCTTGAAGCTGCGGTCGGGCTTGTTTTCCACCCCCAGCGCAAGGATCGGCGGATCGGCGGAAAGGCAGTTGAAAAACGAATAGGGCGCGGCATTGACCACGCCGTCGGGCGACACCGTGGTGACCCATGCGATGGGGCGCGGCACGATGGTGCCGATCATCACCTTATAGGCCTCGCGCGGGGTGAGGGCGGAAAAATCCAGTTCGTGATGGGTCTTGCTCACGGGGCAAGCTCCTTTCCGTAATGTGACAGGATCTCCTGAACGCTTTCGGCTCTGGGAGACAGTTCCGCCCGCCCGGCCACCGCGCCAAGATGATGGCCCATGATCTCGATCGCGCGGGACTGGTCGCCGCTGCGGATCGCTTCGATGATCTGGGAATGCTCGTCCACCGCGCAGTCGGACGAATGGCTGCGGGCATAAAGCGACATGATGAGCGAGCAGCGCAGCACCACCTCGCGCACGTAGCGGGCCAGCACCTCGTTGCCGGTGAGTTCGGCAAGCAGGATGTGAAATTCCCCCGCCAGCCGGATCGAGACCGGGCCATCCTTGCCGCGCGCGGTGTTTTCGCTGCGCACATGCGATTCCAGCTGGTCGAAGCCGCTGCGCGGCATGCGCAGGCACAGCATCCGGATCACCTCGTTTTCCAGACAGCGGCGCACCTCGAAAATCTGCTGCGCCTCCTCGCGCGAGGGTTCGGCGACAAAGGCGCCACGGTTGCGGCGGGTGACCACCAGCCCTTCGTTTTCCAGCCGGACAAGGGCGTGGCGCACGATGGTGCGGCTGACGCCGAACTGGTCGCCCACCGTATCCTCGGGCAGGCGCATGCCGGGTTTCAGCGCCTGTTCGATGATCGCGCGGCGGAGCAGGTCATGCACGGCATCGGTCAGGGTCGTCTTGCTGTCAGTCATGTCGCTCGCTGCTCATCAAAGGTGCGGTCGTCATATCGCATACAGATTTTTCCGTCAATTGGATACAATTTGCTTGATTCAGCGTATCCGGTCCCGCATCAAACTTGCATCGTATCCAATCACAGCGAATCTAAGATACAATCCTCAGGGAGAGGGAGACATGCAGATGAGACGGATTTTGCTCGCATCCGCTGCCATTGCCGCTTTTGCGGGCACGGCACAGGCGGAGACGGTGCTGAAATGGGGCGCCAACCGGGACATCGGATCGCTGGATCCCTATTCCTACGGCGACAGCTTCACCATCAACGTGCTGAACCACGTCTATGAAGGGCTGGTGCGCTACAACCGCGATCTCAAGATCGAACCGGCGCTGGCCACCAGCTGGGAGATCCTAGAGGATCAGATCACATGGCGGTTCACGCTGCGCGAAGACGTGACCTTTCACAACGGCAATCCCTTCACCGCCGAGGATGTCGTCGCCTCGCTGGAGCGGGTCAGCCACGAGACCTCGCCGCTGAAGGGCAATCTGCCCGCCTATGTCAGCGCCGCCGTGGTCGACACGCATACGGTTGATGTCACGCTGAACGGCACCTATCCGCTGCTGCTGAACGACCTGACCAACATCCATATCTTCGACAAGGAATGGATGACCGAGCATGACGCGCTGCTGCCCACCGACATTGGCGCGGGCACCGAAGGCTATGCCACCTACAATGCCAACGGCACCGGGCCCTTTGTGGTGGAAAGCCGCCAGCCCGACGCAAAGACGGTGTTCGTGGTCAATCCCGACTGGTGGGACGAGGCGCAGCACAATCTGGACCGGATCGAACTGACCCCGGTGACCTCTGCCGCGACCCGGGTGGCGGCGCTGCTGTCGGGCGAGATCAATTTCACCAATGACGCGCCGGTGCAGGATCTGCCGCGGCTGGCGGCAGCCCCCGACGTGCAGGTGCTGGAAGGCGTCGACCTGCGCACCGTGATGATCGGCTTCCCCTTCCGCGAGACGCTGAGCACCGGCGCCCCCAATCCGTTTTCCAAGCGCGAGGTGCGCGAGGCGCTCTATCGGGCCATTGATCTGGATCTGATCCACCAGCGGGTGATGCGCGGCAAGTCGCGGATCGCGGGGGCCACGGTCGCGCCCGAGATCCCGGGCTATGTGGAGGCGCTCGATACGGTGCCGGGCTTTGATCCCGACGCGGCGCGGACGGCGCTGGCCGAGGCCGGGGTGCCCGAGGGGCTGGAATTCGAGTTCAACTGCCTGAGCGACGGTCTGGTGAACGAGGAGCAGGTCTGTCAGGCCATCGCCTCCATGTGGTCGCGGATCGGGCTTGCGCCCAAGCTCGACGTGGCGCCGCGCGCGGTGCAGACGCCGAAGCGCACCGGCGGCACCACGGATGTCTATACGCTGGGCTGGGCCACGCTGCCGATGCTCGACGCCTATTCGCCGCTTCTGCAGATCTTCCACACCAAGGAAGGCAATTCGGGCGTGTTCAACTGGGGCGGCTGGTCCTTTCCCGAGCTTGACGCGCTGGTGCAGGCCGCAGGCAGCGAGCTCGACGTGGAGAAGCGCCTGAGCCTTGAGACCGAGGCGCTGCAGATCGTCAAGGACCAGCACATCATGATCCCGCTGCACCAGCAGCCGATGGCATGGGCGGTGACCGGGGAGGTGGCGGAGATGCCGCTCTTTCCGGACAACAAGCCGCGGCTGTGGTTCGCGCGGGTGACCCCCGACGCCTGAGCGCGGCGCTGCGGACCGCCACTGGCGGTCCGCCGGCGAGGGGTTTCGGATCGCCAAAGGCGATCCGACTGGGAAGAGGGGTTTCGGATCGCCTTTGGCGATCCGACCGGGAGAGGAGTTTCGGATCGCCTGCGGCGATCCGACCGGCCGGGGGATTTCATCCCCCGGACCCCCTGAGAGTTTACTTGGCAAGATGAAGGGGCGCGGGCGGCCCAGGGCGTAAGCCGGATCGGAGACAGAGATGATTGCCTTTCTCATCAAGCGCATGGCCAATGCGGCTTTTGTGATGCTGGCGGTGGCCCTGCTGGCCTTTGTCATCTTCCGGTTCTTCGGCGACCCGGTGGAGATGATGGTCAACGAGCAGGCGACGCAGGCCGACCGGGCCGAGCTGCGCGAGCGGCTGGGGCTGAATGACGGATTTGCCACGCAATATGCCCGATTTGTCACCAATGCCGTGCAGGGCGATTTCGGCATCTCCTATCGCAACCAGCAGGATGTGATGGTGCTGATCAAGGACCGCTTTCCCGCCACGTTCGAGCTGGTGCTGGTGGCCACGGTGATTTCGCTGGTGGTGGGCATTCCGCTGGGGGTGATCACGGCGGTGCATCGCCGCTCGCGGCTGGCGCAGGCGCTGCAACTGGGATCCATCGTGGGCGTGTCGCTGCCGAGCTTCGTGGTGGGGATCCTGCTGATCCTTGGCTTTTCCGTCTCTCTGGGCTGGCTGCCCGCCTTTGGCCGGGGCGAGACGGTGCAGATCGGCTGGTGGTCCACCGGGCTGCTGACGCCTTCGGGGCGGGCGGCGCTGGTGCTGCCTGCGGTGTCGCTGTCGACCTTTCAGATCACGCTGGTGATGCGGCTGGTGCGGGCCGAGATGCTGGAGACGCTGCGCAGCGATTACATCAAGTTCGCCCGGGCGCGCGGCGTGCCTGCGGCGCGGGTGCAGTGGCGCCATGCGCTGCGCAACTGCCTGATGCCGGTCATCACCCTGACCGGCATGCAGATCGGCAATCTCATCGCCTTCGCGCTGGTGACGGAGACGGTGTTCCAGTGGCCGGGCATGGGGATGCTGTTCATTCAGGCGGTGACCTTTGTCGATATCCCGGTGATGGCCGCCTACCTGCTGCTGGTGTCGCTGATCTTTGTGGTGCTGAACACCGTGGTGGACATCACCTATGCCTGGGTCGACCCGCGGCTGCGCGATGACAGCGCCCGATCCGGAGGCGCACATGGCTGATCAGGAGAGCCCGATGGACCACACCGCATCCCCCGCCGCCCCGGCGCGGCCCGAGACCGCCGCACGACCGTCGCGCCTGACCCGGCTCAGGGACAGCGACCTTGCGCATTCCTTCCGCGCGCATCCCTCTGCGATGCTTGCCGCCGCGGTGCTGGCGCTGGTCGCGCTGAGTGCGGTGCTGGCACCGCTCATCACCCCGCAGAACCCCTATGATCTGGCGGCGCTGGAGCTGTGGAATTCCGAGATCCCGCCGATCTGGCAGGCGCAGGGCCAGTGGCCCTATCTGCTGGGCACCGACACGCAGGGCCGCGACATCCTGTCGGCCATCCTTTATGGCTCGCGGATTTCGCTGATCATCGGTTTCGCCTCGGTGCTGCTGGCGCTGAGCGTCGGCCTGTCGCTGGGGCTGGTCGCGGGCTATCTGGGCGGCTGGGTCGACAATGTGATCATGCGCGTGGGCGACGTGCTGCTGTCCATGCCCTTCATCCTGATCGCGATCCTGATCACCGCCATCGCCACCGCCTCGCTGCCCGCCGGGCTGCGCGACGTGCTGGCGGCGCCGATCCTGATCTTCGCCATCGCCGTGCCCTCCTGGGTGCAATATGCCCGCACGGTGCGCGCCTCGGCCATGGTGGAGGCGAAGAAGGAATATGTGCAGGCGGCGCGGCTGATCCGGGTGCCGGCGTGGCGGATCATGCTGCACCACATCCTGCCCAACTGCCTGACGCCGATCATGGTGGCGGCGACGCTGAATTTCGGCCTTGCCATCCTGTCCGAGGCGACGCTGTCCTTTCTGGGCGTGGGCATGCCGCCGGACCAGCCAAGCCTTGGCACCCTGATCCGGATCGGCAACCAATACCTGTTTTCCGGCCTGTGGTGGATCGTGGTCTTTCCCTCGGTCCAGCTGTGCCTGATCGTCCTGTCGGTCAACATGATCGGCGACTGGCTGCGCGACGCGCTCAACCCCAAACTCCGGTGATGTGATGACTTCCCTGACCCTCAAGAATGTCCGCCCCATGGCGGGCGCCCTGACCGACCTTTACATCCGCGATGGCCGTTTCGCCGACAGCGCCCCCGAGGGGGCGGAGGTGATCGACGGCGGCGGGCGCATCGTGATCCCCGGTCTGGTCGAGGCGCATACCCATCTCGACAAGTCGCTGCTGGGACTGCCGTGGTATCGCAACGAGGTGGGGCCGCGGCTGATCGACAAGATCACCAACGAGCGCGAGGTGAAGGTCGCTCTGGGGCTCGATCCGCAGGTGCAGAGCGAACGGCAGGCCATCCTGTCCATGAGCCACGGCACCACGCAGATCCGCAGCCATGTGGATGTGGACACGCATCACGGGCTTGCCGGGATCGAAGGCGTGATGGCCACCCGCGAAAAGCTGGCCGGGCTGGTGGAGATCGAGATCGTGGTCTTTCCGCAATCCTCGATGATGCCGCGTTTGGGCACGCTGGAGCTGATGGACGAGGCGCTGGCGCTGGGGGCCGAGGTGGTGGGCGGCATCGATCCCTGCGGCATCGACCGCGATCCGAAGGGGCATCTGGATGCGGTCTTTGCGCTGGCCGAGAAACACGGCAAGCCCGTCGACATCCATCTGCACGAACGCGACGCGCTTGGCGGCTTTTCCATGGAGGAGATCATCGCCCGCACCAAGGCGCTTGGCATGCAGGGCAAGGTGACCATCAGCCATGCCTTCTGTCTGGGCGCGCTGGACCGGGGCTATGTCGCCGGGCTGCAGGACCAGCTGGCCGAGCAGCGCATCCATATCGTCACCACCGCCCCCGCTTCGGCCCCGGTGCCGCTGGTGAAGGAACTGCGTGCGGCGGGCATCCTGACCGGGGCGGGATCGGACGGCATCCGCGACACATGGGGCCCCTATGGCAATGCCGACATGCTGGAACGGGCGATGTTCATCGGGCTGCGCAACAACCTGCGCCGCGATGACGAGGTGGAGCTTGCGCTTGACATCTGCACCTTCGGCGGCGCCGCGATCATGGAGACCGAAGGCTACGGGCTCGGGCCGGGCGACCGCGCCGACTGCGTGCTGGTCGAGGGCGAGACGCTGGCCGAGGCGGTGGCGCTGCGCGCGCCGCGCCCGCTGGTGCTGAAGGGCGGGAGGGTCATCGCGCGCAACGGCACCTGCGTGATCGAGGCGCCGTGATGGGGCGGCGCATCCTGCTGACCGCGCGCTGGGTGATCGGCCATGCGGCGGGCGCGCATGTGATCCACGAACAGGGCGTGGTGGTGATCGAGAACGGCGCGGTGCTGCATGTGGGGCCGTCCTTCGATGGCGAGGTGGCCGAGCGCATTGATTACGGGCAGGCGGTGATCTCTCCGGGGTTTGTCGATCTGGATGCGCTGGCCGATCTGGACACGACCATTCTGGGCTATGACAACGGCCCCGCGTGGAAAAAGGGCCGGGTCTGGCCGGAAAGCTATGTCGCGCGCGGCCCCTACGAGATGTATGGCCCCGAGGAACTGGCCTTTCAGAAACGCCATGCCTTCGCGCATCTGATCCGCAACGGCATCACCACGGCGCTGCCCATCTCCTCGCTGTTCTACCGCGAATGGGCGGAGACGGTGGCGGAATTCGACGCCGCCGCCGACGCCGCCGCCGATCTGGGGCTGCGGGTCTATCTGGGCCCCGCCTATCGCAGCGGCGGGCAGGTCACCGACGATCAGGGCCGCATCACCGCGCTTTATGACGAGGCGCGCGGGCTGGCCGGGCTGGAGGAGGCCGCAGCCTTTGCCGCCCGGATCGAGGGGCGCGCGGGCGGGCTGATCCGTGCCATGTTCGCCCCCGACCGGATCGAGACCTGCACGCCCGCGCTTCTGCAGCGCACCGCCGCTCTTGCCGCCGAACTGGGCGCGCCGGTGCGCCAGCACTGCTGCCAGTCGCCCACCGAACTGCGGCTGGTGCAGGAGCAGCACGGCACCAGCCCCATTGTCTGGCTGGACCGGCTGGGGGTGCTGGGGCCGCGCTGGCTGCTGCCGCATGGCACGCAGGCGACGGAGGCCGATTTCGACCACCTCGCCGCCAGCGGCGCGGCGCTGGTGCATTGTCCGCTGGTGAGCGCGCGCCATGGCAGCGTGCTGCGCAGCTTTGCCCGCTGCCGCGACCGTGGCATCGTGACCGGGCTGGGCACCGACACATTTCCGGCGGACATGATCCTGAACATGCAGGTGGGCATGATGATGGCGCGCATGGTCGATGGCACAGAGGCGGTGCGGTCCGAGCATCTGTTCGACGCGGCGACCCTTGGCGGGGCGCAGGCGCTGGGGCGGTCCGATCTGGGCCGTCTGGCCCCGGGGGCGCGGGCGGATATTGCCGTGATCGACCTGCGCCATGTGCTGCAGACCCCGGACCCGGTGCAGACGCTGATGACCTCCGCCTCGGGGCGCGACACCCGCGATGTCTGGATCGACGGGCGGCGGGTGATGCGGGACGGCGTGATCCCCGGCGTGGACGCGCTGGCCGATGCCGCCCGCGCGCAGGCGCAGTTTGACGGGCTGGTGACGAAATACCCCGACCGCACTGCGGGCCATCCGCCGGTGCAGGACATCTTCCGCCCGAGCTATGAAAGGCGCGACGCATGAGCGACATCGTTCTGGACATCCGCAATCTGCGCGTCGAATTTCCCACCCGCAAGGGGGTGCTGACCGCCGTCGATGACATCTCGCTGCAGATACGGCGCGGCGAGATCCTTGGCATGGTGGGGGAAAGCGGCGCGGGCAAGTCGATGACCGGCATGGCCATCCTTGGCCTGCTGGAACCGCCGGGCCGCATCGCCGCCGGATCCATCCACCTGTCGGGCGACCGGATCGACGGGCTGGACGACCGTGCCCTGCAGGCGATCCGGGGCCGCCGCATCGGCGCGGTCTTTCAGGATCCGCTGACCTCGCTCAATCCGCTGTTCCGGGTCGGCGACCAGCTGGTGGAAACGATCCGCCTGCATACCGGCCTGTCGCGCAGCCGCGCCCGGGCGCGGGCGAAGGATCTGATGCACGAGGTGGGGATCCCGGCGGTGGAGGAACGCATCGACAGCTACCCGCACCAGTTTTCCGGCGGCATGCGCCAGCGCATCGTGATCGCGCTGGCGCTTTGTGCCGAACCGGAACTGATCGTGGCGGATGAACCCACCACCGCGCTCGACGTGTCGATTCAGGCGCAGATCACCGCGCTGCTGCGGCGGCTCTGCCGCGAGCGGGGCACCGCCGTGCTGCTGGTCACTCATGACATGGGGGTGATTGCGGAAACCGCCGACCGGGTGGCGGTGATGTATGCCGGACGGCTGGCCGAACTTGGCCCGGTCGACGAGATCGTGCGCCGCCCGAACCATCCCTATACCAGCGGGCTCATGGGCTCGATCCCGTCGCTGCGCAAGGATGTGGACGAACTGCAGATGATCCCCGGATCCATGCCCCGGCTTGACGCCATCCCGCCCGGCTGCGCCTTCAACCCGCGCTGCACCCATGCGGGCCCCAGATGCCGCCGCGAGACACCGCGGATCGACAGCCCCGGCGCCGCCTGCTGGCTTGCGCTTGAAGGAGAGGTTGCATGACCCAAAGATCCGGAGCCATTCTGGAGGTCGACGCGCTGGAGCGGCGGTTCGACGTCTCCGCGCCATGGCTGAACCGCCTGCTTGAAGGCAGGCCGCGCCGCACGCTGCGCGCGGTGGACGGGGTGGATTTCACCATCCAGCGCGGCCAGACGCTGGCGCTGGTGGGAGAATCCGGCTGCGGCAAAAGCACCATCGCCAAGCTGGTGACCGGGCTGCACGCGCCCTCGGGCGGGGCGATCCGCTTTCACGGCGACCGCGACCGGATGCAGATGATCTTTCAGGATCCCTTTGCCAGCCTGAACCCGCGCTGGCGCGTGGCGCGCATCGTGGCCGAACCGCTGCGGACCCTGCGCCCCGACACACCCGAGCCGGAGGTGACGGCGCGGGTGGCGGATCTGCTGCGCACCGTGGGGCTGAGCCCCACGGACGGCACCAAGTTTCCGCACGAATTTTCCGGCGGCCAGCGGCAGCGCATCTCCATCGCGCGGGCGCTGGCCGGAGAGCCGGAGTTTCTGGTCTGTGACGAGCCGACCTCCGCGCTTGACGTGTCGGTGCAGGCGCAGGTGCTGAACCTGATGAAGCGGCTGCAGCGCGAGATGGGGCTGACCTATCTTTTCATCAGCCATGATCTGAGCGTGGTGCGTCACATGGCCGATGTCATCGCGGTGATGTATCTGGGCCGCATCGTGGAAATCCAGCCGACCGCCGACCTGTTCGCGGCGCCGCTGCATCCCTATACGCGGCTGCTGCTGGACACGATCCCCGATCTGGAGGCGCCCGACCGCAACCGCATCCCCATGGGCGGAGAGGTGCCTTCGCCGGTATCGCCGCCGCCGGGCTGCAGCTTTCACCCGCGCTGCCCGCTGGCCTTTGACCGCTGCCGGACCGAGCGTCCGGAACGCCGCGCCGATGTGCATGACCGCCGCGTCGCCTGTTTTGCCTGCGAAACGCCCGCTGACGGAGCCGCTGCCGATGTATGACGAAACCTTCCTGCGCCACGCCATAGCGCTGTCGGCGCGGGCGATGACCCTGCCGGGCACGGAACCCTTTGGCGCTGTGGTGGTGCGCGAGGGCCGGATCGTCGGCACCGGGCTCAACCGGTCGCGGCTGCACAGCGATCCCACCTCCCATGGCGAGACCGAGGCGATCCGCGATGCCTGCCGCAGGCTGGGCACCGTCGATCTGCGGGGCTGCGCGCTGTATTCCAGCTGCGAACCCTGCCCGATGTGCGTGGCGGCCATGGGGATCGCGGGGATTTCCGTGCTGTATTATGCGGCGGACATGGATCAGGCGGGGGCAGCGCTTGGCGATCTGCCCGAAGCGGCACGGTTTCCCGTCGACGTGGCGCGTCTGGTGCAGGACTGCGGCAGCGACGTGACGCAGCGGCAGATGCCTGCCCATCAGCACCTTGCCGCAGAGGCGGCAGAGGTGCTGACCGGCTGGGCTTCCATGGCGCGCGACAGGGCGCGGACCGGGGGCTGAGCCCCGGCCCGGCCATCGTTCAGATCTGGCCGCCCAGTTCATCCTCGATATGGATGCGGATGATCTCCTCGAACGAGGATTCGGCCCGGAACCCCAGCGCCTCGGCGCGGGCGGTGGTGAAATCGCGGGGCCAGCCTTCGACGATGGCCATGATCGCGGGATCGGGTTCGGGACGGATCAGCGCCACCGCCTTGTCGCCCGCCACCTTGCGCAGCGCCTCGATCTGTTCGCCCACCGTGGCCGAGAGCCCGGGCATCGACAGCGCCCGCCGCGCCCCCAGCGGCGCCAGATCCATGGTCGCGGCATGGATCAGGAAACCCACGGCGGCACGCGGGCTGGCATGCCAGTGCCGCACGTCCTCGGGCACCGGCAGCACCGCTTCCTTGCCCGCCAGCGGTTCGCGCAGGATGTTGGAGAAAAAGCCCGAAGCCGCCTTGTTGGGCAGGCCGGGGCGGATGCAGATCGTCGGCAGCCGGATCGCAATGCCGTCCAGAAAGCCCTTGCGCGAATAATCCGACAGCAGCAGTTCGCCCACCACCTTCTGCACGCCATAGCTGGTGCGCGGGGTGCAGAAGAATTCGTCGTCGATCTTGTCGGGGAAGGGCGCCCCGAACACCGCGATGGAGGAGGTGAAGACCACGCGCGGCCGGTAGCCTTCGGCCTGATGCGCGGCGCGGATCGCCTCCAGAAGCTGCCGGGTGCCATCAAGGTTGACCGCATAGCCCTTGTCGAAATCCACCTCGGCCTCGCCCGAGACGATGGCGGCCAGATGGAAGATCACGTCGGGCCGGTCGGCCACCAGCCGGGGCGCCGTGGCGGGATCGGCGATGTCGGCGGCATAGCGGGTGCAGGGGCCGGAAAACCCGGCAGGCGCCGCGGGTTCGATCACGTCGACCAGCGTCAGCGCGGTGATGGCGGCGCCGCCCAGCTGTCCCTCCGCGACAAGTCGGGCGGTCAGTTTGCGGCCCACCATGCCAGCGGCGCCAAGGATCAGGATATGCATGTGGTTTGGTCCTTCATTGTCTCAGAACGCGCCCAGAAGGCGCAGCACGGAATAGGCATCAAGGCTGATCCCGGCATCGGGCACCGGGGCCAGCCTGTCAAGAAAGCCCGGATCCTCGGCCGCCTCGGCAAACTCCGCCGCCGACAGGCACGCCATCTGCCGCGCCCCCTGCGGCAGGTGCAGCCGGACCGGATCGGCGGTGAGGTTGGCAAGCCAGATCTCGGTCTCGCCGGGGGTGCCCACGGCCAGACCCAGCACGCGGGCGGGATCGGAGCTGTCGACGCGCCGCAGCGGCTGGCCCCGAAGCCGGGCCAGCCCGCGCAGCGGATGGAACAGCGGATAGAGCCCGCCATGATCGTCATACCATGGCTGCGGGAACCGGGTCGGGACATGGACCGCGCCAAAGGCGCCGACCGGCGCACCAAGCGCCACCGCTTCGGCCCCGCCGGTGGCGAACTGCGCCAGCGCGCCCAGCGTCCATGCCGCCCCCAGCAGGCCGCGCTGGCGCGGATCGTTGAAATTCATCGCCTGCCGGATGTTGTCGGGGTTGTCCTTGGGGGCGGCGCCATAGGGATTGGCGCGCATCCCCATGGCCGAGGGCCCCACCGCAAAGGGCAGCGGGCGGGCGATCTCTGCCGCGCTGCGGGCGATGGCGGGCAGCGCTTCAAGGCTTTCCATCACCGACCGGTCGTCCCCGGCATGCACCATCGCCGAGGTGGTGAAGCTGACCAGATCAAGCGCGTCCACCGGCGGGCGCTTGCGGTTCAGTTCGGTGAAATAGCTGAACATGCCGCCGCCAAGCCGCGCGCCGGGAAAGGCCTGCCGCGCCACCTGCGCCAGCGCCGCCGCATCGGGCGCCTCGGGCCAGACGCTGCCCGGCAGGGTGCATTTCAGGTCGGGCGCGGGCGACAGCAGCACGGTGGCAAAAGGCGCGCCAAGCCCGGCCACGGTGGCGCCAAGCGCCGTCACCTCGGCCTCGGCCCCGGCATCGTCGGTGGCGGCGATCACCGCCTCCAGCCACGGCTCCGCCCCAAGGGCCTGCGCCACGTCCAGCTGTGCCTGCAGGCTGGCGCGGTCATGGCCCCGGCGCGGATCGTGATGGCAGAGCAGATGCGCCGGGCCAAGCGCGCGCAGCGGATCGGCGCAGGTCAGCGCCGCCGCCGCATCGCCGGGATCAAGCCCCATGCCAAGCGCGGGCATCCGCCCCGCCTCCCTGCCCAGATCCAGCGTCACGCCTTCGGCGCGGGTGGCGGCGCCCGCCGCCCCGGTGATCCGCAGGGTGATCTTCTGTTCCAGTCGCGCGCCCGGCTCCAGCTCATAGGGCCATGGCAGCGCCAGCGGGCGGACATAGGTCTTGTAGGAGGCATCGGTCCAGTTGCGCTGGTCCTCCATCTCGAAGGTGTCGCCTTCCATCAGGCAGTGCACGCGGTGGCCTTCGGGGCTGACATGCTCCAGCGCGCGCAGATCCATCATGGGCTGCACCGGGTCGATGAGGTCGGGGAACCGCCCCTCCACCTGCCGCCCGTCCACATGGGTCAGCGTCACCGGCCCGCCCGCCACGCCCGCGATGGGATGCAGGATCACAAAGCCGGTGCGGTTGGTCAGGAACGGCGTTTCGGCGGCGCCGCTGCCGGTGAAGGTCAGCGTGCCATCGGCCCGGCCTTCGATCCGCGCCTCATAGGCGAAGGCCTGCCCGGGCTCCGCGACGCGGGCGCGGTAGGTGACCACGAAGCGGTCGGGCTCCTGCTGCACCTCCAGCGCGTCAAGGGTGGGGCTGTAGGTGCCCCAGTCCTTGTCGCGCACGATGTAGGACACGGCGCGCAGCACCTCTGCCCCGGCGAAGCGGATGTCGCGCAGGTTGCCCGCCTCCAGTTCGGCGCTCAGCGGTCCGGCGGTCAGCAGGCGGGGCGGCGGCACCTGTTCTTCGGTGCCATAAAGCGCCACGGCGCGGGAGGGGGTCGGGGTCATGGGGGATCTCCTTGTCTGCGGGCGCGGCCTCAGCGGGCCGAACGCCAGTTGAACAGCCGCTCCGCCAGCAGCGCGAGAATGATGATGGAACCGATGGCCGTGCCCTGCCAGAACGGCGAGACCCCCATCAGGTTCAGCCCGTTGCGGATCATCACCATGATCAGCACGCCGATCAGCGTGCCGATGATCGAGCCGCGCCCGCCGTAAAGGCTGGCCCCGCCGATCACCACGGCGGCGATGGCATCAAGCTCCATCTGGTTGCCCGCCAGCGGATCGGCGGACAGGATCTGTGCGATGGAAAAGGTGATGGCCACCGCCGCCAGCGCGCCCGAGATGACGTAAGGCAGGATCGAATAGCCCAGCACGTTCAGCCCCGCCGCCCGCGCCGCCTCGCGGTTCGATCCCACGGCATAGATGGTGCGCCCGCCCTTGGTGTAGGTCAGATAGGCCCATGCCGCGAGATAGAGCAGCAGCAGGAAGATCACGTTGGCGGGGATGCCCAGCACCGTGGTGTAGACGATGGCCGACAGGCTTTCGGGAATGCCGGAAATCGCGGTCTGCCCGGAAAAGATATAGGCCAGACTGCGCCCGATCGCCATCATGCCCAAGGTCACCACAAAGGGCGCAAGCCCGAACACCGCGACCAGCACGCCCGAGATCAGCCCGATGAAGGCCCCCGCCGCCACCGCCGCCGCGATGGCCAGCGGAATGGGCAGGTCGCGCAGCGCCAGCCCCAGCACGATGCCGGTCAGCCCCGCGACCGACCCCACCGACAGGTCGATGCCGCCGGTCAGGATCACGAAGGTCATCCCCACCGCGACGATGCCGATGACCACGGACTGGTCGAGGATGTTGAAGATGTTGTTCTGGGTCAGGAAATAGGGCGACATCAGCGACAGCCCCACCGCGATGACAAGCGCAAGGCCCAGCATTCGGACTTCCAGCGTGCGGATCAGGCGGCCCGGCAGGGCAGGGCGGGCGGCGGTGGGTGCGCTCATGCGGCGTCTCCTTCGATGTCGTCGCTGTCCCGGGTCAGGCGGCGCACCTGCGCCGCGATCTGTCCGGGGTCGGGCAGGGGGGTGTCGGCGGCGGCGGTCAGACCGATCCAGCCCAGATCATGGCCGCGGGCATTGCGCAGCGGCACCAGCAGCGTGGCAAGCGCGCCGTCCGTCACGATGCCCTGCGCGCGCGCCGCAAGGGCGCGGGGGATGGGGGTGTCCCGAGGGTGCAGCGCCTCTCCGGCGCGCAGGTCAAGCGGGGGCGCCGTGGCGGCGGCGGCGGTGCCAAGGCAGATCAGCGAGTCCTCTTCCAGAAGCGCCCACCACGCGAAGGCGCCATGCTCCCGCGCCAGCGTTTCCAGCAGCGCGCGGTTGCGGGTGGTGGAACTGCGCGGCGCGGCCAGCAGGGTCAGCTTTTCCTCGGTCAGGATCGGCGTCGGCAGATCGGCGATGGTGATGCCGTCGCTCATCACCACCACCCGTTCGGTGACGCCCAGCAGTTCCTCGAAATCCGAGGAGATGACCACCACCGCCACGCCCTGATCGGCGATGTCGCGCAGGATGCGGTAGATCGCGCTGCGGGTGCCGATGTCGACGCCCTTGGTCGGCTCGTCAAGGATCAGCACCTCGGGGTCGATCAGCAGCCAGCGCGCCATGATGATCTTCTGCTGCATGCCGCCGGAAAAGGTCAGCAGGCTTGCGTCCATCCGATCGGTGGGCAGGCCAAGCTGGGCCAGAAGCGTGTCCACCCGGTCCTGCCGCTGCCGGTAGCCCAGACCAAAGCCGCGATGGCGGCCCAGATGCGCCAGCATCAGGTTCTCGCGCACGCTGAGATCGGGCACGATGTTCTGCGCACGGCGGTCTTCGGCGACAAAGCCGATGCCCTGCCGGATCGCATCCACCGGCCTGCGCAGCGCGATCTCGCGCCCCTTCAGCCGGATCGTGCCGCCGTCGCGCGGACGCAAGCCGAACAGCGCCTCCATCGCTTCGGAGCGGCCCGCGCCCACCAGCCCGCCAATGCCCAGAATCTCGCCCCTGTGGACGGTGAAGCTGACATCGCGCACGATGGGCCGGGCGGAGAGGTTCGTCACCTCCAGCACCGGGTCGCGCGCGCCGCCGCGCCGGTCGAGCCCCGGCGTGGCATAGATCGCCCCCAGATCGCGCCCGACCATGTGGCGGATGATGTCGGTCTGGGTCAGCCGCGCGGTGTCGAGGCTGGCGGCGACGGTGCGGCCTTCACGCAGGATGGTGACGCGGTCGGTGACGGTGAACACCTCCTCCAGCCGGTGCGAGACAAAGATCAGCGCATGGCCCTGTTCGCGCAGCCGCGCGAGGATGTCGAACAGCCGGTCCACCTCCGACGGCGACAGCGAGGCGGTGGGTTCGTCAAAGATCATCAGATCGGCGTCAAGCGCCAGCGCCTTGGCGATCTCGACCAGCTGGCGCTGCGCGGCGGAGAGGCGCCGCACCTCCTGATCCAGCGGCAGCGCGTGGTCGCGCCCCAGCCGGGCAAGGATGTCACTGGCGCGGCGGCGCATGTCGGGAAAGGACAGGCGGCCCGGACGGCCCAGTTCTGGCAGGAAGATGTTTTCCAGCACCGACAGATCGGGCGCGAGGCTGGTTTCCTGCGCCACCAGCGCGATGCCGGAATCCAGCGCCTCGCGGGTGGAGCGGGGCGACAGCGTGCGGGCCCGATACAGCAGCTCGCCGCTGTCGCGTCCGACATGGCCGCAGATGATCCGCGACAGCGTGGATTTGCCCGCGCCATTTGCCCCCAGCAGGCCATGCACCTCGCCCGCGCGCACCTCAAGGCTGGCATCGGACAGCGCCTGCGTGCTGCCGAACCGCTTGGCGACCGACCGGGCGACCAGCGCCGGGCCGCTGTCCGGGGCGGACATCGGATTGCTCATGCTCGTCTCCGTGGAAAGGTCCGGCACCGGGGAAGCCGGTGCCGGAACGGCGTCGCTCAGCTGTCGCCCAGCTCGCCTGCAAAGACGGTTTCGGTGATGGTCGGCAGCATCTCTTCGATGTTCTGGTCGGTCACCACCACGATCGGCACGAGGATTTCCTTTTCAGGCGTTTCGCCGTTCAGATGGGCGAACAGCGCCTTGGCGGATTCCTCGCCCATCAGATGCGGCTGCTGCATGCCGGAGGCGACGATTTCCCCCGATTGCAGCATCGGCACAAATTCCGGAATGCCGTCAAAGGCCGCCACCAGCACCTCGCCCTGACGCCGTGCCGCCTTGATCGCGCGCAGCGCGCCGATGGCGGGCTGGTCGGTCTGCACAAAAATCCCGCGCATGTCGGGATTGGCGGTCAGCATGTCCTGGGTAAAGCGGAAGGTCTCGTCGGCGGTGTAGGACTGCATCTGCTGCAGGCCCGCCTCCTTGGCCACCCCGGCTTCGGTCATCGCGTCCTTGAAGCCCTTGGTCCGGGCCTGTCCGTTCAGCCGCGCCTGACTGATCGCCACGATGCCGACCGAGCCGTCTTCCCAGCCGCGTTCCTTCATCGCGGCGGCCAGCGCCTCTCCGGTGCCATGCGCGCCTTCGTAATTGTCGGAGATGATGAAGGACACATAGGTGCCGCTATTGGTGCCGATATCGGCGATCACCACCGGGATCCCCGCCTTTTCCGCAAGGCTCAGCACGCTGGGGGCGGTGGAACTGTCGGTCGGCGACAGCACGATGCCTGCCACCCCGCGCGCAATGGCATCCTGCGCGTTCTGAAGCTGCTGCTGCGCGTCATTGTGCGAATCCAGCGCCTGAAAGCCGTAACCTTCGGCGGTGGCCACCTTTTCGACGCCCTTGGACAGGTAGCGCCAGAACGGCAGGTCAAGGCCGGGTGTCAGATAGACGACCTCCTTGTTCTGCGCGGCGGCGGGCATGGCCCCGCCCAGTGTCAGGCTCGCCGCGGTCAGGGCCGCTGTGGCGACCCCCAGAATATGACGTCTCTTGAACATGGTGTCTCCTCCCGTGGTGGCCCCTCCTCCAAAGGGCCCGTGATGGCGGCCTTGTGGGGCCTGCCTCTGGGTGCGCCGCCTGCGGCGCGCCCGGTGTCAGGATCCCGCCCCCGGCGACGCGTCGCGTTCGGAAAGCAGGGATCGTGTGGTGGTGTAGATGCGGTCCTCGTGCCGGGCAAAAGCGGCGCGGGTGCGGGCGGCGTCGCGCGCCTCCAGCGCGGCAAGGATCTCGGCATGGTCGGACAGGCTGCCCGCGATGGCACCGGGCCGCGACACGATGCGGCGGCGATACTCCATCATATAGGTGTAAAGGTCGGTCACCACGTCGCTCAGCAGGCTGTTGCCGCTTTCGCGATAGATGGCGACGTGAAATTCGCGGTCCGCGATCAGAAACCGCAGCGGATCCTCCAGACAGCCCTGCTGCGTGACCAGCGACCGGCGCAGATCCTCCAGCACCCGGTCCGAGATCCGCGCCGCAGCCTCCCCCACCACCTGCTGTTCGATCAGCAGCCGGGCCGCGTGCACCTCATCCACGTCATAGCGGTTGACGTCGATCTGCCGCATCATCCCCACGGCCATGGCGCCGATGTCATCGGTCAGCACCTTGGTGCGCGCGCCCTGACTGACCGCAAGGATGCCGCGCGCGGCCAAGGTCTGGATCGCCACGCGCACGGTTTCGCGGCTGACCGACAGGGCGGCGGCAAGGTCGCGTTCGCTGGGCAGTTCATCGCCCGGCGCCAGCAGCCCCGAGCCGATCATCGCGGCGATCTTTTCCGCGATCACGTCTTTCATGGTGAGCCGCCGCATGTCGCGCCCGATCTCGCTGGCACTGTCGAGCAGCAGCTTCTGGACATTTCGCACTGCCGCACTCCCCCCTGCCGCGCAGATAGACAACTGGTCCGGTCACCATGCCAGCTAAGGTGAGTCTGCTGCGGCTGTCAATTCCGCAGCGTTGCGGGGACACGCAGCGGTCAAGCTGCGCCGGCGCGAACGACAACAGCCCCAGCCCATCGGGCCGAGGCTGTTGCACAGAGATGAAAGCGGGCGTTACTGCGCGGCGCGGATCGCCGGATAGGCCTGCCGGAACCTTTCATAGGCGGCGTCGAACTCCGCCCGCAGCGCGGGGTCCGGCGCGATCTCCTCGCGGATGGCGGGCTGGGTCATCACCTCTTCGATGGTGCCGTCGCCCACCGCCAGCATCGCCAGCCGCGCCGCGCCAAGGGCTGCGCCAAATTCGCCGCCGCTTGGCAGATCCAGCGTGACGTTCAGCGCCGTGGCGATCAGTTTCAGCCAGTAGCGCGATCCGGTGCCGCCGCCGATGGCCATCAGCCGGTCCAGCCGCAGCCCGGTGCCCGCCAGCGCGGCCTGACTGTCGCGCAGCCCGAAGGCGACACCTTCCAGCACCGCGCGGGTCAGATCGTCGCGCGTGGTCTCGGCCCCGAGCCCGGTGAAACTGCCGCGGATTTCCGCATCATTATGCGGCGTGCGCTCTCCGGAGAGGTAAGGCAGGAACCGCACCCGGCCCGGCGCGCGCAGCGTGTCCCCCAGCGAGGCGGTCAGATCCTTGGGCGGCGTGCCGGTGATCCGCGCCAGCCAGTTGAGGCTGTCCGTCGCCGACAGCATGACCCCCATCTGATACCAGCGCCCCGGCACCGCGTGACAGAAAGTGTGCAGCGCCGTTTCAGGCGCGGGCCGGTAGCCGTTGCGCGCCGCCAGCAGCACGCCCGAGGTGCCAAGCGAGACAAAGCCCTGCCCCTCGTCCATGGCGCCGATGCCGCAGGCGGCGGCGGCATTGTCCCCCGCCCCGGCGGCCACCACCACGGGGCCAGTCAGGCCCCAGCGCGCCGCAAGCTCGGGCTTCAGTTCGCCGCCGGGCTGGCAGCCCTCCAGCAGGTCGGGCATCTGGTCGCGGCGCATGCCGCCTGCGGCCAGCAGCGCCTCGGACCAGTCGCGCGCGCCGGTATCCAGCCACGAGGTGCCCGCGCTGTCGGACATGTCGGCAAAAAAGCCCCCCGTCAGGTAGAAGTTCAGATAGGCCGCAGGCAGCAGCACCTTGGCGATCTTGGCAAAATTCTCGGGCTCGTACCGCCGCAGCCAGTCAAGCTTGGGCGCGGTGAAGCCCGGAAAGACGATGTTGCCGGAAATCTGGCGGAAGCCTTCGGCGGCGTCCAGCGCCGCCGCCTCGGCATGAGAGCGGGTGTCGTTCCACAGGATGCAGGGCCGGATCACCGCGCCCTCCGCATCCAGCAGCGTGGCGCCGTGCATGTGGCCCGCCACCCCGATCCCGCGCAGGTCGGCAAAACGCGGATGCGCCGCGCGCAGATCCCCGATCGCGCCGTCCAGTGCGGTGATCCAGTCGCCCGGATCCTGTTCGGACCAGCCCGACCGGGGATGATCCGCCGTATAATGCCGTTCGGCAGCGCCAATCGGCGCGCCTTTTTCGTCCATCAGCAGGGCGCGCAGCCCCGATGTTCCCAGATCAATGCCCAGATAGACCATGTCTTTTCCTCCCGGCGGCAAGCTCAGCGCGGCGCATGCCGCAGGGCGCTGAGGGCCGCATACATGTGTGACATGTCCGCGAGCACCTCCTCCGCGCCCGCCTGTCTGAGGGTATCTGCGTGCACCTCGCGCCGTCCGTCAAGATGCGTGCCGCCGGTAAAGCCGATGGCGCGCATTCCGGCGGCGCGGGCGGCCTTTACCCCATGCGGGGAATCCTCGATGACCACGCAGATTTCTGGCGGCACGCCAAGCTCGCGCGCGGCCAGAAGAAACAGATCCGGCGCGGGCTTGCCCTGCGCCACCTGATCGGCGCTGAAGCCGCGGTCCTCGAAATAGGGGGCAAGTCCCGACAGGCGCAGCGTCGTGGCAAGGCGCAGCAGCGATCCCCCGGTGCCGATGGCCATGGGCACCCCTTCAGTGTGCAGCTGCTGCAGCAGGTCGGGCACGCCGGGAATGCAGCTGAGCCCGGTTTCATAGGAGGCAAACAGGCGGCGTTCGAAATTCGCCGAAAACTCCGGCGGGCAGGGCGCGCCGGACCGGCGTTCCACATAGTCATGGATGACGCTGATCGACACGCCCAGAAACCGCGCGCCGATCTCTTCGGGGGTGGCATCCGCAATCCCCAGCGCCCGCATCTCGGCGGCGACCGCCGCCAGAGACTGCGGTTCGCTGTCCACAAGGCAGCCGTCTAGATCGAAGATGATGGCCTGCGCCTGCGTCATTGCCTGTCCTTTGCCTGTCTCTGCCCTGCCGCGCGCCGTCTCAGATGCGCTGTTCGGTCTCGCGGTCAAAAAGATGCACGTTCACCGGATCGATCAGGAAGCCGATCTCGGTTCCGGGCCGCACCATGATGCGGTCCTTGACCACGGCGTCAACCAGATCGGTCCCTGCGCGGGCAAAGATCTGCGTCTCTGACCCGGTGGGCTCCACCACCACCACGCGCACCGGCACGCCACCTTCGCCCACGCCGATATGTTCGGGGCGGATGCCATAGGTCACCTTCTGCCCGTCCTGCGCAGAGGTCTCCGGCAGCGGCAGGACCAGCCCGCCCTCCGAGACGAAGCGCTTTGCCCCGTCGCGCATGGCGATCTGGCCATGCACAAAATTCATCGACGGCGAGCCGATGAACCCCGCCACAAAGACGTTCCGGGGCCGGTCATACAGATCCAGCGGCGCGCCGATCTGTTCGACCCGGCCATCGCGCATCACCACGATCTTGTCGGCCATGGTCATGGCCTCGATCTGGTCATGGGTGACATAGACGATGGTGGTTTTCAGCCGCTGGTGCAGTTCCTTGATCTCGACCCGCATGGTGACGCGCAGCTTGGCATCAAGGTTCGACAGCGGTTCGTCGAACAGGAACACCTGCGGATCGCGCACGATGGCCCGGCCCATGGCGACCCGCTGCCGCTGCCCGCCCGACAGCTGCTTGGGGTAGCGGTCCAGATAGCGGTCCAGATCAAGGATCTTGGCCGCCTTGGTCACCTTGGCGTCGATTTCGGCCTGCGGGCGCTTGGCCATCCGCAGGGGGAAGCCCATGTTTTCCGCCACGGTCTTGTGCGGGTAAAGCGCGTAGCTCTGGAACACCATGGCGATGTCGCGCTCCTTGGGGGGCACGTCATTGACCACGCGCCCGCCAATGGCGACGGTGCCGCCGCTGATCTGCTCCAGCCCCGCCAGCATGCGCAGCAGGGTGGATTTGCCGCAGCCCGACGGGCCCACCAGCACGACAAATTCGCCGTCCTCGATGTCGACGCTGACGCCATGCATGACCTGCAGGCTGCCGTAGCGCTTGACGACATTGTCGATCTTGACCTCTGCCAATGTCCTGTTCCCCTATTGCGGCAATGCGATCTGCATCTTCACGTCGGCCGGCGGCGCGGATGCGGCGATTTCGAAGGCGCGGACGCTGTCCTCGAAATCAAAGGTTCTGGTGATGAGCGGTTTTACGTCGATGGCGCCAGAGGCCAGCATCGCCACGCAGCGCGGAAAGGCATGGGCGTAGCGGAAGATGTTCTCGACCCGCGCCTCGCGCACCATGGCAGCGCCCGCGTCATACAGGATGGGATCGGGCTGGCCGCCGATCATCACCACGCAGCCGCCGGGGGCCAAGGGCTCGAACACGCCCGCCGCCGCCTTGGGCGAGCCTGTCGCCTCGAACACGATGTCGGCGCCCCAGCCTTCGGTCTCGGCGCGCACCTGTTCGGCAAGCCGGCCCGGCTGTGCCGGAACCGGCACGATGGCCCGGCTGAGCGAGGCGGCGATCTCCAGCTTCTTTTCGGAAAGGTCGGTCACATAGACCCGCGCGCAGCCTGCGGCCAGCGCCGCCAGCGCCGTGACCAGCCCGATGGGCCCCGCCCCCAGCACCACGGCGATGTCGCCCGGACGGACCCGCGCCTTGGTCGCGGCATGCACCCCCACGGCCAGCGGTTCGACCATCGCGGCCTCGGCAAAGCTGACAGTGTCGGGCAGCTTGAAGGTGAAGGCGGCGGGATGCACGCAGGTCGGGCGCAGCACGCCATGCACCGGCGGCGTCGCCCAGAAGCGCACGGCGGGATCGACGTTGTAAAGACCAAGCCGGGTCGCCCGGGAATTGGGATCGGGGATGCCCGGCTCCATGCAGACGCGGTCGCCCACGGCCAGATCCTGCACCTCTGCCCCGGTTTCGATCACCGTGCCGGAGGCTTCGTGGCCAAGGATCATCGGCGCCTTCACCTCGAACTGGCCGATCTTGCCATGGGTGTAATAATGCACGTCCGATCCGCAGATGCCCACGGTGTGCAGCTTGATCCGCACGTCGCGCGGACCCAGCACCGCCTCGGTGCGGTCGATTTCGGGGAAGTCGCGCAGCGACAGCTCGTCTTTGCGTTCGAGAACGAGAGACCTCATGGGTTAGCCTTTCGTGATGATAAGGACGGCCACCGCAAGGGCAATGGCGTTGGAAATCCAGATGGAGGGGCCAAAGGGTTCGATGAAGCGGAACCAGACCAGCGACAGGGCCACCCAGATCACCACGGAAATGAACAGCCGGTCAAACCAGTTGGTCTGGATCGGCAGGAAGCCGGTCTTCTCCTCCTCGGGGGGGGGCGGCTCGCTGTCGCGCAGATCCAGCTTTTCGTCCATGTCGGGGGGAATGGTCATGATCTTATCCCTTCACGGCGCCAAAGGTCAGGCCCGCCACGATATGTTTCTGCACCAGACCGAAGACGATCAGCGCGGGGATCAGGGTAAAGACCGAAATCGCCGCCATGATCCCCCATTCGGTGCCGGTGGTGGTGACATATTCCGACAGGCCGGTGGTCAGGGTGCGGGCGTTGAAATTGGTCAGGGTCGCGGCCAGCAGGTATTCGTTCCACGCAAAGACCCAAGTCAGGATCAGCGTGACCGCAAGGCCGGGCCGGGCCAGCGGCAGCACAACTTCGGTGATCACCTTCCACGGGCTTGCGCCATCGACATAGGCGGCCTCGTCCAGCTCCTTTGGGATGCCGTCCACGGTGGGGCGCAGCGTCCAGATGGCGAAGGGCAGGTTGAAGGTGCAGTAGACAAGGATCATGCCGATCCGCGTGTCCAGCAGGCTGAAATCGCCGATGCGGTAGACCTGCGTCATCAGCAGGAACAGCGGCAGCAGGAACACCGCCGGGGGCGCCATGCGGTTGGTGATGGTCCAGAAAAAGATGCTTTCCTTGCCGCCCATGTCGAAGCGCGACAGCGCGTAGCAGGCGAAAAAGCCCAGCACCGTGCAGAGCACCGCATTGCCGGTGGAGATCACCAGAGAATTGACCATGTAGCCGCGCAGGGTGCGGTCGTTCAGCACGTCGATGTAGTTCTGCCAGTAGAAGCTCTTGATCAGGATGTCAGGGGTCGAGAACAGGTCGACCGCCGGTTTCACCGAGATCACGAACAGCCAGTAGATCGGGAACAGCGTCAGAAAGCTGACCACGATCCAGAACAGCGAGTAGAGCCATGGGCGGTTCTTGCGCATCGTCTCAGGCTTTCTTGTTGCGGGGTGCGATCAGGCCGACATACAGCAGCCAGCACGCCACGATGGTGAGGTAGAGGACGACAACCGAGATGGCCGAGCCATAGCCGTAATTCGTCCGCGGAAAGACCTCCTTGAAGATGTGCACGCCGACATAGCGGGTCGCGGATCCGGGGCCGCCGCCGGTCAGCATCAGCACCTCGTCGACGGTGCGCAGCGCGTCCATCAGCCGGATGAAGACGGTGGCGAGGATGGCCGGGCGGATCATCGGCAGCGTGATGTGCCAGAAGATCTGCCGCTTGTTGGCGCCGTCGATCTGCGCCTGTTCGAACGGGTCGGGCGGCAGCGACACCAGTGCCGCGATCAGCGTCAGCGTCACCAGCGGCGTCCAGTGCCAGATGTCCATGATGACGGTGGTCACGAAGGCGGCGATGGCGCTTTGCCCGATGTTGAGATCATAGCCGAACCAGTTGTCGAGCAGGTTGGGCAGGATCCCGATGGAGGGCGTGGTCATCAGCTTCCAGATCGAGCCCACGATGATCGGCGCCATGATGAGCGGCAGCGTGTGGATGGTGCGGAAGATCGCCTTGCCGGGGAAGTCCTTCATGAAGGCCTGCGCCAGCATGTAGCCGAGGATCAGCTCGGAGATCACCGCGAAAAAGACGAAGGCTGCCGTCACCCCGAGCGAGGCCAGAAACTGCGCGTCGAAGACCACGCGGCGGTAATTCTCGGCCCAGTTGAACACCATGTCGGGATTGACCGCGAACGGGTTCCACTGGTGGAACGAGACATAGAGCACGTAGATGAAGGGGAGCACGCCGAAGAAGAACAGCACCAGCAGCGTCGGTGCAAGCAGCAGCCATCCCAGTTTGGTGGAATGCATCGGATGGTCCTTGTGTGGCAAAGGGGTGCGGCGGTCCTGTGTCCCGGCGCCCGGATGCGGCGGGGAAACGCGGGCCGCCCGAAGGCGGCCCGGCTGCGGCATGCCCCTGCGGGCGTGACGTTTACTGACGATATCCGAGGTCGGTCAGTTCCTGCTCGGCCTTTTCGGCCATCTGGTCGAGCCCGGCATCGGGTTCGATGCTGCCGGTCAGGATCTCGTAGAAGATCGGGGCGACCGCCTCGCGCAGCTGCGCATGGAAGGGATAGGCGGGCGCACCGGCGAACAGACGGCCCTGATCCTTGAGCATGTCGTAATAGCCGCCCAGTTCGGTGTTCATGTCCTGAACGCCGGCATCGTCATAGGTGGCGGTATGGGTGATGCGCGGGGCCGCGACCGCCCAGCCGGGCTGCACCGATTCCTGCCCGATATACTGCAGGAACAGCAGGGCGGCATCGCGGTTCTTGGACGTGACCGGCAGGCCGAAGGCGCCGCCGTCGTAATAGCCGATATAGCCTTCGCCGGACTCGGCGGCCTCCATCACGCCATCCTGCAGCGGCGGCAGTGCCACACCGACATTGCCCACCACGCGCGACTTGGTGTCATCCGAGGCGATCCACGCGGCGTTTTCGCCATAGACCAGCCCCTGAGCGGCGCGCCCGGCGGCGAAGGTGGTCGCCACCTCGGTCCATGTCGACTGCACCGATTCCGGCGGCGCGATGTCGCGCATGTGCAGCCACCATTTCAGCGCGGCCTTCGCCGCGTCGGAATTCATCGCCCCGCCGTTTTCCACGGTGGCGGCATAGTTGTTGTCGGGATCGATCCCCCAGCCATAGACGCCGAAGGTCGGGGCGACGGATTCCACATATTCATACCACGAAGCCGGATGGCCGGTATGGGCCTGCGCCGTCGTGCCCCACAGATCCATGTCGTGATCCTCGCCCCACTGGGTGAAGAACTCGGCAATCGCCTGATAGTCCTCATGGGTGGTGGCGGGGGCAAGATCCTTGCCGGTCTTTTCCTTGTAGGCCGCCTGAACCTCGGGATCGCTGAACAGATCCGTGCGGTAGAGGTAGATCTTGATGAAGGCTTCCATCGGGATCCCGTAAAGATCCCCGTCATCGCCGCGGAAATAATCGGCGAAGGTGGTGAAATCGGCCTCGTCGAAAGACGGCGCCTTCAGGTCCGGGTTTTCCTCCAGCGCCTGTGTCACGTTCACCAGAAAATCGCGGGCCAGATAGGCGTAAACGATGTCCTGCTCGATATAGACCATGTCATAGATGCCGGTCCCGGCCTCCATGTCCTTGATGGCCTTGTCATACATCTGGTCCCACGAGGTGGTTTCGATCTCGACCCGGATGCCGGTCTTTTCCTCGAATTCGGGGGCCAGCACGTCGCTGATGTAATTGGATGGCGGCGTGGCCTCGGTCACCCCGCGCAGGGTCACCCCTTGGAACTGTTCTCCGGCCTTGGCCCAGAATTCATCATCCTGCGCAAAGGCGCTTCCGGCCGCAACGGATAGGGCAAGCGCCGACACGCCCAGCCTGACTGCAAAGCTCATGGTTATCCTCCCTAAGAAATTCGGTTTGGCGCCGCCCTCCGCAGCAGCTGCGGCTCCTCTCCGCGATGCCTCTCCCGACGTCACCAATACAAATGTATGGGCTCCCATTCAAGTGAAATATTCATATGTAAATCATACGAGACAGATGTATTGTCTGGTGATGCCGTCAGGGATGCTGCTAGTCTGGACGCCGCTCGAATGATGGGAAGTCGGAATGCTCAAGGAAAAAGAGGACGAGGCGTTCTCGTTCGTCAGCGAAGTTTGCTGGCATTATTACATCAACGGCATGACTCAGGCCGAGATCGGCACGGCGCTTGGCGTCACGCGGCTGCGCGTCAATCAGGCGATCCAGAAGGCCAAGGCGCTGGGGATCGTGAAGGTGCAGATCGAATCCCCCTTCCTGCCCCGGGTTGAACAGCAGAACGACCTGCGCGCGGCGCTGGGGCTGGATCAGGTGCTGATCGCGCCCGCCAACCGCGACCAGTATGATTTCCACACGCCCGTCGGCGCGGCGCTGGCCTCTTTCCTGTCGCGGCATCTGGAAACGGCGGGCTGGCAGAAGATCGGCGTGTCCTGGGGCATGACGCTGCAGCGCGCGATCACCCACATGGCGCGGCAGAATTTCCCGGATCTTGAAATCATCTCGATGATCGGCGGCACGACCAAGGGCGCGATCTTCAACTCCTTCGGCATCGCCTCGGGGTTTGCCGAACGGCTGGGGGCGAGCTATTCGCTGCTGGCCGCGCCCATCTTCCTGTCCGAAGGCATCGACCGCGAGGCGTTTCTGGGGCAGGAAATCTTCCGCGAACATCTGGCCAAGTTCGAACAGCTTGACGCGGCGATCCTGACCGCCAGCGACATTTCGGCCCGCTCCTATCTCGTGTCCTCGGGCCTGCCTTCGACGGACCATGCCGAACGCCTGCTGCAACTTGGGGCGATCGGCGATGTGGTGGGGCGGTTTCTGGATGCCGAAGGCCATAGCGTCACCAACGATCTGGACGCGCGCACCATCGGCATCACGCTCGACACGCTGGCGGCGATTCCCGAAAAGATCCTCGTGGCCGCCGGTCCGCACAAGGTCAACGTGATCCGCGCCGCCGCGCGGCACGGGCTGGTGACCATGCTGATCACCGATGACGTGACCGCCGATCTGCTGCTGGCCACCGCCTGAACCCGCGCAAACCCCCGTCCTGCAAGGGCTCTGACCTGTGCCCCGGGTCAGAGGTGGGCACCTGTGCCCGCGCCTTCCAAAAACCTGCCGCGCGTAAAGAAATCATTTGTAAGTCCTGCGATGCACTTGTAACCTTCGCTGTGTTCGGGGTGTCTCTGCCTGCCCCGACCCTGCCCCCGTGGGCAGATCCCCGGTTGGGAGGCCGGGGCCGCAGATGGAGCCACAAGGGAGGAGCTGCATGGGACAGCTGGGGATTCACTCGTTCGTCTGGACGGGTGGCCAGACGCAGGACGATCTGGAACGCGCGCTGGAAAAGACGGCGGAACATGGCTACCGCGCCATAGAATTTGCCTATCTGCGGCCCGAACTCTTTGACCTTGACCGGCTGGCGCAGCGGGCGCAGGCGCTGGATGTCGCCATCGGCGTGACCATGGGCCTGCCCGCCGACAAGGACGTCTCGAGCGAGGATCCGGACCGGGTCGCGGCGGGCAAGGCGATGCTGCGCGACGCGGTTCAGGCGGTGCGCGACATCGGCGGCACCAAGCTGGGCGGCATCCTGTTTTCCGCCCACATGAAATATGACCGCCATCCTACCGAAACCGGCTGGAAGAACAGCGTCGAGGCCATCGCCGAAACCGCAGAGATCGCCAAGGCCGCAGGCGTCGATCTGGTGCTGGAAATCGTCAACCGCTTCGAAAGCAACCTGCTCAACACCACGGCGCAGGGGCTGGCCTTTCTTGACGCCACCGGCTCCGATCATGCGCGGCTGCATCTTGATACGTTCCACATGAACATCGAAGAGGCGAACCCCGCCGCGGCGATCCGGCTGGCGGGGGACAGGATCGGCTATTTCCATATCGGGGAAAGCAACCGCGGCTATCTGGGCTGCGGCACCATCGATTTTCCGCTGATCTTCGACGCGCTGCTGGAGATCGACTACCAGCGCGACATCGTGTTCGAGAGTTTTTCCAGCGCCGTGGTGGATGGCGCCCTGTCGCGGGCCTGCGCGATCTGGCGCGACACGTGGACGGACAGCGATCCGCTGGCGGCCCATGCCAAGGGCTTCATCGAACGCGGCCTTGACGAGGCACGCCGCCGCCGCGCCACCACCGCGCAGGCCTGACATGAGCTTCCCTGCCCCGGACAGCCTTGGCCCCACGCTTTGCGTCGGGGAGATCCTTGTGGAGATCGTCGCCACCACGCCGGGCTGCGGCTTTCGCGCGCCGCAGCCGCTGATCGGGCCCTATCCCAGCGGCGCCCCGGCCATCTTCATGTCGCAATGCGGCAGGCTGGGCGGGGCTGCGGCGCTGGTGGGCTGCGTCGGCGATGACGATTTTGGCCAGCTCAATCTGGACCGGCTGCGGCAGGACGGGGTCGAAACCGGCGCCATCGGCATCGATCCGGAGTATCCCACCGGCAGCGCCTTCGTGCGCTACCGACCAGACGGGCAGCGGGATTTTGTGTTCAACCTTGCCAAATCCGCCGCCGCGCGCTTCGGCTGGACCGCCGGAACCGAAGCGCTCTGCGACCGCGCCGGGCATCTGCATGTGATGGGCACAGCACTTGCCATGGCAAGCGCGTGGGAGGTGATCGACCGCGCCCTGCCCCGGATCAAGGCGCGGGGCGGCAGCGTGTCCTTTGATCCCAACCTGCGCAAGGAACTGCTGCGCGACCCCGACATCCTGCCGCGCTTCGCGCGCATGGTCGCGGAGTGTGATCTGCTGCTGCCCTCGGGCGCCGAACTGCAGCAGGCGGCAGGGGTGGAGGATGCCGAGGCGGCGGTTGCGGCCCTGCTGCAGGGCGGCGTGGCCGAAATCGCGCTCAAGCAGGGCGAGGCGGGCGCCACCGTTTACCGCCGGGACGCGCCCCCGGTCCATTCCCAGGCCTTCGCGGTGGAAGAGATCGACCCCACCGGCGCGGGCGACTGTTTCGGCGGGGCCTATGTGACCTGCCGCAGGCTGGGCCTGCCGGTGGCCGAGGCGCTGACCTATGCCTGCGCCGCCGGGGCGCGCAACGTCACCCGGCGCGGTCCGATGGAAGGGGCAGGCACGCGCGCCGAACTGGATGCGTTCATCGCCGCCACGGGGTATCGGGCATGACCGCGCTGGCGCTGACCGATCTGGCGCGGCTGCGCGGCCAGCGCGGCCTGACCTCGGTCTGTTCCGCCCATCCGCTGGTGCTGCGCGCGGCGCTGCGGCTGGGGCGCGCCACCGGCGAGACCGTGCTGATCGAGGCGACCTGCAATCAGGTGAACCATCGGGGCGGCTATACCGGCATGACGCCGCACGATTTTGCCGGGCTGGTGCGGCGTCTGGCGGCAGAGGAGGCGCTGCCTGCGGAGCGTCTGCTGCTGGGGGGCGACCATCTTGGCCCCAATCCGTGGCGCGACCGCCCCGCCGCAGAGGCGATGGAGGAGGCGGAGGCGATGGTTGCCGCCTATGTGGCGGCGGGCTTCGGCAAGATCCATCTGGATGCGTCGATGGGCTGCGCGGGCGAACCCGACGCGCTGGATGACGAGACGACGGCGGCGCGCGCCGCGCGCCTTGCCGCCGCCGCCGAACGCAGCGCTGCCGCCGCAGGCCTGCCCGCCCCGCATTACGTGCTGGGCACCGAGGTGCCGCCCCCCGGTGGGGCCGATCACCTGCTCGACCGGGTCGACCCCACCGCCCCCGAAGCGGCACACCGCAGCATCGCGGTGCATCGCCGGGTCTTTGCCGAGGCGGGGCTGCAGGCGGCCTTTGACCGCGCCATAGCGCTGGTCGTCCAGCCCGGGGTGGAATTCGGCAACCGCAACGTCATCCGCTATGCGCCCGACCGCGCGCAGGCGCTGAACGCGGTGCTGCGCGCCGAGCCGCAATTCGTCTTTGAGGCGCATTCCACCGATTATCAGGGCCCCGAGGCGCTGGCAGCGCTGGTGCGGGACGGCTACGCGCTGCTGAAGGTCGGGCCAGAGGTCACCTTTGCGCTGCGCGAGGCGCTTTACGCGCTGGATCTGATCGCCTCGGATCTGCTGCCCGGCTATGGCGCCCGCCCGCTGCTGGCCGCGATGGAGGGGGCCATGCTGGCGGCACCCGGACCCTGGCAGCGCCATTACGGCACCGGGGCAGAGGCGCGCCTGCTGCGGCATTATTCGCTGTCCGACCGCATCCGCTATTACTGGCCCGCGCCACAGGCGCAGCACGCGGTGGACCGGCTGCTGGCCGCGCTGCGCGGCCAGCGCCTGCCGCTGCCGCTGCTGCGCCAGCACCTGCCCGCAGCCTTGCATCTGGCCGATGTGCCGCTGGATCCCGAAGCGCTGCTGATCGACCGCGTCATGGCGGCGCTGCGCCCCTATTCCGCCGCCTGCCTGCAGCGCGGCGCCCCCCTTCCGGCCTGAGGCCGGATCACCAGACGGAGGAAAATCCATGTCTCTCGACCAGTTCCGCCTCGACGGCAAGACGGCCCTGATCACCGGCGGCAACCGTGGCATCGGGCTTGCCATCGCGCGGCTTTTTGGCGAGGCGGGCGCCACCTGCGTGCTGACCAGCCGCAGCCAGACCCCCGGCCTTGCAGCCCTGCTGGAGGCACATCCCGACCGCTACCGCTGGGTGCAGGAGGATGTCACCGACCCCGAGGCTGGTGCCCGTCTGGTCGCCGCCACCTGCGAAGCGTTTGGCAGGCTCGACGTGCTGGTGAACAATGCCGGGGTCGCCGCCAATGGCAATTTCCACGAATTCGACGACGCGCAGCTTGACTACATCATGGGCACCAACCTGATCGCGCCGTTCCGCATCGCCCGCGCCGCCGTGGCGCAGATGCTGGCGCAGGGCGGCGGCGGCACGGTGGTCAATGTCGGCTCAATCTCGGGCTATGTCGCCAACAAGCCGCAGCTGCAGGTCGCCTACAACTCCTCCAAGGCGGCGATCCACCAGATGACCAAGACCATGGCCTTTGAATATGCCGCGCGGGGCATCCGGGTGAATGCCATCGCACCGGGCTATGTGGTTTCCGACATGACCAAGGGCGGCATCGCCAATCCTGACTGGAACCGCATCTGGACCGAAAACACGCCCATGGGCCGCTTTGCCGAACCCGAGGAAATGGCCACCTGCGCGCTGTTCCTCGCCGCTCCCGCCTCCAGCTACGTGACCGGGGCAATCCTCGTCGCGGATGGCGGCTACACCACGCATTGACCACACAACGCGGGGCCGGACCGGCCCGCCAGAGGGAGGATTGACATGACACAACTGGACGGAAAGGTGGCCGCCGTCACCGGCGCGGCCTCGGGGATCGGGCTCGCCTCGGCGGAGGCGATGCATGCGGCGGGGGCGACCGTCGTGCTGGTCGACCGCGACGCCGCCGCGCTGGAGCGGATCACGACCCGGCTGGGCGCGCGCGCCATCGCGCAGGTGACCGATCTGCTGGACCCCGAAAGCTGCGACGCGATGGTGCCGCAGGTGCTGGAGAAGGCGGGGCATATCGACATCCTGCACTGCAACGCGGGCAGCTATATCGGCGGCGATCTGACCGAAACCACCACCGCCGCGATCGACCGGATGCTGAACCTCAACGTCAACGCGGTGATGAAGAACGTGCACGCGGTCGTGCCGCACATGACCGACCGGGGCAGCGGCGACATCGTGGTGACCTGTTCCGTCGCGGGGCATTCCGCGATCCCGTGGGAGCCGGTCTATTCCGGGTCGAAATGGGCGATCACCTGTTTCGTGCAGACCATGCGCCGCCAGCTCTTCCGGCACGGGATCCGCGTCGGGCAGGTGTCGCCCGGTCCGGTGATCTCTGCCCTGCTGGCGGACTGGCCCGAAGAGAACCTGCGCAAGGCCAAGGAGAATGGCAGCCTGATCGAGCCCGAGGAGGTGGCAGAGGCGGTGATGTTCATGCTGACCCGCAAACGCACGGTGACGATCCGCGACGTGATCGTGCTGCCGACGAATTTCGACATCTAGGGGGTGGGCATGTCTGATCTTTCAGGGCTCACCGCCCTCATCACCGGGGCGGCGGGGGGCATCGGCACGGCCATGGCCGAAGGCTTCGCCCGCGCCGGCGCGCGTCTGGCGCTGGTGGATCTGCGCGACACCTCCGATCTGGCCGCAAGGCTGGGGCCGGAGCATCGCGCCTTCACGCTGGATCTGGAGGATCCGGAGGCGATTGCCTCGGTCTGTGCCGGGATCGGCGCGGAAATGGGCATCGACATTCTCGTCAACAATGCCGGGCATGGCGTGATCTTTGCCGCCGCAGATCCGCAGGTAGAGGTCTGGGACCGCACCATGCGCATCAACCTGCGCGCGCCGTGGCTGCTGTCGGCGGCGGCGCTGCCCTATCTGCAGCGGTCGGGGCGCGGGCGGGTCATCAACATCTCGTCGCAGGCCGGGGTGGTGGCGCTGGACGAACATGCCGCCTATGGCGCCAGCAAGGCCGGGCTGATCCTGCTGACGCGGGTGCAGGCCTTTGAATGGGCGCGGCACGGGGTGACGGTGAACGCCATCGCCCCCACCGTGGTCGACACGCCCATGGCGGTGATCGGCTGGTCCGGCGAAAAGGGCGACAAGGCGCGCGCCGAAATCCCGGTGGGCCGCTTCGCCAAACCGCGGGAGATCGCGGCGGCGGCGCTCTATCTTGCTTCCGAAGATGCGGCCATGGTCACCGGCGAGACGCTGATGGTCGATGGCGGCTATACCATGCGCTAGGCCGGGTCCGGGCCCGCGTCACGCGGGCTCGGTCCTCCGGGCCTCCAGATCGACCCGCTGTTCGGCGCTGTCGAACAGATGCAGCCGCGCGCGGTCGGCCCACAGATCCAGCGCATCCCCCGGGCGCCCGTCAAAGCCGCCATCGGTCTGCACCACCAGCCCGGTGCCATCGGGCAGATCCACATGCAGGTTGCTGAGCCCGCCCAGCCGTTCGATCAGCCGCAGCGTGCCGGACCACGCGAGCCCGCCGGGACGGGCGGGCCCCAGCGCGATATGTTCGGGGCGCAGGCCCAGCACCATGCCCTCGGCAGCCTGCATCCCCGGCAGCACGGAGCCGCCCGGCAGCCGCAGCGCGCCGGATCCGGCCTGCAGCGGCAGGAAATTCATCTTCGGCGCACCGATAAAGCCCGCAACGAACATGTTGGCGGGGCGGTTGTACAGGTCCATGGGCGCGCCCACCTGTTCGATCCGCCCGTCGCGCAGCACCACGATCTTGTCGGCCATGGTCATGGCCTCGGTCTGGTCATGGGTGACGTAGATCATCGTCGCCTGCAGCCGCTGGTGCAGGCGCATCAGTTCCAGCCGCATGTTCACGCGCAGCGCCGCATCAAGGTTGGACAGCGGCTCGTCAAACAGGAAGATTTTCGGATTGCGCACGATGGCGCGCCCGATGGCGACCCGCTGGCGCTGACCGCCCGACAGTTCGCGCGGGCGGCGGGACAGAAGATGGCCCAGTTCCAGCACCTCGGCGGCCTCCCGCACCATGCGGGCGCGGTCCTCCTTGGGCAGTTTCGCCACCCGCAGGGCAAAGCCCATGTTCTCTTCGACCGTCATGTGCGGATAGAGCGCGTAGCTCTGGAACACCATCGCCAGCCCGCGATCCATCGGTTCGCTGTCATTCTCGCGCTGCCCGTCGATGAGCAGATTGCCCGAGCTGATCGGCTCCAGCCCGGCGATCATCCGCAGCAGGGTGGATTTGCCGCAGCCCGACGGGCCGACGAACACCACGAATTCGCGGTCCCTCACCGTCAGGTCGACGCCCTTGATCACCTCCAGCCCGCCAAAGCTCTTGCGCAGGCCCTTCAGCTCCAGATCAGCCATGTCGTCTCTCCCTCCCGCTGTCCGGCGCAGCCTGCCGGACGATATGCGCCATGCCCACCAGCCCCGCCGCATCCCCCAGCGCCGCGCGCAGCAGGGGCGTGTCGCGGTAATCGGGCATGGCGGACTGCGCGATTTCCGCACGGATCCGGGGCGCGAGCAGGTCAAAGCCATTGGCCAGCCCGCCGCCCATCACCAGCATGTCCGGCGCGTAAAGATGCAGCAGATTGGCAAAACCCCGGCCCAGCCAGCGCGCATGCCCCGCCACCAGCCGCAGCGCCAGCCGGTCGCCGCCGCGCGCCGCCTCGATCACGTCGCGCCCGGTGGGGGGCGCCGCACCTTCGGGCGCGCCGCGCCGCTGCTCTGCCGCGCGCCGCCCCAGTGCCGAGCCGGAGGCCAGCGCCTCGAAACAGCCGCGCGCGCCGCAGGCGCATTCGGGGCTGTGTTCGGCGATCTTCATATGGCCGATCTCTCCTGCCAGACCGCCGCGCCCGCGCAGAATATGGCCATCAACGATCACGCCACCGCCAATGCCGGTGGAGACGGTGATGAACACCAGCGACTGTGCCCCCTGCCCCGCCCCGAACAGCTGTTCGCCTAACGCTGCGGCATTGGCGTCATTCTCCAGCAGCACCGGCAGGCCCAGCCTTTCCCCCAGCAGCGCCGAGGCGGGCACGTTGCGCCAGCCCTGCAGCGTTGGCGGCGCCAGCATCACGCCGCGCGCGGCATCCAGCGGGCCGGGCGCGCAGAGCCCCGCCGCGCGCGGCGCCGGTCCCTGCGCCAGACAGGCGGCGGCCAGAGTGCAGAGCCCGTCCAGCACCGCGCCGACCCCGTCCCGCGCCGGGGTCGCGCCTTCGGCCATGGCCAGCACGGATCCATCCCCGGCCACCAGCGCCGCACGCATCCGCGTGCCGCCAAGGTCAAAGGACAGGACGGGCGCGGCGGTCATGCCTGCTGCACCCCGAGCCCGCGCAGCCAGCCGAACCGCGCGGCAAGGTCGTCCGCGCCAAAGGCGAGCGAGCCCATCACCACGGTGTCGGCCCCCGCCGCGCGCAGATCCGGCACGGTGGTGTCGCGGATGCCGCCATCGGCGGCCACCCGCACCCGCCCCAGCCCCTGCGCCGCCAGCGTCTGCCGCAGCGCCCGGATCCGGGGCACGGCCTCGGGATCGAGCCCCGCGCCCTTGATGCCGATGCGCGTGCCCATCAGCGTCACCATGGCCACGCGGGGCAGGAACGGATCCAGCGCCGCCAGCGGCTGGTCCAGCGTCAGGGCCACGCCCCCCGCCGTGCCGCGCGCTGCCAGCAGATCCAGCGCGGCCAGCCCCTCGGCGCCGGTTTCGGCATGGACGGTGACCAGATCGGCGCCCGCCTCGGCGAACTGGCGGGCCTGATCCACCACGATGTCGCCCTGCGTCATCAGATGCACATGCACCGGCGCCTGCGCCACATCGGCGATGCGGGCGACGAGATCGGGAAAGAACAGGAACCCGGGGGTGAAGCGGGCATCGGCCACGTCGACATGCAGGATGTCGCCATAAGGCGCGATGCGGGCCATATCCCGTTCAAGGTTCAGCAGATCGGCGGACCAGAGCGAGATCTCGGCCAGAAGCCGGGTCCGGGGAAGCGTGTCGAGAAACAGGGTCATGACCGTCCTTCAGTCAAGTTGGGCAAGAAACTGCGCGATGGCGCGGGCGGCGGCCTGCCGGTGCGCCTGTGGATCGGCGGCCTTGTCGGGCAGGGGCGCCAGCGTCGCGCGCGGCAGGCGGCGGGCCAGATCCTCGGCCAGCGCGGCGGGGTGGATCAGGTCGCGCGGCGCACACAGCACGAGGGCGGGCAGGTCCAGCGCCGCAATCTGCGCCCCGGTCAGGCCGGGATCATCCGCCGCCAGCGCGGCCAGAACCTGGGCAAATTCCGCAGCATCGGGCCGGGTGAAATAGCCGCGCAGCGAGGCGAGATTGTCCGGAGAGGCGGCCATGTCGCGGGCAAGCCTGCTGTCCTCGAACCCCTGCCCGGCAAGCAGAAGCCGCGCCGCCTCGGCCACGGGCGCCATGTTCGCCGCCATGGGGCCCACGCCCCATGCCGGACGCAGCAGGATCAGCCCGCGCACCCGCCCCGGATCCGCCACCGCCAGCCGCAGCGCCAGCGCCGCGCCCATCGACACGCCGCCCAGCACCAGCGGCGCCCGCGCCTCGCGCGCCAGCAGCGCCTCAAGATCGGCGGCGAACTGCGCGAAACCCCAGCCGCCTAGGCCCTTGGGCGAGGGGCCATGGCCGCGGCAGTCCAGCGTCAGCCGGGTGGCGGGCAGGCTGTCGGGCCAGAGCGCCGCCACCTGCCCCGCATCGCCGCCCAGCCCGTGCTGGACCAGCGCCAGCGGGCCGGATCCGGCGCGGTGCACGGCCAGCGGCAGGCCATCGCGGCAAAGCGGCGCGGTCATGCCAGCCACGCGGTCAGGCGCCGCGCGGTCTGCGCCACCTCGGCCTCGGCGATGCCATGGGTGACCAGCGCGCCGTCATAGCCTGCCGCCGCAAGGCGCCGCACAAAATCCGGAAAATCCACCGCACCATCGCCGGGCGGCACCACGCGGCCCTCGGGCGTGCGGTCCTTGGCATGGGCAAGGCCCAGCATCGGCGCGGACTCGTCCACCGCGCGGGCCACGATCTCGCGCACCTCGGCGGGGGAGCCGTGGTCAAAAAGATTGGCGGGATCAAGGATGAGGCGCAGCCGGTCGGTGCCCAGATCCTGCGCGAGCCGCAGCGCGTCCCCGACGCTGCGGACCACATTCGCCTGCTCCGGCTCGATCCCCAGCACCACGCCCGCGTCTTCGGCCATCTCGGCCAGCTCAGCCATGGCGGCGCGCATGTCGCCCCATGCCTCGGGGGTGGTGTTGTCGGGATGGGGCGCCCATTGATCGGCGGCATTGCGACTGCCGGTGCAGAGCGTCACCATCGGAATGCCCGCCGCCGCCGCGCAGCCGATCACGCCGCGCAGCCGGGTCACGCCGGACTGGCGGGTGGCCGGATCGGGATGGGCCAGATTGCAGGTGCCCGAGAGCGCGGGCAGCGCCACGGCACAGGCCGTGGCCGCCGCACGGAGGGAGCCTGACACGCCCTCGGGCACCACCTCGGGCACCGGGTCCAGCCCGGCGCAGGCGAGGTTGAACTGCGCGGCGGCAAAGCCTGCCGCGCGCACCTGCATCAGCACGGTGTGCGGATCGTGTCCGGCAAAGGTCTTGGCAAAGATCCCCGCCTGCATCACACCGCCCCCGTCACATCGGCCAGCGCCACCCGTGCGCCGCCCTGCCGGACGGAACTGGCAATGGCCACCATGGCGCGGATCGAGGCGATGCCGTCTTCGACGCCTGCGCCGCGCATCGGCGCGCCCTGCAGGATGGTGTCGGCAAAACCTTCAAGCTGGCGGCGGAAGAAATGCCCGTCGGCGGCCAGCGGCATGCGGGTGGTGGCGTCTTTCTCGTGAAAGATCTGCACTTCGGACGACCGGAAATACCACGGGTTGAAGGTCTTGGCGAGGATGGAGCCATGTTCGCCATACATCTGGAAGCCCTCGTGCCAGTCCATGCGCACCGCCACCGTCAGGTCGAGATGCCCCAGCGCGCCATTGGCGAATTCCGTCTCGACGAACCAGCACCACATCCCCGCCCGTTCCAGCAGGCGCGCGGTGACGGCGGTGATCTCGCCACACATGAACCGCGCGGTGTCCACCAGATGCGACCCATGGGCCAGCATGTAATACTGCCGCTTGTCGGCCTTGGGGTCACCCGCAGGCCTGCGCGCCTGCGCCGACAGGATCGGTTTGGGCTGCACGGCATCGGTGTTGGTGTAGCGGTGGGTGCTGTCGCAATACCATGCCTTCAGGGCGATGATCTGGCCCATCTCGTCGCGCACGAAATCGCGCGCCGCCTCCAGCGCGGGATCAAAGCGTTTCATGTGGCCCACCTGCAGGATCCGGCCACTGGCCCGCACGGCGGCGGCCAGCGCCTCGCCCTCTTCCACGGTCACGCCGATGGGCTTTTCGCAGAGCACATGTTTGCCCGCCTCCAGCGCGCGCAGGGCGGCGGGCACGTGAAACGCGTCAGAGGTGGCAATGATCACCGCATCCAGCGCGGGATCGGCCAGCATCTCGTCATAGTCGGCAAAGGCATGGCCCGGCTGGTAGGTGGCGCGCATCCGCTCCAGCAGGTCGGGGGCGGCATCGCAGATCGCGTGCAGGCGGGCATTGCGCGCCTTCACGCAGGATTCGAAATGCGCGAACTGCGCGATGGGGCCGCAGCCAAGGATCCCGACATGAAGCTCGGTCATCACAGGCCCTCCGCCGCCAGCATCTGGCGCAGCACGCGGTGATTGGTGGCCACCGCCGCGGCGGGATCGCGGCCCGCCGTCTCGGATTCCTCCTCCAGCACCAGCCAGCCGGTGAAGTGGGGCGCGCGGGCGGCAAGCCGCGCCACCTCGGCCACGTCAACGACCCCCTGCCCCAGCATCGCCCAATCACCTGCGGCATCCACGTCCTTGAGGTGGACGTAGCGGATGCGGTCGCGCCAGCGGGTCATCGCCGCCGCCACGCTCTGGCCGCCGCGCAGGATATGGCCGGTATCGGGCACCCAGCCGACCCGCGGATCCATCCGGTCAAACAGCGCGGCATAATCGGCCTCGTCAAAGATCAGCGTGTCATGGTGCGAACTCGGATGCACCGCCAGCGCCACGCCCTCTGCCGCGGCCGCCTCGAAACAGGCGTCATAGACCTGCGCCGCGATGTCATGCTTTGCCGCGCGCGGGCCGGGGGACATCACCGTGGCCGATCCCATCGAGATCAGCGCGCCTGGAAAGCGCGCCACGAAGCGCGCCGTCTCGCGCATCCGCGCCACATCCGCCGCGACCTGCGACGCCTCGCAATAGCCGCTGGCGGAGGCTGTGGCATAGGCGACCAGCGTCAGCCCCGCGCGGTCAAGTGCGGCGGCAAATCCGGCGGGATCGTCGATATAGTGCCCGATCATCTTGTCGGTGATCTCGATCCCCGTATAGCCCGCCGCCGCAATCGCCGCGAGCAGGTCATCCGGCCCGCCGGTCCAGCCCGCCCCGAGCATTTCCCATGTGAAGGTCTGGCAGCCCAGTCTGAAGTCTTGTCCCATGATCATTCCTTGATCCCGCCTTGGGTCAGCCCTTCGATGATGTGCCGCTGGAAGATCAGCACAAGCAGGATGAGCGGCGCGGTCACGACGGCGGAGGCCGCCGCGATGTCGCCCCAAGGCACGAAGTAAAGATTGGTGAAATTCGCGATCCCGACGGGGATCGTCTGGTGGTCGATGTTCGAGGTGAAGGCGAGCGCGAACAGGAATTCGTTCCACGCGGTGATGAAGGCCAGCAGCCCGGTGGTCACAAGGCAGGGCAGCGACATGGGCAGGATGATGAACCAGTAGGTGCCAAGCGCGCCCAGCCCGTCCATCCGCGCCGCCTCGTCGATCTCGCGCGGCAGGGTTTCGAAATAGCCATACATCACCCATGTGACCAGCGGCAGCACCAGCGCGAGGTAGACCAGCACAAGGGCGGCGTAGGTGTCGAGAAGCTGCAGCGTGGAGGCGAGGATATAAAGCGGCCCGACAAGGGTGATCTGCGGAAACATCGACACCGACAGGATCACCAGCAGCAGCCCGTAGCGCCCGCGGATGTTGAGCCGCGACAGCGAGAATGCCGCCAGCGAGCCGAAGGCAAGGCAGAGCGCGGTGGTGGACAGCGACACGATCAGCGAATTCAGCACATAGCGGTGCAGCTGCTTTTCGAAGAAGACGTTGTAATAATGCTCCCATGTGAAGGGATCGGGGATCAGGGTCGGCGTGCCCGAGGTCAGCGCCTTGTCCAGCTGGAACGAGGTCGCGAACTGCCACACGAAGGGCGAGGCGGACCAGAGCAGGATCATGAGCGCCGCCAGATACAGCCCGGCGCGGCGCAGCAGGGCGGAAGGGGAAGTCAGGGTCATGTCACCCTCCGGATCGTGCGCACCAGCCACAGGCACAGGATGCCCGCTAGCACCGCCTCGGTGAGGAACATCGCGGTGGACACGGTGGAGCCATAGCCGAATTCCAGCGTGGAAAAGAGCTCCTTGTAGGCCAGCGTCGACAGCGTCTCGGTGCTGTCGGCGGGGCCGCCGCCGGTCAGCACATAGACCAGATCGAACACCCGGAACGCGTCCAGCGCCCGGAACAGCCCCGCGATCAGCAGCGTCGGCATCAGCAGCGGCAGGCGGATCGACCAGAACACCGTCCAGGGCCGCGCCCCGTCCATGCGCGCCGCCTCGGTCAGGGATTTCGGGATGGTCTGCAGCCCGGTCAGCAGCAGCAGCGCCATGAAGGGCGCGGTTTTCCAGACATCGGCGATGATCAGCGTGGTCAGCGCGGTGTCGGGATCGCCATACCAGTTCACCTTGGCGTCGATCAGGCCAAGCTGCAGCAGGATCCAGTTCACCACGCCGTTCTGCCCGTCAAAGAGCCAGCCGAACATCTTGGAGGTGACCACCGTCGGCATCGCCCATGGCACCAGCATCGCCGCGCGCACAAGACCCCGGCAGGGAAAGCGTTCGTACAGCACCAGCGCCATGCCAAGCCCGATCAGCGTTTCCAGAACCGTGGAGGCGAAGGTGAACCAGACCGTGTGTCCCCATGCGTTCCAGAAGCGGCTGTCGGACAGAAGCCCCGCGTAATTGTCGAACCCGACAAAATCCGACTGCCGCGTGATGAGCGAGGTGTTGGTGAAGGACAGCCGCAGGCCTTCGAGGATCGGCCAGAAGGCGACCGCCCCGATGGCGACAAAGGTCGGCAGCAGCAGCAGCCACGGCCAGACCCAGCGCGGCAGGGCCGGGCCGGGGCGGGCAGACAGGTCTGCCCGCGCCACGGAAGATCGCGCCACGCCCACGGGATCAGCCGACAATCTTGTCCAGCTGGTCCGACAGCGCGGCCATTTCCCGCTCGACCTCGCCATTGACCAGAGCCTTGGACAGGCCCGACTGCAGCGCCAGCGTCACCTTGGCATATTCCGGCGTGACCGGGCGCGGCGTGGCGCCGGTGAAGACCGGGCGCAGCGTCGCCATGAAGGGCTGCTGTTCGTTCAGATCGGCATCATCGAACAGCGCCGGGCGGCTTGGCCCAAGCCCGAAATTCAGCGCGATGCGCTTCTGCTGCTCGGGCGCCGACATCCACGACATGAATTCCCATGCCGCGTCACGCTCCTTGGTGTTGGCGTTGAGCCCCAGCTGGTAGCCGCCAAGGCAGGAGGCGCTTTTGCCGCCCGCAAAATGCGGCAGCGGCCCGGCGCCGACCTTGCCCACGATCTCGGAGACCGAGGGATCCTGCGCGATGGGCCAGACATAGGACCAGTTGCGCAGGAACATCGACCGCCCCGCCGTGAAGGGCTGGCGCGACGGCTCCTCGTCCCAGCTCAGCACGTCGGCCGGGCTGATCCGCGCGGTGTTGATGGAGTCGTAAAGGAACTGGATGGCCTCGATGGCGGCGGGCTCGCCAATGCGGGCGCTGCGCCCGTCTTCCGCAAGGATGCCGCCCTTGTTGGAGGCGATGGCCTCCACCGCGTCGCAGACCAGAACCTCCGCCTGCTTGCCCTGCCACAGGAAGCCGAATTCGGTATCGCCCGCCTCCATCGCGGCCTTGCCGATGCGGGCCATCTCGTCCCATGTGGCAGGCACCGTCTCGCCATACTGGTCCAGCAGATCCTTGCGGTAATACAGCATGCCGGTGTCCATGAACCACGGCAGCGCGGTCAGCTTGCCATCCCATGTGCAGGCGGCGAGCGTGCCCTCGAAATATTTCGAGGTCATGTCGGCATCGACGAATTCATCCAGCGGCAGCGCCCAACCGGCAGCGGCAAATCCCGCGATCCAGATCACGTCCTGCGAAAACACGTCCGGCGTGCCGTTGCCCCGCGCCAGCTGCTGCACCAGCCCCTGATAGACCTCGGTCGAGGAACTGGGCGGCGGCAGCTCGATATAGCGGACCATCACCCGGTCCTGGCTTTCGTTGAAGCTGTCGACCAGATCGCCAAAACTCTCGCTGCCGAAGAACGAGGCGGTGGCAAAGCTGATCTCCTTGCGGCCTGCGGCGCGGGCCCGGCCCGGCAGACCCAAGGCTGCGGCCCCCAGACCGGCGGCGCCGGTCGACAGAAAGCTGCGGCGGTCAAATCTTGTCACATGGGCAGGCCCGGAACGGCCCCCCGACGGCGGGTTCGAAACTGTCATCTCATTCCTCCCAAAGCGATGGCCTCCCAACCATCGATTTACTCACGTTTCTAAATTTTTTGTCGCGCGTCAACAAATAAAAATCTACAAGACAAGAAGAGCGCCGCAGATGCGGCAGCAGGTTCTGGCCACGAGGGAGGAAAGCTTGGGTCTGACAGAGCAAAAAGAGCTGCGCATCGGCGTGGTGGGCTGCGGCAACATCTCGGCCATCTACATGAAGAACGCGAGCCTGTTCCGGCGCCTGCGCATGGTGGCCTGTGCCGATCTGCGGCCAGAGGCGGCAACGCTGCGCGCCAAGGAATTCGGGCTGCGCGAGATGCCGCTAGAGGCGATCTTTGACGCGCCCGACATTGACCTTATCCTGAACCTGTCGGTGCCCGCCGCGCATCACGAGGTGTCGATGCGCGCGATCCGGTCCGGCAAGCACGTCTTCACCGAAAAGCCGCTCTGCGCCTCGGCGGCAGAGGCGCGCGCGCTGCTGGATGCGGCGCGGGCGGCGGGGCTTGTGGTCGGGGCGGCGCCCGACACCTTCCTTGGCGCTGCCGGGCGCCGCGCGCGGCAACTGATCGACAGCGGCGCGCTGGGGCAGGTGGTGACCGGCACCGCCTTCATGTTAGGGCGGGGCATGGAACACTGGCATCCGAACCCTGCCTTCTATTACCAGCCCGGCGCGGGGCCCGTGCTGGACATGGGGCCCTATTACCTGACAATGCTGACCTATCTTCTGGGTCCGGTGCGGGCAGTGACCGCCGTCACCTCCTTTGGCGCCAAGACCCGGACCATCACCGCGCCGGGGCCGCTGCAGCACAGCACGTTCGAGGCGGGCACCCCCACCACCGCGCTGTCGCTGCTGGAATTCCGCTCCGGCGCCATCCTCAGCTTCGGCGCCTCGTGGGACGTGTTCCGCCATTCCAGCGCGCCCCTCGAACTGCATGGCACCAGCGGGTCGCTGCGCCTGCCTGATCCTGACAATTTCGGCGATGTGGTGGCGCTGTCACCGCAGGGCGCGGACTGGGTCGCCCATGCTTCCGAAGGCACGCCCTTTGGCACCACCAATTACCCGGTGGAGGCGCCGGACCGCGCCAATTACCGCGCGCTGGGTCTGGCCGAGATGGCCGAGGCCATGGAAATGGGCCGCCCGCCACGTGCCGATGGCGCGCTGGCCTTTCACGTGCTGGAAGTGCTTGAAAGCATCCTGCATTCGGGCGAGACGCGCCGCCGGATCGAGATCACCTCCTGCCCGGACCAGCCCGCGCTGCTGGACGAGGCGGCGGCAGAGGGGCTGCTGCGATGAGCCGCCCGCCGCTCTCCCCCGGCGCGCGTGCCACGCTGGCCGCGCAGGCGCAGATGCCAAGCCCGCCCTTCGAGCAGATGTCCGCCCCCGAGGCCCGCGCCAGCTTTGACGCAGGCTGGCCCGCGCTGCAGCTGCCGCCCGATCCGGCGCTGGCCGAAGGGCCGGTGCCGCTGCTGCTGGCCGACCGTCCCGCGCTCTGCTGGCGCGGCGCCGGGGCGCCCGCCACCGGGGCCCGCGCCATTCTTTATCTGCATGGCGGTGGCTGGGTGGTGGGCAGCCCCGCCTCGCATGCCGCGATCTGCCAGCGGCTGGCGGCGGCCTGTGGCGCGGTGGTGATCTGCCCGGACTACCGTCTGGCGCCCGAACACCCCTTTCCGGCAGCGGCAGAGGATGCCATCGCCTGCCTTGCCGCCCTGCCGCAGGTGGCGGCACAGCTTGGTCTTGCCCCCGACCGGATCATCGTGGCCGGGGACAGCGCGGGCGGCAATCTGGCGGCGGTGGCAGCCCTGGCCGCCGCCCGCGATCCCGCGCTGCCGCAGCCCCGGGCGCAGCTGCTGTTCTATCCCAACACCGATGCGGGCCAGACCCATCTCAGCTATCGCCGCTTTGCCGAAGGGTTTGGCCTGTCCGCGCGCACCATGCGCTGGTTCCGCGATCACTATGCCCGGCCCGAGGATCATGCCGACTGGCGCCTGTCGCCGCTGCGTGCCGATCCTGCGGGCACCGCTCCGGCCTTTGTCGCCTTGGCCGGGGCCGACATCCTGCATGACGAGGGCCGCGCCTATGCCGAGGCGCTGACCGCCGCTGGCACCCCGGTCGAAACCCGGCTCTGGGAGGGGCATCTGCACGGCTTTCTCAGCCATTGCCGCCATGATCCCGCAGCCCTTGAGGCACTGGCCGCAGCGGCGCAGTGGCTTGACCGGCAAGGCATCTGACCGCGCTCAGGCCGAGGCGCGCATCACCAGTTTGGCGGGCAGCTGGGTGGAACTGACGGTGCCGCGCGGTGTCTCACCGGACAGCAGCGCCAGCAGATGCGCGCTGGCGGTGCGCGAGATGCCTTCGTAATCCTGCGCGATGGTGGTCAGCGACGGCGCGCTGTAACGGCTGAGCGGGTGGTCATCATGCCCGGCCACGCGCAGGTCATAACCTTCGCCATGGCCGACCCGCAGCCCCGCCTCATGCGCTGCGGCGATCACGCCAAAGGCAAGCCGGTCATTCGCGCAAAGCAGCGTGCGCCCGGGCAGGCCTGCGGCGATCAGCGCCTGCATCCGTTCGAACCCGACCCGTTCCAGATCCCATGGCGTTTCGGTCTGGCTTTCCAGCACCAGCGGCGTGGCGCCATGGGCGCACATCGCGGCCAGATAGGCGGCACAGCGTTCGCCGGTGCCGGGATTGACGGGGGGCGTGTTGATATAGACCGGCGCCTCTCCGGAGCGGCAGAGGTAGTCCACCATCGTGCCGATGCTCTGGCGGTTGTCATTGCCCACGAAAGAGGCCATGCCGCCGATGGCATTGTCCAGAAAGATGCACGGGGTCGCCTCGACGAAGCGCTGCATCGCCTCGGCATCCGAGGCAAAGCCAAGCGGCGCGATCAGCGCGCCGCCCACCCGCAGCGACTGCAGCGTGCGCAGCGCCTCCACCTCCAGATCGGGCTGGCCATGCGGCGAGATGGTCAGCGGCCAGTAGCCTTCGGCGCGCAGCAGCAGTTCCAGCCGGGTGACCAGCTGGGCATAGAACGGGTCGGTGATGGCGGGCACCACGATGCCGATGGTCCGCGTGCGCTTGCGGTTGAGGTTGCGCGCGTACAGGTTCGGCTGGTAGTCGGTTTCCTCCAGCTTGGCGGTGATCAGCGCCCGGGTGGAGGGCTTGACGCTTTCCGGATCCTCGAAGAATTTCGACAGGGTCGGGCGCGACACCCCGCAGGCCCGGGCAAACGCCTCCATCGTGCGCGGTGGGTCCTCCTTCATCCGGTCTCTTCTCCGCGTGGCTTGGGCGTTGAAGTTACCGTAAAGAAAATTTTCAGGCGCGCGTAAAGATCTTTCGTCCGGGACCAAGGATTTCCCGGGATGCAGGATCAGGCCGCGCCCAGCTCCAGCGCGTCGCGCCAGCCGGTGCGCGCGGCAAGCGCCAGACAGGCCTCGAGGCTTTCGACCGCGCCATAGGTGTCGACGGAGCGCAGCGAGGCGGCGGCGGCGGCATGGGCATAGGCCAGACAGTCGCGCAGCGCCACGCCCCGGTGATGGCCGCAGAAGAACCCGGCGGCAAAGGCATCGCCCGCGCCATTGGTGCCCTTCACCTCGGTCTGCGGAAACCGCGTGGAGGGATGGGACTGCACCCCGCCGCTGCGGTCCAGCGCCACGGCACCGCCGGGGAAATGCGCCACCGCGATTTCCATGCTGCCAAGCTCCATCACCCGGCGCAGCGCCGCGATCACCCCCGGCACCGAGGTGGCCCCGCCCTGCACCGTCTGCAGATCGGCGAAGGCGCCGATTTCGTAATCATTGACCACAAGGTAATCCAGATGCGGCAGGCAGGGCAGGATCAGCCGCCGCAGATCGTCGCGCGGGATGCTCATCACCTCCATGTTGGTGCGCAGCCCGGCGGCGCGCGCCTTTTTCAGCACGCTGACCCAGCCGCTGGGATCGCCCTGCCACGGACCGTCGAGCCTCGCATGGGTGCCGGGCAGCCCCAGATGCAGCATCCGCGCCGTCACGCCGTCAAAATCGAAATGGTCGGGCGTCAGATGGTCGCTGGCATCGGCTTCAAAGATATGGGTGCGCCTGCCGTTTTCCGCAGAGGTAAAGGCCATGGTGCGATGCGTGCGCAGGGCGGGATCGACGTGAAAGCGCGAGATGTCGATGCCGTGGTCGGTGGCGACGCCGCGCAGCAGCCGCCCGTCCGGATCCTCGCCGCAAAGGCCCACCGTCGCCACCGGAATCTCTGGCGCCAGCCGCCGGATGTCGACGGCAAAATTGCACCCCGCCCCGCCGCCCTGCGCATTGGCGGACAGGATCCGCGTTGCCGTCTCCTCCTCCGGCCAGCGCGGCAGCACCATGTTGTGATCGACGCACCATGTTCCGCCGGTGATGAACCCGCTGCGACTGCTGCTCATGGTCTCTTGCCTCCTTCCCTTGTCCTTGTCCGCTTGGGGCGGGACGCCGCACCGGGCGCCCCGCAGCCGCGCTCAGGCGGCGCTTTTCAGCACGGCTTCGGTGATCTGGCCGTCTTGGTCGAGCGGGCGGCTCGGGGTGATGCCCTTGGACTGCAACGTGCCGTGATAGGCGCGGGTCGCCTCTTCGGAGCCGATCTCGCCATCGGCCACGGCGCGCATCATGCGCACCATCTCGCGCGGGTCGTCGGCAAGGTTGATCTTGCGCCCGAACAGCGCCACCCGCGCGCCGTAGCGTTCGATCTGCGCGATCAGTTCCAGACAGTCGCGCGTGGTGCCCGCGCCGCCGCCCAGCACCCCCACGATGACCGAAGGGTCATAGCTGACCAGTTCCTCCAGCGCCTTGGGGCCGTTATAGGCGATCTTGAGGAATTCGGGCCGCTCGCGCCGGGACAGGCCCGCCATGCAGCGCATCATCGCGTCATTGACGTAACCGGGGATGTCCTCTGCAGACAGGCCGCAGTCGACATTGGGATTGAACACCTCAAGGAAATAGCGGAACCCGTTGGACTGCGCATCGGCGCGGAAGGCGGCGAAATGCTCCAGCGACAGGTAATCCGCGTCCAGATCGTTGTTGAAGGTGATGGAGTAAAGCCCCAGATCGCAGCCAAGCCGCTTCGCCTCGGCAAGGTTCGCGCTGCGGAACGGGCGCGAGGGCTGGCTGGCATAGCGCGCGCCCCGGAACACCCAGACATCGGTGGTGTCATTGGCCCGGATCGCCGGGGTGACGCGGCTTGATCCGTAGACGCCGCGCTCCTGCAGCGCCTCGAGGTTCGACACCGAGGTCAGCATCACGTCGACCACATCCTGCGCCACGATCGCCTCGATGCTGTCAAGGAATTCGGGCCTTGTGCGGAAGGCGCCGGGGCTGCCATCGGCGTTGCGGTGCGGACCGCAGGATTTGATCGACGGGCCCATGTCGCCGTCCTTGGCATCGGCGATGACAAAATCGCCCTTGCGGTAGTCGCAGCTGCGGATGCGCGCCAGTTTCTCGTCCAGTCTCAGCATGTCTTGGTCCTTGAAAGGTTGGGGGTTAGCGGTCCTGCCGCCCGGCGGGCGGCTCCATGGCGCCGGTCATGATCGCCACGGCGTCGGACATGGACATGTCCGATGGCCGGACCACCGCGACGCGGCGGCCCAGCCGGTGAATGTGCACCCGGTCGGCAATCTCGAACACATGCGGCATGTTGTGCGAGATCAGCACGATGGAGATGCCGCGCGCGCGCACGTCCCGGATGAGGTCAAGCACCTTGCGGCTTTCCTTGACGCCAAGCGCTGCGGTGGGTTCGTCAAGGATCACCACCTTGGATCCGAAGGCACAGGCGCGGGCCACGGCCACGCCCTGCCGCTGGCCGCCCGACAGCGTTTCGACCACCTGATCGATGTTCTGGATGGTCATCAGCCCCAGTTCCGACAGGTGCCGCCGCGCCTCTTCGCGCATCCGCGCCCGGTCCAGCAGCCGGAAAAGGCGGCCGCGCAGCCCGGGCACGCGGTATTCGCGCCCCAGAAACAGGTTGTCGACGATAGTCAGCGCCGGGGCCAGCGCCAGCCCCTGAAACACCGTCTCGATCCCCCGGGCGCGGGCGTCCATCGGGCTGTGAAAGCTGACCCTTTCGCCGCCGAGATAAATCTCTCCGGCATCGGGGCGCACCGCGCCCGCAAGGGCCGAGATCATCGTGGATTTGCCCGCGCCATTGTCGCCGATCACCGCCAGAATCTCGCCCGGCATCAGGTCGAAATCGGCCCCGTCCATGGCCACGACCCGCCCGAAGGATTTGACCAGCCCGCGCGCCTTCAGCGCAGGCTCCGTCGCGGCGGAAGCTGTGGGTCCGGTCATGTCGAGATCCTCCGCAGCCACTGGTCGAAGGACACCGCGATGATGATGAGGAAGCCGATGGTGAATTCCTGCCACAGCACGTCGAGCCCGGCGAGCGCCAGCCCGTTGCGGAAAAAGCCGACGATCAGCGCCCCGATCAGCGTGCCGATGATCGACCCGCGCCCGCCGAACAGGCTGGTGCCGCCGATGACCACGGCGGTGATGCTGTCAAGATTGGTCATGGCACCCCCCAGCGGGCTGATCGCGCCGATCCGCCCGATCAGCAGCCAGCCCGCAAAGCCGCAGATCGCGCCCGCAATCAGATAGACGGTGAACAGCACCCGGCGCGTGCCGATGCCGGAAAGGCGCGCGGCGTTGGCATCATTGCCCACGGCATAGATGTGGCGGCCATAGGCGGTGCGGTTCAGCACATACCACAGCAGCCCCGCCAAGAGCAGCATCAGCAGCGAGCCGATGGTGAGGCGCGCCGCCCCCATGCGCAGCGACTCGCCGGTCCATTGCAGGATCGGGGCGGCGGCCTCGATCTCCTGCTGGCGGATGGTTTCGCCCCCCGACCAGAACTGGATCAGCGCGTTGAACACGCTCCATGTGCCCAGCGTGACGATGAAGGGCGGCAGGCGGATCAGCGTGACGAAAAACCCGTTGAGCGCGCCGCAGGCCGATCCCACGGCGATGCCCAGCGACAGCGCCAGCCCCGGCGGCAGATCCTGATCCATCGCAAGCCGCCCCATGGCGACGGAGCTCAGCACCACGATGGCCCCCACCGACAGGTCGATCCCGGCGGTCAGGATGATCAGCGTCTGCGCCAGCGCCACGGTGCCGATGATCGTGACCTGCTGCAGCACCAGCGACAGGTTGAAGGGATGGAAAAAGCGCTCTCCGACCACGGACGAAAACACCGCCAGCCCCAGCACGAGCACGAAGAGCGGAATGATCGTCGGATTGCCGTGCAGGACGTTGATCATCCGGCGCGACAGGCGGGGGTCGGTGGTCGCGAAGGTCGGCAGGTCATCGCTGGCCATGTGAGGGATCCCGGCTTGTGGAAAGGGGTGCGGGCCCGCCGTGGCGGACCCGGCGGCGCATCAGCCCCAGCAGAGCGCGAGCGCGTCCTCGCTGGGGATGGAGTCGAGCCCCTCCACCGGCCTGTCGGTCACCAGCGTGACCCCGGTATTGTAGAAATCGAGCCCTTCGGACGGCGCGGGCAGGGTGCCGTTGCGCGCATGGTCCACCACCGCCTCGACCCCCAGCGCGGCCATCAGCAGCGGAAACTGCATGGAGGTGGCGCCGATCACGCCATCCTGCACGTTGCGCACGCCCGGACAGCCGCCATCGACCGAGGTGATCAGGACCGATCCGTCATCCTTCCCGGCCCCCTTCAGCGCCTCCCACGCGCCTGCGGCGGTGGGTTCGTTGATGGTGTAGACCACGTTGATGTCGTAGTCCTTCTGCAGCAGCGTCTCCATGCCGTCGCGCCCGCCCACTTCGGAGCCGCCGGCCATCTCGTGCCCGATGATGCGCGGATCCTCCTCGTCGCCGCGCCGGTCGGGGTTCTTGATGTCGATGCCGAAACCCTGCATGAAGCCCTGATCGCGCTTCACATCCACCGTGGGCTGGCTTTCATGCGCGTCGAGAAAGGCAATTTTCGCCTCCTGCGCCGCCGTCTCTCCCAGCGTGCCCAAGGCCCATTGCCCGATCATCTCTCCGGCAAGGAAATTGTCGGTGGCAAAGGTGGCATCCGCCGCGTCGATCGGTTCCAGCGGCGTGTCGAGCGCGATCACCAGAATCCCCGCATCGCGCGCCTTCTGCACGGTGGGCACGATGGCCTTGGTGTCGCTGGCCAGCAGCAGGATGCCGTCCGCCCCGGCGGCGATCAGGTTTTCGATGGCGGTGATCTGCGTGTCGTTGTCGCCGTCATACTTGCCCGCGAAGGCCTGAAACCTGACGCCCAGCTCCTCCGCCTTGGCGGCTGCCCCCTCGCGCATCTTGGCAAAAAACGGGTTGGTGTCGGTCTTGGTGATGAGCCCCACGAGAATGTCGTCATCCTGTGCCCAAGCGGTCGGGGCAGCAAGCATCAGGGCTGCGGCGGACCCTGCGGCCCCCAGCCAATTCAGCGTTTTCATGATGTCCTCCCAATGTGCGCAACTCCTCCTTGCGCCTCATCAGTGGGCAGAGCGAGATAACTTCTGTCAATATGAATCCATATATGGCCTTACTTATGTAAAGTGTTTATCATAAGAGGCGGATGCCAAAATCCGGTTCGCTGTCAGGTGGTTAAATGGACAAGATCGCACGGGATCCGATGTATCGCCTGCTGCTCGACGGGCCGCCGCGCAGCAGCCGCGAGCTGGAACAGGCGCTTGGCCTGTCGCGCGTCACCGCCGCGCAGAGAATCAGGGCGCTCGCCTCTGAGGGGCTGATCGTCGAGGATGGCACCATGGCCTCGGGCGGGGGACGTCCGGCGCGGACATGGCGGATCAATCCGCATTACCGCAACCTGCTGGGCGTCGATATCGGCGAGGAGATGGCCCGCGTGGTGCTGTTCGACTGCGGCTGCGGCGTGCTGGACGAGGCGCTGCTGCCCGTCGATCTGCGCGCCGATCCGGCACAGACGCTGGAGGCGCTCGCCCGCGTGGCGGACCGGCTGGCCCGCAGCCCCAAGGCCACCGCAAAGGTGGCGGGGCTGGGCATGGCCCTGCCCGCCCCCATCGATTATCGGCAGGGTCGCGTCGCCAAACCTTCGGTCATGCATGGCTGGGACCAGATCGACCTGCGGGCGTTGCTGTCGGCCCGGCTGGGCCTGCCTGTGGCGCTCGACAATGACGTGAACCTGATGTGCATGGCCGAACAGCGGCTGCACTGGCCCGACGCGCGGCATGTCGTGTTCATCAAGGCGGGCACCGGCATCGGCTGCGGCATGATCACCGACGGGCATCTGCTGCGCGGCGCCTTCGGGACATCGGGCGATATCGGTCATATCCAGCACACGCCGCAGCCGCACCAGCTTTGCCGCTGCGGCAAGGAAGGCTGCGTGGAGGCCCATGCGGCAGGCTGGGCCATCGCCCGCGACCTGCGCGCGCTTGGCCATGACTGCCACGACGCGCGGGATGTCATGCAGCTTTACGCCCGGGGGGCGCCAGAATGCCGGGCGCTGGTCAATGCCAGCAGCCGGATCATCGGCACGGTCAGCGCCGATCTGGTCGCGGTGCTGAGCCCGGAACTGCTGGTGCTGGGCGGCACGCTGGCCGGGGCAGGAGAGGCGATGCTGGCGGGCATCCGCGAACGGGTCTACCAGCGCTGCCTGCCGCTCGCCACCGAACGGCTGCAGATCTGTCTGGCGCGCGGCGATGCGCGGCTTGGCACGCAGGGGGCGGCGATGCTGGTGCGGCAGATCCTTACCGACCCCCGCTGAAGCGCCTGCCGTTCAGAACAGTTCGGCCAGCCGCCGCAGCAGGGTCTGGCTGACCACCGGCTTTGCCAGATGCGGCGCGTCGCGCAGCGGCGGCTCGGTGGCGGCACGGTTGCTATAGCCGCTGATGACCAGAAACGGGATGCCGCGCTCCTGCAGCGCCGCAGCGATGCGCAACGAGGACTCGCCGTTCAGATTCATGTCAAGCGTGGCCGCATCCAGCGCCTCGCCCTCGACAAGCGCCAGCGCGCGCGGAATGTCGGGCACCGGCCCCAGCACCACGCAGCCTTCATCCTCGAGGATCATCTGAAGCTCCATGGCCAGCAGCATCTCGTCCTCCACGACGAGGATCCGCCGCCCGGAGAGCGCGGACAGGTCTGTGGCTTTGTCGGTCATCGGGTCATCCCTGTGGAAATCTGATAAGGGCGACGAAACCGGCGGGCTCTGGCAAAAGTTCCACCGATCCGCCCAGTTCATAGGAACAGGCCTGCCGGATCAGGCGGCTGCCAAAGCCCTTGGCCACCGGGGCGGTGACCTTGGGGCCGCCGGATTCCGTCCAGACCAGCCGCACCTCCTGCCCGGTCTCGGTGGGCTGCAGGCGCCATGTCACGTCAAGCTGGCCATTCTCCACCGACAGCGAGCCGTATTTCGCGGCATTGGTGGCCAGTTCATGCAGCACAAGCGCCAGCCCCAGCCCCTGCTTGGGCGTCAGCAGCAGCTCGGGGCCGTCGATGACCAGCTTGCGCCGCCCCTGCCCGCCATAGGCCGACAGGGACTGACGGGCCAGCACCGCCAGATCGGCGGAGTGCCAGTGCGTTTCCAGAAGCTGGTCATGAGCATGGCCAAGCGCCTGCAGCCGCCCGATGAACCGGTCGCGGAACTGCTGCACCGTCATGTCGGCGGTGCCGGGCTGCCGCGCCAGCGCCTGCACCACGGCAAGCGTGTTCTTGACCCGGTGGCTCAGTTCATCGGTCAGAAGCTGGCGCTGCGCCTCGGCATCCTTGCGGGCGCTGACATCGCGGAACAGGACCCCCAGACGCGGGCCGCCCTTGGCGCCCACCGGAAAGGCATAGACATCGAAATAACGGTCGAGCACGTCCGACGGCGCCTCGAACCGTTCCGCCTGTCCGCTGCGCGCCACGCGCCCGTAATAGTCGAACCAGTGCGGCTCCAGATCGGGCACCAGCATGCGGGCGGTCTTGCCCACCACGTCGCGCAGCCGGGTCTGGCGTGCAAAGGCGGCGTTGACCCCGACGATGCGGTAATCGACCGGCCTGTCGCCTTCGAAGATCATGTCGATGATGGCAAAGCCTTCGTCGATGGAATCGAACAGGATCTGGTAATTCTTCTGACTTTCCCGCAGCTCGCTTTCCATCCGCCGCCGCGCGGTGATGTCCACGAAGGTCAGCACCACACCGTCGATCCGGTCCTCGACGGTGCGATAGGGCCGCAGCCGGATGATGAACCATGTGCCGTCCCCGCTCTGCACTTCGGTTTCCAGCGGCACCAGATCCTCCAGCACCCGGCGCGCGTCGCGGTCCAGCGCGTCATAAAGCAGGCGGCTGGTGAAATCGGTGATGCTGCGCCCGATATCCCTGTCGGTGATGGTAAAGAGGCCCGTAAGCGGCGGGGTGAACATGCGGATGCGCAGCGCGGTGTCCAGAAACAGCGTGCCGATATCGGTGGCGGCGATCAGGTTGCGCAGGTCGCCATGCGCCTCCGACGTGCTTTCCAGCTTGCTTTTCAGCTCGGCATTGACGGTCTGCAGCTCTTCGTTCAGCGCCTGCAGCTCTTCCTTGGAGGTTTCCAGATCCTCCGAGGTGGAGCGGTATTCCTCGTTCATGGAGTGCAGTTCCTCGTTCGAGGCGCGCAGATCCGCCAGTGCAGCGTCCTGTTCGGCGCGGCTGGTGGCCAGCGCCGCCTGCGCCGCGCGCAGTTCCGCCTGCAGGCGCCGCGCGTCGGTCTGCCCCGGCAGCGCCGCCTGTTCCAACGCTGCGGTGTGCATCAGCCCCGGCGTGCCATCCCGCCCCCGGGCCTGCGGCGCCCCCTGCCGGTCCTGCGGCGGGGGGGCAAGCGGCGCCTGCGGCAGGCTCGGCATGCGCGTTTCGCCCTGGGGCCGCGCGCGATAGAGCCGCGCGTCACGGTGCAGCGGCGCAAAAAGGCTGGGCAGGCAGTCCGCCGTTTCAGCCGTGCCCAGAAACAGCGCGCCACCGGGGCGCAGGCCGTAATGAAAGAGCCGCAGCAGCTGGTCCTGCACCGACCGTTCCAGATAGATCAGCAGGTTGCGGCAGCAGATCAGGTCCAGCCGCAGGAAGGGCGGATCCTTCAGCACGCTGTGAGAGGAAAACAGCACCCTCTCGCGCAGATCCGTGCGGATCCGGTAATGGGTGCCCTCGTCGATGAAGAACCGTGCCAGCCGCTCTTCGGACAGGTCCGCCTCGATGGATTTGGGGTAGCGGCCTTCGCGGGCGGTGGCGAGCGCGCCTTCGTCCAGATCGGTGGCAAAGATCTGGACCGGCACCCGCAGGCTGCGGCGTTCCGCCTCCTCCACCAGCAGGATGGCAAGGCTGTACGCCTCTTCGCCGGTGGCGCAGCCCGCCGACCAGATCCGCAGCCCGCCCTTGGGGGTATTGTCGAAAAGCGGTGCGATCACCTCGCGGCGCAGCGCCTCGAAACCGGGCTCGTCGCGAAAGAAATGCGTGACCGAGATCAGCAGATCGCCGAACAGCTCCTGCGCCTCTTCGGGATTGGTGCGGATCAGCGTGGCATAGCTGCCCATGCTGGCGACGCGACAGACCTGCATCCGGCGCAGCACCCGCCGCAGCACGGTCGCGCGTTTGTAAGTGGAAAAATCATGGCCGGTGCGCGCGCGCAGCAGCCCGATGATGCGGCGCAGGTCATGGGCCACGCCCTCCTGATCCAGCGTGCGCATGGCCTGATGGCTGCGCGCCACCTCGGCGATCCGTTCCGCCAGACGGTCGAGCGGCGCGATGACGCTTGCCACACCGGTGGCGATGGCATTGCGCGGCATCGACGGGAATTCCGCCTCGGCGGGATCCTGCACGAAGATCACGCCGCCCGATTCCTGCACGGCGCGCAGCCCGTTCGATCCGTCAGCCCCGGCGCCGGTCAGCACGACCGCCATGCCATCGCCGCGCGCCTGCGCCACGGAGCGGAAGAACATGTCGATGGGCGCGCGCCGTCCGCGTGGCTGGCTGAACTCCCGCGCGGTGACGCTGTCGCCGGTGATGACCAGTGCTCGGTCGGGCGGGATCACATAGACCCGGTCGGGCAGAAGGGTGGGGGTGTCGTTCACCTGATGCACCGGCATCGCGGTGCAGGCGGACAGGATCTCGGCCATGGCGCTGGGATGTTCGGGCGCAAGATGCAGGATGACCACATAGGCCAGCCCCAGATCCTCCGGCAGCTGACGGAACAGCGTCTGCAGCGCCTCCACCCCGCCCGCAGAGGCGCCGATTGCGCAGACGGGCACATATGTCTTGGCAGGGGGCAGGCTGTCGGTGTTCATCGGCGATGACCTTCGAGGGGCGGCGGGACCGTCCTTTCCCCCATGCCACAGACGCCCGGGGCGCGCGGCCGCTCGGGCGGTGTCCACATGCGGCGAAGGCCGGTAAGCGGCAGAGGCGGGGCGCGGCGGCCCCGCCCCCACAGGGTCAGAGCGACTCTGCGGTCTGCTGCATCCATGCCCGGTGGCGCTGTTCGTCGGTCAGCGCCTTTTCAAAGAAGGCCCGGGTCTTGGGCAGCGCGTCGGGGTGACCCACGGCGCGTTCATAGGCGGTGACGGTGTCATCCTCGTTGGTCTTCATCGCCTTCAGGATGGCGCCATTGCCCATCAGGTCGGCCAGCGCGATCTTGCCCGTGGTCAGCATCTGTTTCATGTCGCCCTCTGCGGGCGCCTCGACGCCAAGCTCGGCGGCAATCTCGTTGAGCACCACAAGATGCTGGTGGTGATCCTGCAGGAACTCCTCGACCTGCGCAGACAGCGCGCTGTCGCTCAGCCGCTCCACGGTGCTTTTATAGGCCGCGATCGCGTCATGTTCGAGGATGATCAGATCGGTCACCAGCTTTTCGATGTTGGATTCATGTCCGACGGTGGTCGCCATGAGCGTGTCTCCTTTGGTGAAGTATCGGTGAGAAACTGCCGCCCTGCGGCAGGATCAGACCCTCCGTGGCGTGCGGTTCTGTCTGGAGGATGCCGGGGAAACAGGCCGAGGCGGGCAATGTTCCCGAACCGTCGGTTTTGTCGTGGGATCCCGCCGCAGCGGGCCTAGCCCCGGCCGGTCAGCCGGATCGCGCCGGGGCGGATCGGCGCGGGCATGTCGCCTGCAGCGGGGGCGGTGCTGGGCATCCGCAGTTCTTGGCGCGGCATGATGGACACGTCATGGATGCGCCAGCTCAGACCCAGCAGCGCGCGTTCCTCCGCCTCGATCCGGGCGGTCAGCCCTTCTTCCTGCCGGGGCACGACAAAGACGGTGCCGGTCAGGAACCGCCCCTCCTGCCGCAGCCGCAGGCGGGACGAGGCGACCCAGTCCAGACCGTCCACATGGTCGCGCACCTCGCGGATCAGCGGCTCGAAGGCGCTGTCATCCAGCGTGCGCGGCATCTCGTCGACCAGATCGCGGATCGCGGCGCCGGTATGTTTGACCCCGTCGTGCAGCACGTCGACGGCGATGATCAGCGCGGCCACCGCATCGGCCCACCACCAGCCCATGCCGATGCCCACCACCCCCAGTGCGGCGGCAAGCCCGGTCATCCAGTCGGCCTTGTTCATCAGCGCGTCAGAGAGCAGGATCTTGTCATGCAGGCTGTGGGCCAGCTTCAGCTTCATCCGCCCGAAAATCACCGGCAGGATGACGCTGTAGATCAGCGCCGCGATCATCAGCCAGCCGAACCAGATCGTGACCCCGAAGATCCGCACGGTGCCGATGGTGGGATGTTCGGTCTTGATGAGCGCCATGGCCGAATCCACGATCAGAAAGCCCCCCACCGCCGCCAGAGCGACGGCGCTGACCAGATAGCCGATGGACAGCCCGCGGATGAAGCCGAAGGGGAAGCGGTCGCTGGGCGCGCGCGCCTCGAACCAGACCGAAACCAGAAAAGCCAGCGGCGGCACGAAGCTCAGCAGATCCTCGACCCATGCCGTCTTCATCGCCTGACTGTTGCCCAGCGAAAAATAGATGGCGGTGACGATGCTGGCGAGCACGGCAAGCCAGACAAGCTGCAGGCGGCAGGCCCGGCGCAGCGCGCGGCGCTGCGGCTCCGGCAGGATGGAGGCACCTTTGGTCATCGCGCGCCCTCCAGCAGATCGGGAACCGCGGCTTCCTGCCCGCGCAGAAACTGCTCCAGCTCGAAGAGCCACGCGTTTTCGCCGCGTCGCAGGGCAAGGACATGCTCGCGCCGGGCAAGGTCGATGCCGGTGGGCGCCATGCCCGCCGCAGCGACCCGCCAGTGCGGCAGGGCGATCAGCGTGGCGCTGTCGGGATCATGCACCGGCAGGCCGCCCCTGTCGCGGATCGCCTGTTCCACCACCAGATCCGGCGGCACATAGACCGGCTGCCCGTCCAGATCGTCGGGCGCGCTGCGGGCGTCGGGGGCGGCCACCACCAGCCGTTCGGTGAAATAGGCATAGGTTGGCGCTGCGACATTCTGCGCCACAACCGAGGCGCGGGAAAAGCCGCCGATGGCGAGATTGGCCTTGCCCTGCTCGACCGCCTGCAGCGCCTCGAAGGGCGGGAGGCGCAGCCAGTCTACCCTCACCGCCAGCATCTGCGCGAACCGCTGCACCAGCGTCACCTCGACCCCGGAGGGGTTGTCTCCGCCCGCCACCACCCATGGCGGATTGTCAGAGGCCGCCACCACCATCCGCCCCGCCCCCCGGACCGAGGCGAGCGTGCGGTCGGGATCACGCGGAAAGGCCCGCGCGCCATTGCCCCAGAGCAGAAGCGGCGCGGCCAGAGAGCCGGCGACAAAGGCCCGGCGGCGCAGCTGGGGCATCGTTTCGGGGGGAAAGGGGTCTGGGGTCATCTGCGGTCTCCATGCGGCGGAAGGTGGCGCGCGCCTGTCCTGTTCAACCGCCTGCCTCTGCACCTGTTCCCCGGCAGGGCCGGGTCACTCGGTCGGGGGGCGGGGGGTAGCGGCCTCTGCCGGGGCGGCGGGATCCGGGCGGTCGTCGGCGATCAGCCGGGCGCCGCGCTCATAGGTCAGGTAGCGCCAGAGCCATTGCACCGACACCAGCGTCCGGTTGCGGAATCCCACCAGCAGATAGACATGGATGACCGCCCAGCCCAGCCATGCGAACCAGCCGCGCCAGCGCACGCGCCGCCCCTCGAACACCGCCGCATGGCGCCCCACGATCGCGGTATTGCCGCGGCTGTGATAGGTGAACGGCGCGGGGGCGGTGCCGGTCTGCAGATGCCGCACCAGTTCGCGGCCCAGATGCTGCCCCTGCTGCTTGGCGACCTGCGCAAGCCCGGGCAAGGGCCGCCCGTCCGGCCCGGGGCAGGCGGCGATGTCGCCAAGCGCATAGATGCCGGGATGGCCCGGCACGGCCAGCGTCGGGTCGACGGCTATCCTGCCGCTGCGGTCGGTTTCACCCAGATCCCGCGCCAGCGGCGAGGCGGCGACCCCCGCCGCCCAGATCACCGCGCCCGCAGGCAGCGCCTGCCCCGCCACGGTGACCCCCTCCGGACCCACATCCTCGACCAGCGCCCCGGTGCGCACCGTCACGCCCAGCCGGGCCAGCCGCCGCGTGGCAAAATCCGAAGCCTCTTCGGAAAACCCCGCCAGCAGGCGCGGCCCCGCCTCGATCAGGGTGATGCAGGTCTGCGCGGGGTCGATATGGCGGAAATCACGGGCCAGCGTGTGGCGGCTGAGTTCGGCGATGGATCCGGCCAGTTCCACCCCGGTGGGCCCGCCGCCGACAATCACGATGCTGAGCAGGCGGCGCACCTCTTCGGGGTCGGGGCAGCGTTCGGCGCGCTCGAAAGCCAGCAGGATCTGCGACCGGATGCGGCGCGCATCCTCAAGGCTTTTCAGGCCCGGCGCCCATTTCGCCCAGTCATCATGGCCGAAATAGCCATGGGTGGCGCCGCTGGCCACCACCAGCAGGCGAAACCCGATCTCTTCGCCCGACCGCAGCCAGAGCTTGCGCGCCTCGGGATCAAGCCCGGACACCTCGCCCATCAGCACCCGCACCGACCTGCGGCGGCGCAGGATCTTGCGGATGGGTTCGGCGATCTCTGTCGAAGACAGCGCCGCCGTGGCCACCTGATAGAGCAGCGGCTGGAACAGGTGGTGGTTCTGCCGGTCGATCACCAGCACGTCGCGCCCGGCCTTGCCCAGTTCCTCGGCCAAGGCCAGCCCGGCAAAGCCGCCGCCGATCACCACGACCTCGGCGGTGCGGTCCACCGCATGGGCGTGTTCCGCGGTCTCGGTCTGCTCTGCGTGTTGCATGTCATCCTCGCTCGGTCTGACCGGCTAACCCGGTGGGGCCCGCGATGTTCCTGACCCGGGGCATTCCGCCTGTCGCGGCGGCGGGCGGGAACACAGCCGCAGCGCGGCTGTTGAAGGCCCATCTCGCCCGGCACCGGCAGCCTGCCGCAGGCCGGGCGCGACAACCCTCACTCTGCGCAGAGGCGCAAGGAGACCGTCATGACCCTGAAGACTTCCGGCCCCATCCACAGGCCCCGCCCCCAGCCGGGGCTTTTCCAGACGCTGGCGCTGGCCGGGGCGCTGGCAGGCGTGGCGGGCTATGCCATCTGGACCACAGCCCGCAGGCACGGCGCAGGTGCCGTGCATCCGCCCGATGACGCACCGGGCCGCACCGCCACCCGCAGCCGCTTCGGGCGGCACGCGGTGACCGGGCGCACGGTGACCATCGCCCGCCCCCGGCAGGAGGTCTACGAGTTCTGGCGCGATTTCCGCAACCTTGAAGGCGTGATGGAAAACGTGACCCAGATCGAGGCGGAGGGCGCCATGACGCGCTGGACGATCCGCGGCCCCGCCGACACCCACCTGCGGGTCGAGACCGAGACCGTCAGCGACCGCCCCGGCGAACAGATCGCGTGGCAGTCCACGCCCGGCTCGCAGATCGAGACCAAGGGCAAGATCATGTTCCGCGACGCGCCCGGGCGCCGGGGCACCGAGGTGGAGGCGATCATCGCCTATGTGCCGCCCGGAGGCCGGGTCGGGCAGATCATCGCCAAGCTGTTTCAGGCCGAGCCCGCCATTCAGGGCCGCCGTGACCTCAAGCGTCTGAAGATGCTTCTGGAAACCGGCGAGGTCGCCACCTCCGCCAACCGCAAATCCGCCTGAGGAGAGTTTCATGCGCGCACTCACATGGCAGGGAAAGCACGACGTCCGCGTCGAGACCATGCCCGACCCGGAAATCGTCAATCCCCGCGACGCCATCATCGAGGTCACCTCGACCGCGATCTGCGGATCCGACCTGCATCTTTACGACGGGGTGATCCCCGGCATGCTGGCGGGGGACATCCTTGGCCACGAATTCATGGGCCGCGTGGTCGATACCGGCCCCGGCAGCACCCTGCAGAAGGGGCAGCGGGTGGTGGTGCCTTTCACCATCTCCTGCGGGTCGTGCTTTTTCTGCAGCCACCAGCAATACGCGGCCTGCGACAATTCCAACCCGGCGGAAAAGCAGGACGTGTCGGAAAAGCTTTATGGCCATGCCACGGGCGGGCTCTTCGGCTATTCGCACCTGACCGGGGGGTATCCCGGCGGTCAGGCGGAATATGTCCGGGTGCCGTTTTCCGATGTGGGGCCGATCGTCATTCCCGACGGGATGGAGGATGACGACGTGCTGTTCCTGTCCGACATCCTGCCCACCGGCTGGATGGCCGCTGCCAATGCCGATATCGGGCCGGATGACACCGTGGTGGTCTGGGGCTGCGGGCCGGTGGGGCTCTTTGCCATCCAGTCGGCGCTGGCCATGGGCGCGGCGCGGGTCATCGGCATCGACCATTATCCGAACCGGCTGGCGCTGGCGCGCAAGCTGGGCGCGCAGGTCATCGACTACACCCAGACCCATGTGCTGGAGGCGCTGATGGAGCTATCGGGCGGGCTTGGCCCCGATGCGGTGATCGACGCCGTCGGCATGGAGGCGCATGGCTTTGCGCCCGACACGGTGATGGACAACTTCAAGCAGACCGTGGGCGTGGGCGCCGATAGCGGGCACGCGCTGCGCGAGGCGCTGATGGCGGTGCGCAAGGGCGGCCGGGTGTCGGTTCCCGGCGTCTATGGCGGCTTTCTGGACAAGTTTCCGCTGGGCGCGCTGATGGAAAAGGGCCTGCAGCTGCGCACCGGGCAGACGCATGTGCAGAAATACACCGCCGAGCTGCTGCGCCGCATTCAGGAGGGCGAGCTGGACACCACTTTCCTCATCTCGCACCGCCTGCCGCTGGAAGACGCGGCCCGCGGTTATGACAACTTCAAGACCAACCAGAACGACTGGACCAAGGTCGTGCTGAAGCCCGGCCTGCAGGTCTGAGACCACCGGGGGGCGGGGCAGTTGCCCCCGCCCCCCATCGGGCAGCTCCTGCGGCGGGTGGTGCTGCGGCCCGCCACAGGGCGGGGATCAGGCGGTGTCGCGGCGGACCAGCTTGTTGAACCGGCTGGTCGATCCGTCCGCCGTCTTTTCCTGATAGAGGAAGGCAAGGTTGTTCTGCTCGAACACGCGAAAGAACTCGTCCCAGTTGATGGGGTCCAGCCGCTCCTCGCGTTCGTTGAAATCGATGCGCAGCACGCCGTCCTCGCCGGTGCCCCGGACAAGCGCCGGATTGCCGTCGCGGGCCTCGGCCCAGCGGCGGATCGTGTCGTGATCGGTCGTGGTGGTGGATGTGGTCATGGCGGTCTCCTTTGGGTGATGCGGCGCCGTGGCGCGGGACGGGTCAGACGCCAGCGCCACGGGGCAGGAACCGGCCACGCGCCGCTCTGTTCCGAGCCGGGACAGCCCCTGCCGCCGCCTGCGATTTTCCGCGCGTCCCGGCCCGGCGCGGAGAAACTTCAGGAACATCCGACTGCTGATGCTGTTCAGGCTGCCATCAGACACAGCGAACAGCGCGAGGGGTCATGACGACATATCTCATCACAGGCGGCTGCGGTTTCATCGGCCGCGCCCTCACCCGCGAGGTCTTGGCACGGGGCGCCGAGGTGCGGGTGCTGGATTCTCTGGTGCCGCAGGTCCATGGCGACACCCGGCCCAGCCTGCCCGATGTGGAGTTCATCGAAGGCGACATGCGCGATGCCGATACGGTCCGGCGCGCGGTCAGGGGCGTGGACGGCGTCTTTCACCTCGCAGCCGAGGTGGGGGTGGGCCAGTCCATGTATGAGATCGCCCGCTATACCGGGGCCAATGATCTGGGCACCGCCGTGCTGCTGGAGGCGCTGATCGCCGAACCCGTGCCCCGTCTGGTGCTGGCCTCGTCGATGAGCGTCTATGGCGAAGGCCTCTATCGCAGCCAGAGCGGCGAGACGGTGACCGATGCCCGGCGCAGCGCCGCCGATCTGGACGCGGGCCGCTGGGATCCGGTCGATGCCTCGGGCGCGCCGCTGCTGCCGCTGCCCACCCCCGAGGACAAGCCGGTGGATCTGGCCTCCATCTACGCGCTGACAAAGTTTGCGCAGGAACGCGCCGCGATGATCTTTGGCGCGACCTATCCGACGGAAACCGTGGCGCTGCGGCTTTTCAACGTGTTCGGCCCCGGTCAGGCGCTGTCCAACCCCTATACCGGCGTGCTGGCGAATTTTGGATCCCGGCTGATCAATGGCAGCCGCGCCACGGTGTTCGAGGACGGGCGGCAGATGCGCGACTTCGTGCATGTCGATGACATCGCGCGGGCCTTCCGTCTGGCCATGGACCAGCCCGCCGCCGCCGGGCATGTGCTGAACATCGGCAGCGGTCACGCCTATTCCATCGCCTCCGTCGCCGAGATGCTGGCCCATGCGCTGGACCGGCCCGAGCTTGCCCCCGAGATCCTGAACCGCGCGCGGTCAGGCGACATCCGCCACTGTTTCGCCGACCTCACCAAGGCGCGCGACCTGCTGGGCTTCCGCCCGGAAAAGCGGCTGGAGGAGTCGATGCCGGAACTGGCGGCATGGATCGCCGCCGAAACCTCGGTCGACCGGGGTGCCGAGATGCGGCGCGAACTGGAAGAGCGGGGGCTGGTCAGATGACCGATGCCGCCAGCCAGACCGCCCCGCTGGGCTTTGTCGAATGGTTCCGCATGGGCGACCACGCCCATGCCGAAACCGCCATCGCCATGATGCGCGCGGCGGGCGTGCGCCGTCTGCGGACGCAGTTTTCATGGGCCGAATATCACATGGAGGGGGCCGAGGCATGGTATGACTGGCTGATGCCCCAGCTGGGCGACGCCTTCGACCTGATGCCCTGTTTCCACTACACGCCGCCGTCGCTGTCGCGCACCGGGCGGAGTTCCGGCGCACCGCACCGGCTGCGGGATTTTGCGGATTTTGTCGATCTGATCCTGACCCGCCATGGCCGCCATTTCGAGGCGGTGGAGCTGTGGAACGAACCCAACAACCTGCTGGACTGGGACTGGCGCGCCGATCCCGACCACTGTCTTTATTCCGAGATGATGATCGACGCGGCGCACTGGGTGCGGGCGCGCGGCTTTCCGGTGGTGCTGGGCGGGCCAAGCCCGTTCGATCCGATCTGGCTGGACCTGATGGGCCAGCGCGGGCTGCTGGCGCTGGTCAATGCCGTGGGCGTGCACGGCTTTCCCGGCACGTGGGACAGCGAGGCGGGCGCATGGCAGGGCTGGGAGGCGCAGCTGGCCTCCGCCCGCGACATCCTTGACCGCTATAATCCCAAGGCCGGGCTCTGGATCACCGAAGCCGGCTATTCCACATGGGCCCATGACGAGATGGAACAGGTGCGGCAGTATCTGGCCGCCCATGACGCGCCCGCCGACCGGCTCTACTGGTATGCGTGGCGCGACATCGCCGACGAGATCGCGGTGCAGGAAGGCCACTGGTTCGACGCGCGGCACTATCACATGGGCGCGGTCGATGCCGCGAACCGCCCGAAACTTCTGGCCCGGCTGCTGACCGAAGGTGGCGCGGCGCGGGCCCGCCATGTGGCGGCACTGGCCGCCCCTTCCCTGCGCCGGACTTGGGCGCGCCCGGTGGTCATCACCGGCGGCTGCGGCTTCATCGGCACCAACCTTGCCGAAAGCTTTCTGGCCGAGGGCGAGGAGGTGCTGCTGCTCGACAACCTGTGCCGCCCCGGGGTGGAGCAGAACCTTGAATGGCTGCGCGACACCTACGGGGCGCGCGCGGCGGTGCATGTGGCCGACATCCGCCATCCGCGCTGCGCCCCCGCCGGGCTGGAGGAGGCGCGCGCCGTTTTCCATCTTGCGGCACAAACGGCGGTGACCACCAGCCTTGCCCATCCGTCGGGCGATTTCGAGGTGAACGCCCGCGGCACCGTCAACCTGCTGGAGGCGGTGCGCGCCACGGGGCGGCGGATTCCGGTGATCTATGCCTCCACCAACAAGGTCTATGGCGATCTGGAGGATGTGGCGCTGGATCATCTGGCCGAAGGCTATCTGCCCGCCGATCCCGCCCTGCGCGCGCGCGGCATCGGCGAGGACCGTCCGCTGGATTTCCACACGCCCTATGGCTGTTCCAAAGGCGTGGCAGAGCAGTATGTGCTGGATTACGCCCGCTCTTACGGGATGCAGAGCGCGGTGCTGCGGATGAGCTGCATCTACGGCCCCCACCAGTTCGGCACCGAGGATCAGGGCTGGGTCGCACATTTCCTGCTGCGCGCGCTGGCGGGCGAGCCCATCACGCTGTTCGGGGACGGCGATCAAGTGCGCGACATCCTGCATGTGTCCGATGCCGTGGCCGCCTATCGCGCCACGCTGGACCGGATCGACGCGATTTCCGGCCGGGCCTTCAATCTGGGCGGCGGGCCGGAAAATGCCGTCAGCCTGAACCGGCTTCTGGCCGAAATCGGCAGGCTGCAGGGTGTGGCGCCGGAAATCACCCATGACCGCACCCGCACCGGCGACCAGCGCTATTTCGTGGCCGACACCCGCGCCCTGACCGAGGCCACCGGCTGGCAGCCGGTCGTGGGCTGGAAAGACGGCGTCGCGTCCTTGCGCGACTGGCTGGCCCGGCACCGCCTGCCGCAGACCCCCGACATCCGAACCAGACGGAAGGTTTCCGCATGAAAGTTGCACTCGTCAATCCGCACTGGACCTATGAGGGCAGCATCTATTTCGGCTGCCGCGACCCGCATCTGCCGCTGGAGCTTGGCTATTCCCGCGCCCTGCTGGACCGCGACGGCCATGAGGTGCTGATGCTCGACGGTCAGCTTCAGGGGCTGGACAACGCCGAACTGGCCCGCCGGGTGGCGGAATTTGCCCCTGCCATGACCGTGGTGACCACCGCGCCCACCTATCTGTTCTGGCGCTGCGCGCAGCCCGAACTGCGGGTGCCCGCCGAGTTTCTGGACCATCTCGCCGGGCGCGGCGGGCGCGAGGTGGCGGTGGGGCCGCATGGATCCGCGACCCCCGCCCCGACCCTGCGCAAGCTGGGGGTGGATCTGGTGATCCGCGGCGAATGCGAAGAGGTGGTGGCCCGGCTTGCGAGCAGCAGCGACTGGTCCGAAATCCCCGGCACCGCCCGGCTGGAGGAGGGCCGCGTGGTGCTGTCGGGGGCGCAGGCGATCAGCCGCTTCACCGATCATGCTGCCCTCTCGTGGCCTGCCGACTGGATCGGGCGCCACACCCATCACCACCACCGCTTCGACAGCGACAGCCCCCGCCGGGGCGCGGGCGCCGAGGTCGAAGCCTCGCGCGGGTGCCCCTATGAATGCAGTTTCTGCGCCAAGATGGACTTCCGCGATGGCTACCGCCGCCGTGATCTGGAGCCGCTGCTGCAGGAGATCGACGCGCTGATCGCGCAAGGTGTCGGCTATCTTTATTTCATCGACGAGATCTTCCTGCCGCAGACCGCGCTGCTGGAGGCGCTGGTGGCGCGGGACGTGGTCTTCGGGATCCAGACCCGGATCGACCTGTGGAAACCCGCGATGCTGGATCTGCTGGGCCGCGCGGGCTGCGTGTCCATCGAGGCGGGGCTGGAAAGCCTGACCGTGGAGGGCCGCGAACAGCTGGCGAAACGCTGCCGGATGGACACGCCGGAACTGGCCGAGCGCCTGATCGAGGCGCGGCGGCACGTGCCCTTTGTTCAGGCCAACCTGATCGGCGTGGTCGAGGATGACCCGGCGCTGGTGGAGCACTGGCGCGGCCATCTGCTGGGGCATGGCGTCTGGGCCAACGAACCGGTGCCGCTTTACCCCTATCCCAGCTCGCCCAGCTACCGGCAGCTTTGGGGCGCGCCCGACGATCAGGCATGGGAACGGGCGCACCGCCATTACCTGCAGGCCTTCCGGCAGTTCAGCGACATTCAGGATCAGCAGCCGCTGCCCCTGCCGGAACTGGAGCGCACATGCGGGTGCTGATGACCTGCGATGCGGCGGGCGGCGTGTGGACCTATGCGCTGGATCTGGCGCGCGGGCTGCGGCGGCAGGGCATCGCCACGGTGCTGGCGGGCTTCGGCGCGCCGCCCTCCGCCGCCCGGATGGCCGAGGCGCGTGCGGTGGCCGATCTGCGCTGGACCGGGCTGCCCTTGGACTGGACCGTGCCGGACCGCGCCGATCTGGCCGCCGTGGCCCCCGCGCTTGACGCGCTGGTGGCAGAGACCGGCGCGGATGTGCTGCAGGTCAACGCCCCGTCGCAGGCGGCGGGGCTGACCACCCGCGCCCGCGTCATTGCGGTGACCCATTCCTGCGTGGTCACATGGTTCCGCGCGGTCCGGGGCAGCGACGTGCCGCCCGCATGGCGCTGGCAGCGCGATCTGAACGCCGAAGGCATGGCGCGCGCCGATCAGGTGCTGGCCCCCAGCCGGGCGCATGCGGATCTGACGGCGCGCTGCTATCCCGCTGCGGACCCGGTCGGCGTGGTGCCGAACGCCATCGCACCCCCCGCACCGGGCCTGCACCGCCAGCCCTTCGTCTATGCCGCCGCCCGCTGGTGGGACGAGGGCAAGGATGCCGCCACGCTCGATGCTGCGGCGGCGCTGACTGACTGGCCGGTGCTGGCCTTTGGCCCCGTCGCGCGCGACGGCGTGGCGGCGGCGGCGTTTCATCATGCCAAGGCGCAGGGCAGCCGCCCCCATGCCGATCTGCGCCGCGCCGCCGCCGAGGCGGGGATCTTCGTCTCTCCCTCGGTCTATGAACCCTTCGGGCTTGCCGCGCTGGAGGCGGCGGCGGGCGGTGCCGCGCTGGTGCTGTCGGACATCCCGACCTACCGCGAGATCTGGGCGGATGCGGCGCTGTTTGCCCCGCCCGGCGATGCCGCAGCCTTTGCCGCGCGGATCAATGACCTGTCCCGCAACGACCAGCTGCGGGCGCGGCTGGCCGAGGCGGGGCAGCGCCGCGCGCGGCAGTTCTGCCCGGACCGGCAGGCGCGGGCGATGGCGGCGCTGTTCGGGGCGCCACACCAAGAAAGGAAGCTGGCCTGATGCGTTTCGTCTTTTACACCCATTCCCTTGTCTCTGACTGGAACCATGGCAACGCGCATTTCCTGCGGGGCGTGATGGGCGATCTGGTGGCGCGGGGGCACGAGGCTTTGGCGCTGGAACCGCAGGGCGGCTGGAGCCGCGAGAACCTGCGCGCCGATCAGGGCCCCGGGGCGGAACAGGCGTTTTTCACGCGGTTTCCGGATCTGCGCGCGCAAAGCTACGATGCCAGCTTTGACCATGCCGCGGCGCTGGACGGGGCGGATGTGGTCATCGTCCATGAATGGACCGATCCCGCGCTGGCGGCGCGGATCGGCGCGCTGCGGCGCGAGGCGGGGTTTCTGCTGTTCTTCCATGACACCCATCACCGCGCCGTCTCCTCGGATGCGGATATGGCGGGGCTGGATCTGGGCGGCTATGACGGCATCCTCGCCTTTGGCGAAACCCTGCGGCAGCGCTATCTGGCGCGCGGCTGGGGCCGACAGGTGTTCACATGGCACGAGGCGGCGGATGACCGGCTGTTCCGCCCGCTGGACGCACCCGTGGAGGGCGACCTGATCTGGATCGGCAACTGGGGTGATGACGAACGCACCGCCGAGCTGGAGGAATACCTGATCCGCCCCGCCGAGGCGCTGGGGCTGCGCGCCACGGTGCGCGGCGTGCGCTACCCCGACAGCGCCAAGGCCCGGCTGGCCGAGGCGGGGCTGGAGTTTGGCGGCTGGATCGCCAATGCCGAGGTGCCGCACGCCTTTGCCCGGCACCGCGTCACCGTGCATGTGCCGCGCCGCCCCTATGTGCAGTCGCTGCCCGGCATTCCCACCATCCGCCCGTTCGAGGCCATGGCCTGCGGCATCCCGCTGGTCTCTGCCCCTTGGGACGATGCCGAAGGGCTGTTCCGTCCGGGCACCGATCATCTGGTCGCCCGCGACGGCGCCGAGATGCAGCGCCATCTTCGCGCGGTGCTGGGCGATCCCGCGCTGGCCGACAGCCTGCGCCGCGAGGGGCTGGCCACGATCCGGGCCCGGCACACCTGCCGCCACCGCGTCGACGAGCTGTTCGGCATCATCGAAACTCTGGCGCCCGGACGCGCCGCGCTGGCAACGGAGGCCGCGGAATGAAGATCGCGTTTTATGGATCAAGCCTGCTGTCCTCGTACTGGAACGGGGCTGCCACCTATTACCGGGGCCTGCTGAAGGCGCTGTCCCGGCTGGGCCACGACATCACCTTTTACGAACCCGATGCCTTTGACCGGCAGGCGCATCGCGACATCTCCCCGCCGGACTGGGCCCGGGTGGTGGTCTACCCCGCCACGCCCGAAGGGCTGGAAACTGCCGCCCGTCAGGCGGCGGCGGCGGATATCGTGGTCAAGGCGTCGGGCGTGGGGTATGCCGATGACCTGCTGCTGGAGCGGGTCATGACCCATGCCGCCCCACACGCGCTGCGGGTGTTCTGGGATGTCGACGCGCCCGCGACGCTGGCCGCGCTGCGGGCCGCGCCGGATGATCCGCTGCGCCGCTGCCTGCCCGATCTCGACATGGTGCTGACCTATGGCGGCGGCGATGCGGTGGTCGCGGCCTATCGCGGGCTGGGGGCGCGCTGGTGCGTGCCGATCTACAACGCGCTGGATCCCGACACGCATTTTGCCGTGGCGCCGCAGGACCGCTTCGCCGCAGCCCTGTCCTTTCTGGGCAACCGGCTGCCGGACCGCGAGGCCCGCGTGGCGGAGTTTTTCCTGAAACCCGCAGCCGACCTGCCCGATCTGGAGTTCCTGCTGGGCGGCTCGGGCTGGGATCCGCAGCAGCTGCCCGCCAATGTCACCCATCTGGGCCATGTCGGCACCGGGGATCACAACCGCTTCAACTGCTCGCCCATGGCGGTGCTGAACATCAGCCGCGACAGCATGGCCGCCACCGGCTTTTCGCCCGCAACCCGTGTGTTCGAGGCGGCAGGCGTCGGCGCCTGCCTGATCACAGATTACTGGGAGGGGATCGACGCCTTCCTTGCGCCCGGATCCGAGGTGCTGGTCGCCCGTGACGGGCGCGACGTCGCCGAGATCCTTGTGGGGCTGACGCCGGAGCGCGCCCGCGCCATTGGCGCTGCGGCGCAGGCGCGGCTGCTGACCGATCACACCTATGACCACCGCGCGCGCGAGGCGCATGCCTGTTTTCTGCGCGCCGCCCAGTCCAGAAAGGTTGCCGCCGAATGACCGCGCCCATGGATATCGTCATCTTCGGCCTGTCCCTGACCTCGTCCTGGGGCAATGGCCACGCCACCACCTACCGCGCGCTGATCCGGGGGCTCGCCGATCAGGGGCACCGGGTGCTGTTTCTGGAACGCGACGTGCCGTGGTATGCGGCGCAGCGCGACCTGCCGGATCCGCAGTTCTGCGAGCTGGAGCTTTACGACGATCCCGAACAGGTGCTGGCCCGCCATGCCGACCGGCTGCGCGCCGCCGATGCCGTGATCGTCGGATCCTATGTGCCGGACGGGATCGGCCTGATCGACCGGCTGGCGGCGATGGATCTGCGGCGCTTCTGCTTTTATGACATCGACACGCCGGTGACGCTGGCGCGGCTGCGGCAGGGCGAGGAGGAATATCTGGCCCGCCGCCAGATCCCGCTCTTTGATCTTTATCTGTCGTTCAGCGGCGGACAGGTGCTGAACGAGCTGCAGCGCGACTGGGGCGCGCGGCGCGCCGAGGCGCTGTTCTGTTCGGTGGATGCGCAGCGCTACCACCCCACCGACGAGCCCAAGATCTGGGATCTGGGCTATCTTGGCACCTACAGCCCCGACCGGCAGGTGCGGCTTAACGAGTTGCTGATAGAACCCGCCCGCGCCCGGCCCGACCTGCGCTTCGTCGTGGCGGGGCCGCAATATCCCGACAGCCTCGACTGGCCCGGCAATGTCGACCGCATCGACCATCTGCCGCCCGAAAAACACGCCTCGTTCTACAGCCGCCAGCGCTTTACCCTGAACGTGACGCGGGATGACATGATCGCGGCGGGCTGGTCGCCCTCGGTCCGGCTGTTCGAGGCGGCGGCCTGCGCGACGCCGGTGATCAGCGATCCATGGCCGGGGCTGGACGGGCTTTTCCCCGAGGACGAGGCGATCCTGATCGCGCGCAGCCGCGACGACGTGCTGACCGCGCTGTGCAAGCCCGAAAAGGCCGCCTGCGCCATCGGCCAGACCGCGCGCCGGATCGTCGCCACATCCCATACCGGGGCCGCCCGCGCCCAAGACCTGCTGCGCGCCCTGAGCCCCGGGGCCGGTGCGCGCCCCCCGCGTCATGAGCCCTTTCTGGAAGGATCGACCCAATGAGTCCCATGTCAGCCAAGCGGCGCCTGAACATCCTTGTCACCGGCGGGGCCGGATTTGTCGGATCGCATCTGTGCGACGCCCTGCTTGCGGCGGGGCACCACGTCACCTGTCTGGAAAGCTTCCTGACCGGATCGCGCGCCAATATCGCCCCGCTGCTGAACCACCCCCGCTTTGCGCTGGTGGAAGGTGATGTCTGCACCCCCTATGCCCATGAGGAACGGCTGGACCGGATCTACAACCTTGCCTGCGCGGCCTCCCCCGCGCGCTATCAGGCCGATCCGATCCACACCATGATGACCTGCGTCAACGGCGCCGCCAACATGCTGGCGCTGGCCGAAACCCATGGCGCGCGCTTCCTGCAGGCCTCGACCAGCGAGGTTTACGGCGATCCCGAACAGCACCCGCAGCACGAGGATTACCACGGCAATGTCAGCTGCACCGGGCCGCGCGCCTGTTACGACGAGGGCAAGCGCGCCGCCGAGACGCTGTGTTTCGACATGCAGCGGCAGGGCCGGGTCGATGCCCGCGTCGCCCGCATCTTCAACACCTATGGCCCGCGCATGCAGCGCGATGACGGGCGGATCGTGTCGAACCTGATCGTGCAGGCGCTGTCGGGGCGGGATCTGACCATCCACGGCACCGGGCGGCAGACGCGGTCCTTCTGCTTTGTCTCGGATCTGGTGCTGGGCCTGCAGCAGCTGATGGAGCTGGAGCCGAACCCGGTGCAGCCCGTCAATCTGGGCAATCCCGACGAATACGAGATCCTCGATCTGGCGGAACAGGTGCTGGACATGACCGGATCGCCGTCGGGTCTGGTGTTCCGCCCGCTGCCCGAGGATGACCCGCGCCGCCGCCGCCCGGACATCTCGGCAGCGCGGCGTCTGCTGGGCTGGCAGCCCGAGGTGCCGCTGCACGAGGGGCTGGGCGCCACGATCGCACATTTCCGGATGCAGCTGGACGTGGCCACCCCCCGCCCCGTCCCACCGCAGCCGCCCCGGCGGCGTGCCGAGCAGCCGGATGACCCATGGATCCAGCATCAGGGAGCCGCCGAATGACAGAAACCGCACAGACCGCCCTGCGCGACCGGATCACCGGGCTTGGCCCGTGGTTTCACAACCTGACCATCGGGGGGGTGCAGACCGCTCCGGACCATTTTCTGGGGGATTACCCGCGCCTGAAATGGGAAGGGTTCCGCCATGTGCTGCCCGAGGATCTGCAGGGGCGCAGCGTTCTGGACATCGGCTGCAATGCCGGGTTCTTCGCGCTGGAGATGAAGCGGCGCGGCGCCGGGCGGGTGCTGGGCATCGACAGCGACCCGCATTACCTGCGGCAGGCGGAATTCGCCGTCGCCGAGGCGGGCGAGGATATCGAACTGCGGCAGATGTCAGTCTATGACATCGGCAGGCTGAAGGAACGCTTCGATCTGGTGCTGTTCATGGGGGTGTTCTACCACCTGCGCCACCCGCTGCTGGCGCTGGACATGATCCACGAGCATGTGGCCGATGACCTGCTGCTGTTCCAGTCGCTGATGCGCGGCGCGGCAGAGGAAGGCCCGGTAGAGGCGGATTATCCCTTTGAGGAAACTTCGCTTTTCGACCGGCCCGACTTTCCCCGGCTGCATTTTGTCGAACACCGCTATTCGGGGGATCCGACCAACTGGTTTGTCCCCAACGGTCCCGCCATCGCCGCCATGCTGCGCAGCGCGGGCTTTGCGATCACGGCCCGCCCCGAACCGGAGGTGTTCCTGTGCCGCCGCAGCGCCCGGCCCGAAATGGTGCCGCCGCCGCCGCTGTGACGGCGCCTCCCCTGCCTTATGGCCGGAGGGGCGCGTGCCGCGCGGTCAGCCGGTCTGGTTCAGCAGCACGCCCACCGTCGGCAGGTCATCGTCGCGCCGGGCCTGCGCCTTGCGATATTCCGCCGGGGAAAAGCCACGCTCCGCCCGGAGCGTGCGGGCAAGATGCGGGCCGTCGCAGAACCCGCTGGCCAGCGCGATGTCGGCGATGGCATCCGGGGTCGTGCGCAGCCGCAGCAGCGCCCGGTCCAGCCGCAGATCAAGATAGATCTTGGCCGGGGTCTGCCCCAGATCCTCGCGGAAGCGGCGTTCCAGCGTCCGCCGCCCGACCTGCAGCTGATCCGCCAGCGTTGCGACCGGCAGCGGTGTTTCGATGTTCTGCGGCATCCGCAGGATGGCGCGCTTGACCAGCGCGTCGCGCGGGGTGCGGGCGATCTGCTGTCCGGGCTGCGCCTGCTCGCCGCGCAGGGCCGCATCGATCATCATGATGTTCAGGCTTTTGATCGCGGCGTTCTGCCCGACATGGCGCGAGACCAGAAAGGCTGCCAGATGCGCCGCGCCATGGCCGCCGGAACAGGTCAGCCGGTCGCGGTCCACCACGAAGATCTGGTCCGACACCGGCTGCACCGCCTCGAAGCGGTCGACAAAATCCTGATGGTGAAACCAGCTGACGCAGCAGCGATAGCCGTCCAGCAGGCCCGATTCATGCAGCAGGAACACCCCCGTGCAAAGCCCGACCAGCGGCGTTCCGGCATGGGCGCGCGCTTGAAGATAGGCGCGTTCGGCGGGGTTCAGCGCAGAGCGGTCATTCATCACCCCGCCCACCACCACCAGATAATCCGGCGCCGCCGCCCGCCGCAGCAGCGTGTCAGGCGTGACCTTGACCCCGCAGCTGGACCGGATCGGCGCCAGCGTGTCCGACAGCACCGACCAGTCGCACAGGATCGGGCGCGACTTGTCCGCCTCGTCGGCGGCAAGCCGCAGCACGTCGACAAAATTGGCAAAGGCCGACAGCGTGAAGTTTTCCGCCAGCAGGAACGCCACGCTCAGCCGCTTGCGGGATGTGGTCCGGGACAGGGGATCGGTCTGGCGCATGGCGCGATCATACAGGCTTTGTGACGCAAATCTACCGACATCGAACCGGCGCGACGCTTAGCCCTAGGCGGCAAGTTTTCCCCAGAAGGTGCCGCCCATGTCCCATTTCAGTGCGTTCAGCCTGCTGAAACACGCCTTCTTCGGCAACAAGGGCTGGACCGAGCAATGGCCCGACAGCCAGCCCAAGGCCGAATATGACGTGATCATCGTCGGCGCGGGCGGGCATGGTCTGGGTGCCGCCTATTATCTGGCCAAGGAGCACGGCATCACCAATGTCGCGGTGATCGACAAGGGCTGGCTGGGCGGCGGCAATACCGGGCGCAACACCACGATCATCCGGTCGAACTATCTTTATGACGAAAGCGCGCGGCTTTACGATCACTCCGTCGATCTGTGGGAGAACCTCAGCCAGGAACTGAATTACAACGTCATGTATTCGCGCCGGGGCGTGCTGATGCTCGCCCATAACGTGCATGACGTGCAAAGCTTCAAGCGGCACATCCATTCCAACCGGCTGAACGGCGTCGACAACCGCTGGCTGACCCCGCAGGAGTGCAAGGACTACTGCCCGCCGCTGTCGATTTCGCCCAAGGCCCGCTATCCGGTGATGGGCGGCGCGCTGCAGGAACGGGCGGGCACGGCGCGGCATGATGCCGTGGCATGGGGCTATGCCCGGGGGGCCGCGATGCGCGGCGTCGACATCCTCCAGAACTGCCCGGTCACGGCGATCCGCCGCCATCCCGATGGCTCGGTCGCGGGGGTCGAAACCGCCAAGGGTTTCATCCGCGCAAAGAAGGTGGCGGTGTCGGCTGCCGGTCACACCTCGGTCGTGATGCAGACCGCAGACGTGCGCCTGCCGCTGGAAAGCTATCCGCTGCAGGCGCTGGTGTCGGAACCGATCAAGCCGGTCTTTCCCTGCGTGGTCATGTCGAACGCGGTGCATGCCTATATCAGCCAGTCCGACAAGGGCGAGCTGGTGATCGGCTCGGGCACCGACCAGTATACCAGCTACAGCCAGCGCGGCGGCCTGCCGCTGATCGAACATACCGTGGCCGCGATCACCGAGGTGTTCCCGATCTTCAACCGCATGCGGATGCTGCGGAAATGGGGCGGCATCGTCGACGTGACGCCGGACCGCTCCGCCATCATCTCCAAAACCCCGGTGCCGGGGCTTTATGTCAACTGCGGCTGGGGCACTGGCGGGTTCAAGGCGACACCGGGCGCGGCGCATACCTTTGCCTGGACCGTGGCCAAGGATGAACCGCACCCGATCAACGCGCCCTTCACCATGGAGCGGTTCCGCACGGGCCGCCTGATCGACGAGGCGGCCGCCGCCGCCGTCGCGCATTGAGGGACTGACCAATGCTGCTGATCCATTGCCCCTATTGTGACGAAACCCTGCCAGAGGCCGAATTCGCCTATGCCGGTCAGGCGCATGTCCTGCGCCCGCAGGATCCGTCCGCCCAGACCGATGAGCAGTGGGAAGAGTTCCTGTTCATCCGCGAAAACCCCAAGGGGCCGCATTTCGAACGCTGGCGGCATCAGCACGGCTGCGGGCGGTTCTTCAACGCGGTGCGCGACACCGTGTCCGACAAGTTCCTGACCACCTACCGGGCGGGCGCACCGCGTCCAGACCTTGCCAGCCTGACGGAGAGCCTGACATGAGCCGCTATCGCGTTGCGGGCAAGGGCCGCGTCGAGACTGCCCAGCCGGTGGACTTCACCTTTGACGGCAGGCGCATCCGGGGCCTGCGCGGCGATACCGTCGCCTCGGCGCTGCTGGCCAACGGCATCCACCTGATGGGCCGGTCGTTCAAGTATCACCGCCCGCGCGGCCCCGTCGCCGCCGGATCGGAAGAGCCCAATGCCCTGATCGGCACCCGCCGCGGCAAGGGCCAGTTCGAGCCCAACACCCGCGCCACCGTGCAGGAGATCTGGGACGGGCTGGAGACAACCTCGCAGAACAAGTTCCCGAGCCTGACATGGGACATCGGCGCGGTGAATGACGCCGCCTACATGCTGTTTTCCGCAGGGTTCTATTACAAGACCTTCATGTGGCCCAAAAGCTTCTGGGACAAGGTCTATGAGCCGTTCATCCGCGCCGCCGCCGGTCTGGGCGTGTCACCCAGCGAAGAAGATCCCGACAGCTATGCCTCGCGCTATCTGCATTGCGACGTGCTGATCGTCGGCGCCGGTCCTGCCGGGCTTGCCGCCGCCCGCGCCGCCTGTGCCGAAGGGCTGCGGGTCGTGCTGGTGGACGAGAACTCCGAAGCGGGCGGCACGCTGCTGTCCGAACCGCAGGCGCGCATCGGCGGCACACCGGCATGGGTCTGGCTGGCGCAGGAGCTTGCCGCGCTGCGGGCTGCGGGCGTCAGGGTGATGACCCGCACCACCGCCATCGGCTATTACCACCAGAACATGATCGGCATGGTCGAAAAGCTGACCGATCATCTGCCGCAGCAGCCCGCCGACACGCCGCGCGAACGCATGTGGCGGGTGCGGGCCAAGCGGGTGGTGCTGGCGCAGGGCGCGCTGGAAAAGCCGCTGGTGTTTCACGGCAATGACCGCCCCGGCGTGATGCTGGCCGGATCGGCGCAGACCTATCTCAACCGCTATGGCGTGCTGGTGGGCCGGCAGCCGGTCGTGCTGACCTCGCATGACAGCGCGTGGTATGCGGCCTTTGATCTGGCCGATGCGGGCGCCAAGGTGCAGGCGATCGTCGACACCCGCGCCACCGTGCGGCCCGATCTGCGGGCCGAGGCGGACAGGCGCGGCATCCCGGTGAAGCTGTCGCATACCGCCACCGCCAGCAGCGGGCGGCTGCGGGTCGCGTCGCTGCGCATCAACCCGGTGCTGAACGGCACGGTGGGTGCCGCCGCGACGATCCGCTGCGACGCGGTGCTGATGTCCGGGGGCTGGACGCCGTCGCTGCATCTGTTCTCGCACACGCGCGGATCGCTGGCATGGGACGAGGATCTGACCACCTTCCTGCCGAAGGACACGCCCGAGGATTGCGTGATCGCCGGGGCGAGCCGCGGCCTGTGGGGGATCGCGGCGGCGCTGCAGGACGGCGCCGAAAAGGGCCGCGCCGTGGCGGCGGACCTGGGCGCTGCGGGGATCGCGCGGGCCTATGAGGTGCAGGACGACCGCCCCGGACAGGGCGAAAGCCGCAGGGAACTGCCGACCGACCGCGATCCGGGCCGCGCCAAGGCCTTTGTCGATTACCAGAACGACGTGACCGCCAAGGATCTGCGGCTGGCCGTGCGCGAGGGCATGCGGTCGATCGAGCATGTCAAACGCTACACCACCAACGGCATGGCCACCGATCAGGGCAAGATGTCCAACATCAACGGGCTGAACATCGCCGCCGACGCGCTTGGCAAGGCGCCGCCGCAGGTGGGTCTGACCACCTTCCGCCCGCCCTATACGCCCACCTCGTTCGGGGCCTTTGCGGGCTATCATCGCGGCGCGCATTTCGAGGTGACGCGCAAGACCCGCATCGACAGCTGGGCCGAGGACTACGGCGCGGTGTTTGAACCGGTGGGGCAGTGGCGGCGCGCGTGGTATTTCCCGGAAGCGGGCGAAAGCATGGACGATGCCGTGCGCCGGGAATGTGTGGCCACCCGCGCCTCGGTCGGCATGTTCGACGCCTCCACCCTTGGCAAGATCGAGGTGGTGGGCCCGGATGCGGTGGAATTCATGAACCGCATGTATACCAACCCATGGACCAAGCTGGCGCCGGGCCGCTGCCGCTATGGCCTGCTTTGCGGCGATGACGGCTTCATCCGCGACGATGGCGTGATCGGGCGCATGACCGAGGACCGCTTTCACGTCACCACCACGACCGGCGGTGCGGCGCGGGTGCTGACCATGATGGAGGATTACCTGCAGACCGAATGGCCGGATCTGCAGGTCTGGCTGACCTCGACCACCGAACACTGGGCGACCATCGCGCTGAACGGCCCCAATGCCGCCAAGCTGCTGGCGCCGCTGGTCGACGGGGTCGAGCTGACCGAGGCGGCCTTCCCGCATATGTCCTGCGTGGACTGCACCGTGGCGGGCATGCCTGCGCGGCTGTTCCGCGTCAGCTTTACCGGCGAGATCGGATTCGAGGTCAACGTGCCCGCCCCCATGGGCCGCAGGCTGTGGCAGATCCTGTGGGACGCGGGCCAGCCCTATGACATCTGCGCCTATGGCACCGAGACGATGCACGTCCTGCGCGCCGAAAAGGGCTATATCATCGTGGGTCAGGACACTGACGGCACCGTCACGCCCCATGACGCGGGGCTGAGCTGGGCCGTGGGCAAGGCCAAGCCGGATTTTGTCGGCAAGCGCGGGCTGGCCCGGCCCGACCTGACCGCCAAGGGCCGCAAGCAGCTTGTCGGCCTGCTGACCGAGGATCAGTCACGGCTGGAGGAGGGCGCGCAGATCGTGTTCGACCCGAACCAGCCGCTGCCGATGAAGATGGTGGGCCATGTCACCTCCTCCTATCACTCGGACGCCGCCGGACGGCCCATCGCGCTGGCGCTGGTCGAAGGCGGGCAGGACCGCATGGGCGAAACCGTGCACATCCCCATGCACGACCGCGTGATTGCCGCCAAGATCACCGGCATGGTCTTTGTCGATCCCGAAAACGCCCGCCTGAAACTCTGAGGTGACGACGATGAACGCCCCGATATCCTCTTTCGCGCCGGGCCTGATGGCGGAAACCTCTGCCGCGCGGGTCAGCGTGGCGGCCCCCGTCGCGCGGTGGTCGCTGCGCGCCCGGGACGGGCTTGCCGCCCTTGGCGATACGCTGGGTCTGGTGCTGCCGCCGCGCATCGGCCAGCGCGCCGCTGCGGGCGAGGTGCAGGTGATCTGCCTTGGCCCCGATGAATGGACGCTCCACGCCCCCGAAGCGCTGGCGCCCCGCATCGAGGCGGGGTTCGCCGCGCTTTACGCCACGCATCCGCACAGTCTGGTAAACGTCTCCGGACGGGAGCTGAGCCTTGTGCTGGAAGGTCCGCGCGCCGCCGAGCTGCTGACGCTGGGCTGCGCCCGCGACATTGACAGCATCGCCCCCGGCGAGGGGCGGCGCACCAATTTCGACGGCGTCACCGTGCTGCTGTGGCGTGACGGCCCCACCCGCTTTCGCATGGATGTGTGGCACAGCTTCGTGCCGCATGTTTTCCACCTTCTCGACACCGGCTGCCGCGAGCTTGCCGCCGAGCCCCTCTGATAAGGACTGCTCCCATGTTCGACACGCTTCCCAAGACTTCCCTGTCTGACGATGTGATCGCCGCCGCCATCGCGGAAGAGCTTGACCGGCAGAAGACCCAGATCGAACTGATCGCGTCGGAAAACATCGTGTCGCCCGATGTGATGGCGGCGCAGGGATCGGTGCTGACCAACAAATATGCCGAAGGTTATCCGGGCAAACGCTATTACGGCGGCTGCGAATTTGTCGACAAGGTGGAAGTGGTGGCCATCGACCGGCTGAAGCAGCTGTTTGGCGCGGCTTATGCCAATGTGCAGCCGCATTCCGGCGCGCAGGCCAATCAGGCGGTGTTTCTGGCGCTGCTCGCCCCCGGCGACCGCATCATGGGCATGTCGCTGGCCCATGGCGGCCACCTGACCCATGGCTCGCCGGTCACCATGTCGGGCAAATGGTTCGACGTGGTCTCCTATGAGGTCGATGCCGACACCCACCTGATCGACATGGACAAGGTGCGCGCGCTGGCGCTGGAAACCCGGCCCAAGCTGATCCTTGCCGGGGCCTCCGCCTATCCGCGGCAGATCGACTTTGCCGCCTTCCGCCGCATCGCGGATGAGATCGGCGCGGTGCTGATGGTGGACATGGCGCATTATGCCGGGCTGATCGCGGCGGGGCATTATCCCAACCCGGTGCCCCATGCCCATGTCGTGACCTCGACCACGCACAAGACGCTGCGCGGGCCGCGCGGCGGCGTCATCCTGACCAATGACGAGGCGCTGGCGAAAAAGATCAACTCGGCGGTGTTCCCGGGCAATCAGGGCGGGCCGCTGATGCATGTCATCGCCGCCAAGGCGGTAGCTTTTGGCGAGGCGCTGGATCCGTCGTTCAAGACCTATGCCGGACAGGTCATCGCCAACGCGCAGGCGCTGGCTGCGGTGCTGAAAGCGGGCGGGCTGGGCATCGTGTCCGGTGGCACCGACTGTCACATGGTGCTGGTGGATCTGCGGCCCAAGGGCGTGACCGGCAAGGTGGCGGAAATCGCGCTGGAGCGGGCGGGACTGACCTGCAACAAGAACGCGATCCCCAACGACCCGGAAAAGCCCTTTGTCACCTCGGGGATCCGGCTTGGGTCTTCGGCGGGCACCACGCGCGGCTTCGGCACCGCTGAATTCGAACAGATCGGCACGCTGATCCTGCGGGTTCTGGATGCGCTGGCCCTGTCGCCCGAGGGCGATGCCGAGGTCGAGGCGGCGGTGCGCGCCGAGGTGCGCGCGCTTTGCGACGCGCATCCGATCTATGGCGGCTGAGGGGCGGTTCCGCACCCGGTAAGGCCCCTGCGCCGGGGCGTCAGCGCTCCTGCGCGCGCAGCCGGGGCAGCCGCTGCGCAAAGCCGCGCTGCACCGCCGCGATCAGGGCGGGCGGGAAACCCTGCGGCATCTCGGCGCTGGCCTGCGCAAAGGCCTGCGCCGCCCCGGCGGCGATCTCGTCGAAGATCTGCGCGATCTGCTGGCGTGAAAACCCGGCAGCGAGCCCGGTTTCGACAAAATGCCTGCCATGCAGATCCGACACCTTGTAATGGCGCCCCCTGCCCGCGCGCATCGCCAGCTTCATGTCCTTGACCTGAAGCTGTCCGGCCTCCAGCGTGGGCTGCACCGTCAGCACGTCATAAAGCGGCGTCATGCTGAACCGCCCGCCCGGCATCAGCGCGATGCTGAAGTTCTTGGCGTGACCGTCGGTGGCGCCGATCAGCCAGAACAGGATCGTGGCCTTGAAGAAATCGGCGCGGTCGCGCAGCGGCGTGTCGCTGCCCTGCAGCAGGTCGCAGATCTCGACGATGCCGGGGCCGCCTTCGTTCTGGTATTTGCGGGTGGGCGGCACGGCCAGCGCCTGACAGCAATCCTCCTGCGGCAGGCGGATCAGGCGGCCATCGCGGGCGCGCAGCCGGTCGAAGCGGTCGATCACCAGCGCCTTGGTATCGGCAAAATGCAGAATGCGGGTGCGGGCCACCGGCAGTCCGAACCCCGCCATCAGCCGCAGGCAGAAATGCTCGTTCTCGACGCTGTCGGTCAGATCCATGCCATTGGGCAGGGTGCCGATGGCGGGCTTGAGGATATGCGTCGTGGGGGTGGATCCGCTGGGTTCGATCCACTGGCCGTCATGGAACAGCAGCGCGGTCTTTTCCTGCGCCCCCGCCACCGAGATACGGAACTCCGTCTCGCGCCGGAGACCAAGCGGGGTGTGGTGCAGATCGCTCAGCAGGGCCGCGATCTGCTCTTCGGCAAGCGGCGTGCCGGTCAGCGCCCGCCCCTCCCCCGGGCTTTCGCCTTCCGGCAGGAACTGCAGCGCGCCGACGCAGTCGCGCCCGATCCGCGCCAGCAGGCTGTGGGCATCCAGCCCCTCCGCCCCGACCCGCTCTGCCACGCGGCGGCGGATGTCGTCGCTGTCGGGCAGCAGGTTTTCGAACACCGCGATGACCGGGGGGCCGGTATAGCGTTCGGGGCGCAGCGGCAGCGCGCGCGAGATCGGCAGCCGGTTCTCCCATGCCAGCCAGTCGGCGGCATAGGTGAAGGCGAAGGCGCCGTCGGGCGCGCGCAGATACTGGCCGACATGGCGGCGGTTCATGTAGACGTCGAGCGGCGCATAGACGCGCTTGCGCCCCATCAGAAGATGTCCTCCAGATCGTCGCGCGACATCTTGCTGCGCGGGACGATGTGCAGTTCAAGGTCAAGGGCGGCAAGCAGGTCGAAGACCGTCTCGACCTTGGCGCCGCTGGCGCTGGTCTCGATCATCGAGACGGTGCGCTGCCACAGGCCGGCACGCGCGGCAAGGTCCGCCTGCGTCAGGTTCTGGGCGCGGCGCGCGGCGCGCAGGATGTGGCCAAGGTCTTTGGTGGTGCGGGCGATCTGGTCCATGGGCGGAATCCTTTCGCCACAGAACATGAGGCCTGGATCATATTCCGTCAATATGTTGTCGGGATCATAAGTCAGATAAATGATCTGTAGATCATAAATCCGTGCCGGACTGTCGGCCTTGCGGCAGGCCGGCGGGGGCTGCCGTCTTGCGGGCTGCCGCGTCTTTGGCCAGACTGCCCCGGGGGAGACGCGGGTCAGCGCCGGGGAGTTTGCCATACGTGCAGCCCCCGCCAGCCCAGACCCTTGCACCGCACAGGACAGAGGAGCGGCAGGATGGACAAGGCGCGTTTTGACAGGGGGCTGGCGCAGCGCAAGGCGACGCTGGGGGCGGAATACGTGGAACGGTCGCTGGACAATGCCACCGCGTTTTCGAAAGACTTCCAGACCCTGCTCACCGAATATTGCTGGGGCGCGGGCTGGGGGGATGACACGCTGTCGCCCAAGACGCGGTCCATGCTGAACATCGTGATGCTGGCGGCGCTGAACCGGATGCAGGAATGGGAGCTGCATTTCCGTGGCGCGCTGACCAATGGCGTCAGCATTGACGAGCTGAAGGCGATCATCACCCATATCTCGATCTATTGCGGGGTGCCCGTGGGCGTCGAATGCCACCGCATCGCCAACCGCGTGCTCGCCGAAGAGGGGCTGCAGGGCTGATCCTGCCCCCGTAGGCGCGCAGATGGATCACCCGGGGCGGCGCGTCTGCCCCGGACGGCGGTCGCGCGCCTTGCCTCCTCCTCCGCTCGCTGCCGCTTCGGACCCGTCTGGTCCGCAGCTGTCGGGCGCGGTGCGGTCGAGCTTTGGCACAGCCATTATGCATGACTGACATGTTGGTGGGTTGACAGTGATTTCGCAAACTGTAACTTCCCGCCACGTTGCTGCCCAAGAGGAGGAGTGCGCTGCATGGACGGAGGAATCTCCAACCCCGCCGGGACTGCCGAAAGGCTTGCCCAGATGCTGGCGGCCCTGCCCGATCTGGCGCGGGACGCGCTGGTGGATCCGGTGCCGCCGCGCAACCTCAATGACTGGTCTGCCCTGCCGCCGGAAACCCCCGCCGCCCTGTTCTGCCCGCGCTCTGCCGAGCAGGTCGCGGCGATCCTTGCTGCGGCCAATGCCGCGCGGGTGCCGGTGGTGCCGCAGGGCGGGCTGACCGGGCTCTGCGGCGGCGCCCGTCCCATCGCGGGCGGCATCGCGCTGTCGCTGGAAAAGATGACGGGCATCGAAGAGATCGACGAGGCCTCCGCCACCATGACCGTGCTGGCAGGCACCCCGCTGGAACTGATCCAGCGCGCCGCCGCCGAACGCGGCCTGTTCTTTTCGCTTGATCTGGGCGCGCGCGGATCCTGCGCCATCGGCGGCAATGCCGGCACCAATGCCGGCGGCAACCGGGTGATCCGCTACGGCATGATGCGCGATCTGGTGCTGGGCGCCGAGGTGGTGCTGCCCGACGGCACCATCGTCAACGCCCTGTCGAAGCTCATCAAGAACAACACCGGCTATGACGTGCGCCAGCTGTTCATCGGATCCGAAGGCACGCTGGGGGTCATCACCCGGCTGGTGCTGAAGCTGCATCCGGCGCCGGGCTGCACCCATGCCGCGATCTGCGGCCTGTCCGATTACGACAAGGTGGTGGATCTGCTGCGCGGCGCCCGCCGCAAGCTGGGCCCGACCCTGTCCGCCTTCGAGGCGATGTGGCCCGATTACTGGGAGGTGGCCTGCGCCGTGCCCGGCGTGCGCGATCCGCTGGAGGCCCGCCATGCCCATACCGTGCTGATCGAGGCGCAGGGCACCGACGAGGCCATCGACGGCCCGCGCTTCATGGCGTTCCTCGAGGCGATGTTCGAAGAGGGCATCATCGAGGATGCCGCGATCTCGCAGAGCCTGTCCGACGTGCAGGCCTTCTGGGGCGTGCGCGATGCCTGCGCCGAATTCAAGACCACGCTGGGGCCGCATCACGCCTATGACGTGGGCCTGCCCACCGGACAGATGGACGGTTTTGCCCGCGCCTGCCGCGCGGCGGTGGCCGAGGCGGTGCCGGGGGGCCGGTCGGTCTATTATGGCCATATCGGCGACGGCAACCTGCATCTGCTGGCATGGGTGCCCGGGGCGGCGCCACAGCCGGGAGAGGCGCTGGACGAGGCGGTCTATGCCACCGTGCGCGCCTTTGGCGGCTCTGTCTCCGCCGAGCATGGCATCGGCACCACCAAGAAGAAATATCTGGAATTCTCGCGCAGCCCCGAGGAGCTGGATTTGATGCGCCGCGTGAAGCGCGCGCTTGATCCCAACGGCATTCTCAACCCCGGCAAGGTGATCGACGCATGACCCTGCTCCGGGCAATCGAGGCGCATTTTGAACGCGCCATCCTCGCCATCATCCTGTTTGCGCTGGTGGCGATCCTCGCGGCACAGGTGGTGTTCCGCTACCTTGTCGGATCGCCGCTGGTCTGGTCCGAGGAGCTGGCGCGGTATCTGCTGGTCTGGTGCACCTTCATCGGCGTCAGCCTTGCGGTGCGCGAAGGGCGCAACATTTCCGTCGACCTGCTGCCGGTGATGTGCGGCGCGCGCTGGCTGCGCGCCTTTGCGGTGCTGGCGCTGGTGGGCTCTGCGGTCTTTTTTGCGCTGATGGTCTGGTATTCGGTGCCGCTGACCCAGCGCATCGCCAAGATCGGGCAGGCCTCGCCGGGGCTGGGGCTGCAGATGTGGCTGGTCTATGCGGCGGTGCCCGTGGGGCTGGGCATGGCCTTCCTGCGCGCGCTGCAGGCGCTGTGGCTGATGTCGCGCGGCGCGCCGGTGCCGGGGACCACCCCGGGCGCGCCTGCCACCGTGATCCAAGAAGACGTGTAGGGGACCGCGCCATGCTTGCCATCTATTCACTGGGCTTTTTCCTTCTCGTCCTGCTGCTGAGCATCCCCGTGGCCTTCGGGCTGGGCTTTGCGGCGCTGCTGCCCGGCTGGCTGGGCGCGCCCACCAATCCCGGTCAGGTGGTGCGGTCGGTGGTGACCGCGCTCGACAGTTTCCCGCTGCTGGCGGTGCCGCTGTTCATCCTTGCGGGCGAGATCATGACGCAGGGCGGGCTTGCCAAGCGGCTGTTCAGCTTTGCCGATGCGGTGTTCGGCCGGTTCCGGGGCGGGCTTGCCATGTCCACGGTCGCGGCCTGCATGCTGTTCGGGGCGATTTCCGGCAGTTCTCCGGCGACGGTGGCGGCCATCGGGTCGATGGCGGTGCCGCTGCTGGTGCATCGCGGCTATGACCTGCGATTTGCCACGGCGCTGGTGACGGCGGCGGGAACGCTGGGGGTGATCGTGCCGCCCTCCATCCCGATGATCATCTACGGCATGTCGGCGCAGGTGTCGGTTTCGGCGCTGTTCATCGGCGGCATCGGCCCGGCGCTGGTCATCGGCGGGCTGCTGATGGGCTATGCCCATTTCTATGGCCGCAAACATGCGGCGCGCATCACCTCTGACGCGGGGCGGGTCAGCGCGCTGAAGGCGTTCCGCGAAAGCTTCTGGGCGCTCATCGCCCCGGTCTTCGTGCTGGGCGGCATCTATGCGGGCGCCTTCACCCCCACCGAGGCCGCCGCCATCGCCTGTGTCTATGGCGCCGTCGTCGCCATGGTGATCTTCCGCGAACTGACCTTCCGCGACATGGGCCGCGTGCTGGTGAATACCGGGCTGACCATCGCGCCCATCCTCATCATCGCAGGCACGGGGGCCGCACTTGGCCGCGTGCTGACGCTGCTGCAGGTGCCCGCCGCCATCGGCGATTTCATCGGCGGCGCCATCGATGACCGGCTGATCCTGCTGCTGCTGATCAACATCATCCTGCTGGGCGTGGGCATGGTGATGGAAACGCTGTCGGCCATCATCGTGCTGACCCCGATCCTGCTGCCGGTGCTGGCCCCCTATGGCGTCGATCCGGTGCATTTCGGCCTGATCATGGTGGTGAACCTTGCCATCGGCTTTGCCACCCCGCCGGTGGGGGTGAACATCTACGTCGCCTCCGGCATCACCAAGCTGTCGGTCATCCAGATCTGCCGTGGTCTGGTGGTCCCGATCGCCCTGCTTATCGTCGGCCTGATGGTCGTCACCTATTGGCCCGGGCTCACGCTCTGGCTGCCAAGTCTCGGCGGCTGACCGCCGCCGGGGACCACATCCCAAGGGAGGACACACCAATGACCCTGAAGTCGCTTTCCATCTCCGCGCTGCTGGCGCTTGGCACGGCGCTGCCCGCTGCCGCCGCCGATTACACCATGATCCTTGCGCATACGCTCAGCGACAAGACCCACCCGCTTTATCAGGCCTTCGACAAGATCGAGGCGGATCTGGAAGAGAAGTCCGGCGGCCGCATCGACGTGCAGCAGCAGGGCGGCGGCGCGCTTGGCGGCGACCGCGAGCTGATGGAATCGCTGCTGCTGGGGGATGTGCAGCTTGTGCCGACCTCCACCTCTGGCGCGGTGCAGTTCGTGCCGGAATTCGCGGCCTTCGAAATTCCTTACGTCTTTCCGACCGACACCGCCCGCCTGCGCACGATCCTGAACGACAGCGAGTTTTCGGCCTTCATCGACGAAAAGCTCGCCGAGCAGGGGATGAAATTCGGCCTGTTCCACAATGCGGGCTTCCGCCAGCTGACCACCTCTGGCGTGGCCGTGCGCAGCCCCGAGGACATCAAGTCCAACAATTTGCGCATCCGCGTGCCGGAGAACCCCTATTCGGTGGCGACCTGGGAAGCCATCGGCGCGGCGCCGACCCCCATCGCCTTCCCCGAGCTTTACGGCGCGCTGCAGCAGAACGTGGTGGACGGGCAGGAAAACCCCTTCGGCCACATCCTGTCGCAGCGGTTCTACGAGGTGCAGAGCTATCTGACCACGACGAGCCACATCCTGCTGGCCAACGTCAACCTGATCAACAAGGAATGGTATGACAGCCTGCCCGAGGATCTGCAGCAAGTCGTTGACGAGGTGATGGCCGATGCCGCCGCCTTCGAATGGGACGTGCAGGACGAGATGCTGAGCGAGCAGCGCGCGCAGATCGCCGAGCATCTGGAGATCATCGACCTGACCGAGGAGGAGCTGCAGCAGTTCCGCGACGCCACCGCGCCCATTCAGGACATGGTCCGCGAAAATATCGGCGACGAGACCGTGGATTCGCTGCTGAGCGCCATCGAAGCCAACTGAGCCAAGTCAGGCGCGGCGGGATCCCTCCCGCCGCGCCCTCCCCTGCCCCGCGGGACGGGCTGTCAGAACCCTTCCAGCACGATCTTGCCGCGCGCGGTCCCGCTCTCGATCAGGGCGTGGGCCTTTTTCAGGTTCTCGGCATTGATCGGCGACAGCGTGTCGGTCAGCGTGGTGCGGATGCGCCCGTCATCCACCAGCCGCGCGATCTCGTTCAGGATGCGCCCCTGTTCGCCCATATCCGGCGTCTGATAAAGCGCGCGGGTGAACATCAGTTCGTGATGGATCGACACCGCCTTGCGCTTGAACAGCATCACGTCGAACCCCTTGGGATCGTCGATCAGCGCGAAACGGCCCTGCGGCGCGATCAGCTCGGCGATCTCGGGGATGTGCTGGTCGGTATGCGTGGTCGAAAACACGAAGGCAGGCGCGCCAAGACCAAGTGCTGCGACCTGTGCCGCCAGCGGCTGCGAATGATCCAGCACGTGATGCGCCCCCAGGTCCCGCGCCCAGTCCTGGGTTTCGGGGCGCGAGGCGGTGGCGATCACGGTGAGGTCAGTGCATTGCCGCGCGATCTGCACGGCGATGGAGCCCACCCCGCCCGCGCCGCCGATGATCACGATGGCTTCCGCCGCGCCGGGCACGGGGCGGGTCACGTCCATCCGGTCAAACATCGCCTCCCATGCGGTCAGCGAGGTCAGCGGCAGCGCTGCGGATTCCGCCCAGCTGAGCGAGGTGGGGCGATGACCGACGATGCGTTCATCCACCAGATGCAGTTCGGCATTGGTGCCGGGGCGGATCAGCGAGCCGGCATAAAACACCTCGTCCCCCGGCTGGAACAGCGTCACCTCCGGCCCGGTGGCGCGCACGATCCCGGCGGCATCCCACCCGATCACCTTCCAGTCGCCGCTCTCGGGCGCGGTGCTGCGGCGGATCTTGTAATCGACCGGGTTCACCGACACCGCCTTGACCTCGACCAGCAGATCGCGCCCTTCGGGCCGGGGGTCCGGCAGGTCGATGTCGACCAGCGCTGTGGCTTCGGTGATGGCGCCGGGGATCTGATATCCAACAGCTTTCATGGCATGTCTCCTGCTTGCATGCCGCAGACCTAAGACTTACCCTCGGCCCTGCGCAATACGCACAAAGATTGATGATAGTGTCAGAAAGGATACCGTCTTGAGCAAGCTCCGCCATTCCCGTTTCGACTGTGCGCCGGGCTGTGCGGTGGAGGCGGCGATCAGCCTGATCGACGGCAAGTGGAAATGCGTGATCCTGTTTCACCTGACCGACGGCACGATGCGGTTCAGCGAACTGCGCCGCGCCATCCCCGGCGTGACGCAGCGCACCCTGACCAACCAGCTGCGCGAGCTGGAGGCGGACGGGCTGATCCGCCGCGAGGTCTTTGCGCAAGTGCCGCCCAAGGTGGAATACAGCCTGTCGGATCTGGGCCGCAGCATGACCCCGGTTCTGGCCGCGCTGAAGGCATGGGGTGACGCCAATCTCGACCGGTTCGCCATGGCGCAGCCCGAGGCCTGAGCGCGCCATGGCGGGATGGGGCGTGCCTCAGCCGAAGATCGCGTGCTGCTCCATCTCGGGCCAGATCGCCTCGGGCAGATCCTGCGCAAAAAGGTCGAAATTCCGCGTGAGGCTCGCAGGCTTGGCCGAGCCGATCAGCACGCTGGCCACCACCGGGCTTTTCAGCGGAAAATGCAGCGCCGCCGTGGCCAGCGCCACGTCATGACGGGCGGCCACGGCTTCCATCGCGGTGACGCGCGCCATGATCTCGGGCGGGGCCTCGTGGTAGTTGAAGGTGGCGCCGGGCCGCGCGCCGGTGGCAAGGATGCCTGAGTTGAACACGCCACCCACCACCATCGCGGTGCCGCTTTGCTCGCAAAGGCCCATCAGCCGGGCGCTGGCGCTGCGATCCAGCAGCGAATGCCGCCCCGCCATCAGCAGGCAGTCCAGCGGCACCCGGTCCATCACGTCAAGACAGGCCTGAACCTGATTGACGCCAAGCCCGTAAGCCTTGATGTGGCCATCGCGCTTCAACTCCTCCAGCGCCCTGATGCCGCTGCGGCTGAAGCTGTCCAGATGCGCGGCATAGCCTTCGGCGTCAAAACTGTCGGGCTCCAGATCATGCACATAAAGAATGTCGACCGAGGGCAGACCCAGACGCTGCAGGCTGTCTTCCCAGCTGCGCAGGATCCCGTCATAGGAATAGTCATAGGTGATCGAGAAGGGCAGCGCGCCGACATAGCCGGTGTCGGGCAGCGGACCCGAGGTCACCGGCTCCAGCAGGCGCCCGACCTTGGTGGACAGCACGAAACTGTCACGCGGCTTGTCCTGCAGGAAATCCCCGACCCGCCGTTCCGACAGGCCCTGCCCGTAAAACGGCGCGGTGTCGAAATAGCGGATGCCGCCATCCCATGCCGCCTGCAGCGTCGCCATGGCCTGCGCCCGTTCGACGGGACGATAAAGGTTGCCGATGGGCGCGGCCCCGAAGGACAGTTCGGTCAGGTCCAACCCGGTGGATCCAAGTTTGCGCGTCTTCACTGAGACTCTCCTTGTCACGCCGGGCCGCCACCCTGCGGCGGGCCCGGGCTGTTGCAACAGGCAGTATAGCGGACCATGGCGGAGCGTCGACGGCGTTTCGTCAGATCTGACATGAAGATACCCATGCAAGCGTCTGATCTTGCGGGAAAGTTGCCGCAATAGACCGCTTCGGTGACGCGCCGCGTCCGCCCCTGCGTGCGCAAGGGCCGCCCCTGCCCCGGCGGCCCGCGGGGTCAGGATCCTGAAAACGCTTGCGCGAATCCGAGTCAGCCTGCAATAGTCACGGAAAAGGGCGACCAAACGCCGGATTCCGTGAACACGCTACGGACGCAAGAGGGCAGATGAGCAGAGCCGAGACCCACGAAGACCTTAACGCGGTCATTCGTCAGCATTCCGAAATGCTGGCCGCACAGTTGCATTCGCAGCGGGAAAGCCTGTTTCCGCCTGATGCCTCCAAGGCTATGCGGAAATTCACCTCCGGGGAAGCGGCGGCGCTGCTGGGGGTCAATGATTCCTACCTGCGCAAGCTGCATCTGGACGGCAAGGGCCCCTCGCCCGAGATGTCTTCGGGAAACCGGCGGCAGTATTCGGTGGAAGACATCCAGAACCTGCGGATCCTGCTGGAAAAAACCGCGCGCAAGCCCGGGGATTACCTGCCCGGCCGCCGCGAGGGCGACCATCTGCAGATCATCGGCGTGATGAATTTCAAGGGCGGCTCGGGCAAGACCACGTCTTCCGCGCATCTGGCACAGCGGCTGGCGCTGAAAGGCTACCGGGTGCTGGCCATCGACCTTGACCCGCAGGCCTCGCTGACGGCGCTGCACGGGGTGCAGCCGGAATTCGACCTGCTCGACGGCGGCACGCTGTATGATGCGATCCGCTATGAAAACCCGCTGCCGATCACGCAGGTCATCCGCCGGACCTATATCCCCAATCTCGACCTGATCCCCGGCAACCTTGAACTGATGGAATTCGAACACGAGACGCCGCGCGCGCTGGCCCGGGGCAATGCCGGGCTGTTCTTCTTCCGGGTCAAGGAGGCGCTGGCGCAGGTCGATGACCGCTATGACGTGGTGGTGATCGACTGCCCGCCGCAGCTTGGGTTCCTGACCATGTCCGCGCTCTCTGCCGCCACCGGCGTGCTGGTCACCATCCATCCGGAAATGCTCGACGTCATGTCCATGAGCCAGTTCCTGCGGATGACGGCCGATCTGATGGATGTGATTGCCGACAGCGGCGCCGACATGTCCCATGACTGGATGCGCTATCTGCTGACCCGTTACGAGCCGACCGACGCGCCGCAGAACCGCATCGTGGCCTTCCTGCGCACCATGTATGGCGACAAGGTGCTGAACGCGCCGATGCTGAAATCCACCGCAATTTCCGATGCGGGCCTGACCAAGCAGACGCTTTACGAGGTGGAGCGCAGCGCCTTCACCCGCACCACCTATGACCGCGCCATCGAAAGCCTGAACGCGGTCAATGACGAGATCTCGCAGCTCATCCAGAAAACATGGGGGCGCCCGTGACCGACAGCAAGAAACGCCGCCTGTCCATGCTTGACGGGCTGGCCAGCACCGGAGCCCCCGCCACGCCGGGCAGCATGATGTCCAGCAACCGCGCGCTGCGCTCTGCCCGCGATGCGGTGGACGCGCATCACGTCTGGGATCTGGACCCCGCCGAGATTGACGATGACCGCTTCGCCGACCGGCTCGATCCGCAGGATGTGCTGGATTTGCGCGCCTCCATCGAACAGAACGGCCAGACCGTGCCGATTCTGGTGCGGCGCCACCCGACCGAAACCAACCGCTATCTGCTGGTCTATGGCCGCAGACGGCTGGAGGCGATCCGCGGCTCCGGCAAGCTGGGCAAGGTCCGCGCGCTCATCGCCTCGCTCGACGACAGTGCTGCGCTGCGCGCGCAGGTCTCCGAAAATACCGGCAGACGGGATCTGAGCTATATCGAGCGGGCGCTTTTTGCGCGGGAACTGCTCGACAGCGGTTTCGGATCGCAGGCGCAGATCGCCGAGGTGCTGAATGTCACCCGCTCCGCCGTGTCCATGGCGGTGTCGGTCGCCAAGACCGTGGGCCCCGATCTCGCGCGGGCGATTGGCCCCGCGCATGGCATCGGCCGCCCCAGATGGGAGGCGCTGGCCAAGGATCTGGCCGAAACCCGCCCCGACCCCGCCGATCTGAGCCAGATCGCGCAGGCGGCGCGCGACGCGGCGGCAGGTGGTGCGCGGACCGACGACAGCGAAGAGCCCGACACCGATCCGTCGGTCGCGGCCTTTGACGCCGTGGTACGGCATCTGAAAAAGGGCAGTCCCGCACGGCGCGGCACCAAGGCGCGGGCAAAGACCACGCCGCTGGTGATCGGCGGCAGCGTTGCCGGGACGGTCAGGAAATCCAACGGGGCGGTCCGTCTGGACCTGACCACCGTGGAGGAGGGTTTTGCGGACTGGCTGGACGGCCAGGCGCAGAGCCTGATTGAGGAGCTTCACGCGCGCTGGAAAAGCGGGTCGTGAGCAGAGGCAGAGCAGCAAGAAAAAGGAGGCACGGCACAGGCTAAAGAAAAGGTCCCGCAAAGCTTGCGCTCCACGAGACCCAGACTTTGATCTTAGCACTTTCAAGGTAATGGGCCAGCGCATGAACCGCAAGTCTTAATGGATTCGCGGAACAGCTTTTCTATGCCTTCGTGAAAAAATCATGGACTACATTCCCCTTTCGCCGTTTATGCGGCCGATGACGCTTGCCCATTTGCGCGGCGTCCCCCCTGCAGAGGCGCCCGCCCCTGACAGGACCGCCAACAAATGGGCGATTCTGCGCGACCTGTCCAAGGCGCAGGCGGCCTTCGGGATCACCGAACGCGACCTGACGGTGCTGCAGGGGCTGCTGAGCTTCTGCCCAGAGACCGAGCTTGCCACGGGGAAGGACATGGTGGTGTTCCCCTCCAACAAGACGATCTGCGAGCGGCTGAACGGCATGCCCTGCTCCACCATGCGGCGGCATCTGGCCCGGCTGGTGGAGGCCGGGCTGCTGATCCGCCGCGACAGCCCGAACGGCAAGCGCTACATGCGCAGGCTTGGCCCGGAGCGCGTGGCCTTCGGCTTTGACCTCTCCCCCCTGCTCCGCCGCGCGACAGAGATCACCCAGACAGCAGATGCGGTCCGGGAGGCAGAGACCCGCCTGCAGCATCTGCGCGAGGTGGTCAGCCTGATGCGCCGCGATCTGGCAGCCCTTGCCGAATTTGGCGAAGACCTGTTCCCGGGCCTCGGCCTCTGGGATCAGCTGCGCGACCGGGCGGCGCTGACGGCACGCGCGCTGCGGCGCAAGCTAACGCTGGACGATCTGGCGCAGCAGAAGCGCGATCTTGAAACGCTTCTGGACGCCGCCCGTCAGCAGATCGACGGCGTTGATGCAGCGGAAATGGACACCACTGACGCCCGGAATGAGCAGCACCAACAGAGATCACAAATAGACTCTCTTGATCTTGAACAGGGCATGGAAAGCGGCACCGAGTGCGGCGTCTCGTCGGCGGGCGAGAGTGATGTGACGGAAGACAGGCCCAGACCAAGCCTGCCGCTGCGGCTGGTGCTGGCCGCCTGCCCCAGTCTCCGGACCTTCTATCCGCAGGAAATCCGGCACTGGCACCATCTGCACGATGCGGCCTGCAAGCTGCGCGCGTTCATGGGCATCAGTCCCGCCGCCTGGAATGAGGCGCAGCGCCATATGGGGCCGGAGCAGGCTGCGATCACGGTTGCCGCGATTCTGGAACGGGTGGCCGAGATCAGATCACCCGGCGGCTATCTGCGCGCGCTGACCGCGAAGGCCGCTGCGGGACATTTCAGCAGTAGTCCGATGATCATGGCGCTGTGCAACAGGCCGCAGGCGGCATGAGACAGGGCAGGGGAGGCATGTTTCCGAAACGCAGGGAGGTCGGGCGCGGGGGAATGCCGGGCCCGGGCCGGTTCACAGCTGTGAACTTGGCCCAGTGCTGCCTGATTTCACATGTTCACAGCTGTGAACTTTGCGCTGTCCGGTCAGACCCGAGCCACTACCAGCCCCTACAGACCGGAGGCTTTGGTCAGGTTGACGCGGAACCTGTCGCGGCGGCGCTGATAGCGCCGGGTCATCTCGGCGCTGGAATGGCCAAGCTGTTTCTGCACATAGCGCTCGTCGACCTCGGCGCTGCTGGCAAGCCCCGCGCGCAGGCTGTGGCCGGAAAACAGCGCCAGCCGTTCCTTTTCGGGAAGCTCGGGGCGCAGCCCGGCATCGCGCACCGTCTGCTTGACCAGCCGGGCCACATGTTTGTCAGACAGCCGCTTGGGCGTCGCCTTCAGCCCGTTGCGCGACACCGATACAAAGACCGGGCCAAAGTCGATCTTGGCGAAATGCAGCCACTGGCTCAGCGCGTGAACCGGGCAGGTCATTGGCGCGCTGCCTCGGGCAATCTCCACCTCGCGCCAGCCGGTCTTGCCGCGCAGGGTGATCAGCACGCCCTCTTCCAGCAGATCGACCCAGCCGCCGCTGTCGGGCGTGTCGTCCTTGTGAACATCAAGGCTGACGATTTCAGATCGGCGCAGCCCGCCCGCAAACCCCACCAGCAGCATGGCGCGGTCGCGCAGCCCGCGCAGGTCATGCGGCAGCGTTGCAAGCATGGCGCGGATATCCTCCGCCAGAACCGCCTCTTTCTGCACGGGCGGTCTGGCATGGCGGCGACGGATGCCCGCAAGAACGCTGGCGATGTGACGGTCCTTGCGGTCCATCCGGGCACCGCGCTGCGCGTAGCCCCAGGCCAGACCGGACAGCCGCCGCTCGATCGAGGAGACCGACAGCCCCACCGTCCTGCCCTGCCCCGAGGCGAGATCGGCAAGATAAAGCCCGATCATCTCGGGCGAGGGGGGCAGGGGGTCAGCGCCGCGCATCCGGCACCAGCGGCCAAAATGCGTCCAGTCGGCGGCATAGGCTTTCAGGGTGTTTTCAGACGCCGACTGGCGGGCATAATCCCGTGCCGTATCCACAAGCCGGTCAAGCCCACCCGATCCGGCCACATGGGCGGGAAGGACAAGTTCTGCATCTGGGCGCGGCGGATCCTCCGGAGGATCTGGTGACTCAAGCGGCAATGATTTGGATTTTTCCGTTGTCATTTTTGCTCCATTAGTGGAATCTAACGATTTGATATCATTACATTCATCTTCTTGTTTCATTACCGGATTATAGTTTCATTATCGGACACAAGATATCTTTTTCTTGGTTTTGGCCATGGCGGACCAAACAGACATCTGCGTCGTTGACGATGCCGCTTGGGAGCGCGCCGTTGCGCGAGAGGCGGTGGTCCGTCGGCTTGTAATGAATGGCAGCCCGGACCGCGCAGAATTCCTCTCGGCTTGCCGGAAACTTGGGCTCAACAGATCCCGCCTCTACGAGCTGATCAGGGCCTACAAAACGCGCCCGGTCACCAGCTCTTTGGTGACGGCTCCGGCTGGATCCCGTTCAGGAAGTCGGCGGCTGCCGGACGAGATCGAAGTGGTTATTTCAGAGGCGATCGAGAGCTTCTTCAAATCGAGCCAGAAGCCGAGCATTCACGCCCTGCAAAAGGAAGTGCGCAGGCTTTGCAATCATCGGGGCCTGCGTGCCCCCTGCTGGACCTCGCTGCGGAACCGTGTGGCGGCGTTGGACCCGGCGGGCCTCACTGCCGCCCGCGAGGGTGCGAAGGCTGCTCGCAATCTTTATCACCCGGTTCCTGGCGCCTATCATGTCAAAAGAATATTCGAGGTGGTCCAGATCGATCACACGCTGGTTGATGTCATCGTCGTGGATCGTGCCTACCGTCAGCCCTTGCAGCGCCCCTGGTTGACGCTGGCCATCGATGTCGCGAGCCGCATGGTCGCCGGGTTCTATCTGACATTGGAGCCGCCGTCGACATTGTCTGTCTCGCTCGTCATTCAGCACCTGGTTCAACCGAAGCTGGATTGGCTTGAAGGTCTTGGCATCAAGGCAAGCTGGCCAACGGCGGGGCTGCCGGAGAGTATTCATGTCGACAATGCCAAGGAGTTTCGTTCGAAAGCGCTCCGGCGCGGGGCTGAAGAGCATGGGATTTCGCTGCAGTATCGTCCGATCGGCGCACCACATTACGGTGGTCATATCGAACGGTTGATCGGCACCATGATGGGTGCCGTGCATCTGCTGCCCGGATCAACCTTCAGTAACATCCAGGACCGCGGCGCCTATAACTCTGCAGCCAAGTCGGTCATGACGCTGGATGAGTTGGAGCGTTGGCTCGCCTTGGAAATCACCCGTTACCATGCAGAGCGGCATCGGTCCCTTGGCATTCCACCGATTGCGGCCTGGCAGGAGGCCTACGGGCGACGCGATATGCCTCTGCGGCAGCCATACGACCCGGAAGGGTTCCAAATCGATTTTCTGCCCAGTGTCGAACGCATGGTGCGTCGCGATGGTATCCATCTCTTCGGCCTGCGGTATTGGGACAATATCCTGAGCCTTTGGGCGGGCAGAGGCGACCGGCAGTTGCGTGTGTCCTACGATCCGCGCGATCTGTCGACGGTGTTCGTGCGGGGGCCGGATGGTCAGCGATACCCGGTGCGGTTTGCCGATCTGCGCCATCCTCCGATCACCTTGGCCGAGCATCGCCGCGCACAGGCTGTTTTGAGGGAGCGGGGGCGGTCGCTAGAGGACGAAGAGCTGATTTTCGCGGTGATCGAAGAGCAAAGAGCACTTGTCGATGCTGCTACCGGCAAAACCCGGAAGGCCAGACGGTCCGCAGAACGGCGCGACAGGGCGCTGTCCGGCGTCGAGCCCGCCGCGATCGAAGAAAAGATCCCTGATCATGCGGAAGCCTGCGACATCCTCGATGTGCCCACGTTCGAAGTGGAGGAATGGTCATGACCAGGGCAGGGGGGTGCCCGCATCTCGATCCGGCGTATCGGAAGTTCGCGGCGCTCCCGGATGACGAACGTATCGCCTGGATCCGGGCCGACCGCTGGATCGGCTTCGATCAGGCTGGCTTGGCGCTTTCGCGTCTGGAAAACCTGTTGACCTACCCGCCGCGCGACCGGATGCCCTGCTTGCTGATCTATGGCGACACTGGCATGGGAAAGACCAAGATCATTCGCAAGTTCGAGCGCGCGCACCCGACAAAGTTCTGTCAGGTGACCGGCGTGGATCACCGTCCAGTCGTGGTTGCTCAAGTGCCGTCCGAGCCGATCGAACGAGATCTCTATCGTGAATTGCTGTCCAGTATGGGCGCGCCGGCAATGGCCGGGGGCACATTGGCCCGCGAGAAAGATGTCTGCCGCTCGCTGCTGCGAACGGTCGGGGCGAAGATGATCATTCTCGACGAGGTGAACGGCATGCTGGCCGGCACTTACCGGCAACAGCGGATTTTCCTCAATGCCATACGGTTCCTCGCCAACGACCTGCGGATTCCCCTGATCTGCGCAGGGACCGACCTTGCCCGCCAGGCACTGCTGACGGATGCGCAATTGGCGGAACGGTTCGAAGCGTTTCACCTCAAGCCCTGGAAGAACGATGCCGTCTTTGCCGGACTTCTGAAAAGCCTCGGGCACATCCTGCCGCTGCGTGAGCCGTCCGATCTGACGGGGACCGCGACCAGGGCACGGGTTCATGCGCTGACCTCTGGTGTAACGGCGCGCATATTCCGTTTGATCGAGACCGCGGCGGAAGCAGCCGTTCACTCTGGCCGGGAGAGACTCGACGCCAAGAGTTTCGGGGACGATCTGGTGCTGCCGCTGGTGTCGATGACGCAGAGCAATCGCCGTCGCTCGCGCCAAGCCACGCAACCCCAGGCTTCGGCATGACAGCAGCGATCCGGCTTCCCGTTGCGCCGCGCCCTTTCCGGGACGAATTGCTCTCCTCTTGGATGGTCCGGGTTGCCTCTCGCTATGGTTTGGAGGTGCCAGAGGTGACGACGCATTTGGTAGGGCAGGGGGGCAGAGCCCCGGATTTGCGGAAAATCGACGATATAAGTCCCGATCGCGGTTTGCTCAGGCTTTGGGCGCGAGGTTGTCGGATCGATTCCGCGCGGCTCGAACGCCTGTCTCTGAAATCCAGATACCCGGACCGCCTGCAGGACTGGTTTGTAGATGGGGCAGGGGGCGTAGTACCTGCTTGCCTGGCTTGTTTCGATGCCGATTTGGCAGCAGGGCGTGACAGCCATATGCGGGCCGAATGGCAGCTAGCGGAGCGGGTCGTCTGCCCATCGCACAAAGAAATGCTACGGGATCGCTGCCCCGACTGTGGATGCTATCTGCGGATCTCGTTCAGAATGCGCGGCGGCCGGTTGCGCCCATTCTGCCGAAAATGCGATGGCCTGATCACCGGAAGGGGAGGGGAGGCGGCGGTTCGTTCGGCCGTTGAATTCGCCATTGCGGTTCTCAGTCTGCAACGGCGGGCCGGACGGATCGTCAGAGGGGAGGCGGATCTCCTCGCGCCTCTAGCTCAGGCAATTTGCACTTTGTGGGCGCCGCTTGATCGCATGGACGCGGCCCGCCCGGTCTTGGCGCTCTGGTTCGATCAACCCGGATGGCATTGCCCTTTCGAGGTCCGGGCCGTCGTGGGCACCCCCGCGCCGCTGAGGCGCCTGCCGGTTCGGTGGCGTGCGCTGACGCTGGTTGTGCTGCGGGACCTGTTCGGAGCTGCGCTTGTTTCAGACGGCACGATGCCGGAGGCGGCCTCCAGATTGTTCAGGCGCGTCGCGCCAACGCCATATCTGAGCCAGGAGCGGGCGTCAGGGATCAGCAAAGGAATGACCCATGCTGCCCGGGGCAATCGTGGAGTCCAGAGATTGAGCAAGAGCCCGGTCCACCGATTAAGTGGAAACTTTGAAGGCGAGAGGGCTGATTTCGGGTGAATCCACCCATGAAACTAAAACGACACCTGCGGTGAACTCTTCGCCCTTAGATATGTCCGGTAAGGCAAGATTACCGGACATATCCAAGGGCGGCAAGTCGCGGCGGTTTGGAGGAAGTACTGTGCTGAAAGCGCCGCGTATGGTTTGACTGGGGAATGGCTTCTGCTCGCGCCGCGGTCTTAGGCAAACGTGAACCCACATCCGCAAGCACCGCAGCACGCAGTCCAGCGCTCAGGCGATGAACCGATCAGCGATCTGGCTGAATTGTTCAACGCCCCGAGGCCGACTGTCTATCGCGTCCTGCAACGGAGACCGGGTGCCGATGCACCTTTAGCCGCAATGTAGCGGACCTTCCTGCAGTTCGCGCCACCTGCCCGGGATCTGCGGCAGAGAAAGAGGCCGCTCCGCAGACGCCGTTCAGATGAACGCTCCATGTGCCGGTCAAGAATGCTCCGTCAGCCTCCGGCATCGCACTCAAATGGTCAGCCGTTCCAGAACCGCTTCGACGTCCTCAAGGAAGGCCGACCAGTCGCCATCTTCGTCGATACCGTTCATGTGCATGAGGAAGAGCCCCTCCACCGCCAGAAAAGCGACGCGCGCGGCCTGCGCGGCCTCCGAGTCTCCGCCGAGCCGGTCGAAGATGCCGCGATACCAGTCACGCGTCTCGCGTCGATTGGCCGGGTTTTCCAAGTAATTTACCAGCAGCCCTGCCATCTTGGCATTCATCGCCTGTTGTGAGGCTCTGGTCGCCGCGATGTAGCGTCTGACGAAGGCCACGGGGTCGTCCTCTGCAGTCTCTCCCAGCATGACATCGAACTGACTGGTCCAGCGGTCGATCAGGCCGCGCACAAGCTCGTCCTTGCTGGCAAACGAATATTGCACCCCGCCCTTTGAAATCCCCGCCGCCTGCGCGAGCGCTCCGATCGTCAACGCCCCCCCGCCGCCTGCGCGCACGATCTGTTCGGCCTCATCCAGCAAACTCTCACGCGAAATCGTCGGCTTTCTCCCCATGGGGTCTCCTTGGTTGGTCATCTGGAGTTTCAAATCCATACGTATGTATTTATATAGATTTCTGCAACACGACTCTCAGGTGAACCATGTCGACCCCTCTGCCCGATCCGAAACGCTGGCTGGTGCTGCTGGCAGTGATGCTCGCCTTCCTGCCGGTGGTACTGGACATGACGATCCTGCATGTGGCGGTGCCGACGCTCACGCAGGCACTTGAGGCCTCCAATACACAGGTGCTGTGGATCATCGACATTTATCCGCTGCTCATGGCCGGGCTTCTGGTGCCGATGGGCACGCTGGCCGACAGGGTCGGGAACCGGCGCATCCTTCTGACCGGACTGATGATTTTCGGCCTCGCCTCGGCACTTGCGGCCTTTGCCCCGAATGCGCCCCTGCTGATCGTGGCGCGGATGCTGCTGGCGCTTGGCGGGGCGATGATCATGCCCTGCGTGCTTGGCATCATCCGGCGCACCTTCGAGGACGAGACCGAGCGCGGCCTTGCGCTTGGGCTTTGGGGAACCGTCGGCGCGGCCGGTGCGGCCGTGGGGCCGCTGATCGGCGGCGCGCTTCTGGGGCATTTCTGGTGGGGGTCCGTCTTCCTGATCAATGTTCCGGTCATGATGATCGTCCTGCCCGCGTGCTGGCTCCTGCTGTCCCGGCGGGAGGAGATAACACACCGGCCTTGGCCCATCGGGCAGGCGGTGCTGCTGATCCTTGGGATGTTCGCTACCGTCTATGCGATCAAGGCCGGGTTCGCCGCGAAGCAGCCGCTGGCCATCGTCATGCTGGTCCTGACCATCGGTGTTGGTCTGCTGTTTCTCTTTATCCGCATGCAGCTGCGCAGCCCTGCCCCGATGCTCGACCTGTCGCTGTTCTCGCGCCCGGCCATCGTCGCGGGGATCATCATGGCCATCGTGGCAAGCGGATCACTGGCGGGGGTCGAGCTGACATTGGCACAGGAACTGCAGTATGTACTGGGCAAGACGCCCCTTCAGGCGGGCCTCTTCATGGTTCCGATCATGGCGGCTGCGGCCCTTGGCGGTCCGGTTGCAGGCTGGCTGTCAGCTCGCTTCGGGCTGAGGCCGGTGGCCTGCCTGTCGCTCGCCATCTCGGCGGGCGCGCTTGCGGGACTTGCGGTCACGAATTTCCACGATCCCGGACCGATCGTCCCGGTGCTGTTAGCAAGCTTGGGGCTTGCGCTGAGCATCGGGCTTACCGCCTCTTCCATCGCCATCATGGGCGCTGCCGATGCAAGCGAAGCCGGTGCCGCAGGTTCGCTCGAGGCGACGGGCTATGAACTGGGCAGCGGTCTGGGGATCACCCTGTTCGGCGTCTTCATGTCGGTGGTCTTCGGGCGCAATCTCGTCCTGCCCGATGGCCTGCCCGACCGGTTGGCCGACCAGGCCGGTCTTTCCATGGGCGACGTCTACATCACCGCCCAGCAGCTCGGAGCCGACCAGGGCGCAGCGATGATCGCCGCTGGCAAGGCCGCGTTTTCCGTGACCCATTCGGTTCTGCTGACAACCGCCGCCGTGCTGATGGGCCTGCTGACAATCCTGGTCTACGTTCTGCTTGCTGACGCGCGCACAGTCCCGGCAGGCTCTCACTGAGCGCATCTAACGGTGGGGGGCGCGCGTTTCTGGCGCATGGTCAGACGGACCTGATCTTTTCAGGCCTCATGGTGCTTGCAGGACCACGCATGGACCCGCCCCGGCTTGCCCGGAGGGCCACATTCCCAAAGTACAGCTTTTTGACCGCCGGTGGGTCTCCGGCTCTGCAGGCGGCTTGGCACGCGACTAAAAGCGGGTCGGGTGCTGACGATCTGGAGGGGCGTTGCTTCGACCGGGTCCGCATGTCAGAGAGGCCGCCTCCTCAACCAAGAGCCGACTCGAATATGTTCCTTTCAGAGACTGACCGCGACACGTTGATAAAAACCCTGAACGCCAAATCTCCAGAGCTTGTTCAGGCCCGTATGGCGAATGCCCTGCTTCTACTGGCGGAAGGTCTGAGCACTGAGGATGTCGCGGGTCTTCTTTATGTGGATGAGGCAAGCGTCGCCGGGTGGAAGGAGCTATTTTCCAAACGCACCCCGAAAGCGGCCTGAAGCGGTTCTGTCATGGCCTCATATCGGTGCGGGATCCTGAGACGGCATTGACCGGATCACCCCCCGCATTTTGCTATGGCGCCCGCAACTACATGCGGGCCAGAAGATCGTCGCGCGCGGAATCGCAATGTTCCTGCACCGCGCGGACCGCCTGATCGATGTCGCGCGCGCGGACAGCTGCAACGATGCTGCGATGCTGGCGCACGATGTCGGCGATCCGTTCGGGGGTCTGCGCGAAGCGGTGGCGCAGGCTGATGACCAGATCCCACCCCTGATCCAGAATGTATGACGCCTCGGGATTGTCCGCGACCTGGGCGATATGGCGGTGAAACGCCTTGTTCGTTTCGGACAGGGTAATGTCATTGCCGGTGGTCGCGGCGGCGGCATGGGCCTCGCACAGGCGCTCCAGGTCTTCCAGTTCTGCGGAGGTGATCTTTTCGGTCGCGCGCCGGATCAGCAGGCTTTCGATTGCGGCGCGGGTGTCGTGAATGTCGGCCACGAATTTTGGCGTGACCGTCCGCAGGACCGCGCCCTTGTGCGGTTCCAGCCTGACAAGCCGTTCACCCGCAAGCTGCAGCAGCGCCTCGCGCACGGGGATGTGGCTGGTCCCGTAGCGCTTGCTGAGCTCGTCCACCCGAAGGCGCGATCCCGGCGCCAAGTCTCCCAGAACGATGTCGCGGCGAATGGCAGCCAGCAGGCGTTCCGAGATCGTTTCGGACATGCGGTTCGAAGTGACCACCGGGTATCTCCAACTTGTTTTTCGGCTCCAAGCCTACTGCACCCGAGGTTGTTACAAAAGCAGGTTGAACCAGTTTAGATATTATATATAATATGAACTGTGCCCCGAGCACGACGGTGGCGAGGAGGCCGCCGGAGACAGAATTTCAGGGAGGAGATTCCGATGTCCGAGTCGAACATCGAGACACCACGTGACGGAGCCGCGCTGCTGCGCCGCCGCAGGCTGCTGCAGTTGATGGCGGCGGGAACGACGATGGCCTTGGTTCCGGGCGTCAGCGCGATGCGCGCAACAGCCCAGACCGCAGCGCCGAAGGGCGGTGTCCTGCGGGTTTCGGCGCCGTTCAACCCGTCGAGCCTTGATCCGGTCACCAGCGGCGCGGGATCGGATCACATGATCCTCTATTCGCTTTACGACACGCTTGTGGATTTCGAACCCGAGACCCTGCAACCCGTGCCGGGCCTGTCCACCGAATGGGCGTTCGAGACGCCGACGCGGCTGGTGATGACCCTGCGCGAGGGCGTCAAATTCCATGATGGCACGGATTTTGACGCCGAAGCGGTGAAGGCCAATCTCGACCGCGCCCTGACCGATCCGCGCTCCACCGCCAAGGGCGACCTTGCCTCGGTCGAGTCGGTCGACGTGGTCGAGACGCATGTGGTCGCGATCAACCTCAACCGGCCCGACAGCGCGCTGCCGCTTATCCTTGCGGACCGTCCCGGCATGATGGCCTCGCCGACCGCGTTCGCCGAGGAGGGCCGGAATTTCGACCGGACCCCGGTCGGAACCGGACCGTTCTCTTTCGTCAGCTGGAACGATGGCGACGCGGTCGAGATGGCGCGCTTTGACGGCTACTGGGACGAGGAGCTTCCGCATCTCGACGGGATCGTGTTCCGGGTCATCACCGATCTGAACACCGGGCTGCGGTCGGTGATCGCGGGCGAGTCGGATTTTGTCTACCGGCTCAATCCGCAGCAGAAGCTTGTGGCCGACCGGATGGGCGACAAGGTGGTGGTGCGGACCTCGCCGACCGTGGCCAATTACCACATCGTTTTCAACTACGCGAAACCGCCGCTGAACGACGTGCGGGTGCGGCAGGCGATCAACTATGCCGTGGACCGGGAGGCGTTCAATCAGGCGGCCCTGCTGGGGCTTGGCACCGTGGCCCAGACCATGCTGCCGCCAGGATACTGGGCGCATGACGAAGCGCATGACGGCTTCTTCACGCATGATCCCGACAAGGCCCGGGCCCTGCTGGCCGAGGCCGGATATGCGGACGGCGTGCAGCTTCAGTATTACAGCAACGCGGACCAATCCTCGCAGCAGCGCGCCGAGATCATCATGGAGCAGCTCCGGCAGGTCGGGATCAACTGCGTGCTGACCACCGGATCGAATTCGGACATGTTCCAGCGCTTCATGGTCCGGGGCGAAGGCGATGCGATCATGGTCAACTGGACCGGACGCCCTGACCCGGTCCAGTGCTTCCTGTTCGTCTATGGCGAGCAGGGCGCCAACAATCCCGGCAAGGTGCCGCCGCCGCCGGAAATGGCCGAGGCCGTCGCGGAGGCGCAGGCCGCCGTCAGTCAGGAAGACCGCAAGCCGGCGTTTTCGCGGATCGAACAGGCGGCGCTTGAGCACGCGCTGTCCTGCGAGGTGGCTTTCGTACCCGCCATCGAGGTGCACAGCCCGAAAGTCGGCGGCTATCAGCCCAGCCTTCTGGGCAAGCCGAAATTCAACCGGCTCTATCTCGAAAGCTGAGACATCGGGGGGCTCCGCCTTGGCGCGCAGCCCCCCGGTCCTGAAATCTGTCGGCTTTGCCGCAAGAGAATAGACATATGAAAATCACCGGGTTCAAAGTGCTGCACGCTGCCTCGGGCTGGCGTGTCACCTCCTTTCTGAAAGTCGAGACCGCCTGCGGGGTGGTCGGCTGGTCGGAATTCAGCGAAAGCGTCGGCACCCGTGGCCTGTCGGCGACCATCCTCGCGCTGGGGGAGCGGCTGATCGGGCATGACCCCCGGCTGGTCGAACGTGCGGCGGTCGAACTGCACACCATGGTCGTGCCGGCATGGAGCGGCATCAACCAGCATGCGGTTGCGGCGATCGTGAATGCGCTGCTTGACATCAAGGGCAAGGATCTGGGGGTTCCCGTGCATGCGCTGTTCGGCGGTGCGGTGCGCGACCGGCTGCCGCTTTACTGGTCGCATTGCGCGACCTACCGCGTCCGCTATCCCGACAGTCTGGGGGTTCCGGCGCTGACCGATTTCGATCAGCTGCAGGATGCCGCCGCCGAGGCCGCGCGCCGCGGCTTTCGCGCGCTGAAGACCAACATCATGATGCTGGAGGACGGGCGGCTGGCCAATTACCGGGCCGGGTTCGGGTCGACTCCCGGCTATCCCGCGCTCAATCCGGTGCCCGAGGTGTTCAGGGTGCTTGACCAGCAGCTGGAGGTGATGCGCGCCGGGGCCGGTCCGGACATGGAAATCATGCTGGACGCCAATTTTAACTTCCGTCCGGAGGGCTATCTTCAGCTGATCCGCGCCGTGCGGCCCCACAATCTGGCATGGCTGGAGCTGGACTGTTACGATCCGGATGCGGTCGCGCGGATGCGGCAGGAGGCGGGATTTCCCATCGCGACCGGCGAATCCCTTTACGCCCGGCGCAGCTATCGCCCCTTCCTTGAGGCCGGAGCCATGGACGTGGCCGTGGTGGACGTGCTGTGGAACGGCGTGCTGGAGGGGCTGAAGATCGCGGCGCTGGCGGACGCGCACGAGATCAACGTGGCACCCCATAACTTCTACGGTCATCTTGCCGACCATATCAGCGCGCATTTTGCCGCCATGATCCCCAATCTCCGCATCATGGAGATGGATATCGACGATGTGCCGTGGAAGGGCGAGTTCGTGACCCATCAGCCCGTCATCACCGAAGGCCATCTGATGGTGCCGCAGCGACCGGGCTGGGGCACCGATGTGGACGAGGCTGCCGTGGCACGGCACCCGGTGACTTGGTGACGACATGACATCCCCCGAGCAGATATCAGCGGCCCCCGCCCGCCCGAGAACCGATGCAGCCCCCCTGCTGGACGTGCGCGGATTGGGCATTTCCTTTGCCGGGCCTGACAAGCGCATTTCGGTGGTCCGCGACGTGACCTTTTCGGTCGCGCCCGGGGAATGCGTGGGGCTTGTCGGCGAAAGCGGTTGCGGCAAGACCGTGACCGGGCTCGCCCTCATGGGGCTGCTGCCGGTGCATGGCAGCCGCTTCGAAGGCCAGCTTCTGCTGGACGGCGAAGATCTTCTGACGCTGAGCGAGGCCCAGTGGCGCAAGCGGCGCGGGCGTCGGCTTGGCATGATCTTTCAGGAACCGATGAGCGCGCTGGACCCGGTCTTTACCATCGGCGAACAGATCGGCGAGACGCTGCGGACGCATTTCCGGATCAGCCGCCGCGAGGCGCGCGACCGCGCCATCGAGGCGCTGGAGGCGGTGGGGATTTCAGAGCCGGTCCGCCGCCATGATGCCTATCCGCACGAGCTGTCGGGCGGGATGCGGCAGCGGGCGATGATCGCGATGGCGATCAGCTGTGAGCCGGCCCTGCTGATCGCTGACGAGCCGACCACCGCGCTCGACGTGACGGTGCAGGCGCAGATCACGGATGTGCTGGGCGAGCTGAGCGCGCGGTCCGGCATGGCGATGCTGTTCATCAGCCATGATCTGGGGCTTGTGTCGCAGACCTGCAGCCGGATCGTCACGATGTATGCGGGCGAGGTGGTCGAGATGGGCGAAACCGATGACGTCCTGCTGAAGCCCCGGCACCCCTATACTTCGGGTCTGCTCCGGTCGCTGCCCTCCTTCACGCAGCGCAAGGGGCGGTTGCCCTCGATCCCGGGGCGGGTGCCGCGTCCGGGCGATTTTCCCGAAACCTGCCGGTTTCAGGACCGGTGCGCCCATTCCCGCGAAGGCTGCCTGACCCGTCAGCATCTGCTGCGGGTGGGGGAACAGCGCTTTTCCCGCTGTCACCGCAGCGAAGATCTGGATTTGCCCGGGGTTCTGTCGTGACCGACCTTACTTCAAAACCGCAAGGCCCCATCGTGTCGACGCGCAACGTGTCGGTGCGCTTTCCCGTCGGGCGGGGCAGGGTGCTGACCGCCGTCGACGACGTGTCGATCGAGATCCGCCGGGGCGAGACCTTCGGGCTGATCGGCGAATCCGGCTCGGGCAAGTCGACCATTGGCCGGGCCATCGTCTGTCTGGAGCGTCCGTCCGAGGGCACCATCCTGCATGACGGCCGCGATCCCCACGCGCTGCGCGCCTCCGAGCTGCGGCGGCATCGCAGGCAGTATCAGATCATCTTTCAGGATCCGAATGCCGCGCTTGATCCGCGCATGACGATTCTGAAATCGATCCGGGAACCGCTGGATGTGGCGGGCGAGGGCAGCCGCGCGGACCGCGACCAGCGGGCGCGCGATCTGATGAACCGGGTCGGGCTGGGCGAAGGGTTTGCCGATCTTTATCCGCACCAGCTGTCGGGCGGCCAGAAACAGCGGGCCTGCATCGCGCGCGCCCTGACGGTGCGCCCCTCGCTCATCGTCTGTGACGAGGCGGTGGCGGCGCTCGACGTGTCCATTCAGGCCGATATCCTGAACCTGCTGGCCGAACTTCAGCAGGAATTTGGCCTGACCTACCTGTTCATCACCCATAACATCGGCGTGGTGGAGCATATCAGCGACACGATTGCGGTGATGTATCTGGGGCAGATCATCGAGATCGCGCCTGCGGACCGGCTGGCGGAGCATTTTCTGCATCCCTACACGCAGGCGCTGCTGTCGGCGGAACCGGTCGCGCTGCCCTCCGGCATGCGGCCCGATCACCGCATCGTTCTGGAGGGAGAGCTTCCCAGCCCGATGGATCCCCCCTCCGGCTGCCGGTTCCGCACCCGCTGCCGTTTTGCCACCGGGATCTGTGCCGCCGAGGCGCCGAAGCTTCGCGAACTCGCGCCCGGCCACCGCACGGCCTGCCACCATGCCGAAACCTTCCGTCTGGACCCGAACCTGAAGGAGGGGTCGCAATGAACATGCAGCTTGTCCGTTTTCTGGGCTGGCGCGCCGTGCAGGTGCTGCCCGTCCTTGCCATGGCGACGCTGGCCATCTTTGGCCTGATCCAGCTGGTGCCCGGGGATCCGGCGGCCACCATCGCCGGGGAATATGCGACCGCCGAGAATATCGAGGCGATCCGCCGGGATCTGGGGCTCGACCGTCCGCTCTGGGAGCAATACGGCACATGGCTCTGGAACGCCCTGCAGGGCGATCTGTCCAATTCGCTGCTGACCGGCCTTCCGGTCCTTGACGAGGTGGCGCGGCGGCTGCCGCCCACGCTCTTCATCGCGGTCTTTGCCCTGCTGATCTCGATCTGCATCGGCGTGCCGCTGGGGATCCTTGCGGCGACGCGGGCCGACAGCGCGCTGGACCGCTTCGTGACCAGCGTCGCCTCGCTGGGGGTGGCGGTGCCCAATTTCTGGCTGGGCATGATCTTTGTCAGCATCTTCGCGCTGGGGTTCGGCTGGTTCCCGACCACCGGAGCCCGCCCGATCTCCGAGGATTTCTGGGGCGCGGTGCATCACGCGGCACTGCCCGCCGCGACGCTGGCCACCGCGGGCATCGCCGAGATCGCGCGCCAGCTGCGCAGTTCGCTGATCGAGGTGCTGCAGTCGCAATATGTCCGCACCCTGCGCGCCAAGGGCCTGTCCCCGGCGCGCATCCTGTGGAAACACGGGCTGCGGAATGCCGCGCTGACGCTTCTTACCGTGATCGGGCTGGTCTTCAACCATACGCTTGGCGCGACCGTCGCGACCGAGGCCGTCTTTGCCATTCCGGGGGCGGGGTCGATGATCGTGAACGCCGCCATCAACAAGGATTTCCCGGTCCTTCAGGGCGCGGTCTTCGTGCTGGTCCTGATCGTGATCTCCATGAACCTGATCATCGACCTGCTCTACACGGTCCTTGATCCCCGGGTGAAGAAAGACTGATCCCATGGCCTCCACACCCGACATCACCCCGCAAGGCGCCACTGCTTCCGTCCTGTCGTGGCTGCGCCGCGATCTGCGGGCGGCGCTGTGCCTCGGCTATCTGCTGGCGCTGGTCATCGCATCGGTCGCAGCCCCGCTGATCGCCCAGCATTCTCCGATCGAGCAGTCCATGGACATGCTCGCGCCGCCCTCGGGCGCACACTGGCTTGGAACCGACGATCTGGGGCGCGATGTCTTCGCCCGCATGGTCTATGGCGCCCCGATGAGCCTTTACGCCAGCATGGTCGCCGTGGGCGTGGGGCTGGCGCTGGGGCTGCCGACCGGCATGCTGGCTGGCTATCTGGGGGGCCGGGTCGATACGGTCATCAGCCGGATCATCGACACGCTGCTGGCCTTTCCCGGGATCATTCTGGCCGTCGCCGTCACCGGCGCGCTTGGCATCGGGTTGACCAACGCGATGATCGCGGTGGGCATCGTCTTTGCTCCCAACATCGCCCGCCTGATCCGCATCCAGACCATCGTGGTCAAGAACGAGCTTTACGTCGATGCGGCGCGCAGCTTCGGGATGCCGGTGCGCGGCATCATCCTGCGCCATATCGTGCCCAATGCCATCCAGCCGATCATCGTGCAGGTGACGGTGATGCTGGCGGGGGCGCTGCTGGCCGAGGCAAGCCTGAGCTTTCTGGGGCTCGGGGTGCAGCCGCCTTGGCCAAGCTGGGGCCAGATGCTGGCCCGCGGCTACACCTACATGGAGATCGCGCCCGAGCAGATGTACGCGCCGGGCATCGCGATCCTGCTCACGGCCCTGGCCTATAACGGCCTTGGCGAATCCCTGCGCACGCGGCTCGACCCGACCAGCCGCAGCCGGCGCTGAACACCTCCCGACACAAGGAATGGAAACATGAAGATCGGATTTATCGGCTTGGGAGTCATGGGCGCGCATATGGCCCGGCATCTTGTCGCAGCCGGGCATGACGTGACCGTCTACAACCGGACCGCCGCCAAGGCGGAGGCTTGGGTGAACGACAATGGCGGGCGGTCTGCCGCCACGCCCGCAGCCCTTGCCGAAGGGCAGGAGATTGTCATGGCCTGCGTGGGCAACGATGCCGACCTGCTGGACGTGACCACCGGCCCGCAGGGTGCCTTTGGTGCCATGGCCTCCGGCACCGTCTTTGTCGATCACACCACCGCCTCGGCGGATGTGGCGCGCCGTCTGCAGGCCGAGGCTGCGGAGCGCGGCATCGGCTTTGTCGACGCGCCGGTCTCGGGGGGCGAGGCCGGGGCCCGGGACGGGGTGCTGACGGTGATGTGCGGCGGCGATCAGGCCGATTATGACCGCGCGGAACCGGCCATTGCCGCCTTTGCACGGGCCTGTCGGCGGATGGGCCCCTCTGGCGCGGGGCAGCTGACGAAGATGGCCAACCAGATCTGCATTGCCGGGCTGGTGCAGGCGCTGTCGGAGGGCATCCATTTCTCCCAATCTGCCGGCCTCGATGTCGATGCGATGCTGGATGTGGTGTCCAAGGGCGCCGCAGGCTCGTGGCAGATGCAGAACCGGGGCGCCACGATGAACCGCGGGGAATTCGACTTCGGCTTTGCGGTGCGGCTGATGCGCAAGGATCTGGGCATCTGCCTGTCGGAGGCCCGCCGCAACGGCGCCACCCTGCCGATCACGGCCATTGTCGACCAGTTCTATTCCGATGTCGAAGCGGCGGGGGGCGGCCATCTGGACACCTCCAGCCTGCTGACCCGCCTGACGCAGAGCAGGGGCTGAGCGCATGAGAATTGTCGCCACAAGCCCGCTGCATCCCGAGGCCGAGGATCTTCTGCGGCAGACGCATGACTATGTCGCGGCCCCGGATCCGCGCCCCGAAACGCTGCGCGACTGGATCGGGGCGGCGGACGGGATCATCGTGCGCAGCAAGCTGCCGCCGGACATCTTTGACGCAGCACCCCGTCTGAAGGCCTGCGTCCGCCACGGCGTCGGGCTTGATTTCATCCCGGTCGAGGCTGCCACGGCCAAGGGCATCCCGGTCGCCAATCTGCTGGAGGCCAACCGGCAGGGCGTTGTCGAATATGTGGTCGGGGCCGCGCTGTCGTTGGCACGGGATTTCACCGGGCTGGACCGGCGCCTGCGCCGCGACGGCTGGCAGGCGCGCGACGGTTATCACGGGGTCGAGCTTGCGGGGCGCACGCTTGGCGTTGTCGGCTGCGGACGGATCGGACGCGGCGTGGCCGACGCGATGCGCGCCGCCTTCGGCATGCGGGTGATCGGCTATGACACGGCGCCGCCGCGCCCCGGCGACACGATCGAGCAGGTGAGCCTGCGCGCGGTGTTCGAACAGGCCGATGTCATCACCCTGCATCTGCCCTCCACCGCAGAGACGCGCGATCTGATCGGTGCGGATCTGCTGTCGCGGATGCGACCGGGGGCGCTGCTTGTCAACGCGGCGCGCGGCGATCTTGTGGACGAGGCGGCGCTGGTCGCAGGTCTGGCGCAGGGGCGTCCCGCCGCGGCGGCGATCGACGTGTTCCGCACCGAACCGCCCGAGGCGGATCATCCGTTCCTGACCGCCCCCAACCTGCTGCTGACACCGCATATCGCGGGCGGCACGCAGGAAAGCCTGCTGCGGATGAGCCTGCAATCGGCAGAGGCCATGCTGAGGATCCTGCAGGGGCAGCGTCCGGACTCGCTCGTCAATCCCAGCGTCTGGGACCAGCATCTGACAAGGCTGGGCGCCGGAACCTGACCGGATTTCCCTGCAGGCGTGGAACTTAGCGCCTGCGGGGCAGGCGGTGATCCGGGCTATTTCCGCATCGGAAAGCCTCCCTCGGGGCAGGGGTCGCCGCGGGACCGGAAGTCGCGGCGATAGGCGGAGGGGGTGGTGCCGGCGGTCTGCCGGAACTTCCGCGCCAGATGCGCCGCGTCATGGAAGCCGCACTGTTCCGCGATGGCCGACATCTGCTGGTCGGTCCGGGCCAGCAGGGTTGCCGCGCGCCCGATCCGCAGCCGCGTCACATAGGCGCTGACCGACAGCCCGGTGCTGCGCCGGAAAATCCGCTGCAGCTGGCTTTCGGTGACATGGGCCAGCGCGCAGAGCGGCGCGCGTCGAGGTTCTTGTGCAGATAGGCCAGCACCGCCTCCATCCGCCGCTGGTCTCGCGGCAGGCCTTCGGGCGCCAGTGCCGTGGCGGACAGGACCCGCCAGTCGGTCTGCTGCGACAGGTCGAGCAGGATCCCGGTCAGCCGCAGCGCCCGCTCTGCCAGCGGCAGGTTCGGGCCGATCAGCGCCAGATCGCCCTCGGAATAGGGGCCACGTCGCTGCCCACGAACCGCGTGCCCCGGCTGCCCAGCGTCAGCGTCAGTTCGTATTCGGGATGGCTTTGATGCTTTAACCGCCCCCCGGCGCCACGACCAGCTCGGTCTTCCAGTCTGCGCAGGACTTCACCAAGGCTTGCGGCAGCGGAGCGTCGGTGAAGACGCTTTGGATTTGCGACAGAGAGGCAATTCGGATCGGCGCGCTCCGGTGCAGTTTCGAGTGATCCGAAACGAGGAAGGTCTTGCGCGAATGGCGCAGGATTGCCTGACTGACGCCAACCTCCTGCACGTCGAAATCCAGCAGGTCGCCGTCGAGGTCGATGGCGGAACAGCCGATCACCGACAGATCGAACTTGAACTGCCGGATTGTCTCGGTGGCAAGGCTTCCGATCAGGCCGCCGTCGAAACGGCGCAGGCTGCCCCCGGTGACGACGACCTCGCAGGCAGGGTTCAGCGCAAGCGTATTCGCGACGTTCATGTTGTTGGTGACCACAAGCAGCCCACGATGCTGAAGCAGCTCCTGCGCCACGGCTTCGGTCGTGGTGCCGATGCTCAGGAACAGCGAGATGTCGTTGGGAATGCGCGCGGCACAGGCGCGCGCAATGGCCTGCTTGCCCTCGGCATGCAGGCTGCGCCGTTCCTCGTATCCGATATTCGCCGTGCCCGACGCTGGAATGGCGCCGCCATGCACCCGCTCGAGCTTGCCGTTCTCGGCCAGATCGGTGAGGTCCCGCCGGATGGTCTGGAGCGTCACCCCGAAATGCTGCGCAAGGCCCTCGACGGTGACCTTGCCGTCCTTGCGGGCGATCTCGAGGATTTCTGTGTGGCGAAAGTTCTGCGACATGTCCGGGCCCGTGCTGATGGCGAAAACTGGCACGCTGCCTTGCGCGGCGCAACCCTGCCGCGTCCCTTACCCTGCTGCGGATGTATGCGCGGTTATGTGCGGTTTTGCCAAAAAACGAAAGAGAGCGAAAGTTTATTCTTGCTTTCTCGAAAGAAACCGCGCACAAATCCGGCACGCCAGCGTGAGGAGGAGACTGTGCGGGGCATCGATCACACGAAGGAGGGGCGGTCCGGCATGGTCGATCTGTTCGTGATCGGCGGCGGGATCAACGGCTGCGGCATCGCCCGCGACGCGGCGGGGCGGGGCTATTCCGTGACGCTTGCCGAGATGAACGATCTGGCCTCCGCGACCTCTTCGGCCAGCACCAAGCTGTTCCATGGCGGGCTGCGCTATCTCGAATTCTTCGAATTCCGTCTCGTCCGCGAGGCGCTGATCGAACGCGAGACCCTGCTGCGCGCCATGCCGCATATTTCCTGGCCGATGCGCTTCGTGCTGCCCTGGCATCCGTCGATGCGCTTCGAATCCGAAACGCCCGCATCGAAGCTGCTCACCTTCGTGATGCCGTGGATGAAGGGCCGCCGCCCCGCCTGGCTGATCCGGCTCGGGCTCTTCATGTATGACCACCTTGGCGGGCGGAAGATCCTTCCGGGCACCACCTCGCTGTCGCTGAAAGGCAGCCCCGAGGGCGCGCCCCTGCAGGACCGGTTCGAGACCGCTTACGAATATTCCGACTGCTGGATCGAGGATTCCCGGCTGGTCGTGCTCAACGCCCGCGACGCCGAAACGCGCGGCGCGCAGATTCTGACCAGAACCAAGGTGATCTCGGCGGACCGCAGCGGCGATCACTGGGAAATCCTGACGCAGGATGCGACCGGCGCGCAGCACAGGCACCGCGCCCGGATGATCGTCAACGCGGGCGGGCCGTGGGTGGGCGAGATCCTGCGCGGCACCATCCGCGCCAACAGCCGCGAGGGGGTGCGCCTTGTGCGCGGCAGCCACATCGTCGTGCCGCGGCTGACCGAACACGACAAATGCTATTTCTTTCAGGGCACCGACGGGCGGATCATCTTCGCCATCCCCTACGAGACCGATTTCACCCTGATCGGCACCACCGACAAGGATCACCCCGACCCCGCGCAGCGCCCCGAATGCACGCCCGGGGAACAGGACTATCTGCTGGCCTTCGCCAACCAGTATTTCAAACGCCAGCTTGGCCGCGAGGACATCGTCTGGACCTATTCCGGCGTCCGGCCGCTTTATGACGATGGCGCCAGCAGCGCCACGGCGGCGACGCGGGATTACACGCTGAAGCTGGAGCAGAACGGCGCGCCAATGCTCAACGTCTTCGGCGGCAAGATCACCACCTATCGCCGGCTCGCCGAAAGCGCGCTGGACAAGATCGGCGTCGCGCTGGGGCGCGAGACCGCGCCTTGGACGGCGGGGGTGCCCCTGCCGGGCGGCGATTTCCCGGTCGACGGCGTCGACAGGCTGATCCGCGAGGTGCAGGCCGCGCACCCGTTCCTGACGGACGCCTGGGCCCGCCGCCTTGTCCGTGCTTACGGCACCGAGGCGGCCACGATCTGCGAGGGTGCCGCTACGGAACACGATATGGGCCGCGCGTTCGGCGCTACGCTGACCGAGCGCGAAGTGCTCTGGCTCATGCGGAAGGAATACGCCCGGACCGCCGAGGATGTGGTCTGGCGCAGAAACAAGCTGGGGCTGCGCCTGAAGGAGGATCAGGTCGCCGCGCTCGACGACTGGATGAGCCGCGAGCAGGCGCGATACGCCGCCGCGGAATAAGAGGAGATGCCGCGCGCCCGACGGGTGAAGCGGTCACAGGGAGGATGCGATGACGCTTGAACTTCAAGGCGTGTCGAAGGTCGTCGAGGGGCAGGTTCATATCCACCCCACCGACCTGACGCTGGACAACGGCACGATGAACGTGCTGCTTGGGCGGACCGCTGCGGGCAAGACCTCGCTGATGCGGCTTATGGCCGGACTCGATGCGCCGACCACCGGCAAGGTGATCTGGCAGGGCGCTGACGTGACGGGGATGCGCGTGCAGGACCGCAAGGTGGCGATGGTCTATCAGCAGTTCATCAACTACCCGTCGATGACGGTCTATGACAACATCGCCTCTCCGATGAAGCTGATGGGCGTGAGCAAGTCCGAGATCGACGCCCGCGTGCGTGAAAGCGCCGATCTGATGAAGCTGACGCCAATGCTGGACCGCAAGCCGCTGGAACTGTCCGGGGGACAGCAGCAGCGGTGCGCGCTGGCGCGGGCGCTGGTGAAGAACGCGGGGCTGGTGCTGCTCGACGAGCCGCTGGCCAATCTCGATTACAAGCTGCGCGAGGAGATGCGGGTCGAGATTCCCAAGATCTTCGAGAAATCCGGCGCCATCTTCGTTTATGCCACGACCGAACCCGAAGAGGCGCTGCTGCTTGGCGGCAATGTCGCCACGCTGCATGAGGGGCGGATCACCCAGTTCGGCCCGACGCCGCAGGTCTATCGCCAGCCCGTGGACGCGACCACGGCGGGGGTGTTCTCCGATCCGCCGATGAACTTCCTGCCCGTGTCAAAGACGGGGGGCCGCCTGATGTTCGGCGACGGACAGGGCACCGAGGCCAAGGGCAAGCTCGCGGAGCTGCCCGACGGGCGCTATACCGCCGGGTTCCGGCCCAACCATCTGGAAATCCGCCGCCACGCGCCCGATGCGATGAAGTTCACCGCGAAGCTGACCGTGACAGAGCTGACCGGCTCGGAAACCTTCGTGCATCTCGATCACCACGGCGAACGCTGGGTCGGCCTGATCCACGGCGTGCACCAGTTGACGCTGGGCGCCGATCTCGACCTCTGGCTCGACGCCCGGCATGTCTACATCTTCGGCGAGGACGGTGCGCTGGTCGCGCCCGCCGCCTATGCGCTTGCGGCCTGAGGGGGGCTGATCATGGCACGCATCACGCTCGACAATCTTGCCCATAGCTACAAGCCGCAGCCCGTGTCCGAGGACGATTTCGCGCTGAAAGAGCTGAACCACGACTGGATCGATGGCGAGGCCTACGCGCTGCTCGGATCCTCCGGCTGCGGCAAGTCCACGCTGCTGAACATCATCTCCGGCCTGCTGCACCCGTCGCAGGGGCGTATCCTCTTCGACGGCAAGGACGTGACCCACGCCCCCACCGCCGAGCGCAACATCGCGCAGGTGTTCCAGTTCCCGGTCGTCTACGACACCATGACGGTGCACGATAATCTCGCCTTTCCGCTGCGCAACCGGGGCCGCGACGAAGCCTATGTGGCCGAGCGGGTGGGCGAGATCGCCAAGATGATCGGCATGGAACACATGCTGAAGCGCAAGGCGCGCGGCCTTGGCGCGGACGAGAAGCAGAAGATCAGCCTCGGGCGCGGCATGGTGCGCAAGGACGTCAACGCGCTGCTCTTCGACGAGCCGCTGACGGTGATCGACCCGCACATGAAATGGGAGCTGCGCACCCAGCTGAAACGCCTGCACCACGAGTTCGGGCACACGATGATCTATGTCACCCATGACCAGACCGAGGCGCTGACCTTCGCCGACAAGGTGGTGGTGATGTATGACGGCCGCGTGGTGCAGATCGGCACCCCCGAGGAGCTGTTCGAGCGGCCCGAGCATACGTTTGTGGGCTATTTCATCGGCTCGCCCGGGATGAACGTGATCCCGGCGCAGGTGAGCGGCAACACGGCGGTGGTCAATGGCTCGGAAATCCGCCTGACGCGCGGGTATAGCGGTCTGTCGGGCAAGGTCGAGATCGGGGTGCGCCCCGAATTCGCGCGCCTCAGCCGTGACGAGGGCCTGCCGGTCAAGATCCGCCGCGTCGAGGACGTGGGCCGCCACAAGATCGTGCGCGCCGATTTCTTCGGGCAGGATCTGAACGTCCTCGCCGGAGAGGACGAGAGCATTTCGCCCGACATGACCCGCGTCACCTTCGATCCGGCGCATGTGAACGTCTACGTCAACGACTGGAGGGTGCCGGGCGCCGCCTGAGCACCGAAGGAGCGCGGGAGACGCCCCGGGGAGGAAACAATGAACAAGACACAGAACAACAAGGCGTGGTTTCTCGTGCTGCCGGTGCTGCTGCTGGTGGCCTTCTCGGCGGTGATCCCGCTGATGACGGTGGTGAACTATTCCGTGCAGGACACCTTCGGGAACAACCAGTTCTTCTGGGCCGGGCTCGAATGGTTCGAGGAGATGCTGAACGACGAGCGCATCTGGAACGCGCTGCGCCGCCAGCTGACCTTCTCGGCGATCATCCTTGCCATCGAGATTCCCTTGGGCATCTTCGTGGCGCTCAACATGCCGAAAAAGGGCTTCTGGTCCAGCTTCGTGCTGGTGATGATGTCGCTGCCGCTGCTGATCCCGTGGAACGTGGTCGGCACCATCTGGCAGATCTTCGGGCGGGTGGACATCGGCCTGCTGGGCTATACTCTGGCCAAGCTCGGGGTGGATTACAACTACACCCAGAACATCTTCGACGCCTGGGTCACGATCATCGTCATGGATGTCTGGCACTGGACCTCGCTGGTGGCGCTGCTGGCCTTTGCGGGCCTCAAATCCATCCCCGACGCCTATTATCAGGCCGCGCGGATCGACCAGGCCAGCCGCTGGAAGGTGTTCCGCTACATCGAGCTGCCCAAGATGATGGGCGTGCTGATGATCGCCATCCTGCTGCGCTTCATGGACAGCTTCATGATTTACACCGAGCCTTTCGTGGTCACCGGGGGCGGGCCGGGCAACGCCACCACGCTGCTGTCCATCGACCTTGTGAAGATGGCCCTCGGGCAGTTCGACCTCGGCCCCGCCGCCGCCTTCTCGCTGATGTACTTCCTGGTGATCCTGGCGATTTCCTGGGTGTTCTACACCGTGATGACCAACCTCGACAAAAAGGGGATGTAAGATGACCGACACCGCCATCCCCGAAAAGCTCACCGCCGGAGGCGCCAATACACGCCCCCGCTTCCGGGTCAATTCCCGCGCCGTGGTGATGACGCTCTATCTCCTGTTCCTGCTTCTGCCGATCTACTGGCTGCTGAACATGAGCCTCAAGACCAACGCCGAGATCCTGGGCGACTTCTCCCTCTTCCCGCGCGAGCTGACCTTCCAGAACTATGTGACCATTTTCACCGATGCGAGCTGGTACATGGGCTATGTCAACTCGCTGATCTACGTGGTGATGAACACGGTCATCAGCCTCGCGGTGGCGCTGCCCGCAGCCTATGCCTTCAGCCGCTATCACTTCATGGGCGACAAGCACCTGTTCTTCTGGCTGCTGACCAACCGCATGGCGCCGCCTGCCGTCTTCGCTCTGCCCTTCTTCCAGCTCTATTCCTCGGTGGGGCTGTTCGACACCCATATCGCGGTGGCGCTGGCGCATTGCCTGTTCAACGTGCCGCTGGCGGTGTGGATCCTCGAAGGCTTCATGCGCGGCGTGCCCAAGGAAATCGACGAGACCGCCTATATCGACGGCTACAGCTTCGGCGGCTTCTTCATCAAGATCTTCACCCCGCTCATTGCCAGCGGCATCGGGGTCGCGGCCTTCTTCTGCTTCATGTTCTCTTGGGTGGAACTGCTGCTGTCGCGCACGCTCACCACGGTGGACGCGAAACCCATCGCCGCGATCATGACCCGCACGCAGGGGGCATCCGGCATCGACTGGGGGCTGCTGGCAGCGGCGGGCATTCTGACCATCATCCCCGGCGCGCTCGTGATCTATTTCGTGCGCAACTACATCGCCAAGGGCTTTGCCCTGGGCCGAGTCTGAAGGAGCCCTGACATGGACTGGATGGCATGGACCTGGCCCACGGCGGCCTTCTTCGCGATCATCGCGCTGCTCTTGGTGATCTTCACCGTGCTTGCGGTGAAATTTCCCGAAACGCCGCGTGTCGGCATCCTGCGCACCGAGACCACGCGCGGAGACCGGCTTTTCGTCACGCTGCTTGGCAGCGCCTTCATCAATCTCGCCTGGCTGGGGCTTGTCGGAGTCGACACCCAGCCCTGGGCTATGGCCGTCTGTCTCGTCTATGCCGCAGCGGTGTTCCGCTGGGTCTGACGATGCATCCGCCGACCCCGCGTAGCCGGGGCGGCATATTCCAACGGGTTCAAAATGGGAGGAGAACCATGAACTTTAGAAACACCACCGCGATGGCGCTGGCGATGACCCTGATGGGCACCGCCGCCTTCGCCGACATGGAGGCCGCACGCGCGTTCCTCGATGCCGAGATCGGCGACCAGTCCGCGCTCACCCGCGAGGAGCAGGAAGCCGAGATGCAGTGGTTCATCGACGCCGCCGAGCAGTTCCGTGGCATGGATATCAAGGTCGTCTCGGAAACCATCACCACGCACGAATATGAAAGTCAGGTGCTGGCCAAGGCATTCTCGGACATCACCGGCATCAACCTCACCCACGACCTGATCGGCGAGGGCGACGTGGTCGAGAAACTGCAGACGCAGATGCAGTCGGGCGAGAACATCTATGACGCCTATGTCAACGACTCCGATCTGATCGGCACCCACTGGCGCTATCAGCAGGTGCGCAACCTGACCGACTGGATGGCGAACGAGGGCGCGGACGTGACCTCGCCCACGCTGGATCTGGACGATTTCATCGGCACCGATTTCACCACGGCGCCGGACGGCAAGCTTTATCAGTTGCCGACCCAGCAGTTCGCGAACCTTTACTGGTTCCGCTACGACTGGTTCAACGACGAGAAGAACAAGGCCGATTTCAAGGAAGCTTATGGCTATGACCTCGGCGTTCCGGTGAACTGGTCCGCCTACGAGGACATCGCAGAGTTCTTCACCGGGCGCGACCTGTCGCACATGGGCGTCGACTCCGAAGTCTATGGCAACATGGATTACGGCAAGAAGGACCCGTCGCTCGGCTGGCGCTACACCGATGCGTGGCTGTCCATGGCCGGTGCCGGATCGAAGGGCGAGCCCAACGGCCTGCCGGTCGATGAATGGGGCATCCGCGTCAACGAGAACTCGCAGCCCGTGGGCTCCTGCGTGGCCCGTGGCGGCGCGACCAACGGACCCGCAGCGGTCTATGCGGTGACAAAGGCCATCGAGTGGCTGGAGAAATACACACCGCCCGCCGCCATGGGCATGACCTTCTCCGAGGCAGGCCCAGTCCCGGCGCAGGGCAACGTCGCCCAGCAGATGTTCTGGTACACTGCCTTCACCGCCGACACGGTCAAGCCCGGCCTGCCGGTGATGAACGAGGACGGCACGCCGAAATGGCGCATGGCCCCCTCGCCGCACGGCGTCTACTGGGAAGAAGGCACCAAGATCGGCTACCAGGACGTGGGCAGCTGGACGCTGATGAAATCCACCCCCGAGGACCGCGCCAAGGCGGCATGGCTTTATGCGCAGTTCGTCACGTCGAAGACCGTGGACACCAAGAAGTCGCATGTGGGTCTGACCTTCATCCGCGACAGTTCGATCAACCACGAGAGCTTCACCGAGCGCGCGCCGAAACTGGGCGGCCTGGTGGAATTCTACCGCTCGCCCGCGCGGGTGGCATGGTCGCCGACCGGCACCAACGTTCCCGACTACCCCAAGCTGGCGCAGCTGTGGTGGCAGAATATCGGGGACGCCATGTCCGGCGCGAAGACCCCGCAAGAGGCGCTCGACGCGCTCTGCGCGGATCAGGAGCGGGTGATGGAGCGTCTCGAGCGCGCCGGCATCCAGGGCGACATTGGCCCGAAGCTCAACGAGGAGCAGGACCCGGAATACTGGCTGTCTCAGGAAGGCTCGCCCAAGGCCAAGCTCGAGAACGAGGATGAAGAACCCAAGACCATCTCCTATGACGAGCTGATCAAGAGCTGGCAGTAAACCTGCCGCGCCGGGGCCATGTGCTGGCCCCGGCATTCCCTCCCCCCAGACATTCCGACCAACCGAAAAGGCTCCCGGCCTCACGGGAAAGGCTTGCCATGCGCCATATCCTCGCCATCGACCAGGGCACCACGTCCACCCGCGCCGTCCTCTTTGACGAGAAGATGCGCATCAAAGCTTCGGCGCAGGAAGAGTTCGCGCAGCATTTCCCCGCCTCGGGCTGGGTCGAACACGACCCGTCGGACCTGTGGTCCACCACCGCCGCGACCTGCCGCGCCGCCATCGAACGCGCGGGCGGCGCCGAGATCGCCGCCATCGGCATCACCAATCAGCGCGAAACGACTCTGGTCTGGGAGCGCGCCAGCGGGCGACCCATTCACAATGCCATCGTCTGGCAGGACCGGCGCACCGCCGACCTGTGCCGCCGCCTGAAAGCCGAGGGCTTCGAAGAAACGGTGACGGACCGCACGGGCCTGCTGCTTGATCCGTATTTCTCGGCCACCAAGATCGCGTGGATTCTTGAGCATGTCGACGGCGCCCGCGCCAGGGCCGAAGCCGGAGAGCTGCTTTTCGGCACCGTCGACAGCTGGCTGGTGTGGAACCTCACCGGCGGGGCGGTGCACGCGACCGATGCGACCAATGCCGCGCGGACCATGCTCTACGACATTCACAAGGGGCGCTGGTCCACCACCATCTGCGACCGGCTGGGCATTCCCGCCGCGATGTTGCCCGAGGTGCGCGATTGCGCGGCCGAGTTTGGGATGACGCGCCCCGATCTCTTCGGTCGGCCCATCCCCATTCTGGGGATCGCGGGAGACCAGCAGGCGGCGACCGTCGGGCAGGCCTGCTTTCGCCCTGGCATGATGAAATCCACCTACGGCACCGGATGTTTCGCCCTGCTGAACACCGGCGACACGCCCGTTCGCAGCACGCACCGGCTGCTGACGACCATCGCCTACCAGCTGGACGGCAAGCCGACCTACGCGCTCGAAGGGTCGATCTTCATCGCCGGGGCTGTGGTGCAATGGCTGCGCGACGGGCTGATGATCGTGCGCGAGGCCTCCGAGACGCAGAGGCTGGCGGAGCGCGCCGATCCGGCACAGGAGCTGATCTTCGTTCCTGCCTTCACCGGGCTCGGCGCGCCTTACTGGAACGCAGAGTGCCGGGGCGCGGTCTTTGGCCTTACGCGTGGCTCGGGCCCTGCGGAAATCGCCCGTGCTGCGCTGGAGTCGGTCGGCTTCCAGACCCGTGACCTTCTGGACGCGATGCGCGCCGACATGGGCGGCAGGTTCGAGACGGCGATGCGCGACAGTCCTGATGCCATCCTTCGGGTGGACGGCGGCATGAGCGCCTCGGATTACGCCATGCAGTTCCTCAGCGACATCATCGGCGCGCCGGTGGATCGGCCTCAGGGGCTCGAAACGACGGCGCTCGGGGCCGCGTGGCTTGCCGGGCATCGGGCCGGGATCTACCCTGACGCGGAGCGCCTGTCGGAGGACTGGACCTGCGGCACCCGTTTCACCCCGTCCCTGCCCACCGCGCTGCGCGAAACCCGTCACGCCGCATGGCGCAGGGCGGTCGAGGCGACGCTGTCGGTCTGAACAGGGGCTGGATGGACCGTATCCCTCTGGCGGGGGCCGTCTGACGGGAAGCTGGGGATGGTCGACCTTACGTTCACACCCCAGATCGAGATTCTGTCCGTCGAGGACGCACCGCGGCGTCGGCACTGGAACGACGGGGACAAGGTCCGGGTGGTCGAGGAAAGCCAACTGGGGCATCGGCAGGTTGAGCTGCTGCCGGTTTCGCGGACACGAAGACAAGATCGTGACCAAGGAACCGGAGAGTGGATATGACGAGACGGCGAGTTCAAGATCGAGGCCGTAAGGTTGGTGACGGACCGGGGCGTTGCGGTGGCGCAGGCCGCCCGTGACCTGGATGTGGCGGAGAGCGTTCTGCGCCGCTGGATGCGGGAGCTGACCGCTGCGCCTGCGGCGGCCTTTGCCGGGAACGGCCAGATGCGGGCCGATCTGGCCGAGATTGCAGCCCTGAAGAAAGAGGTCGCCCGGCTCCGGCGGAGCGTGACATCCTCAGGAAAGCGGCAGCTTTTTCGCACGGGAGGCGACATGAGGGTCGCCTTCGTCGCCAAACACCGCCACATCTGGCCCGTCAGCTGGCTGTGCGACGTGCCGGATGTGTCACGATCCGGCTTCCATGCCTGGCTCAATCGTCCGACCAGCGCCCGCGAGATCCATGACGCCCAGCTCGTCACGGCGATCGAGACGAGCTTCAAGGCCAGCTACCGGAGCTACGGGGCTCGCCGCGTCTGGCGCGATGTGCTGCAGGAAGGACTGGCCTGAGGCCTTCACCGGATCGAACGGCTGAGGCGGATCAATGCCTTGCGGGCACGGCCCAAGCGCCGCGGAAAGCCTAGGCTCAGGATCCATTGATCTGCTTGAGGTCGCCAAGCCTGCCTGATTCAAACCCCCGAACTGACGGGGGTGAAGATGAGCAACCTTTTTGGCTGACCGACGAGCAGATGGACCGGCTCCGGCCATTCTTCCCGAAAAGTCATGGGAAGCCGCGTGTCGATGACCGGCGTGTTCTGAGCGGCATCATCTTCATCAATCGCAATGGCTTGCGCTGGTGCGACGCCCCACGGGAGTATGGCCCGCCGAAGACGCTCTACAACGGCTGGAAGCGATGGGGCGACAGGGGGGTGTTCGCCCGGATGATGGAGGGGCTGGCCTCCGACGGCGGCGAGGAGAAGGTCGTCATGATCGACGCGACCTACCTGAAGGCGCACCGCACGGCTTCGAGATTGCGGGCGAAAAAAGGGGCCCTGCGACCAGCGAGGGCGTCTGATCGGTCGCACCAAGCACCACGGGTGGCATGAACACCCAACTCCACGCAGTCACCGACGCCGTTGCGCTTCTTCATGACCGCGGGCCAAGTGAGCGACGATACTGGCGCGGCGGCCTTGCTGGGCAGCCTGCCTGCCGCTGAATGGCTGATTGCCGACCGGGGATATGATGCCGACTGGTTTCGGGATGCTTTGAAAGACAAGGGGATACGCCCCTGCATCCCGGGCCGGAAGTCGCGCGCTGAGACCGTCCTCTACGACAGGCGCCGCTATCGCCGCCGCAACCGGATAGAGATCATGTTCGGCAGGTTGAAGGACTGGCGCCGCGTCGCAACCCGCTACGACAGGTGCGCACAAACCTTCCTCTCCGCCGTCGCTCTCGCCGCGACTGTCATCTTCTGGCTTTGACGATCAATGAGTCTGGAGCCTAAGCGAAGAGCCCAAAACGTCTGATGCTGCAACACGCATGAATGGCACATCCAGCGAATGGTGCTGCGACAGCAATGGATCTTCCACAGCCTGCCGTTCGATCAAAAACTGGAAGCATGCATGATGCTTCCCTCGCGATCGGTGCTTCGACCCCGCCGCCGCGGATCAGTTCGGTATTCTCCTCTTCGACGCAGGGCGTGAAGGAGCGACCGGATTTTGATTCTGGACATCGGCGAGTCTGGACATCGAGGGGTCCGTCAGAATCAAACGGACCAGTTTCCGGGGATCAAGGCAAGGCGGCTTCGGCGGGCGGGCAGGTATGGAAACCCCGGCTCGACAAGGCGGCGCGATGCCTTTCCCACTTTCCTGCGCATGGTGCCGCTCTGCCAGCTGCATGTCACGCCGACACATCCGGAACCCTTGATCCCCTGCCGCACGCAGCGAAGGGTGGATCTGGCAGCGGATGTGCCGGACACTGCAAGGATTGACCGCCTGCGCTTTGGCCCGTGGCTCCATGTTGACCCGGGTGAAAGGTGATCTGAGCCGGATCGGGGTGGCGCGGGAGGTGACGGGCGATTTCTTCGCCAGCCGCGATGCAGACGTGCCGCTGTCGGACGTCGCCTGCGCGCTGCTGTCGCAGCAACGCAGGGCGGCGGGCAGCTTGGCGGGCTGTTCGATGCCGAGATCGCCCCCAGGAAGGTGATCCAGAAAGTGACCGATCGCGACAGCGGCGAGCTCTCCTGCCACGAGTCAGGGCCTGTCGGGACGAGGGCAACCGCCCCGGCACCACTTTGGGAGATCTCGCGCGGCTTTCTCCGGCCTTCCGGGGCGGGCAGCAACTGTCCGAAGGGTGTTCGCTTACGGCGGGCAATGCCAGCCAGCTGTCGGACGGGGCCTCTGCTGCGGTGGTCATGGAGGAGGCGGAGGTCACGCGCCGCGGGCTGATCCCGCTGGGCCACCATGTCAGGAGTGCGGTCGCCGGGTGCGATCCGGATGAAATTGGGGATCGGCCCGGTCCATGCGGTGCCCAAGCTGCTCGCCGCGCATGGGGGAGTTCAGCGAGGCGTTCGCCAGCCAAGTCCTGGCCAGCGCGGGCGCTGGAACTGCCGATGGATCGGATGAACGTCAATGGCGGCGCGATTTCGATCGGACACCCCTATGGCATGTCGGGCGCCCGCATGGTCGGCCACGCGCTGATCGAGGGGTGGCGGCGGGGCGCGCGCCATGTCGTCTGCACCATGTGCATCGGCGGCGGCATGGGGGCTGCCGGACTGTTCGAGGTGCTCTGATCCCAAGTCTGCGGCCCGCTGCCAGATCTCGGGCTGCGGGCCGGACCCGTCGCCGCGACAGGGCCCGTTCAGTCAGGACGGTCCGGCGGGGCGGTCCTGTCCCATCTTTCCCGAGCGACGCGCGGCGAAGCGCGCCAGCGGCGGGCCAAAGATCAGGACGATCAGAAAGCGCAGCGTCTGCAGCGCCATGACCAGAGGCAGATCGACATTGCTTGACGCTGCGATGATCGCGACGGAATCCATGCCTCCCGGACTGGTGGCGAGATAGGCGGTGACCGGATCGATCCCGAGCCAGAAATGCAGCAGGGCCGCAAGGCCGCCGCTGAACATCATCAAGGCAAGGATCGCCCCCAGAATCTTTGGCAGCGCCTTCCACGCATGGGTCAGCACCTTGAGGCTGAAGGCGAGGCCGATCCGCCAGCCCAGCACGGCATAGGCCAGCGCCAGATACCATTCCGGCAGCTGGAACTGCCCCGGTTCCATGAAGTTGATGACGATGCCGATCACCATCGGCACCAGCATCTGTCCAGCGGGAACCCGCATCACCTGTCCCAGCCAGCTGCCACCAAGGATGACGGCGGCGGTCAGCGCCAGCGCGGGCAGATCCAGCGGCGGAAACCAGATGGTCTGCATCACGGCGGTGCCCCCGCCCTCGCTCCAGAGTCCGGCCAGCAGCGAGGCGGCCAGCGCCACAAGGATCACGCGCAAGTATTGCATGAAGGCAACAAGCCGGACATCGGCGCCGAAGGCTTCGGCCATCAGGGTCATCGCCGTGGCGGCCCCCGGCCATGACCCCCAGATCGCGGTGGTGCCGGGCAGCACGTTCCAGTGGCTCAGCATCAGCCCAAGCGCGGCGCTGGCCATCAGGATCAGCAGCACGACGCCAAGATAGATCGGCCATGCCTCCGCCAGACGCGCAAACACGTCAGGGGAAATCGAGGCGGCGACCAGCACCCCGATGGTGGACTGGGCGATGTGAAAGGGGATCTGCGGGATCGACAGCGCAAAGCCGCGCGCCCCGCAGATGATGCCCGCCAGCATCGGCCCCAGCAGCAGCCCCGCCGGAATGCCAAGCAGGTCCATGCCGGTTCCGAACAGCAGCGAAAGCGCGATCAGCACTCCCCATTTCCGTACCGGGCTCGTCATCATCGGCGGCAGTCCTTCCTGCTGGGATCATCTGCCGCCATCCGGAGGCGGCGACAGCGCAAGCGCGGCCCGGACCGGTCGCGTCCCGCGCGGGTCCACAAAGCCGAAGGACGCGGGGCGCGCGGCGGGATCAGGGGCATGAGACACCGTCTAGGAGAGTTTCCCCCGGCGGGAAAGCCGGAATGCCCTTGTCCCGCAGCCTGGTCTGCCCGGTGCGCCGTCGTGCCGTCCGCCGCTGCGGGGCAGGGTCGAGGATGGCAGAGGGAACAGGCGTTTAGAAATTGGAACATGTCCCGTTCCTCAAACTTCCGCAAGGATGCTCATGATTTAAGCAGATGCAGGCGGATCGCGGTGGTTTCGCAGGAAGTTTAGACCAGATTGCGTGTCTTTTGATGTCTCGCACACAGCGCGGTTGATATCCGTTTCGAGATAGTGCCAATAATGGTACATGTTCTAAAATGGGGAGGATCGAACTCGTGATCTCAAAAAACAATAAACCGCTGAAAGCACCCGTCGCTGTCGCCCTTGCTCTGGGCAGCTTTGCCACCTCGGCCATGGCCGAGGATTTCCGGATGCTGGCCAGCTGGGACAGCTCTTATCCCATCGTGCCGCAGGTCGCGGATGTCTTTGCAGAAATGGTGTCCGAAGCCTCGGGCGGCGACAGCACCATCGCGCTGACCGGGCCAGAGGCCGTGCCGCCTTTCGAGCAGCTTCAGCCGGTGTCGGCGGGTGTCTTCGACATGCTGTTCACCTCGGGCGCCTATCACTCGAACGAGATCGCTGTCGGCATGGTCATGGATGCGGTGCAGGCCGATCCCGCCGCGCGCCGCAGCTCCGGCGCATGGGACATGGTCGATGCCGCCTATCAGGAGATGGGGCTCAAGCTCATCGCGCTGCCGACCTTGCCCAATGGCTACAACATCCTGCTGCGCGACCCGATCGGCGACAGCTGCGATTTCAGCGGCCTCAAGATCCGCGGCAGCGCCACCTATACCTCGCTGATCCAGTCTCTGGGCGGCCAGCCGGTGGTTCTGCCGCCCGCCGAGATCTATTCGGCGCTGGAAAAGGGCGTGGTGGATGGTGCGGCATGGCCGGTGATCGGCGCCATCGACTATGGCTGGTATGAGGTCGCCGACTATTTCCTGCGTCCGGCCTTTGGCACCGCCACCTATATGGTGCTGATGAACCTCGACAAGTGGACCAGCCTTGAGGAGGCCGAGCAGGCGCTGCTGCTTGAGCAGGGCGAGGCGCTGGAGGTCCGCGCGATCGACACGCTGGCCGGGGTGGCCGAGGCCGAACAGACGGCGCTGGAAGAAAAGGGCATGCAGCCCACGCAGATCTGCGGCGATGCCGCCGACACCATGGAACATGACTGGTCCGAAGGGGTCTGGGCGCTTGGCGTGGAGAAGGGCGGCGAGACCATCGAAAGCCTGAAAGCCACCGTCACCGAGGCAGGCATCAACTTCTGATCCGCAAGAGCCACGGCACGCGGCTGCGTCCGGATCCGTCCGGGCGCGGCCTTGTTCCGGCTGTGCGCCAACCACGCCAAGGAGGCGTTTCAAGATGACGACCGAACCCCAAGCGCCCCCGCCGTCCCGGGCATGGCGCCTTCTTGACCTCGTGGTCGGGCTGGGGGCCTGGGCCGGGGCGCTTTGCGTGACGGGGATCCTCGTCAGCTATTCCATCGAGGTCTTCATGCGGTATCTGCTGAACGCGCCGACCTCTTGGGCAAGCGATTTCGTGAAATACTTCCTGTGCGGGGCGGTTTTTCTGGCCATGCCGCAGCTGACCCGCGAGGGTGCGCATGTCTCTGTCACCGTCTTCAAGGGCAAGCTGCCCGCACGGAGCGAGGCGCTCGCCGCCCGGCTCGGGCTGCTGATTTCGGCGGCGGTCTGCCTGCTGGTGGGCTGGCTGGCGCTTGAACAGACCATCTACAACTTCTCGCGCGGCATCGACACCATGTCGCTGATCGCGATCCCGAAATGGATCGTGGCCGCGCCCATCACCTTTGGCTTTGTCGTCTCCGGACTTGTCCTGCTGGCTCAGGTCCTGCGGCTGGATGCCGCCATCACGGAGGCCGCACGATGATCACCGGCATCACGGCGGTTTTTGTGCTGACCGGCGCGCTGCTGCTGCTTTTTGGCACCGGCCTTCCGATCTTTGTCACCTTCCTCATCGTCAATGTCGCGGGCACCTTCCTGCTGCTTGGCGTCAACGGCTTCACGCTTCTGGCCAATTCGATCTACGACACCGCCACCACCGGCTCGCTGACCGCCATTCCGCTGTTCATCCTGCTCGGAGAGCTGCTGTTCCGTGGCAGGGCGCTGTCGGTGATGTTTTCCTCCATTGAGGTTCTGGTGGGCCGGGTCCGCGGGCGCCAGTTCGTGCTGGCCGTGGTGCTGTCGACCGTGTTCGGCGCGCTTTCTGGCGCGGCGATGGGGGTCGCGGCCATGCTGGGCAAGACGGTGCTGCCGGGGATCAGGGCGCGGGGCGGCTCGTCTTCGCTGGCCATGGGCGCCATCGTCTCGGGCGCGTCGCTGGCGCCGATCATTCCGCCCTCGCTGCTGGCGATCATCGTCGGAACGCTGGCGGGGGTTTCCATCGGTGACATGCTTGTGGGCGGCATCGTGCCCGGGCTGATGATGGCCGCGCTTTTTGTGATCTATATCCTGATCCGCATCCGGCTTGACCCGTCGCTGGACACAGATGGCGAGGATCTGCCCCCGGAGCGGGGCAGCGGCGCGGTGCCGAAGGCGCTGCTGGCGCTGGCGCCATTTACGCTTATCGTGGGGTCGATCATGGGCTTCATCATGGCGGGCATCGCCACGCCGTCCGAAGCAGCGGCCACCGGCGTTCTTGGCGCGCTGGTCACCACGATGATCTATGAGCGGCTCAGTTTCACCGTGTTGCGGGATTCGGTGCTGTCGGCGACCAAGATCTCGGCGATGATCCTGCTCATCATGGCCTCGTCGAAGATGTTCAGCCAGCTTCTGGCCATGAGCGGCGGCATCTCGGCCATGACGGCGATGATCAGCGCGATGGACCTGCCGGGCTGGGCGATGCTGCTGGTGCTGATGGCCTTTCCCTTCATCATGTGCATGTTCATCGACCAGACGGCGCTGATGCTGATCGTGGTGCCGATCTATTCGCCGCTGGTGGCGCATTACGGCTTCGATCCGCTGTGGTTCTGGCTGATCTTTCTGGTGAACATCACCGTGGGCGGCATCACGCCCCCCTTCGGCTACGTGCTTTTTGCGCTGCAGGGCGCGGCACCGGACGAGCCGATGACGGCGATTTTCCGGTCGGCCTGGCCCTTCGTCGGGATCTTCATCATCGGCATGCTGATCATGGCCGTTTTCCCGCCGCTGGTCACCTTCCTGCCCTCGCTCGCGCGCTAGCGCGGGCAGGCGCCTTCGGCACGACAAAAAACTGCGCCCCGAGGGGCGCAGTTTTTCCGTGTCGCGATGGCCCCTGGATCAGCGCGGCAGCGCGCGGGCCGCAGGTGTGGTGAGGCTGTCCAGATGATCCAGCGCCGCGTCGCTGTCGATCACCGCGCCATAGCGCATGGCGATGTCGAAAAGCGCGATGGCGTGGCTGGCCTGCGCGCGGTCAAAACAGCCGTCCGCGATGGCCGCCACCCTGAACCCATGGCTATAGGCATCCACCGCGCTGGCCCGCACGCAGCCAGAGGTCGTGGTGCCGGTCAGCAGCACGCTGTCGCAGCCAAGGCGGCGCAGATGGGTCGCCGTGGGCGCCCCGAAAAAGGCCGAAGGCTTGCGCTTGTAGACCATGATGTCGCGGGTCTCGGGCAGAAGCGGGGTCACGATCTCGTTCGCGTCGCGATCCTGCGGCGTGGCGGGCACCTGTTCGGCGGTGCGCGAGTTCTTCCAGCCCCAGCTGCCCAGATCCCACGCGTCGCCCCGGGCACGACCGGTGCTGTAAAGCACCGGCACATCCCGCGCCCGCGCCGCCATGCAAAGGGCCGCGATCCGGTCGATGGCCTGCCAGCTTTCGGCGCCGCAGGAGTTCGGCCAGCGCCGGATGCTGTCAAGGATGTCTTCGCCCGGCTGGTCCCCGGCAAATCCCCAAGAGACGTCGATGACCACCAGCGCGGGCCGGCTGCCCAGACCTTCGGGGCCGGTCAGGCCGGTCTGCGCAAGGCGGTCCTTGTCGGCGGCGGACAGGTACTCTTCCCAGATCATCGGCGGCTCCCGGGCATCAGGTCCGGTCGCCGGTCCGCACAGCCTTTCGGCAGGGCGAACATGGCGGCGGGCAGGGTGGCGATCCAGTCGGCCAGATCGGCGGCGGGCAGGGGGTCGGCATATTTGGCGTGCAGATCGCAGAGCGCCATGGCGTGACTGGCCTCCCATGCGTCGAAACACGCATCTTCGGCGATGGCGACGCGCAGGTTCAGGCTGAAGGCGTCGATGACCGTGGCGCGCAGGGCGCCCGCGCTGGCGCCCCCGGCGACCACAAGGCCATCCACGCCCAGCAGGTTGAGAAAACTCATCAGATCGCTGTCGAAAAAGGCCGACGGCGCCTGCCTGCGGATCACGATGTCGGTGGGGGCGGGGGAAAGCGCCTCGGCGAAATCGGTGTCGTTCAGCGGATCGGCCCCGGCAGGGCGTCCGTCTTCCTGTGGTCGGTCCCAGCCATCGGCGCGGGTGGCGCCGGTGGCGTGGATCACCGGCAGGCCCTGCGCCCGCGCCGCCGCCACCAGCGGCTGCACTGCGGCAAGCGCCGCTGTGGCAGACGGGATGGCGGCCAGATTGCCCCGGTTGAAGCCCACCAGCAGCAGCGCCGGACGTGCGGGCAGGGTGCCGCGCACGCCATAGCCAGCCGCGGCAAAGACCTTGCCATCCCGTTCGGTGATGAAATCCTCCCAGATCCGGCGCGTCATGCGTCACCTGCGGGGAAAAGACCGGCGTAATGGCGGGCGACACCACCGGGGGTGGTGATCCAGATGTCGTCGCGATGCTGCAGGATATGCGCCAGCGCCCGCCGCAGCGCCCGGAGGCGATAGGGATGACCGATCACGAAAGGATGCAGCACGATGGTGTAGCACAGCGGGTATTTGGCGCTTTGCAGCAGCATCTCGTCGAACTGGTCGACCATCATCCGTTCGAAACTGGCCGGACCTTCCTGCCGGAAAGCCATCACCGGGCTGTCGTTCAGCTCGATGGAATAGGGCACGGACAGGATCGGCGCGCTGCGGGTGCGCATCCAGAACGGCTGGTCATCCGCTGGCCAGTCAAGCACGTAGCTGAAGCCCACCTCGCGCAGCAGATCCAGCGTGATGTCGGTCTGCGCCAGATAGGGGCCAAGCCAGCCTGCGGGCGCCGTGCCGGTATAGGAGGTGATCGCGTCATAGGCTTCGCGGATCAGCGCCTCCTCCTCCTCGGGCGGCAGCAGGTCCTGCCGTTCGGCATTGCTGCGGCCATGGCCGATGAACTCGTCGCCGCGCGCGATCATCCGGTCGGCGATCGCGGGGCAATGGTCGAAAAGCAGCGAGTTGAAGTTATGCGAGGCGGGCAGGCCCATCTCGTCCAGCAGGTCGAACAGATACCACTGCCCGACCCGGTTGCCGTAATCGCGCCATGCGTAGTTGCGGCTGGTCTGCGGCGCGCCCACCTGCGCGGAATCGCTGCCGAGCCCGTCGCGAAAGCTGAAGATCTCGATGTTGTTGCAAATCGCCACCGACAGGCGCTTGCCGCCGGGCCATGAAAAATCGGGGCGCTCCGGCAGGGGGCTGTAGGCGTAGCGGTCGTGATGCTTGAGGCGGATCAGGCTCATGCGGCGGTCTCCCGGACCGAGGCGCGGATGGCGGGGGCCGCGGCCAGCGCCGCGCGGACGATGTTGCGATAGCCGGTGCAGCGGCACAGGTTGGAGGACAGCACCTCGGTCAGTTCCTCGTCGCTCATGTCCGGATCCTTCTGCAGCGCGCCGGTGATGAGCATGAGGAAACCCGGCGTGCAGAAGCCGCATTGCAGCGCGTGATGGTCGATGAAGGCCTGCTGCAGCACCGACAGCCCGCCCTCGGGGGCAAGCCCCTCGACGGTGCGCACCTCTGCGCCCTCGGCCTGAACCGCAAACATCAGGCAGGAACGGACCGGCGCGCCGTTAACCATGACGGTGCAGGCGCCGCAGACCCCATGTTCGCAGCCGACATGGGTGCCGGTCAGGCGGCAGTCCTCGCGCAGCGCGTCGGCCAGCGTCTTGCGCGGCACGCAGGCGATGGTGCGGGGGACGCCGTTGACGGTAAGGGTGATCGTGGTCTTGTCTGACATGGGTGTGGTCCTCATGCGGGGTCTGCCAGCGCGAGGGTCCGCAGGCGGGCGGCCTCAAGCGCGCGGGTGATGACGGTGCCGGTCAGATCCCTGCGGTATTCGGCGGAGGTGGTGGCATCTTCCATCGGATCGACGGCGCGCATGGCGGCTTCGGCGGCGGCGGCCATGGCCGCCGCGTCAAAAGCCCTGCCGATCAGCGCCGCCTCGGCCTCCGGCAGCCGCCGGGGATGGTCTTCGATCCCGCCGATGCCGATGCGGGCGGCGGTGATCCTGTCATCCTGCAGGTCGATCACGCAGAGCGCCATGCCAAGCGCAAAATCTCCGGCCCGCCTGTTGAATTCGTAAAAGCCCCAGCTTGCGGACGCCTCGGGCAGCGGCAGGCGCACCTCGGTCAGGATCTCGTCCGGGTCGCGGGTGGTGCTCATCGGGCCGTCGCTCCAGTCCCGGGCGGCGACCTCGCGCGGGCCATCCGCCGAAAGCAGGCAGACCGTGCCGTCCAGCGTCGCGGTCACGAGGCACCATTCCGAAGAAGGATCGGCGTGGCTGAGCGAGCCGCCGAAGGTGCCGCGCTGGCGGATCGGGTAATGGGCGATATGCGCGGCGACGCAGGCCAGCAGATCCCCCAGCGGCGCCGGGGCGGCCCGCGCATCGTGAAAGGTGGCATGCCGGGTCAGCGTGGGGATGACAAGGCTGTCGCCCTCGACGCGCGGCCTGTCCAGACCGTCAAGGGCGTTCAGGTCGATGAGTTCGGTGGCATAGGCAACCCTGAGCGCCATCATGGGCACAAGGCTCTGCCCGCCCGCAAGGATCAGCGCGCCGTCATCGGCGCCATCGCGCAGGCGCTGCGCGGCATCCTCAAGGCTTGTGGGCCGGTAATAGGTGAACGGCGCGGGTTTCATCGCTGCGCTCCTTTGCCTTCTGTATCGGTTTCACGGGGAAGTCGGGCGGTCCAGTGGTCCCAGCCGCGCCGCAGCGCCGCAGGCGCGGGCGTTCCTGCCAGCGCGATCTCGCCCGGCGACAGCGGGGTGACGGGACCAAGCGACAGCGCCGTGGTCAGGGTTTCGGCCTCGCGGCAGGCGTGGATGCAGCGGAACACGACATCCTCGGCGCTGGTGCCCGTCACCAGCACGCCATGGCCGCGCAGCAGCACGATGCGTCCGGGGCCAAGCGCGCCAGCAAGGTCTGCGGCCTGCTCCATGGTCGTGACCAGCATGTTGGTGTCGCCAAAGCTCTTGCGGCTGTCCCAGAGCGGTACCTCGGCCCCCATCCATGCTCCGGTCTGGCTCAGCGCGACCAGCGGGCGGCCCCCCATGCAATAGGGCAGGAGCGGGGCGGCGTGGTGGTGGCAGCTGGCCTGCGCGCGGGCATCGGCCCGGAACACGGCGGCATGGATGAACCGCTCGGAAAAAAGCGGGGCATCGGTTGCCTCCAGCGGCGCGCCGTCAAGGTCGAAGGGCAGCAGGTCGGCGGCGGTCAGGCGCGCGGGGGCGCCGGCGCGGCCCAGCCAGAAGACGCCCGGGTCGGTGGGATCCCGCAGGGCGACATGGCCGAAGACATCCATCACGCCTTCATGGACAAGGATGCGTGTCGCGGTGACGATCTGCTCCAGCAGGGCATCGGGGCGGGTGAGGGTCATTCGGGGCCTCCCGGTCTGGCCGCGCGGATGGCGGCGTGCAGCGCCTGCACGCTGATCGGCGCTTCGGAAATTTCGATGCCCAGATCCTCCAGCGCATGCTCCACCGCCGAGGCGATGGCCGCCGCCGTGGGGATCACCCCGCTCTCGCCCACGCCCTTGACCCCCAGAGCATTGAGCGGGCTCGGGCTTTCGGTATGGGCGATCTCGATGACCGGCATTTCGGCGCTGGTCACCAGCAGATAGTCGGCAAGGCTTGCGGTCAGCGGCTGCGCCTGATCGTCAAAGCACATCTTTTCATAAAGCGCGTTGCCCAGCCCATGCGCCAGACCGCCAAGGATCTGGCCATCGACCATCTGCGGGTTGACCATCCGGCCGCAGTCATGGGCAAGGAAAAGCCGCGCCACATGCACCGCGCCGGTTGCCTCGTCCACCTCGACCTCGGCGGCAAGACAGCCATTCGCGAAGGCCATGCCTTCGATCAGCACGCGTTCGGTGGCCTGCAGCCCGGGCGTGTCGATCCCCGGCAGCCGGTAGCCCGGCAGACCTTCGGATGCGGCGGCGATCTCGGCAAGGGAAAGCCCCTCGCCGCTGTTGCTGCCTGCCACGATCACCAGGTCCGCCGCGATGTCCAGATTCTCCTCCGGCATCTGCAGCAGATGTGCCGCGACCTGCAGCACCTTTCTGCGCACCACCCGTGCGGCCGCATCGGCGGAGGCGCCCGCGACAACGGTCTGGCGGCTGTTGAACCCCCCGAAGCCATAGGGTTCGCGCGTGTCGCCCAGCGTCAGGTCGATGGTCGAGGGATCGCGGCCAAGATGTTCGGCAACGATCTGCGCCAGCGCCGTGCCAACCCCCTGTCCCATGGCGGCGGCGCCGGTATTGACCTTGATCCGCCCGTCACGGGCGACGCGGATCGTGACCGTTTCGTAGGGTCCGCGGCCCGTGCCTTCGACATAATTCGCAAGGCCGAGGCCAAGCCGCTTGCCCCTGGCGCGGGCCTCCCGGCGGCGGTCCTCGAACCCGTGCCAGCCGATCCCCTCCAGCGCGGTGGCCTGCGTGCGGGGATAGTCACCGCTGTCGAGGATGACCGGCTCGCCGGACCGCAGCTTGAGCGGGCGTTCGCAGGGCATCCGGTCGGGGGTCACGAGGTTGCGGCGGCGGATTTCGGCCCGGTCGATCCCGCAGGCGCGCGCGCCCGCATCCAGCAGCCGTTCCATCACATAGGTCGCCTGCGGCTGGCCCGCGCCGCGCACCGGCGTGACGGGGGTCTTGTTGGTCACGGTCACGATGATGTCCAGATCATAGGCCGGAACCTCGTACATCAGCGGCAGCATCATCCCCGAGGCATAGGGCACGTTCAGCCCCCGCGCCGTCCACGCGCCATGGTCGTGCAGCAAGGTGCCGCGCAGCCCCCGGATGCGGCCATCCGCCTCCAGCGCCATCTCGACCGTCCAGAGCTGCTCGCGCTCCTGACAGGCGGCTAGAAAATGCTCGCGCCGGTCCTCGACCCAGCGCACCGGGCGCCCCAGCGCCTGCGCCGCCGCCGCGACGGCGATTTCTTCGGGATAGGTGACAAGCTTCGGGCCGAAAGCGCCGCCAAGATCGGGGGCGGTCACCTCGACCTCCGCGTCATCGCGGGCGAGCAGCGTGCAGATATGCCGTTTGAGCGCATGGGGTGTCTGGGTCGAAGACCAGACCGACAGCCGCCCGGTCATGGCATCCGGCGCGGCCAGCACGCCACGGCCTTCCATGGAATGCGCGCCGCCGCGGTCGATGCGGAAGCGGCGGGACATCACATGCGGGGCGCCGTCAAAGGCGGCGGCGATGTCGCCGTAACTGAACCCGAAACGGGCCAGCCGGTTATGCGGCAGATGCGCATGCGCCTTTGGTGCGTCATGGCGCGCGGCGTTTTCCAGATCGGCCACCGGCTCCAGCGGGTCAAGATCAAGGTCGATCATCTCGGCCGCGTCCTCGGCCTCGGCGCGGGTTTCCGCCACGACCATGGCCAGCGCTTCTCCCACATAGACCGTCTCGTGCTCCGGCAGGATGGGTCGGTCCAGCGCGAAGGCGATGGAGGAAGAGGGCAGCCCCGTGACCAGCCGCTGCCCGCCGGGCAGCAGGGCGGCAAGATCCCGCGCGGTATAGACCGCGACCACGCCGGGCATGGCGCGCACCTCCTCCAGATCGGCGGTGCCGATGCGGGCATGGGCATAGGGGCTGCGCAGGAAGGCGGCATGCAGCCCGCCGGGGCTGGCGATGTCGTCAAGAAAGCGGCCCTTGCCCGACACAAGCGCGCGGTCCTCGCGCCGGGGAACGGACTGCCCGACAAGCGGGGCATTGGACTGGGTCATATGGCGTCTCCAGCCCTCGCGGCATCGTACTCGGCGATGCGGGCCCTGAGGTATTGCGGCGTCACCGGCAGACGGGTGACAAGCCCCGGACGCTGCAGCGCGTCGTCGATGGCGCAGGCGATGGCGGCGCCAGCGCCGGTCACACCGGCCTCGCCCGAGCCCTTGATCCCCAGCGGATTGAGCGGCGAGGGCGCGTCCTGCAGGATCTGCACCCGGCAGTCGGGCATCTCTGCCGAGGTCGGCATGAGGTAATCGGCGAAGGTGACCGACAGCGGCTGGCCCTGATCGTCAAACCGGAATTCTTCCAGCAGCGCCCCGCCCAGACCCTGCGCCAGACCGCCGACGATCTGGCCTTCGATCATGGCCGGATTGATGGCGCGGCCCACGTCATAGGTGATCCAGTAGCGGTCGAGCCGGACATGCCCGGTGTCTCTGTCGATGATGACCAGCGCCACATGCGCGCCATAGGGGTAATTCATGTGCTTGTTGTGATACCACGCCTCGGCGGCAAGGCCCGGATCGCGGTCGCCGCGTTTCGGTGACACCGGATCAAGCGCCGCCGCGATTTCGGCCAGCGTCACGCTGGCGTCGCTGGTGCGGCAGGTGGCGATGCCCCCGTCGATGTTGATCGCGTCCGGCGTGCAGTCCAGCAGGCTTGCCGCCATCTCGCAGGCCTTGGCGCGCACGGTTTCGGCGGCGCGGCGGGTGGCCTCGCCGGTCATCACGGTGACGCGGCTCGCATGCGCGCCCCAGCCATGAGAGATGCGGTCCGTGTCGCCATGGATCACGCGGCAGGCCTGATAGTCGGCGCCAAGCGTATCCGCAGCGATCTGGGCGACTGCGGTTTCCATGCCCTGACCCAGTGAGGCGGCGCCGGTGACGATTTCAATGCCGCCGTCAGGATGCACCGTCAGGCGCACCAGTTCAGACGGACCAAGGCCGCTTTTCTCGACAAAATAGCCCAGCCCCACGCCCACGCATTCGCCTTTGGCGCGGCGTTCGGCCGCCTCCGCGCGCAGCGCATCCAGCCCGCAGAACTCGGCGGCCTTGCCCAGCAGGCCTTCGTAATCGCCGCTGTCGAGGATCACGTCGGATTCCAGCGCCGTCATGTGCCGGTCAAAGGGCATTTCCGACGAGGCGATGAAGTTGCGGCGGCGCAGATCCAGCGGGTCGAGGCCGGTTCTGGTGGCGATGGCATCCATCAGCCGCTCGCGCACGAAGGTGCTTTCGAACCGCGAGGGGGCGCGATAGGTGGCGGCGGGGGTCTTGGCGGTCAGCCGGAAATGGGCGCGGGCCGCATAGGCGGGCACGCGGTAGGGGCCCAGCAGCAGGCCGATGCTCATGTCGGCCACGCGCGCGCCATGGGTGCGCACATAGGCGCCCTGATCGTGGTGCAGCGTTTCGTCGATGGCCAGAAGCCGCCCCTCGGCATCCACCGCCGCGCGGATCAGGTGCTGCTGTTCGCGCGACTGGTTGGCGGCCATCATGTGTTCGCGCCGGTCCTCCACCCATTTCACCGGACGACCGAGCCGCATGGCGGCAAGGCAGACCAGAATGTCCTCGGGATAAAGCTCGCCCCGGATGCCAAAGCCGCCGCCGACATGCGGTTCATGCAGCGCCACCTGCGACGGCGACAGGCCGAACATTTCGGCCAGCCGGTCGCGGTTCCAGTGCGGGCGCTTGGTCGCACCCCAAAGGTCCAGCCGTTCGCGGCCATGATCCCACGCGGCCAGCGCGCCGCGCGTTTCCATGGGGATGCCGGAATGCCGACCGATGGCCAGATCCAGCTCCACCACATGCGCGGCCCCGGCAAAGGCCGCATCCACGTCGCCATAGCCCTTGGTCAGGGTCAGCGGCGCGCTGCTGTGGCCGGGCGCAAACTCCCCCGGCTCGGCGCGCGCGTCAAGGATCGGGGCCATATCCTCGTCGATTTCGGCAAAGACCGCCTCGGCGGCGTCCTCGGCCAGATAGGGATCTTCGGCAAAGACGATGGCCACCGGCTCGCCGACATAGCGCACCCGGTCCTTGGCAAGGCAGGGCTGGGTGTAGGGATCAAGCCCTTCGATCTTGGTGGCGCGGAAGGGGATATGCGGCAGGTTGCCCAGATCCTCTGCGGTCCAGACCGCGGCGACGCCGGGCATGGCGCGCGCCGCAGAGGTGTCGATTCCGGCGATCCGGCCCACCGCATGGGCCGACCGCACGACGCGCGCCCAAAGCTGATGCGGCACATCCATGTCGCCCACGAACCGACCGGCGCCCAGCACCAGCGGGCGGTCCTCCAGCCGGGTGACGGCGCGCCCGATATAGGCCGAGCGGCGCGGCGGGTGATTGTGATCCTGTGGCAGGCGGGGAAGGGAGTGGTCTTGCACGGTCAGTGGTCTTTGCGAAGTTCGGTGAGGGATGCGCGCGGGCTGCGCAGGGTCCAGACGCCAAAGGCGACGAGCCCGGCGCCGAGCGCCAGCGCGACAAGGTTGGACGAGATCAGCAGCAGGGCCCCGATGGCCAGCGCGGCCCTTGTCGGGGTGCCAAGACGGCTGCGCCAGAAGCCTTCGGCGGCGATTGCCAGCGCCAGCACGGCGACCAGCGCGCGCAGCGCGTCGAAAAAGATCTCCGGCACGCTGCCCTGAAGGATGACGCCGGGGGCATACATGAAGGTGAAGGGCAGCACGAAGGCGGCGACCGCCAGCTTGCAGGCCGTGGCGGCGATGCCGATGGGATTGGCATCGGCGATGGCGGCGGCGGCATAGGCGGCCACCGCAACCGGCGGGGTCATGGCAGAGAGCACGGCGAAGTAGAGCAGGAACAGATGCGCCTGCAGCAGCGAATAGCCGTAATCGCTGACCAGTGTGGGGGCAACAAGGGCGGCGGCCAGCGCATAGGCGGCAGGCGTGGGCATGCCCATGCCCAGCAGGATCGTCATGCCTGCGGCAATTACCAGCGTCAGCAGGTCGTTCGATCCGGCGATCAGCACCAGCAGTTCGGACACCTTGCCGGCAAGGCCGGTCATGGTGATGCCGCCGATGACCATGCCCGCTGCGGCACAGGCGCCGGTCACGGCCACCATGCTCATCGTGGTCTGTGCGATGCCGTCGATCAGAGCCTTGAGTGAGAAGCTTTTCCAGCGGAACACCCATGTGCCAAGCAGGGCGACGGTGCCGTAAAGCGCCACATAGGTCGGGCTGAAATGCATCACCAGCGCGCCGGTCAGCACCACCAGCGGCACGATGAAGGGCCAGCCGTCGCGCAGCACCTTGCCCGCGCGGGGCAGGTCATCAGGATCGAGATTGCCCACCCCCAGACGGCGCGACCGCAGGTCCACCTGCAGGAAGACGGAGATATAATAAAGAATGGCAGAGATGAGCGCGGCAAAGACGATCTCGAGATAGGAGATGCCGGTAAATTCCGCCATGATGAAGACGGCGGCGCCCATCACCGGCGGCAGGATCGACCCGCCGGTGCTGGCGGCGACCTCGATGGCGCCAGCGAGGCGCGGCGAATAGCCGAGCTTCTGCATCACCGGGATCGTCACCGAGCCGGTCGTCACCACATCGGCGGTGGGGCTGCCCGACAGCATCCCGAAAAGCCCCGAGGAAACGACGGCGACCTTGGCGGGCCCGCCGTTATATCTGCCGGTCAGCGCGGCGGCGAGACCGAAGAAGAACTGCCCGCCTCCGGCCTTTTCCAGCAGCGTGCCGAAAAGCACGAACAGGAAAGCATAGGTCGCGGTCACCTGCACCGGTGCGCCAAAGATGCCGTCCGTGGTGAAGACGGTGATGTCGAGGAAATGGGCGAAGCTGATATAGCCATGCCGCAGCGGACCGTCAAAATGATGGCCCCACAGGTTATAGGCCATGAAGATCAGCACGATGCCGGTCAGGCCCATGCCGACCGTGCGCCGCGCCGCCTCGAGCGAGAGCAGCAGGATGCCATAGCCGAAGATCCAGTAGCTGAGCGGCAGCGGATCAAAGAGGGTGATCCGCTGGGCGATGGCATCCATTTCGACCGAGAAGAAGATCAGGCAGGCAAGGCTGAGGCCCGACAGGATGAAATCAAGCAGGCTCGGACGGTCGGTGCGCGCCGCGGGCGTCGCGCCCACCAGCAGGAAAAGCAGCGTCAGCATCATCGACAGAAAGATGATGGTCCGGGCCAGCACGTCCCAGGACGACATCGTTGCCGCATAGATCGTGAAGGCCGCAGTGAGCACGGCAAAGCTTTTGGTCACGAGGCCGAGCGGCCCGTCGAGGCGCCGGCGCGGGCCGGTTCCAAGCGTCGCGTCGATGGCACGCTGCGCAAAGGAGGGGGGAGGGGACTGGAGGGTCATTCTGTCGCCTTGCATCCGGGGGCAGGAGGGGCAGATCGGCGGGGCCGGTGGACCAGCCCCGCGCGGAGCTTACATCAGGCCAGCTTCTTTATACGCGCGGATGGCGCCCGGGTGGAACGGAACCACGCTCTGGTCTTTCATGCCTTCGGGGGTGAACCGCGCCATCGCGGCGGACACGGCGGCCATCGCATCGGGATGATCGAGCATCGCCTTGGTCACCGTATAGGCGGCTTCCTCGTCCAGATCCTCGGTGGAGAAAAGGATGATCGAGGTGGTCACCGTCTGAACGTCGCCGCCCTCGCCGGGGTTGGCCTCCGCCGGGATCGTCCACGGCTTGAGCGAGAACTTTTCAATCACCGCCTCTGCGGCATCGTCGGGCACCGACAGCAGCTTGAGCGGCGTGGCTTCCGACATCTGGGTCAGCGAGCTGTGCCCCTCGAACAGCGTGTTGGCCAGCATGTCGACGCGGCCATCCCGCATCAGCGTGGTCTGCTCGCCGGAGGCCTGAAACTGGACCGACCCGCCCCAGTCCTCGATATCCTCGATGCTGACGCCAAGCGCTGTCAGCGTCTCTTCGGTGATGGCCGAGGTCAGCAGGCCCTTGCGGTTGAAGACAAGACGCACCGGCGGCTTCTTCTCGGCGAGATCGGCAAGGCTTTCCAGCCCGTATTCCTCGGCGAAATCGGCGCGGGCAATCCACCAGACCGGCGCCCAGTCATAGAGCACGGCCAAGGCGGTCAGGCCCTCGACGGGTTCATTGAACGGTTCGGTGCCTGCGGCGGCGAATGCAAGGTCGCCGTCATTGGCCATGCCAAGCGCGCAGGCGCCGGACTGGACCTGCACCACATTGGCAAGACCGCCCGAAGACGTCTGATAGGTGATGGTCGAGCCGGGGGCTTCTGCCTTGACCGCAGCATCAAGCCCGGTGCCCACCAGAGACCAGAGGCCGCCGGGGCTTGCGCCGCAGACCGACTCGTTGATGGTCTGGGCCTGAGCGGGAAGCGCTACCCCGAGAGCAAGGCTCGCTGCCGCTGAAAATTTAAGAATATTCATGGTCCTACCCTGTTCAGCTTGTTGAGTGTGACCGGCAGGTTGGCATGGCCGGTCGTGGACGACGTTGACGTCCTGACTCGAGCGTGACCTAAAAATGAACCCAACCGCAAGAGAAATTCCAAAATTGGAACTAAATTCAAAATGAGAATTGCACGCTCCGCGCCCGCCTGCCTGTTTAACAAGCGGACGGGCGGGGCGGGGTCACGATGGGAGGGGGATCAGGGGATCAGGCCGTTCTCGCGGTCGACCGTTTCAAGCAGCTTGCGCAGATAGGCCGCCGCCTCGCGGCCCTTCAGCGCCTCGCGCCACATCTGGTCGATGGTGCGCTCGTGCAGGGCGATGGCCTCGTCGGTATTGGTGATCATCGCCACGCCAAGCCGCACGTTGGGCTGCTCGCCAAGACGGAAGGGGCTGATGGACAGGGTCTTTACGTCGCCCTTGCGGAAGATCTGGAAAGAGCTGTGCGGCAGGGTGCCGGTGACAAGGCCGACCTGAATCCCGATGGGTTCGCCTTCGATCAGGTCGATGAAATGCTGCACCTCGCGACGCGCGCGGGCGCGGCGTTCGGTCAGGTCATCCGGCGGCACGAAGGGCTGGCCGACAAAGCCGGACCGCAGCAGGCGCACGATGTCATGCGCGGACATCAGATTGACGATGGTGGGGCGCCGCGCAAGGTAATTGGCCTTGCGTTCCTTGAGGATCTCGATGATCCGCTCGATGTCCACCAGCGTCTGGTCGCGGTGGTCCGCGCTCTCCGGCACGCTTTCCTTCAGCAGCCGTTCGAGGGATTCGTGGAAGTCATCCGAGGCCAGCAGGTAAGAGATCGGCCCCGCCAGCACGATGATCTGGTTCGCCTCGGTCTCTAGCTGGCGCAGGCGTTCGAAATAGGTGACGGCAGAGGAGATGTATTCGATCTCCACCCCCAGAAGCGTCGGAAGCGACACGTCGAGCAGTTCCGCAAGCCCGATCAGCGTCTCGATCTTGACCACCTCGCCCTTTTCGAAGCGATAGACCGCCGTCCGCGAGATGCCGATGCGGCTGGCCACTTCATCGGCGCTCATCCCCGAGCCGAGTCGAAATGCCCGCAGCCTTTGGCCGATTTCATCATATCGGAGCGTCATATGGTTCCTCGTTCCAGTTTCTGAAGCGGAAGCATTGATCATGTCCTGGGGCAACGAAAAAGTCTTGTGGCGCGGGCGCCTTGCCGATCTGTTAAAAAAGTGGGATTTTGCCCACAAACGGTATGGAGGCATGGATGGACTGGCTCAACAGCGGCATCGCCGCGCTGCGCGGCGCTCTGGATGCGGGACAGGTGACGGCGGAGGCGCTGGTCGAGGCGCATCTGGACCGGATCGCGCGCCGCGACGGTGACATCCGCGCCTATGTGCATGTGGATTTTGACGAGGCGCGGCGGGCGGCACAGGATCCGGGCCAGGGGATTCTGTCCGGCATTCCCTTTGGCGTGAAGGACGTGCTGGATGTGGCGGGCATGCCCTGCGAACAGGGCAGCGCGCTTTATCACGGCCATGTGCCGCCGTTTGACGCGGGCTGCGTCGCCATGCTGAAGCAGCAGGGCGCCATCGTGCTGGGCAAGACCGCGACCGCCGAATTTGCGGGCACCGCGCCCGCCGCTACGGTCAACCCGCTGGATCCGGCGCGCAGCCCGGGAGGGTCGTCAAGCGGATCGGGCGCTGCCGTGGCGGCGGGCATGGCGGTGTTTGCGCTTGGCACCCAGACCGGCGGATCGATGCTGCGCCCCGCCGCCTTCTGCGGTGTCGCGGGGTTCAAGCCGACCTTTGGCGCATGGCCCGTGTCGGGCATGCTTCCCGCCGCCCAGTCCTTCGACACTGTCGGCGCCATTGCCCGCAGTGCCGATGATCTGGCTTGGGTGCATGCGGCGATGATGCGGCTGCGGGCGCCGTCGCTTCCGGGGGCGCTGCCGGTGATCGGGCTCTACCGGACGCATCTGTGGGACACGGTTTCGGCCGCCTGCGCCAAGGCCTTCGACCGGGCAGAGCAGGTGGTGCTGCAGGCCGGTGGCAGGGTCATCGACCTGCCGCTGGCCCCGGGTTTTGCCGAACTGACCCAGCACCGGGTTGTCGTCAATGCCTTTGAACGCAGCGGAAACACCGCCTGTTACGCCGGAGATCTGGACCGTGTCCGGCCCGAGACCCGCGAGGTCATGGCGCGCGGCGAGGCTCTTGACGGGGAAACTTACCTGCAATCCCGCCGGGCGCTGGACGCGGCCCGTGCCTCGCTTGACGCGCTTTTCGGGGAGGCGGATGTGCTGCTGACGCCGGTGGTGCCGGATGTCGCGCCCGAGGGGCTGGGCTGGACCGGCGACCCCCGGCTGCAGGAGCTGTGGAGCACGCTGCGCTGTCCTGCAATTGCCGTGCCCTTTGGTCATGCGCCGTCGGGGCTGCCGCTCTCGGTCCAGCTGGTGGCGCGCCCCAACGAGGACGCGCTTCTGCTGGATGCCGCGCGGCAGCTTGAGACGCTGCGGGACCGCTGATCAGCGGTCCTGCTGCTGAAAGCGCGCGGCGAAGCTTTCGAAGAACTGCGCCGACAGCTTGCGCGAGGTGGAGGCGATCAGCCGGGATCCAAGCTGGGCCAGCTTGCCCCCCAGCTTCACCTCGACCTCGTAACGCAGCAGCGTTCCGGCGGGATGCTCGTCAAGAAAGATATGCGCCTGCCCCTTGGCGAACCCTGCGACGCCGCCCTTGCCCTCGCCGCCCAGCACGAAACTTTCCGGGGGCCGCTCTTCGCTGAAGCTGACGGTGCCTTTGAAGGTGGCCTTCACCGGCCCGATCTTGGTGGTGACGCTGGCGTGGAGCGTGTCGTCGCCTTCGGCCACAAGCTCGGTGCAGCCGGGGATGCAGTCCCGCAGCACGTCGGGGTCGTGAAGGGCCGCCCAGACGTCGTCTCTGGGGGCGGGCAGGATGTGGTCTTCTGAAAGCTGCATGATTGAGCACCTGAGATGTTTCAATTTTGGTTCGTGACCCCTCGATTATTTTATTATTGAAACCCAGAAAAGAGTATAATACCAAAAATGGAACGCCTGACCGCCATTCGCGCGGCGCCGGGCCCATGAAAAAGACGTTGCATGGCCCGTGGCGGCCCCAGAGCCGCCCGACAGCCATGGTTAGAGAGGAACTGATGACCCGGGCTTCCCAGAATATGCTCACGCGGCTGACCCCCGAGATGGTCGCCACCTATACCGAGGCCGGGTTCTGGTCGGAGGACACCATCTACGACTGCGCCAAGGCTTCCGCCACCCGGACGCCGGACCGCATCGCGATCCGCGACGCGGGGCTGGCGCTGGCTTATGGCGATCTGGTGGCGCTGGCCGATGGCTTTGCCGCGCGGCTTGCAGAGGCGGGCCTGCGTCCGGGCGACCGCGTTGCCGCGTGGATGTCGAGCCGCTGCGAACTTGCGGTCCTGCTTCTGGCCTGCGCGCGCCAAGGCTATGTGCTCTGCCCTTCGCTGCACCGCAATCATACGGTGGCCGAGATCACCGGGCTGGTCGAGCGGATGCGTGCCAAGGCGCTGGTCGTGGAGACGGGCTTTGGCGCCGATGCCGAGCGCGAGGACGTGACGCAGACCGCCGCCGCCGTCACCGACCTGAAACTGACCGTGGTGCTGGACGCGCCGCAGCCCCGCAGCGTTGCCGATCTGGCCAAGGCGCTTGGCTCTGCCGCAGGCGATCCGGTCAAAAGCCACGGCTGCGACATCGTCTATCTTGCCTTCACCTCCGGCACGACGGGCGAGCCCAAGGGCGTCATGCATTCGTCCAACACGCTGCTGGCCAATGCCCGCGCCATCGCGGCGGACTGGAACATCGGACCCGAGACGGTGACCTACACGATGGGACCGCTGAGCCATAACCTTGGCTTCGGGGCGCTGATCCTGACGCTGCTGGCGGGGGGCGAACTGGTGGTGCATGACATGCCGCGCGGCGCCAGCCTGCTGACCCGTCTGGAAGATCTGGGCGCGACCTTTCTCTTTGGCGTGCCCGCCCATGCCATGGATCTGCTGCAGGAACTCGACAAGGCCGCCGAGGCCGGGCAGAGCCCGCTTGCCGGGCTGCAGGGCTTCCGCATTTCCGGCGCCGCCGCGCCCTCATGGGTGGTCGAACGGCTGTCGGCGCATGGCATCAAGGCACAAAGCGGCTATGGCATGACCGAAGCCTGTTCGCATCACTACACCCTGCCCAATGACCCGGCAGAGCGCATCACCGGCACGAGCGGGCGCGCCTGCCCGGGCTACGAGATCAGGATCTTCGACCCCGCCGATCCCGACCGTCCGCTTGGCGTGGGCGAGGTCGGCCATATCGGTGGCCGGGGCGCAAGCCTGATGATGGGGTATTTCGACGATCAGGCCGCGACCGAAAAGGCCTTCAACCGCGATGGCTGGTTCATGACCGGCGATCTGGGGCGGATGGATGCCGAAGGCTACCTGACCCTTACCGGGCGCCTCAAGGAAATCATCATCCGGGGCGGGCACAACATCCACCCGGCGCGGATCGAGGCGCTGGCCATGCGGCATCCGGAGGTGGCGCGCGCCGCCGCCGTGGGGGTGAAGGACGAGCGTCTTGGCGAAAAGGTCTGTCTTGTGGTGATGCCGCGCAGCAGCACGCCCATCGACCCGCAGAGCCTGCTGCATCATCTCGACGAGATGGGCCTGTCCAAATATGACATGCCGGAGTATTTTCTGGAGGTGGACGAAATTCCGCTCTCCGCCTCGGGCAAGATGCTCAAGCGGGCGCTGCTGCCCCATATCGAGGCGGGCAGGCTCACGCCGCAGCCCATCCGGTTCAAGACCCCCGCCTGATGCCCGATTATCTGGCCCGGCTCCAAGAGGAAATGCGCCGCCCGCCACTGCATCGCTGGCTGGGGCCGGAGGCGGTGCGCGCCGATGGCTCCGAGGTGGAGGTGCGTCTGCCGTTCCGCCCGGAATTTGCCGGAGGGGTTGAGCCGGTTTTTGTGCATGGCGGCATCATCGCCACGCTCTGCGACCTGACCGGCCATGCCGCGGCGGCATGTGCCGTGGGCCGGTCGGTGCCCACGGTCACGCTGGGCGTGGATTATCTGCGGCCCGCGCCGGGGGTCGACCTGCGCGCCGTGGGCAGTCTGCGCAGGCTGGGCCGGTCGCTGGCCCGGGTCGATGTCGAGATCTTTGCCGCCGACAAGCTTGTCGCCTTGTCCCGCACCACCTTCGCCATTCCCGAGGAGAGACCATGAAAGCTGTCGTGATCGAAGAATTCGGACCGCCCTCCAAGGCAAGCCTTCAGGATCTGCCCATGCCCGAACCGGGTCCGGGGCAGCTTCTGATCGAGGTCGAGGCGGCGCCGGTCAATTTTGTCGACAGCCTCGTCTTTGGCGGCAGCTATCAGTTCCTGCCGCAGCGTCCGTTCACCCCGGGCAAGGGTCCGGCGGGGAAGATCCTTGCGCTTGGCGCCGGGGTCGAGGGGTTCAAGACCGGTCAGCGCGTGCTTGGCATGGCCGAGCATGGCGGCTACGCGCAGGCGGCTCTGGTGCCTGCGGCGGATTCCTATGTGCTGCCCGACAGTGTCAGCAGCGAAGACGCGGGCGTGCTGTCGCTGGCGTTTGACACGGCATGGACGGCGCTCTTCGAACAGGGCCGCATGCAGCCCGGCGAGACCGTGCTGGTGCTGGGCGCCACCGGCGCCGTGGGCAATGCGGCGATGCAGCTGGCCAAGATCAAGGGCGGCAGGGTGCTGGCCGCCGTGTCCTCGCCCGACCGCGCCGAAGAGGTGATGCGCTACGGCGCCGATGGCATCATTGATCTGTCGCAGGAAAACCTGCGCGACAGCCTGCGCGCGCAGGTCCATGCCCAGACCGGGGGCAAGGGCGCGGATGTGGTGATCGACCCGCTGGGGGGCGACATCTTTGATGCCGCCCTGCGGGCGGTCGCGTGGCGGGGGCGCGTCGTGGTGGTGGGCTTTGCCGCCGGACGGATCCCGACGATCAAGGCCAATTACCTGATGCTCAAGAACATCGAGGTCAGCGGTCTTCAGGTCAGCGATTACCGCAAGCGCCGCCCCGACATTCTGGATGCCGCCTTCCGCGAGATCCTCACGCTGGCCGCCGAGGGGCGCATCCTGCCCGGCCCGCGCAAGACCTATCCGCTTGAAGACTTCGCCACCGCGCTGGACGATCTGCTGGAGCGCCGCGCGCGGGGCCGGGTGCTGCTGCTTCCGAACGGGAGCGCGGCATGAGCCTGAGCGAAAGAACCCCCGAGGTGCTGGTGGCGGGCGGCGGCAATGCGGCGCTCTGCGCCGCCATCGCCGCCCGTCGCGCCGGGCGCCGGGTGCTGGTGGTCGAAGCCGCGCCGAAATTCTATCGCGGCGGCAACACCCGCCACACCCGCAACATGCGCTGCGCCCATGACAGCGCCACCGGCACCCTGACCGGACCCTATCCCGAAGAGGAATTCTTCGACGATCTGCTGCGGGTCACCAGCGGCAATACCGACGAGGCGCTGGCCCGCCACATGATCCGCGAGTCGAAATCGATGCTCGACTGGATTCAGGAACAGGGCGTGCGGTTCCAGCCTTCGCTGGGCGGCACGCTCAGCCTCGGGCGGACCAACTCCTTCTTCCTTGGCGGGGGCCGGTCCATGCTCAACGCGCTCTACCGCACCGCCGAAGCTCTGGGGGTAGAGGTGGTGTATGACGCCGAGATCGTGGCGCTCGACATCGCAGACGGCACGTTCCGGGCTGCCACGGTGCGGCATGACGGGCAGGAGCATCGCATCGCGGCGCCCGCCTTTGTCGCCGCCTGCGGCGGGTTTCAGGCCGATCTCGACTGGCTCAAGGAGGGCTGGGGCGAACGCGCCGGGAATTTCCTGATCCGCGGCACGCCCTATAACCGCGGCACGGTCACGCGGATGCTGATCGCGGCGGGGATGCAGCAGATCGGCGATCCGACGCAGTGCCATGCCGTCGCCATCGATGCGCGCGCGCCGCAATACGACGGCGGCATCATCACCCGGCTCGACTGCGTGGTGTTTGGCATCGTGCTCAACAAGGAATGCCGCCGCTTCTACGACGAGGGCGAGGACATCTGGCCCAAGCGTTACGCCATCTGGGGGCGGCTTGTCGCGGACCAGACCGACCAGACCGCCTATATCGTCTTCGATGCGCCCAACCTGACCCGCTTCATGCCCTCGCTGTTCCCGCCGGTGATGGCGGACACGCTGCGCGAGCTGGCGGGCAAGCTTGACCTTGATCCCGAGGCGTTCGAGGCGACGATCACGGAGTTCAACCGGCATGTCGTGGGGGGCAGGCCCTTCACCCATGCCGAACCCGACGGCAACCGGACCGAAGGGCTGCAGATCGAAAAGACCAACTGGGCGCAGCGGATCGAAACCGCGCCCTTCTACGCCTATCCGGTCAAGCCCGGCATCACCTTCACCTATCTTGGCGTCCGCGTGGACGAGCAGGCGCGCATCCTGTGCGCCGATGGCACGCCCAGTTCCAACATGTTCGCCGCAGGCGAGATCATGGCGGGCAATGTTCTGGGCCAAGGCTACGCAGCCGGGATCGGCATGACAATTGGCAGCGTCTTCGGACGCCTCGCGGGGCAGGGGGCCGCGCAGCATGGAACATAGGACAGACGCGCTCGCCGAGGCCGAGCGCCTGATGACGGTCTGCAATTCGTGCCGCTACTGCGAGGGGCTTTGCGCGGTCTTCCCGGCCATGGAAGAGCGGCGTTCCTTCGCGGATGCGGATCTCGAATATCTCGCCAATCTCTGCCACAATTGCGGCGCGTGTTATCACGACTGCCAGTTCTCGCCGCCGCATGAATTCAACGTCAATGTTCCGCTGGTTCTGGCGCAGGTGCGCAATGACAGCTACGGCCACCACGCCTGGCCCCGCGCGCTGCAGCCGATGTTCCGCCGCAACGGGTTCAAGATCGCCGTGGCGACAGCGCTGACCGTGACGCTGTTCCTGCTGGGGATGTTCGCGATCAACGGCCCCGATCTGGTGTTTTCGGCCCATCTGTCGCCGGAAAACTTCTACGCCCTGATGCCGCATAACGTCATGGTGGCCCTGTTCGGCACGGCCTTCCTGTTCATGTGTGTCGCCATCGTCATGAGCGCGCGAAGCTTCTGGATCGCGACCGAAGGCCGGGATCCGGACTACCCCACCGGCCCCATCGACATCGCGGGGGCGGGCCACGATGCGGCCACGCTGCGTTATCTGGGCGGCGGCGGCGAGGGCTGCATGAACGCGGACGAGGCGCCGGATGACGACCGCAAACTCTGGCACCACCTGACCTTTTACGGCTTCCTGCTGTGTTTCGCGGCGACCTCGGTCGCGACGCTCTATCACTACCTGCTGGGACGCGAGGCGCCCTATCCGTGGTGGGATCTGCCGGTGGTGCTGGGCACGCTCGGGGGGCTGGGGCTGGTGGCGGGGCCGGTCGGCCTGCTGCGGGCCAAGCTGCGCAGGCTTCCCGACCTGACCGACCGGACGCGGCATGACATGGATTTCGCCTTTATTTCCATGCTCTTCGCCACGGGCCTGACCGGGCTTCTGCTTGTCGCACTGCGCCAGACCCCGGCAATGGGTGTGCTGCTTGCCCTGCATCTTGGCGTCGTGATGGCCCTGTTCCTGACCATGCCCTACAGCAAGTTCGTGCATGGCGTTTACCGCGCCATGGCGCTGGTCCGGCACCGGCGCGAACAGCGCCGCCACACCGCGGGCTGAGCAGGCGTGCGCCCTCGGCCGGGGCGCACCATGCCAAGAGGGACTCAGCCTGTCCTGCATCGATGGTGCGTCCTGCCCGTAAGCAGCAAGCCCTCCGCCGCGGTTTCGGCTGCGGTCGCTTCCGTGGGCCTTTCACAACCAGATGTCCTGCCTTCCGAGTCCGGACCGCCGGCAGCTGGAGCTTCCCGGCTTTGACACGACTTCGCTTGCACATCCGAGCATCCGAGGAGCGGTCTGCGCATTCGGTCGAAAATAGCCCGACTTTGGCGGCATTGAACAAGGCTGTACCACAATCTGCTGTAAGCTGCCGCGTCGCGCGCAGGCTGCGCTGCCGAGCGTCTTGTTTTCGGCAGGATGCGATGGCGGGGCTGGCGTAGTCTGGTCTTTGACCAGACGAGGACGGGAGAGGCGGATCATGCGCGAAAGCGGGGCGACCGGCGGCAGGGCCCGGCCTGACGCGGCGGAGGTCGGGCAGCTGACAGAGATCTGGCGCTATCCGGTCAGTTCGCTGGCGGGCGAACGGCTGGCCTCGGCAAGTCTGACCTCTGAGGGCGTCGAGGGTGACCGGGCCTGCGGTATCTTCGCGCGGGACAATGGCGCGAATATCTATCCGGCCCGGGATGCCCGCTGGAATGCGGCGCCGCTGGCTTCGGCGCGTCTGGTCGACGGACGCCTTGAGATCAAGGCGGGGGGCGGGGCGTGGATGGCCGCGCCCGCGGCTGCGGAGCGGCTGACCAAGGTCTTCGGCCATGGGGTCGAGCTGCGCGCCTATGGGGACGCAGATCAGCCGCGCTACGGGCGGGCTCCGCTGCATCTGCTGAGCCAGCAGGCGCTGGACAGCCTGCGCCGGCATCTGCCCGGCAGCGCGATCGACGCGCGCCGCTTCCGGCCCAATCTTCTGGTCGATCTGCCGCATCTTGCCGGGGATATTCCGGAATACGCGCTGCTGGGGCGGGAGTTCACCTTGGGCGGGATGCGGCTGCGCGGCACGGTGCCCTGCGGGCGCTGCGGCTTCACGACGCTGCCAGCGGGCGAGCTTCCGCAGGATCCGGACATCCTGCGCGCCCTTGTCCGCCAGTATGACCGCAATTTCGGCATCTATTGCGAGGTGCTTGAGGAAGGCGTGATCGAGCTGGGGGCGACGCTGCGGCTTGCGGCGATGCCCAAGCGGGTCGTGATCGTCGGCGGCGGGCAGGCGGGCGCCACCTCCGCCCGGGCGCTGCGGCGGCTTGGCCATGCTGGTCCGATCCGGATCCTCGCCGAAGAACGCCATCTGCCCTATGAACGGCCGCCGCTCTCCAAAGCCGGAGCACCGGCGGCAGTGATCCTTGGCGCGGAGGAGGCGGCGCGGTCGGAGATCACCGTGGATCTCGGCACTCCCGCCGCTGCGCTGGATCTGCAGGCACGACAGCTTGAGACGGCGGAGGGCGAGGTCATCCCCTATGACACGCTCATTCTGGCGACCGGCGGGCGCGCGCGGCGGCTGCCCGGCCTGAACCGGGGCCATGGCCGGGTGCACGCGCTGCGCCTGCGCGAGGATGCGGAACGCCTTTGGCAGGTGCTGCAGCCGGGGGTGCGGCTTTTCATCCTCGGGGGGGGCTGGATCGGGATGGAACTGGCCGCGGCGGCGCGGAGGGCCGAGGCCGAGGTTGACCTGTTCCTCAGGGGCGACAGGCTTGCCCCGCGGGTGCTGCCCGGCATCGTCGCTGATGCGCTTGCGGAACTGCACCGCGCGAACGGCGTCCGGCTGCATTTTGGCGCGGGCCCGGCCTTTGAGGAACACGCGGACCGCATCGCCTGCCGCAGCGGCGGGCAGGATCTGAGCGCGGATCACCTGCTGGTCGCGATCGGCATGGTGGCCAATGACGGGATTGCCCGCCGGGCGGGGCTGGACTGCGCCGACGGGATCATCACGGACGAAAGCGGCGCCACGCGCGATCCTGCGGTCTTCGCCATCGGCGACGTGGCGCGTCCGCCGGCGGGCCGGATCGAATCCTGGCAGAATGCCGAGCGGCAGGCCGAGGCCGTCGCCCGCCATATCCTTGGGCTAAGCCCGTCCCCATCGGAGCCGCCGCGCTTCTGGTCCGAGCAGTTCGGGCGGCGGCTGCAAATCATCGGCCGCCCTTCACCTTCGGCGCCGCTGGTGACCGAGGCCGAGGGGTTCTGGGACTTCGGCCAATTCGCCATCGGCCTTGACCGCCCCGAGCAGATTCACCGCGTCGCCCGGCGGATGAGGGAGGCCCCCCGCGCCAGCACGACAGCCGCCCCGGTCGCGCCGGTGGCGCGGAGGCGGCATCGCCTCTGCGCCTCGCACGAACTGCCCGAGGGGGCGCTGGTGCGGATCGAGCATCCGGGGCACGGGCCGCTTTGTGCCACGCGCCAGAACGGTCGCGTCCATGTGACCGACGACCGCTGCCCCCATGCCGTCGCCGCCCTGTCCGAGGGCTTCGTGGACGGCGGGCGGCTGATCTGCCCGCTGCATTTCGCCGAATTCGACCTGACGGATGGCAGCCCGCATCACGCCCCCGAAGGCTGCGGCGCGCTGCGGATCCACCCGGCAACGGAGCAGGACGGCCAGATCCTCGTCGATCTGCCGTGCTGAACACCAAACAGCAAAGGGGCCAGAAATGACCGAGATCGTAGACATGCTGGCGCGCCGCGGCAGGCTTGAGCAGGCCTTCATCGGCGGCGACTGGGTCACGCCGCAGGGGCAGGCCACATGCGAGGTGGTGAACCCCGCGACCGAGGCCGCGCTCTGCCGCATCCGTCTGGGCACTGCCGCCGATGTCGACCGCGCGGTGACGGCGGCTGCCTCGGCCTTTCCGGGCTGGAGCGACAGCGCCCCCGCCACCCGCGCGGCCTTGCTGGCCCGGATCGAGACGCTGATGGACGCGCAGGCAGAGACGCTGGCCGAGTGCATGAGCCTCGAGATGGGGGCGGCGCGCAGCTATGCGCGGAGTGCTCAGGTGCCGCTTGCCATGGCCCATGTGCGGACCGCGCGCGAGGTTCTGGAGGGGTTCGAGTTCCAGTCGCCGCGCGGGACCACCGCGATCCGGCACGAGCCGATCGGCGTCTGCGCGCTGATTACCCCGTGGAACTGGCCGCTCTACCAGATCACCGCGAAGCTCGCCCCGGCCCTCGCCGCAGGCTGCTGCGTGGTGCTGAAACCGTCCGAGCTGGCGCCGCTCAGCGCGCTGCTGCTGGCCGACCTGATCGCGGAGGCGGGCTGTCCGCCGGGCGTCTTCAATCTGGTGCAGGGCGACGGCCCCGGCGTCGGCGCCGCGCTGGCAGCACATCCCGGCGTGGACATGATCTCGATCACCGGCTCCACGCGGGCCGGGATCGAGGTTGCGCGCGCCGCCGCCCCGACCCTCAAGCGCGTGACGCAGGAGCTGGGCGGCAAGTCGCCCAATCTCCTCCTTCCGGATGCCGATCTTGCGCGCGCGGTGCCACCGGGCGTGGCGGCGGCCATGCGCAATCTGGGGCAGTCCTGCAGCGCGCCCACCCGGATGATCGTGCCGCGCGCCGCGCTGCCGCAGGTCGAGGATCTGGCGCGGGAGGCTGTGGCGCAGATCGTGGTCGGCGATCCCTTCGACCCAAAGGCGACGCATGGCGCCATCGCCAACCGCGCGCAGTTCGACCGCATCCAGACCATGATCGGCGTCGGCATCGACGAGGGCGCGCGCCTTGTCACCGGCGGCCCCGGACGGCCGGACGGGCGGGAGACCGGGTTCTTCGTCCGGCCCACGGTCTTTTCCGACGTCCGCACCGACATGCGCATCGCGCAGGAGGAAATCTTCGGCCCCGTCCTGTGCCTGATCCCCTATGACGATGTGGACGAGGCCGTGCGCATCGCCAATGACACGCGCTTCGGCCTTGGCGCGCATGTGCAGGGCACCGACCCCGCGCAGGCGCGGGCTGTCGCGGGGCGCATCCGTGCGGGGCAGGTGCATCTGAACTATCCCGCATGGGATCCGCACGCGCCCTTTGGCGGCTACAAGCAGTCGGGCAATGGCCGCGAATACGGGCGCGAGGGGATGCTGGAATATCTCGAGGTGAAATCCATCCTCGGCTTTTATGCGCCCGCAGCGTCCTGACCGCAGATTGCGCCGCGTCAGGCCCCCACATCGCCATCATCGGCTGCCTGCCGCGCGGATTCGGCACCGAACGCCTCGGCCAAGGGGCGAGGCTTGAGCCAGAACAACAAGGCCGCAGCCAAATGGCGGCCATCCCCAGCAGGAGCCCCGCAGCATGTCGAACCTGATCGCCATCGATCCGAATCCCAGCTTCGTCCCCAAGGAGTCGCAGGCCGCGCCAGAGCGTCTGATCTCGGGCACGCCCAGCTTCAAGTCCTGGCCGCAGGATGCCTCGCGCGGGGAGAAGGTCCTGACCGGGGTGTGGGAGGCGACGCCGGGCGAGACGCATTCGATCAAGGGCACGATGTTCGAATACTGCCACATCCTGTCGGGCCGGATCGAGATCGAGGAGACGGACGGCGCGACGCAGGCCTTTGGGCCGGGCGACAGCTTCGTGATGAAGCCCGGCTTCGTCGGCGTCTGGCGCACGATCGAGACCGTCCGCAAGATCTATGTGTGCGTCTACGACTGACCGGTCGGTGCGGCAGCATATGCCATGGTCACGTCGCATTACGGTCGATCCTGCCGCAGGATCGGCGGATTCGACAGGATGTCCGCCCCTGGCGGGTCAAGCATGAGAGACGGGCAGCCCCAAGGCGCGGCCCCTTCCTCTTCAGCGGAGTGTCAGCCCAATGAACGAGATCACCCACGCCCAGCCTCGCCCCGCAGGATCCAAGCCGGAGCGGACCGCATGATGACCCGGCCCGTGATCGTCCCCCCTGCCACCCCCGCCCCCGAGACTGGCGCCGAGATCGCGCTGTCCGTGCGCGGCCTGACCATCGCGCTGCCGAAAAGCATGGAGCGCCGCTTCGCCGTGGAGGATGTGTCCTTCGACCTCCGTCGCGGCCAGATCCTCTGCGTGGTGGGCGAATCCGGGTCCGGCAAGTCGGTGACCGCGAACACGCTTCTGGGGCTCTTGCCGCGGGCGATGAAGACCACCGCCGGGTCGATCACGCTGGAGGGGCGCGAGGTCATCGGCATGGGCGCCGAAGATCTGCGCGATCTGCGCGGGCGGGTCGTTTCGATGATCTTTCAGGATCCGCTCTCGGCGCTGAACCCGCTGATGACGGTCGGCGCGCAGGTCGACGAGGCGATGGCCGCCCATGGGATCGGCACCCCCGACACGCGCCGGACCAGCACGATCGCGCTGCTGCAGGAAGTGGGGCTGCCCGACCCCGCGCTGATGTATCATCAGTATCCGTTCCGCCTGTCCGGCGGGCAGCGCCAGCGGGTGATGATCGCGATGGCGCTGGCGCTGGAGCCGACGATTCTGATCGCGGACGAGCCGACCACCGCGCTCGACGTGACCACGCAGGCGCAGATCCTGACGCTGATCCGCGACATCCAGCGCCGCAAGGGCATGAGCGTGATGTTCATCACCCATGATTTCGGCGTTGTCGCCGAGATCGCCGACAGCGTGGTGGTGATGGAAAAGGGCCATGTCGTCGAGGAAGGCCCCGCCGACCGGGTGCTTCGCGCGCCGCGTCACGAATATACGCAGCGGCTGATCGCGGCGGTGCCCCATCTGCGCGGCGACGACCGGCCCAAGCCCGCAGGCGCAGAGGAGCCGCCGGTGCTGGAGGTCAGGAACCTTGTGAAGACCTATGCCAGCGGCAGCGCGCTTCTGCGCACCCGCCGGGTGGTGCCAGCGGTGCAGGACGTCTCGTTCCGGCTGGCGCGCGGCAGCACGCTGGGGATCGTGGGCGAAAGCGGGTCGGGCAAATCCTCGCTCGGGCGGCTGCTGGTCCGGCTGATGGAGGCCGATAGCGGGCAGATCCTGTTCGAGGGCGAGGACATCGCGCCGCTGCCTGAACCCAAGTTCCGCAGCTTCCGGCAGAAGATCCAGATGATCTTTCAGGATCCCTTCGCCTCGCTCAATCCGCGCATGACGGTCGGCACGATCCTGACCGTGGGGCCCATGGCCTATGGGGTGAAGGCCAGCGATGCCCGCGCGCAGGCGCATGAGATGCTGCAGCTCGTGGGACTGGATCGGGGGGCCTTCGGGCGCTATCCGCACGAATTCTCGGGCGGGCAGCGCCAGCGCATCGGCATCGCCCGCGCGCTGATGTTCCGGCCCCGCCTTCTGGTCGCGGACGAGGCGGTCTCGGCGCTCGACGTGTCGATTCAGGCGCAGATCCTCGAACTGCTGGAACGCATCCAGCGCGAGACCGGCGTCTCCATGGTCTTCATCACGCATGACCTGCGCGTGGCCAGCCAGATCTGCGACGAGATCGCGGTCATGCACAAGGGCCGCATCGTCGAACACGGGCCGCCCTCACAGATCTTCATGTCCCCCCGCTCGGATTACACGCGCGAACTGGTGGCCGCCATTCCGGGAGAGGATTTCCAGCGCGGCGCGGCCGCGGTGGCACTGACCTGACAACGACAACAAACGCCTAACAACATGGGAGCCGACAAGATGACCAAGGACCTCAAGACCCAGCTTTCACGGCGCCACGCGCTTGGCATGATGGGGGCAGGCGCCGCCGCGCTGTTCACGCCCAATCTTCTGGGCAGGCCCGCCTTTGCGCAGACGCCGCCCGACAGCCCCACGGGGCGCGTGATCGTCGGCCTGTCGCAGGAGCCCACCGTCTTCAACCCGCTGATGCCCAAGATCGAGGTGGACGACAACGTGCATTTCTCGATCTTCGACGCGCTGTTCCGCATCGACGCGACGGGCGAGATCGTGCCCAACCTCGCGACCGAAGTGCCGACGCTGGAAAACGGCGGCATTTCCGAAGACGGGCTGGAATGGCGTGTCCGCCTGCGCGAGGATGTCAAATGGCACGACGGCGAGCCGTTCACCGCCGAGGACGTGAAATTCACGCTGGAGCTGATCGTCGATCCCGACTTCCGCGCATGGCGCACCAGCGGCCACGATCTGGTGCGCGACATCACGGTTGTCTCCCCGACCGAGATCAGCTGGCGGATGGAAGAGGCCTTCGCGCCCTACCTGTCCTTCCTGACCGAAACCTTCATCGTGCCCGAGCACATCCTTGCCGCAGCCGAGAATCCGAACGAGGCGCCCTTCAACCAGAAGCCCATCGGCACCGGTGCCTTCAAATGGGGCGAGCGGACCGCGGGCGACAACCTGACCCTCGTCGCCAATCCCGACTATCACGGCGACGGGCCCTATATCGAAGAGCTGATCTTCCGCTACATCCCCGACATGACGGTGCTGTTCACGCAGTTCCAGAGCGGATCCATCGATGTGGTGGGCCGGTCTTACATCACGCAGGACAATTACGAGGCGGCCCAAGCCCTGCCGGACCGTCAGGTCGATCTGGTTCCGGCGCCATCGGTCGAGTCGATCTACCTCAACCTCGAGCGGCCGCAGTTTCAGGATCCGGCCGTGCGTCAGGCGCTTTATCACGCGCTCGACCGCGCCTCGATCATCGACGTGCTCTATTACGGCCTGCCCAAAGCGACCGAAACCTTCATGCCGCCGCAGTCCATGTATTATCATGATGGCCTGCCGTCGCAGGAGTTCAATCTGGACCGCGCCCGCGAGATCCTTGACGAGGCGGGCTGGATGCCCGGTTCTGACGGCGTGCGCGAGAAGGACGGCGTGCGGCTGGAATTCACCAACTCGACCACGACCGGCGCGCATCTGCGCGAGCAGACGCAGCAGTTCGTCCAGCAGACCTTCGCCGAGATCGGCGTGCGGATGAACATCGAGAACATGCCCGCCGCCGTGATGTGGGGCGATCACTGGGTTCTGTCGCAGTTCGACACGGTCATGGTGGGCATCACCTACCTGATCGCCGCCGACCCGGACGTCACCAACCGCTTCCACACCGATGCCATTGCGGCGCAGGGCGGAAACGGCTCGAACACCGGCCAGTATTCCAACCCCGAGGTGGATGCGCTGCTCGAAAAAGGCGCCCGCACCTTCGATCCCGAAGAGCGCAAGGCCATCTACCGCGAGGCGCAGGAGATCATCCGCGGCGAGCTGCCGTTCCTGCCGCTGTTCTCCTACACGCAGGTCTATGGCCGCAAGGCGGGGCTGGAGGGGTTCGTGCCCAACACCAACACCCGCAGCGAAACGTGGAACGCCGCCAGCTGGTACTGGAGCTGACGACCGCCGCTGCCCGCGCGTCGCGCGCGGGCAGCCTGCGCTGGCGACGGCGCGCCCGCTAGTCCCGCAAGGAGGGGAACATGGCTGCATTCCTGCTCAGACGCCTGCTGCAAAGCATCGTGCTGCTGGGGATCGTCTCGATCATCGGCTTCACGGTCCTGAACCTGATCCCGGGCGGCCCCTTGGCGCAATACGCGCTTGATCCCGGCATGACCGAGGCCGACCGTCTGCGGATCGCCTCGCAGATGGGCCTCGACCGGCCGCTTTACGTGCAATACCTCGAATGGGCCTCGCGCATGCTGCAGGGGGACTGGGGCACGTCCTATCGCGACGGCAACGCGGTGCTGACCGTGATCGCCCGCCATGTTCCCGCGACACTGCTGCTGATGGGGTCGTCCACGGTCATCGCGGTGGGGGTCGGCACTTGGATCGGCATCCGGGGCGCGACGCATCGCAATTCGGCGCTGGATTACATGTCGACGGTCGGGGCGATGATCGCGCTGTCGATCCCGACCTTCTGGTTCGGCCTGATCGGCATCTACGTCTTCTCGCTGCGGCTTGGCTGGCTGCCCTCGGGCAACATGTACACGATCGGCGACGGCTCGGTGCTGAACATGCTGCACCATCTCATCATGCCTTCGGTCGTGCTGGCGCTGGTCCATATCGCGATCTGGAGCCGCTTCATGCGCTCGGCCACGCTGGACGCGATCAGTCAGGAATTCGTCAAGACGGCGCGGGCCAAGGGCGTGCCCGAACGGCGCGTCGTCATGAAACATGTCGTGGGCAACGCGCTGCTGCCGATGATCAGTCTGGCGGGCGTGCAGGTGCCCTCGCTGCTGACCGGCGCGCTGGTGACCGAAACCGTGTTCAGCTGGCCCGGCATGGGGCGGCTGTTCCTCGATAGCCTGAGCTACAGCGACTATCCGGTGGTGATGGGCCTGCTGATGTTCTCGGCCATCCTGACGATTGTCGCCAACTTCATCGCCGATGTCACCGTGGCATTGGTCGATCCGCGCATCCGCCTTGCCTGATGGCCGGCACCGGGAAACGAAAGGCTGCACCATGACCGCGATGACGGCATCCCTCCCTCCCCAAACGCGCTGGTGGCAGAGCCGCGTCGTGCGGCGCTTCACCCGCAACTGGCTGGCGCTTCTGGGGCTGGCCATGATCACCCTGCTGACGCTGGCCTGCATCTTCGGGCCGGCGCTGCTGCCCTACGATTCGCTTTACGTCGATCTGCGGGCGCGCTTTTCAGCGCCCCTGACCGGGGATCACTACCTTGGCACCGACCCGCTGGGGCGCGACATCGCGGCACGGCTGCTGATGGCGGGGCGCATCTCGCTGATGGTGGGCTTCTTCGCGATGCTGCTGGCGACGCTTCTCGGCACGCTGGTCGGCGTCATCGCGGGCTATAGCGGCGGCTGGGTCAACGCGGTGCTGATGCGGACGGTGGACGGGTTCCTGTCCTTCCCGACCATCTTCCTGCTGCTGGCGCTGGCGGTCGCGCTGCAGCCCACGCCGGTGATGATCACCCTCATCATCGCCCTGACCGGCTGGATGGAGGTCGCCCGCATCGTCGAGGCCGAGGTCCGCTCGCTCAAGGAGCGGGAATTCGTGATGGCAGGCCGGATGCTGGGGCTCAGCCGCACGCATATCATGTTCCGCGAGATCCTGCCGAACGCCATGGGGCCGATCATCGTGGCCGCCACGCTGACCGTCGCCCGGGCGATCCTGCTGGAAGCCTATGTCAGCTTCCTCGGCTTCGGCATCCAGCCGCCGCTGCCCAGCTGGGGCAACATGCTGAACGGCGCGCAGCAATATCTGGGCACGGCGCCTTGGCTTGCCATCATCCCGGGCGCGGCGATCACCATCGCGGTGACCAGTTTCAACTTCATCGGCGACGGGCTGCGGGACGCGCTCGACGTGCGCAACGACACTCTGTGAAGGAACGCCCCATGACCGACGCGACGCAACGCGCCCGCAAATCGACCCCCTACTGGTGGGAGGCGGCGCCCGTCCGCCCGCTGCCCGAACAGGCGCTGCAGAAACAGGTCGACGTGGTCATCCTTGGCGCCGGATATGCCGGGCTCTCCGCCGGGCTGACGCTGGCGCGGGCGGGCCGCTCGGTTGCTGTCTTCGACGCGATGAATCCGGGCGAGGGCGCGTCGTCCCGCAATGGCGGCATCACCTCGGGCAGCATCCGGCCGGGCTTTGCCAAGCTGACCCGCAGGTTCGGCGAAAAGACCGCGCTCGCCATCGAGGCCGAGGGCAAGCGCGCGCGCGAATTCCTGTATGACTTTCTGAAGACCGAGGAGATCGACTGCGATTTCCGCCTGACCGGCGCGTTTCGCGGTGCCTTGGGCTTTGACCAGTATGACGTGATGGCCCGCGCCGCCGAGACGCTGGCCAAGCGGCTGCAGATCGACACCTATGCCGTCCCCCATGGCGAGCAGCGCGATTATATCGGCACGGAATTCTACCGGGGCGGGGTCGCGCGGATGGACATTGGCGGGCTGCATCCGGCCAAGTTCCATGCGGGCCTGCTGCGCGTCACGCGGGCGGCAGGGGTGGCGGTGCATTCCCACACGCCGGTGACCGCCATCACCCGCGACGGCGCCGGGTTCGAGGTGACGACCCGCGCGGGCAAGATCGCCGCGCGGCAGGTGCTGGTCTGCACCAACGGCTATACCGACGGCGCGGCGCCCTTCCTGCGCCGCCGTCTGGTGCCGGTCCGCAGCCGGATCATCGTGACCGACCCGCTGCCCGCGGATCTGATGGACCGCCTGATGCCCAAGCGCATGATGATGAGCGAGAACAGGCAGTTGGGCTTCTACTACCGGCCCACGCCGGACGGCAGCGCGATCCTGCTGGGCGGGCGCGACAGCAGCTTTGCAGGCGATCCGGTGGAGCCGATGCTGCGCCTGCGCGCGGGCCTGACCGAGCTTTTCCCCGAGCTGCGCGATGTCGGCTACACCCATAGCTGGTTCGGCAACGTGGCGATGAACCGCGACATGCTGCCCCGGATGTTCGAAAAGGACGGCGTGCTTTATGCCAGCGGCTTCTGCGGCTCTGGCGTGGTCTGGGCACCGTGGCTGGGTCGGCGCGCGGCGCAGCGGCTGTTGGGCGAACGGATCGAGGAGCCCAGTGCCTTCGACATGCGCCCGCCCGCCGCCGTGCCGTTCTTCAACGGCAGGCCGTGGTTCATGCCCGCGATCATCAAGGGCTTTGCGCTGCAGGACCGTCTCGCCCTGTCGCGGGCGATACGGTAAGGGACGGTCATGGCTACCCTGCTTCTGACCAAGGCGCAGGTGCGCCAGCTGCTGCGGATGACGGATGTCATCACGGCGGTGGAGGCGGCCTTCGGCGCCTTCAATTCGGATCAGGTCGCGCAGCCGGATTATATGGGGCTGCACCTGCAGCCCAAGGGCGCGGAGATCGATTTCAAGGCCGCGCTTGACCGGGCGGGGCAGATGGTCTCGCTCAAGGCGTCCTCGGGCGGGTTCCGCGACAACCCTGCGCAGTTCGGGCTGCCGAACGGGATGGGCACGGTCCTGCTGTTCGACGCCCGCAATGGCGCGCTCGTCTGCGCGATGGATGGCAGCCTGCTGACCGGCTACCGCACCGGCGCGGCGGGGGCGGTGTCGGCCCGGGCGCTGGCGCGCCGCGATGCGCGCCGGGTCGGGGTGATCGGCACCGGCACGCAGGCGCGCATGCAGATCCGCGCCCTGCGCGAGGTGCTGCAGATCGAGACGGTGCACGCCGCCAGCCGCAGCGCCGAGGGGCTCGCGGCGTTCTGCGCCGAGATGCAGGAGGCCTTCGGCCTCACCGTCCTGCCGGGCAGCCCGCAGGAGGTGGCCGAGGCTGCCGACATCCTTGTGACCACCACCCGCGCGACGGGCGTTGTCGTCCAAGCGGGCTGGGTGCGGCCCGGCACCCATGTCATCGCCGTCGGCGCAGATCAGGCTGGCAAGCAGGAACTGGACCCCGAACTTTTCCGCGGCGCGCGCATCGTGGTCGACAGTTTCGCCCAATGCGCGGCCAAGGGCGATCTGCAGCACGCCCTCCGCGATGGCACGGCCGAGGGGCCGCAGACCGAACTGGGCGAGATCCTGCTAGGCCAGCAGCCCGGACGCAGCGATGACGCGCAGATCACGATCTTCGACAGCACCGGCATGGCCATTCAGGACACGGCCACCGCCGCCGCACTCCTGTCTCGGGCCCGGGCGCAGGGCATCGGCACTCTTTTTGATTTTCTCGGGCAGGACGGCTGACGGATGGAACAGGATCTGACAGAAGCGCCAACGCTTCAGGACATTCTGGCGGCGCGGACGCGCATCGCCCCCCATATCCGTCGGACCCCGATCCTGCGTGCGGACCGGATCGAGGCCGCGGCGGGCTGCAGGCTTTATCTCAAGCCCGAGACGCTGCAGATCACCGGCGCGTTCAAGCTGCGCGGCGCGCTGAACACGGCGCTGCAGCTGAGCCCGGAACAGATCGCGCGCGGCTTCATCTCCTCCTCCTCGGGCAATCACGCGCAGGGCCTGTCCTATGCCGCGCGGATGCTGGGCACGAAGGTGCTGCTGGTCCTGCCGGTGGGCACGCCCGCGCTGAAGGTCGAAAATACCCGCGCGCTTGGCGCCGAGGTCATCCTGTTTGACGGCGACAACGCCGCCCGCTGGCGCGAGGTCTACCGCATCGCCGCCGAAAACGGCTACGAGGTCATCCACGGGTTCGAGGATCCGCGCGTGATGGCGGGGCAGGGAACCATCGGCTGCGAAATCCTCGAAGATCTGCCCGAGGTCGAGACCGTGCTGGTGCCGCTTGGCGGCGGCGGGCTCATCTCGGGCGTGGCCACGGCGATCAAGGCGCTGCGGCCCAAGGTGCGGGTCGTGGGGTGCGAGCCCGCGCTGACGCCGAAATATCACCGCAGCCGGGCAGAGGGGCAGCGGGTGTCGCTGCCGCTGCGCGACACGATCGCGGACGGCCTGAGGATCAGCGTGCCCGGCCGCAACCCTTGGCCGATCATCGAGCGCCATGTCGACGAGATCGTGCTGGTCGGCGAAGAGGATATCGTCGCGGGCATGAAGGCGCTGGCCAGAGATGCCAAGCTGATCGCCGAACCCGCCGCCGCCATCGCGATCGGGGCGCTGCTGGGGGGCGCGGTCAGCGTCCGGCCAGATGAAACGGTCTGCGCGATCCTGACGGGCGGAAACTGGGGCCTTGCCGATCTGGCCCGCGTGTTTGGCGCGTCAGGCCCGGGATCATGACCGAACCGACCCACGCCCGGTTCCGCCGCACACCCGATACCGCCGCCCCCGTGCGCTTGGCCAAGCTTCTGGCCCGGCATTCCGGGTGGACCGCCAGAACACGCTGCGCGCCGCCAGGACCGGGCGCGGGCTTTGACCAAAAAGGCGCAGGGATGATCGGGATTCGCGCAGATCCTCTCTCGCGCCAGCGGCGGATTTGGGCGAACCTGCCCGGGACGGACGCAGGGCGCGTGGACGGACGCATCAACAGGAGGCACAGATGAGCGAAGGTGCGGGACGGCCAGAGGGCAGGGCAGGGCAGGGCCCTGATGCCGCGTCGAACGACCAGGTGCTGCAGCTCGACAGTTTCGAGGTGCAGGTGGTGCCGATCACCCAGCAGCTGCGGCCATTCCTGCACGAACTGACGGTCAGCGTGCGCTGGCCGCATCGCGACAGCGACCTCGATTTCCTGATCCGGCAGGGCGAGGGGTATCTTGCGCTGGACGAGATCGGGCGCCCCGTCGGGTCGGCCATGCATTTCCCCATGGGCAAGGATTTTGCGCTTCTGGGCATGATGGTCACGCCGCCGCGTCTGCAGGCCCGGGGCGGCGGGCGGTTCCTGCTGCGCACCATCATGCGCGACTGCGCCGGGCGCGACATGCGCCTGAACGCGACGCGCTCGGGCTACCGGCTCTACCGTGAGGAGGGGTTTCTTGATGTCGGCAAGGTCTGGCAGCATCAGGGGCTGGTTGGCGAGGTGCCCGTCCCGGATCCGCTGCCCGGGGTCGAGATCCGCCAGATCACTCCGCAGGACCGCGCCGCCATCGAGGCGATGGACGCCTATGCCTACGGCGCGGATCGCGGCCCGATCCTTGCCGCCCTGATGCAGGCGGGGCATGGGCTGATCGCGCTTTGCGCGGGCCAGCCCTGCGGCTTTGCGCTGGTGCGGCAGTTCGGCAAGGGGCAGGTGATCGGCCCTCTGGTTGCAGAGGATGAACGGATGGCCGTCGCGATGACCGCGCGCCTTCTGGACGGCGCGCGGGGATCCTTCATGCGCATGGACACGCCTTTCCCGGGCACCGAGCTGCGGGCGTTCCTGACCGCGTCGGGCATGACGCAGTTCGACACGGTGACCGAGATGCGCGTCGGCCCGCAGCGGCGGGCCGAGACGGGACTGGTGACCTTTGCGCTGGCCGCCCATTCCTTGGGCTAGGGGCGGTCAGGCCAGCCGGTCTTTCAGCCGGAACCACAGCCCCGCCAGCGGCAGGAACCACGGCTTGCCGTTGAGGGCGGGCACGGCGGGCCAGTCCATCCCTTCCAGCGGGTTGGTGTCCGTGCGTCCCATCGCCTGATCGGCCAGCACCTGCCCCAGCAGGGTCGACAGCTGCGCGCCATGGCCGGAATAGCCCATGCCGTAGATCATCCCGTCCGCCTGTCCCGCGCGGGGGAAGCGGTCGCGGGTCATGCCGACAAGCCCGCCCCAGCAATAGTCGATCTGGATCCCGGCCAGATGCGGGAAAATCTCTGCCATCGCGGCGCGCAGGATCCGCCCGGATTTGGCGTCTGAACGCTGGTCCGACCGCGCAGAAAACCGCGCCCGTCCCCCGAAGATCAGCCGGTTGTCGGGCGAAAGACGGAAATAATTGCCGATGAGGCGCGAGGTCACGCAGGTCCGGTGGCCGGGCAGGGTCGCTGTGACCTCGGCGTGGCTCAGCGGTCGGGTGGCGATGAGGAACGACGCCATCGGAATCATGCGCTTGCGGAAATGCCCCAAGGGCGCGCCCGGCACCTGCGCGCTATAGGCCCCGGTCGCGGCGATCACGCGCTCGGCCTTGATCTGCCCGCGCGGGGTGTCCAGCGTCCAGCCCGTGCCCGACCGGCTGCGCCCGGTGACGGGCGCGTTTTCCCAGATGCGGGCGCCGTGGCGCTGCGTGGCCTCCGCCAGCCCGTGCAGGTAGCGGCCCATATGCATCATCGCCGATTTCTCGGACAGCATCGCGCCATGGAAGGCGTCGGACCCGATCTCTCCGGTCAGCGCGTCCTTGGACAGCCAGCGCGTTTCGGGATCCACCTCGCGCGCCAGAAGCTCCTGATTGGCGCGCAGCCCCGCGACATGGCCCGGCTTTGAGGCGAGCTTCAGCTTGCCCGCGCGGCGGAAATCGCAAGAGAGTCCCTCTTCCTCGATCAGCTCGGCGATCATGTCGATGGAGCGGTCATAGGCGTGATAGAGCGCGCGCGCCCGCTCGGGGCCCAGATGGGCCACCGCATCCGCATAGCCATGGGCGATGCCGTTGTTCAGGTGCCCGCCATTGCGCCCCGATCCGCCAGCCCCGACATGGCTCGCCTCAAGCACGGCGACCGTGACCCCCGCCCGCGCCAGCCTGCGGGCCGCATTGAGCCCGGTGAACCCCGCGCCAATTACCGCCACGTCGAAACGGCCCTCGACGGGCCCCGCCTCCGCGCCAGCGAAGACGGGAGCGGTGTCGTGCCAGTAGGACAGCATCTTCATGCGCTAGAGACCCAGAACGCCGGGCAGGCCCGAGATGTCGGCGATCTCGGTATAGCCGTAATAGGGATTGGCAGGCTCGTGGCCGCGATTGACCCAGACCTTGTTGGCAATGCCAAGGTCATGCGCCGTCATCAGGTCGTAGCGGAAGGAGGAGGACACGTGCAGCACATCCTCGGGGCCGCAGTTCAGGGTGTCGAACATATACTCGAAGGCCCGCATGTGCGGCTTGTAGGCGCCAGCGCTTTCCGCCGTCAGCACATGCGCGATGGGGGCGCCAAGCTTGGCGATGTTATGGGGGATCTGGTCGTTCATCGCATTGGTCAGGGCGACCAGCGGAAATTCCTCGGCCACGCGGGCAAGGCCTGCGGGCACGTCCGGGTTGGGGCCCCAGCTTGGCACGCGGGTGTAGATCTCTGCCGCCACGGCGGGATCGAAGGGCAGGCTGTTGCGCTTGCAGGTGCGCAGCAGGGCGTTGTGAACCACCTCGGCATAGGGTTTCCAGTCATGCAGCACCTCGTCCAGGCGATAGGCCGAGAAGTCGCGGATGAACACCTCCATCTGCTCGGGCGAAAGCCGGTCGCCGTAGTGGTCGCGCGCCGCCCCGGCCATGTCGAATTAGATCATGGTGCCGTGACAGTCGAAGGTGACGAATCTGGGGCGGAAGGTCATGGTCGTCTCCGGTTCAGGATGATGGCCCATCATCACGGCCTTTTCGCGACGGGACTCGCTGCGTTCGCCCGGGCCAAGGCAGGAAATTGCGTTTCTCGGGCCAGTAGCGGCACGGCCTGCCGGTGGACGGGAGAAGTTGGCTGTTGCCACGGCGCGGGCTGGGGCATGGTCAGGATGCCACGCAGAAGGATGTCGCCTTATGAAGTCCCCGATCCCGACCACTGAGACAATGCTGGCCCGGCTTGTCGGTTTCGACAGCGTCTCTGGCCGCCCCAATGCGCCGATCATCGGCTTCGTGCAGGACTGGCTGGCGGGGCAAGGCCTGCGCGCCCATGTGCTGCCCGGACCCGAGGGAGACCGGGCCAACCTCTTTGTGACGATCGGGCCAGCTGACCGGCCCGGCTATGTTCTGTCGGGCCATCTGGACGTGGTGCCTGCGACCGAACCGGGGTGGCAGGGTGATCCCTTCACTCTGCGGTCTGACGGCGCGCGGCTGATCGGGCGCGGCGCCTGCGACATGAAGGGCTTCGTGGCGGCGATGTTGGCCATGGCCCCCGAGCTTGCGGCGATGGATCTGCGGGCCCCCGTTCACCTTGCCCTGTCCTATGACGAAGAGCTTGGCTGCCGCGGCGTGCGGCATCTGCTGTCCGCGCTGCCGGAGCTTTGCGCGCCGCCTGCGGGCGCGATCATCGGCGAGCCGTCGAACCTGACACCGGTGCTGGCGCATAAGGGCAAGGCGGCGGTCCGGCTGGTCGCACGCGGCGTGCCCGGCCATTCCTCGCGCCCCGATCTGGGGGCGAATGCCATCCACGCCCTTGTTCCGGCGCTGGCGGCAGCGGTGGCGCAGGCCCGCGCGCTGGAGGCCGGCCCGCAGGATGACCGCTTCGCGCCGCCCTTCTCCAGCCTTCAGGTGGGCACCGTCGCGGGCGGGCAGGCGCTCAACATCATTCCCGACGCGGCCACCGCCGAGATCGAGGCCCGCGCCATCGCGGGGGTGGAGCCGCTGACCCTGCTGGACCCGGTCCGCGCGGCGGCAGGGTCGGCGGGGGTCGAGGTTCAGGATCTGGCGCATTATCCGGCGCTGGCGCTTGATCCCGGCCATCCGCTTGCGGCGCTGGCCCGCGATCTGTCGGGCCGGGCGACTCTGGGCGCGGTAAGCTACGGAACCGAAGCGGGGCTGTTCCAGCAGGCGGGCATTCCCGCCGTCATCTGCGGGCCCGGCGATATCGACCGCGCGCACAAGCCCGAGGAATATCTGACCCGGGACGAGCTGGCAGAAACCTGCGCCATGATCCGGCGCTTGGGCGAGCATGCCTGCGCCTGACCGCATATTCTGCGGCATCTGCCCGCTGGCGGGACGCAAAGCTGCGACGGCCTGCCCGGATCGAGCCGAAGATGCCGCAGCCTCTCGCCTATCCTTGGGGAAACACCACAGAGAATCCCGCAATGACCCAGTTTGACACCCCCGATCCCGTCGCCATCGACCTGGTGCGCTTCGAGACCGCCCATCTGCCCGGCGCGCTGGCCCTGTCACAGGCGGTCGGCTGGCCGCACCGGGCCGAGGACTGGGCGCTGACCCTGTCGGTCTCACAGGGGGTCGCGGCGGTCGTGGACGGGCGGATCATGGGCACGGCGCTCTGCTCGCTGCACGGGCCGGTCGCCACGCTGAACATGATCATCGTCGATGCGGCCCTGCGCGGGCGGGGCATCGGCCTTCGCCTGATGGAGGCGATCATCGACCTTGCCGGGGATCGCGAGCTGCGTCTGGTCGCGACCGAGGAAGGCAAGCCGCTCTATCGCAAGCTGGGGTTCGTCGATGTCGGCCGGATCCTGCAGCTTCAGGGTATGTCCAAAGCCGCCCCGCCGGAACGCGCCGTGGAGGCTGGCCCCGCCGATCCCGAGCTTCTGGCGCGGATGGATTTCGAGGCGAGCGGGATGGCGCGGGCCGCGCTGCTGGACCGCATCGCCCGCGAGGGCAGGACGCTGCGCACCGAGGGCGGCTTTGCCCTGCTGCGCGCCTTTGGCCGGGGCCATGTGCTGGGCCCGGTGGTCGCGCGCGATCCGGGTGCTGCGCGCGCGCTGATGGCAGCCGGGGCCAGTCACCTTGCGGGCAGCTTCCTGCGGATGGATCTGCCCGAGGCGGAAAGGCTTGCCCCCTTCGCCGAAACGCTCGGGCTGCGGGCGGCGGGCGGCGGAACCGCCATGGTCCGCGCCGCCTGTCCGCGCGCGCCCTCCCCTTACCAGACATATGCCCTTATCTCGCAAGCCCTTGGCTGAGCGCAGGAGTTCTTCATGCTGACCCGTCCCCCCGCCGCCAATTCGCTGGTCGAACTCGACCGGCGGCACCTTGTCCATCCCGTCTCCTCCTTTCGCGGGCACGAGGCGCGCGGCGTCCGGCTTCTGACCTCGGGGCAGGGCGCGACGGTCACCGAGTCCGAAGGGCGGCAGCTGATCGACGGCTTCGCGGGCCTGTGGTGCGTGAATGCGGGCTACGGGCAGGAGAGCGTGGTCGAGGCCGCCGCCCGCCAGATGCGTCAGCTGCCCTATGCCACCGGCTATTTCGACCTTGGCACCGAAGCCCCCATCCGTCTGGCCGCCGCCTTGGCCGAGCGGGCGCCGGGGGATCTGGACCATGTCTATTTCACGCTTGGCGGTTCGGACGCGGTCGACAGCACGATCCGCTTCATCCGCTATTACTGGCATGCCCGCGGAATGCCGGGACGCGACCAGTTCATCTCGGTCGCCTCGGGCTATCACGGCTCGACCAGCATGGGCGCGGGACTGACGGCGCTGCCGCTGTTCCATGACGGCTTTGGCGTGCCCCATGACTGGCAGCACAGGATCGCCTCGCACGACCTTTACCGCAATCCGAACGGCGCGGATCCGGCGGCGGTCATCGCGGCGTCGGTGGCGGAACTGCGCGCCAAGGTGGCCGAGATCGGCAAGGACCGCGTCGCCGCCTTCTATGTCGAGCCGATCCAGGGCTCGGGCGGGGTGCTGGTGCCGCCGCCGGGCTGGATCGCCGCCCTGCGCGCGGTCTGCGCGGAACTGGGCATCCTGTTCGTTGCGGACGAGGTCATCACCGGCTTCGGGCGCACCGGCCCGCTTTTTGCCTGCGAGGACGAGAGCATCGTGCCCGACCTGATGACGGTGGCGAAGGGGCTGACCTCTGGCTATGCGCCGATGGGCGCGGTGCTGATGTCCGATCACGTCTATCAGACCATTGCCGATTTCGCCGGGGCCAAGGCTGTCGGGCATGGCTTCACCTATTCCGCGCATCCCGTTTCGGCGGCTGTCGCGCTGGAGGTGCTGTCGCTTTATGAAGGCGGCCTGCTGGAGAACGGGCGGGTGATGGGCGACCGGCTGCAGTCGGGCCTGCGCGGGCTCATGGATCACCCGCTGGTCGGGGACGTGCGGGGGCGCGGGATGCTCGCCGCGGTCGAACTGGTCACCGACAAGGCGGCGAAAACCCCGCTTCCGGCAGAGCTGGGCGCCGCGACGCGCCTTTTTGACCGGGCTTGGGATCAGGGGCTGATCGTCCGGGCCTTCCCGCAGGGCGTTTTCGGCTATGCGCCGCCCCTCTGCTGCACGGCAGAGGAAATCGACCAGATCGTGGCGCGGACCCGCAAGGTGCTGGACCTGACGCTGGACGATCCCGAAATCCGCGCGGTGCTGGGCTGATGGCGCTTCTGTTCGTGTCGACCCCCGCCCGCCTGCCGGTCTGGCAGCAGATGTTCGATGCGGCTGGCCTGCGCATGATCGCGGGCGAGGCTGCCGTCACCGACCCGGCCGAGGTGACCGCGATCGCCTGCTGGATCCCGCCCGCAGACCTGACGCGCTATCCCAACCTGCGTGTGGTCCTGTCCGTCGGCGCGGGCGTCGATCATCTTCCGCCCCTGCCCGAGGGCGTGGCGCTGGTCCGCACTCTGGCGCCCGGGATCGAGGCGATGGTGCGCGACTGGGTGGTGATGGCGACGCTGATGCTGCATCGCGACATGCCGACCTACCTGCAGCAGGCCCGCGCGGGACTGTGGCAGAGCCAGCCGGTGCGGCTGGCCTCCAGCCGGAGGGTGGGGATCATGGGCATGGGCCGGATCGGGGGTCTGGTGGCCACCAGCCTCTCCGCGCTTGGGTTCGAAGTTGCCGGACTGTCGCGCAGCGGACGCGACGGGGCGGTGCCGGTCTATCCCACCGCGCGGCTTGATGACTTTCTGGCCCGCACCGATCTGCTGGTCTGCCTGCTGCCGCTGACCGCAGAGACGCGCGGAATTCTGGGGCGGCAGGCTTTTGCCGCGCTGCCGCGCGGGGCGGGGCTTGTCCATGCCGGGCGTGGTGCGCATCTGGACCCTGCGGCGCTGCGGGACGCGCTGGATGAGGGGCAGCTGTCGGGCGCGATGCTTGATGTCACGGATCCCGAACCCCTGCCGCCGGATCACTGGATGTGGCGTCATCCGCGCCTTGTGATCACCCCCCATGTCGCCGCGCAGACCGATGCGGCGGAGGGTGCGCAGCACGCCATCGCGGTCATGCGCGCGCTGCAGAGCGGCGCAGCGCTGCCGGGGCGGGTGGATGTCGCCCTTGGCTACTGACGAAGGTCAGGCCTGATCGTCAAAGAGCCGCGACAGCGGGATGTGCTGCTTGGAAAACGGCGTCTTCAGCACCACGAAGCTGAAAAACTTGTCGATGCCCAGATCGCGGTCGATCAGCCCTTCGACGATCAGCTGGTATTCGTCGATCCCCGCCGTCACGAACTTCACAAGGTAATCGTAACCGCCCGAGACCAGATGGCATTCGACGCAGTTGTCGATGTTGCCAAGCGCCTCCTGAAAGCGGGCAAAGTCGATCTGGCGGTGGTTCTTCAGCGTGAATTCGGTGAAGACGGTCAGGGTCGGCCCCAGCCGCGCCAGATCGATCTGCGCCGAATAGCCGGTGATGTAGCCAGCCTGCTGCAGCTTCTTGACGCGCATCAGGCAGGGCGAGGGCGACAGGCTGACCTCGTCGGCCAGCTCGACATTGGTGATCCGGCCATTGCGCTGCAGGACAGCCAGGATTTTGATGTCGATCCGGTCGAGTTTGTAGGCAGGGGTCATCATGGCTCCTATGCCGGGGCAGGGCGTGACAGGCCGCCGTAGGATGGCGGGATCACAGCACTTCATTTACCAGCCGGTTTCAACAGAAAATGCCGTTTGTGGGCGTTCTGCGACAGATCCCGCTGCGCACGCGCCGATATGGTCGCCACAGCCTGAACGGAGTGCCCCATGCCTGCCCCATGTCTTGCCATCGCGACCCCCGATGCTGTGCCGTCCGACGCCGATTGCGTGGTGATCGGGGGCGGGATCGTCGGTGTTTCCGCCGCCTACTGGCTGGCGCGGGCCGGCCAGAAGGTGGTGCTGGTGGAAAAGGGCGCCGTGGGGGCCGAGCAGTCCAGCCGCAACTGGGGCTGGTGCCGCCAGCAGAACCGTGACGCGCGCGAACTGCCCCTGTCCACCCGGAGCCTGTCCCTGTGGGAAGAGATGGGCGCCGATCTGGGCGACAGTCTGGGCTTCTCGCGCTGCGGCCTGCTGTATCTGTCGAACAACCCGGACGAAATCGAGGGCTGGGCCAGATGGGGCCGTTTCGCCCGGGGCGAGGGCATCGACACGCGGATGCTGACGGCCGAAGAGGCCAGCACGCGCGGCGCGGCGACAGGCCGGTCATGGGCGGGCGGTGTCTGGTCGCCCACGGACGGCACCGCCGATCCGGCGCGCGCAGCACCGCTGATCGCCAAGGGCGTGATGAAGCATGGCGGCCATGTGGTGCAGGCCTGCGCCGCCCGCGGGCTGGAACTGGAAGCCGGGCGCGTTGCGGGGGTGGTCACCGAAAAGGGCACCATCCGCACCCGCGCGGTTGTCGTCGCGGGTGGGGCTTGGGCCGCGAGCTTCATGTATCAGCTGGGCGTCGCCTTTCCGCAGGCCGCCGTGCGCAGCTCCATCCTGTCGGTGCGCGCGGGCACGCCGGATCTGCCGCCCACGCTGCATACGGCGCCGATCACGGTGACGCGCCGCGCAAATGGCGGGCATACGCTGGCCGTTTCGGGGCTGGCAAATCTGGATCCGACGCCGGGCGCCCTGCGGGGGATGCAGCATTTCCTGCCGATGTTCGCGCGGCGCTGGCGGGTGCTGCGCCCGGGCGGGGCGCAGGCATGGCGCGCCGGGTTCGAGACGCGGCAGCGCTGGTCGCTGGACGCGCCCACCCCGATGGAGCGGATGCGGATCCTCGATCCCCGCCCCTCGGCGCGGCTGATCGAGCTGACCCTGCGCCGCGCGCGTGACCTGCTGCCCGCGCTGCGCGACGCCGAGGTTGATGCGGCATGGGCGGGCTATATCGACAGCACCCCCGACGGCGTGCCGGTGATCGACGGCGACACGGGCATTCCCGGCCTCGTGCTGGCGGCGGGCCTGTCGGGCCATGGCTTCGGCATCGGGCCGGGCGTCGGGCATCTGGTCGCCGACATCCTGCTGGGCCGTCCGCCCCTCACCGAGGTCAGGCAATACCGGCTGGCGCGCTTCGGGGGCAGCCAGTGGGGCAAGGTGGCCGAATTCTGATGGCCGGGGCAGAGACGACGATGAAGACCTACAGGCTGGCCATGATCCCCGGCGACGGGATCGGCGTCGAGGTGACCGGCGCCGCGATGCAGATCCTTGAGGCCACAGCCGCGCGGCATGGCTTTGCGCTGGCGCCGCAGTGGTTCGACTGGTCCTGCGCGCATTATATCGCCACCGGGGCAATGATGCCGTCAGACGGGATCGAGACCCTGCGCGGCTTCGACGCGATCTATCTCGGCGCTGTCGGCTGGCCGGAAAGCGTGCCTGACAATGTCTCGCTGCACGGGCTGCTGCTGCCGATCCGCAAGGCCTTCGACCAATATGCCAATATCCGCCCCCATCGTCTGCTGCCCGGGGTCGAGGGGCCGCTGCGCGCGCAAGGTTTCGACATCCTCTGCATCCGCGAGAACACCGAGGGCGAATATTCCGGCGCGGGCGGACGGGTGCATCAGGGCCGACGCAACGAGGTGGCGGTGGAAACCGCCATCTTCACCCGCAACGGCGTGGAGCGCATCCTGCGCTTCGCCTTCGATCAGGCGCGCCAGCGGCGGGGCCATGTGACCTCGGTCACAAAATCCAACGCGCAGAAATTCTCGATGGTGTTCTGGGACGAGGTGACGCGCGAGGTGGCCGCCGACTATCCCGACGTCACCGTCGCCCACATGCATATCGACGCGATGGCGGCGCGGATGGTCATGGCGCCCGAAAGCCTCGACGTGGTCGTGGCCTCGAACCTCTTCGGCGACATCCTGACCGATCTCGGCGCCGCGATCCAGGGCGGGCTGGGTTTTGCGGCCTCGGCCAATATCTGCCCCGATGGCAGCGGTCCGTCGATGTTCGAGCCGGTCCATGGCTCGGCCCCCGACATCGCCGGACGGGGCATCGCCAATCCCATCGCCGCGATCTGGTCCGCCGCCCTGATGCTGGACCATCTGGGCGTGGCCGAGGCCGCGCGCGCCATCCTTACTGCCATTGAAGCCACCACCGCGAAGGGCATCGGCACCGTGCCCGGGCGGGACGCGACCGACAAGATCACCGCGCAGATCCGCGCCGAACTGGAGACGCTCCCATGAACCTGCAGGATCCCGACCTGTTCCGCATCGCCGCCCTGATCGACGGGCGCTGGATCGCGCGGCCCGAACTGGAGGTGACCGATCCCGCCACCGGCGCGAGTCTGGGCCGTCTGCCCGACTGTACCGCCGCCGAGACCCGGGAGGCCATCGCCGCCGCCGCGCAGGCGATGACGGGCTGGGCAGCCCGTACCCATGCCGAACGCGCCGACATCCTGATGCGCTGGTATCAGCTGATCCATGACCATGCCGAGGATCTGGCGCAGATCCTGACCGCAGAGCAGGGCAAGCCGCTGTCCGAGGCGCGGGCCGAAGTGGGCTATGGCGCCAGCTTCGTGCGCTGGTTCGCCGAAGAGGCGCGGCGGATCAACGGCAAGATCATCCCCTCGCCGCAGAAAGGCAAGAAAATCCTCGTGACGAAAGAGCCGGTGGGCGTCTGTGCGATCATCACGCCGTGGAACTTTCCCATCGCCATGATCACCCGCAAGGTCGCGCCGGGTCTGGCGGCGGGCTGCACGATGGTCATCAAGCCTTCGGATTTCACACCCTTCTCGGCCCTCGCCCTCGCCGTTCTGGCCGAGCGGGCGGGCATCCCGGCGGGTGTGCTGAACGTGCTGACCGGCAGGCCCGAGGCCATCGGGGCCGAGCTGACCGCAAGCCCGGTGGTGCGCAAGCTTTCCTTCACCGGCTCGACGCGCGTTGGCGCCCATCTCGCGGCGCAATGCGCGCCGACCCTGAAGCGCCTGAGCCTCGAGCTGGGCGGCAACGCGCCCTTCGTCATCTTCGACGACGCCGATCTGGAGGCGGCGGTCGAGGGCGTGATGCAGTCGAAATTCCGCAACGGCGGGCAGACCTGCGTCTGCGCGAACCGGATCATGGTCCAGTCGGGGATCCATGATGCCTTCGTCGCGGCACTTGCGGCCCGGGTCGATGCCCTGATCGTCGGGTCGGGCACGAAGACGGACGTGGCCATCGGACCGATGATCAACATGGCCGCCATCGACAAGATCTCCGCCCATGTGTCGGATGCGCTGGACCGGGGCGCCCGCCGGGAAACGGCGGCGCGCGACCTGCCACGCCAGTATGCCGACCCGGTGGTCCTGTCCGGGGCCACGCCCGAGATGCGGCTCGCCTCGGAAGAAACCTTCGGTCCGGTTGCGCCCATCTTCCGCTTCAAGACCGAGGAAGAGGCGCTGGATCTGGCCAATGGCACCCCCTTCGGGCTTGCCGCCTATTTCTATACAGGTGACATGGCCCGCGCCTTCCGGTTCGGGGAAAGGCTGGAATTCGGCATGGTGGGCCTGAACACCGGCCTGCTGAGCAACGAGGTGGCGCCCTTCGGCGGCGTCAAGGCCTCGGGTCTGGGACGGGAAGGCGCGCAGGAAGGCATCGACGAATATCTCGAGACCAAGGCGCTGCACTGGGGAGGCCTGTAAGCTCCATGATCCGGCCCGCCCCACAAAAGCCGGGCAAGCCCGGCTGCATCATCGGTGACAATGGGACCGAGTTCACCAGTCGGGCGATCCTGAAATGGGCCGACAAGAAGGATCTGTCTTGGCGCCACATCGATCCGGGCAAGCCGCAGAAGAAGGTCATCATCGAGTCGTTCAATGGCAGCCTGCGCGACCAGTTTTTGAACGAGAAGATATTCGACAGCCGGGATGATGCACGGCGGACGCTCGCCCTGTGGCTTGACGACTACAACACGGTCAGACTGCGCTCCTCCCTCGCTGGGCAACCAGACACCGCAGCAGGCGCGCCGAACGCATGAGCAATCTGGGGGCTCCGCGTCCGGCGCGCTTGCGTCCGACGCAGCATCTGAATACCAAAATCCAACCTGCAGCCTCTCGCTGTGAATGAGGGGCTCGCAGGGGGCAGGTCAGTAGCGCCAGACGCTGAAACCATGGCCGCCCACCTGACGAAAATCAGCCTGCGGCAAATCCGGCGCGGTTCAGTCCAAGATGGCGGCCTTCACCCTTCGCGGTCTTTCCTCCGACCTTGATGAGGTCATGGCCGCGCTCCGGTGCCTAGGTCCAATGGCAAGACCGAAGGGTGGAGCAAAGGCTGAAGATGCTGAAAAGGCAGATGTTTGGTGCCACAGCCATCGACCTTCTCCTGGCGCGCCTTAAGCATTCCGCATGACAACCCCACAGAAATCGAACCGACCCCAATTTGAGGTGCCGATTGACAAAAAGGCCTATGCGAGGGCTCTGCGGCAAGAAGCGCCCCTGCCCGCCGCATCAGCGGAAAATCTGCCGGTATTCTTCCAGCGACCGGTTTAGCGCCTTGGCGCGCGAGCCGCGCTTTTCGGGAAGGTCCAGTTTGGCCTCGTTGATCACCATGATATGCGCGCGCAGCGCCTCGGCGGCCTGATCGGGGTCACCGGCTTCGAGGTGGCGCAGGATCTGCTTGTGCTCTCCGAAGGACTGCTTGCGATAGGCGCCGGTGCCAGCCTGAAGCCGCACGCGCAGGGCCTTGATGGCCGGGGCGGTCAGGTCATAGGCCTGCGGCAGGTAACTGTTGCCGGAATTGTTGATGAAGGCCAGATGGTATTCCATGTCGGCGGCCTCGTAGTCTTTCCAGTTCCCCTCGCCCAAGGCCTTTTCCATGCGCGGGATGGTCGTGGCGAGCGTGTCCAGAACGGTGGCCCGCGCCGCCTGCAGCGACAGGCGCATCCCCGCCGTTTCCAGAATGGCGCGGAAGCTGCTCATCTCGTAGACATCTTCTCGGCTTGGCGAAAAGACATAGGTGCCCGCCTGCGGCACGATGGTCACCAGCCGCCGGTCGCGCAGTTCCAGAAAGGCGGTCCGGACCGGGGCCTTGCTCATTTCCAGAGCCTCGGCGATCTGCACCTCCGACAGGCGCTCTCCGAAGGCCAGATCACCCGAGACGATCGCGTCTCGGATGCGCGTGAAAGCCAGTTTGCTCAGCGACACGTCGCTCTCCTCCGGGTCAAAAGTCCGGGACTCGCCTCATGCGCGTCCGGGGTCCGGAGGCGCGCTGAACCCCGTTCTATCGCCGCCCACCGGTCAAGTCCATTTACGCCACTTGACAGGTAAAATGAAATACTAGAATTCTAGCTGAGACGAATTTGAGGAAAGGATGCCCAGCAAATGACCCGGTTCCGTCTCCTGACGCCAGATGCGCAGTATCCTGACGACGCCATGATCGAGCGCGAGACGGCGGGCCCCGACGTGCACTGGAGCATCCATCGCGCAAGACAGCCCGACGCGATCCCCGCCGAGGACTGGCGGCAGGCCGATGCGCTGGTGGTCTGGCACGAGATGCCGGTGGGCGCAGAGGTCATCTCCAAGCTCGAGCGCTGCAAGATCATCGTCCGGGCCGGGGTGGGCTTCGATCACATCGATCTGGAGGCCGCCGCCGCCAAGGGCATTCCGGTCTGCAACACGCCCGATTACGGCACCAGCGAGGTGGCCGACCATGCCGTCGCGATGATGCTGAACTTCAAGCGCGGGCTGACCTCCTATCACCGCGCGCTGGTCGCCTCGCCGCAGGAAGGGTTCGACCATGCCCGCGCCCCGCTGACCGGGCGGCTGCGCGGGCGCACGCTTGGCCTCGTCGGGCTGGGGCGCATCGGCACGGCGACGGCGCTGCGCGCCAAGGCTTTCGGGCTGCATGTGGTGGGCTATGACCCGCATGTGTCGCGCGGGACCGAAATCGCGCTCGGGGTGCAGCGGGTCGAAAGCCTGCAGGCCCTGCTGGAGGTCAGCGACATCGTCAGCCTGCACTGTCCGCTGACCGAAGAAACCCGCGGCATGATCAATGCCGAGACGCTGCGGCAGATGAAGCCCGGCGCCATCGTCATCAACACCGCGCGCGGGGCGATCGTGGATGTGCCGGCGCTGCTGGAGGCGCTGCGGGACAAGGTGATCGCGGGGGCCGCGCTGGATGTCCTGCCGGTCGAGCCGCCCGCGCCGGATGATCCGATCTCGCGCGCCTATGCGGACCGGAGCGATCCGCTGACCGGCGAAAGGCTGCTGCTGACGCCGCATGCCGCATGGTCGAGCCCGGAAAGCGTCGCGGATGCGCGGCGGCTGTCGGTGGAGACGGCCATGCTGCGGCTGCGGGAGGGACGCATCCGCAATCTGGTCAACAGGCCGGAGGACATCCTGGTTCCGGCTGCCGAATAGGCGGGGCCCGGGAGGGGAGGAGGCCCGGAGCGGTGCACGTTCCGGGGGCGGCCATGCCCCGCGACAGGCGGGGCGGGCCAGAGATGCCAGTTGATCCATAGGGAGGAGAAGATATGGCCAGAACGATCAGGATGACGATGCTTGCCGCCATGATGACGGCAACGGCGGGAGGGGCTGCACAGGCGCAGGACTTCTCGTTCACCTTCCAGTCGGTGGACCCGGCGGGAAATCCCAATTTCCAGATCCAGAACGAATGGACGGAGCGCGTCGGCGTGATGAGCGGCGGCCGCATCGAGATCGAGCTGCTGCCCGTGGGCGCCGTCGTCGAATATAACGAGACGCAGGATGCCGTGGGGGCCGGGATTCTGGACGGGCATATCACCGATGTCAGCTATTTCTCCGGCAAGGATCCGGCCTTTGGCCTTGCCGCCAATCCGATCGGCGCATGGTCCTCGCCCGAGGAGATGTTCCGCTTCATGCGCTATGGCGGCGGCAACGAGATGATGGCCGCGCTTGAGGAGCCGTATAACCTCAAGTTCGTCGGCGCGACCACGACCGGGCTGGAAGGATTTGTGTCCAAACGGCCGCTGGACGGGGTGGATGACCTTGAAGGTCTCAAGGTGCGCGCGCCCGAAGGGCTGATCCAGCAGGTCTTTGCCGCCGCTGGCGCGGTTCCCGTCAACCTGCCCTATGCCGAGGTGTTCACCGCGCTCGACAAGGGCGTGATTGACGCTGCGGATTCCACCGTCTTCTCGACCAACCAGTCGCAGGGGCTGCACAAGGCGGGCAATCATCCGGTCTATCCGGGCTTCCATTCCATGCCGCTGGTGGAAGTGTCGATGAATCTGGATGTCTGGAACAGCCTTCCGGCGGATCTTCAGGAAATCATGACCGTCTCGGTGCGGGATCTGGCCACCGACATGGTGTCGCAGCTGTCGATCAAGGATCTGGAGGCGGTCGCCGAGGCCAAGGCCAATCCCGACATCACCGTCCATAACTGGCCCGCCGAGGAACGCGCCCGCTTCCGCACCATCGCCATGGGCCAGTGGGAGAATGTGGCCGCGCAGTCCGACAATGCCAAGCAGGTCTATGACACCCTGACGAGCTATCTCAAGGCACAGGGCCTGCTGGACTGAGTGACCCGCGGACGGGCGACCATGTCGCCCGTCCCGTTCCCCCTTGCAATCAACCGGATGACTTCACATGGCGGAGCCTGACCCTGTCGCGCGCCCGGGGATCCCCGAGGCGGCGCTTTCCCACCCCAGAACCCTGCCGGAGGCGGGCCGGATCGGCCGGGGCATCGACCGGGTCGCGGCGGTCTTTGCGCTTGGCATCGTGCTGGCCATGGCCATCCTCGTGCTGGAGGTGATCACGCGGTATTTCTTCAACGCGCCCACCACTTGGGCGCATGAGACCTCGACCTTTCTCAGTGCCATCACCTTCATCTTCGGCGGCCTGCTCTGTGTGGCGCGCAATTCGCACATCCGGGTGGTGCTGCTTTATGATCTTGTCCGGGGCCGGGCGCTGCAGGTGCTCAATGCGGTGATCTCGCTGACCTGCATGATCTCCACCGGGTTTTTCGCCTGGGCCGCATGGCACATGGTGCGCAAGGCGATCTTCCGGCCTTCGGGGGATTTCTTTCTTGAAACCAGCGGCAGCGCGTGGAATTCGCCCGCGCCCGCGCTGATCAAGATCTTTCTGTTTCTGGTGCTCATCGTCATGAGCGGCCAGTTCCTGCTGCTGACTTTCAGCTACATGCGGGCCGCACGGGCCCCAGAACGGGCGGACCGGTGATGGATGTCATTTCTTCGGTGCTGGATCTCTCCAGCCTCGGAATCGAGGGCGGCACGCTGCTGATGTTCGGCCTGCTGCTTGTCCTGCTGCTGACCGGCATGCCGCTGGCGCTGGTGACGCTGCTGGTGGCGCTGCTGTTCGCGCTTGGCTGGTTCGGGCCGATGGCGGTGCCGCTGATCACCAGCCGCGTCTATTCCTTCGTTTCCTCCTTCGTCTTCGTCTCCGTGCCGATGTTCGTGCTGATGGCGGCGATCCTCGACCGGTCCGGGATCGCCCGCGACCTTTTCGACGCGATGAAGCTGGTGGCGGGCCGGGTCAAAGGCGGCGTGGCGGTCCAGACGATCTTCGTCGCCGTCATTCTGGCCGCCATGAGCGGCATCATCGGCGGCGAGATCGTGCTGCTGGGGCTGGTGGCGCTGCCGCAGATGCTGCGGCAGGGCTATGACCGCCGCCTCGCCATCGGCGTGGTCTGCGCGGGCGGCTCGCTCGGCACCATGGTGCCGCCCTCCATCGTGCTGATCATCTATGGCCTGACGGCGAATGTCTCGGTGGGCGAGCTTTTTACCGCCGCTTTCGTGCCGGGCTTCATGCTGGCCGCGATGTATGTCGCCTATGTCGTGTTCCGCTCTTATACCGATCCCACCGCCGCCCCGCCCCCCGAGACCCGGAAGATGCCCGCAGCCGAGCAGCTGAAGCTGCTGCGCGGGCTGATCCTGCCCGGCCTCGTCGTGGTCTTCGTGCTGGGCTCCATCTATGGCGGGATCGCCTCGGTGACCGAAGCCTCTGCCGTGGGGGTGGCGGGGGTGATCCTGTCGACCCTGCTGCGGCGGGAATTCAGCTTCGCCATGCTGCTCGACGCGGCGCTGCACACGCTGACCACCGTCGGCATGATCGTCTGGATCGGCATCGGCGCCAGTGCGCTGGTCGGGGTTTACAACCTGATGGGCGGCATCGATTTCATCTCGTCGCTCATTGCGGGGGTGTCGGACAACACCACGGTCATCGTCCTGACCATGATGCTGATCCTGTTCGTGCTGGGCATGTTCCTTGACTGGGTGGGGATCGCGCTGCTGACCATGCCGATCTTCGTGCCGGTCATCCGCGATCTGGGGCTGGATCCGATCTGGTTCGGCGTGCTTTTTGCCATGAACATGCAGGTGTCGTTCCTGACCCCGCCCTTTGGCCCGGCGGCATTCTACCTGAAAAGCGTGACCCCGCCCGACATCACGCTGGGCGAGATCTTCCGGTCGCTGGTGCCCTTCATCTGCCTGCAGGTGATCGCGGTCGGCCTGCTGATCGCCTTCCCGCAGATCGCTGTCTACTGAGGCGATGCAGATGCAGAAGCCGAAGGCGCGGAGCGGGCGCAGGACTCCGGAACGCCATGACAGCGCGGGCCGCGACCGGCCCGGGCTGGAGGACAGCCAGATGACACGGTCTCCCGGCGACGGGTCGGCAGGTCAGGACCAGACAGATATGCGAAAGGCGACCCCGTGAGCGAGCGGATCGACAGCGGAAGCTATGATTACATCATCGTCGGCGCCGGATCGGCCGGATGCGTGCTGGCCAACCGGCTGAGCGCGGATCCGCGCTGCCGGGTGCTGCTGCTGGAGGCGGGCGGCAGCGACAACCGCTTCTGGGTGCATGTGCCGATGGGCTATCTTTACGCCATGGGCAACCCCAGCATGGACTGGTGTTTCCGCACCGAAGCCGAGCAACATCTGGGCGCGCGCGCGCTGAACTATCCGCGCGGCAAGATGCTGGGCGGCTGCTCGTCGATCAACGGCATGATCTACATGCGCGGTCAGGCGCGGGATTACGACCAGTGGCGGCAGATGGGCAATGCGGGCTGGGGCTGGGACGAGGTGCTGCCCTATTTCCGCAAATCCGAACATCACTGGGGCCCAGCGGATGCGCATCACGGCAGGGGGGGCGAATTGCGGGTCGAACAGCAGCGCCTCAACTGGCCCATCCTTGACGTGGCGGCGGCCGCCGCCGAGGAAATCGGCATCCAGCGGACCGAGGATTTCAACGATGGCGACAACGAAGGTACCGGCTATTTCCCGGTCACCCAGCGCGGCGGGCTGCGCTGGAATGCCCGCAAGGCCTTCCTGACCCCGGCGCGGAAACGTCCGAACCTGCGCATCGAAACCGGCGCGCAGGTTGAACGGCTGGTGCTGGAGGGCCGTCGCGCCACGGGGGTGGAGTACCTGCTGAAAGGACGGCACCATCGCGCCCACGCCGGGCGGGAGGTGGTGCTGTCGGCAGGGGCCATCGGCACGCCGCAGATTCTGGAACTGTCGGGCATCGGCGATCCCGACCGGCTGTCGGAGCATGGCCTCACGCCCCGCCACGCGCTGCCGGGGGTGGGCGAGAACTTGCAGGACCATCTGCAGCTGCGGACGGTCTGGAAGATCAGCGGCGCCAGAACCCTCAACGACCGGGTGGCCAGCCTGCCGGGCCGGATCGGGATCGGGCTGGAATACCTGCTGCGCCGGTCCGGACCGATGTCCATGGCACCCAGCCAGCTTGGCATCTTCTGCCGCTCCTCGCCGCGCGAGGCCTCGGCGAATGTCGAATTCCATGTGCAGCCGCTGTCGCTGGACAGCTTCGGATCGCCGCTGCATCCCTATCCGGGGCTGACCGTGTCGGTCTGCAACCTGCGCCCCGAAAGCCGCGGCAGCGTGCATCTGCGCAGCGCCAGTGCTGGCGACGCCCCGGCCATCCGCCCGCGCTATCTGACCGCAGAGCAGGACCGCATCGTGGCGGTGGAAAGCCTGCGCCTTGCCCGGGCGCTGATGCAGACCGCCGCCATGCGGCCCCACGACCCGCAGGAGGTTCTGCCCGGCCCCCGGATGCAGAGCGATGCCGATCTGGCGCAGGCCGCCGGGCAGGTCGGCACCACCATCTTCCATCCCGTCGGCACCGCCCGCATGGGGCAGGACGCCATGGCGGTGGTCGATGCCGACCTGCGGGTGCATGGCATCGCCGGGCTGCGCGTCGCCGATGCCTCGATCATGCCGACCATCGTGTCGGGCAACACCCATGCGCCGGTGACCATGATCGCGGAAAAGGCGGCGGATCTTCTCCTTGGCGCCCGGAACGGCTGACCGGCTCAGACCCCGGCAGGCCGCGACAGGCCCGACAGGATCGGGCAGTCCGGGCGCTGGTCGCCGGAACAGGCCTCCACCAGCGTGGTGAGCGTGGTCTGCATCGCCTGAAGCTCGCTGATCTTCTGCTCGATCTCCGCAAGATGGTCGCGGGCGATCTGCCGGACGTCGCTGCTGGCGCGGCCCTCGTCCTCGTAAAGCGCGAGCAGGGACCGGCACTGTTCGATGGTGAAGCCCAGCGATCGGGCTCGGCCAAGGAAGGTCAGCTTGTGCAGGTCGGTATCGCGGAAGCGGCGGTAGCCATTGGCGCCGCGCTGCGGGCGGACAAGGCCGATCTCCTCGTAATAGCGGATGGTCTTGGCGGGCAGGCCCGAGCGGGTGGCCACGTCTTTGATGTTCATCATCGTCTCCGTGATCGTCCCTCGCTAGATGGGGCGCATCTGCGGGACCGGCAACGGCAACGGCCTGGACTTCGCCGCCGCCTCCGGCTGGTCCGGGGCCGGGTCCGGTCGATAAAGGCGTGACATTGCGTACAGAACCCCCAAAACTCTGCGTGTCACGGATCAGCAGCAGGACCCAGAAGATGCGCATGTCGGAGCAGGTGAAATCGGCCATCACAACCGCGGTCGAGGAGGGGTTTGCGGAGCAGATCGAATTTACCAAGGCTCTGGTGCGCTTTCCCTCCACCCGCGGCAGGGAGCAGGAGGTGGTCGAGTTTGTCGCCGCAGAACTGGCGCGCCGCGGCTACGAGATGGACCGGTTCGAGATGGACCGCGCCGCGATCGAGGCGCATGAGGGCGCGGGCAAATACAGCCCCGAGCATTCGACGGCGCAGATCGTGGTCGGCACGCATCATCCCCGGCAGGAGGTGGGGCGGTCGCTGATCCTGCAGGCGCATGTGGATGTGGTGCCCGCCGGGCCGGAGGACATGTGGCGCCATCCGCCCTTCGAGCCGCATGTGGAGGGCGACTGGCTTTACGGGCGCGGCGGCGCCGACATGAAGGCCGGGCAGGCGCAGATCTTCTTCGCGCTGGACGCGCTGCGCCGGGCGGGATTTGTCCCCGCCGCGCGGGTGCATCTGCAGACCGTCGTGGAGGAGGAATCGACCGGCAACGGCGCCCTGATGACCTATCTGCGGGGCTATGACGCGGAGGCGGTCCTGATCCCGGAACCCGAGGAGGAGATGCTGGTGCGTGCCAATGTCGGCACGCTCTGGTTTCAGGTCGAGGTGCGGGGCATGCCGGTGCATGTGCGCGAAATGGGCAGTGGCGCCAATGCCATAGATGCCGCCTATCGCGTGATCGGGGCGCTGCGGCAGCTGGAAGAGGCGTGGAACGCCGAGAAGGCGGAGCACCGGTTCTTCGAAGACGTGGAGCATCCGATCAACCTCAATATCGGCAGGATCGAAGGCGGCGACTGGGCCTCTTCCGTGCCGGCATGGTGCCGGGTCGACTGCCGCATCGCGATTTATCCCGGCATCAAGGCCGCCGAGGCCGCGCGCGAGATCGAGGAGACGATCCGCGCCTTTGCCGAAGCTGATCCCTATCTGAAGGCGTGGCCGCCGCGCGTCACCTTCAACGGCTTTTTCGCGGAAGGCTACGCGCTGGAACCCGGATCCGAGGCCGAGGCGGTGCTGTCAGCGGCCCATCGCGCCGCAACCGGCGAGGAACTGGCAAGCTTCGTGACGCCCGGCTATCTCGACTGCCGGGTCTACCAGCTTTACAACCGGATCCCGTCGCTGTGTTACGGGCCGATTTCGGAAAACATCCACGGGGTCGACGAACGGGTGAGCGTGGAGTCGCTGCGCCGCACCACAACCACCATGGCGCTGTTCATCGCCGAATGGTGCGGGCTCGAAGCCATCGAGCGCTGAGCGTCACCGCAGGCCCGCAGCGTCCGGTCCTTTCGCGTTCCCGCACATGACCGGCGACGCGATGCCCCGGCACGGGTTTGAAGGGGCGCTTGCGGCAGCGTAACCGTAACCGCAGCGGGTGTCGCCCGGCAAAAGGGATCTGTGCCGCGCCCCGGTCAGCGGAGGCGGGCAGGCCGGAGCTGATCCCGCCTCGCGGCGGGCCGCGGCTCAGCCGTTGGCGCGGTCGCGGCGCAGCTGTTCGAGCAGGTGGCGTTCGGCCCCGCGCGCATGTTCTTCCACCACGGCGGCGGCGGCGTTTTCATCTGCGGCGGCAATCGCGGCGATGATGCGGCGATGTTCCTCGTTCTGGGCGCGGCGGCGGGCGGGGCTGGCGGGATAGCGCAGCGCCAGCGCATGAACCACCTGCCCGTGCCGTTCGCGGATCGCCAGCGCCTCGCTGTTGAAATGGTTGCCATAGGTGACCTGATGGAAGGCGTCGTCCAGCACGTCGAGCCGGACCTGATCGGGGCCGTCCAGTGCCTCGATCTCCTCCTGAATCGCCACCATCCGCGCGATCTCCTCCCGCGAGGCATGGCCCACGAAGAGCCGGATCAGGTAAGGTTCGATCAGGGCGCGGATGTCGAAGATGTTGCGCACGAAGGCCTCGTCAAGCATGCGCACGCGCGCCCCCCGGTTGCGCGACAGGATCACGAAGCCTTCGCCGCTGAGCTGGTGCAGGGCCTCGCGCACGGGATTGATGCTGACATCGTAGCGCCGCGCCAGATCCTGCGTTTTCAGCCGCGAGCCCGCAGGCAGCGCACCGCTTACGATGTCGCCCCGCATCCGGACATGAAGGGGGGTGGCCTCCGCTGGTTCGGTGTCCTCGGCCTGCGGGTGCCCCGGCACGCCAGCCCTCCCTCGAAGCTCAGCATCAGACATGATCACGGTCCCATTGTTCAAGAGATTGCGATCATAGCCGATATTTGAGTGGTGAAAAGAGTCTTGATTATGTGTAATCCATGTGAGATCGTCCACGCATCGACAGATTTTGGGAGGAATCGCGTTGACCTTTACACTCAGAACCACCTTCACCGCTGCGGCCATCGCGCTGCTTGCCGCTCCGCCCGCGCTTGCGGAGGAGATCAAGTTCGCCTTCGAGATGTTCGAAGGGGACAACCCCGAATACAACGCCGCCACGGCGTTCAAGGATTACGTGGAGAACAAGAGCAACGGCGAGCTGACCGTGCGCCTGTTCCCCGGCAACCAGATGGGATCGGTCCGGGAAACCACCGAGATGGTCCAGCAGGGTACGCTGGAAATGACGCTGCCCTCGGATGGCGCCTTTGCGGGCTTCTATCCCCCGATCCAGGCGTGGTCGATGCCGTACCTGTTCCAGTCGGCCCCGGTGGCTTGGCAGGTCATGCAGGGCGAGTTCGGTCGCTGGACGCTTGAGGACATTCACGCGCAGACCGGGATGAAGGCGCTGGCCCTGTCGCAGAACGGCTTCCGCTCTTTCATGAACAATGAAAAGCAGATCGTCACGCCCGCCGACCTTGAGGGGATGAAGATCCGCACCATGGAAAGCCCGGTCTACATGGAGATGGTCGAGGCGCTTGGCGCCGATGCCACCCCGATTGCCGGGTCCGAAGCGGTGATGGCGCTGCAGCAGGGCGTGGTGGACGGGCTTGAAAGCCCGCCGCCGGTGCATCTGGCAGGCGGTGCGGCGGATGTGTCCGATTTCATGACGCTCAACGAGCATGTCTTCGGCCTGCACATCGTCATCGCCAATGACGACTGGTTCAACGGCCTGTCGCCCGCGCATCAGAAGATCGTCACCGATGGCGCCAAGCTGTTCGCCAGCATCGAGAATGTCGAAAAGACCGCCGGGGACTGGCAGGCGATCCGGGTGATCGAGGAGGAGAAGGGCGTGCAGGTCCATGTCTCCACCCCGGACGAAAAGCAGCAGTTCCGCGATGCGGTCTATGAGCCGGTGCGCGCCTTCGTGAGCGAGCAGGTCGGCGACGACATCCTTGAACGGATCGAGGCTGCGGTCGCACAGGCGGAAACCGAGCTTTACGGCCCGACCGAGTAACCCCCGCGCGCAAGGCCCGGGCGACGCTGTCGCCCGGCGCTGCTTTGCCTGCGCCAAGCTCCGGACCCTCACCATGTCGCTCCATTCCCTGACGCGCCGGCTTGCGGCGGTCTGCGAGACCGCGGCCGCCGCGATCTTTGCCGCTGTCTGCCTGCTCAACTTCATTCAGGTCGTCGGGCGCTATGCCGCCGGATCCTCGCTCAACTGGGCGGAGGAGGTCATGCGCTATTCGATGCTCTGGGTCATGATGCTGGGCGGCACCGCCGCCATCCAGCGCGGCGACCACATGGCGGTGGACACGCTGCTGGACGCGCTGTCGCCGCGCGGCGCGCATCTGCTGCGCAGCCTGCTGTTCGGCATCGCCGGGATCTTTGCGGCGCTGCTGGTCTGGTATGGCTGGCCCGCCGCCCTGAACAACGCCCGCCAGAGTGCCGCGGCCTCCGGCCTGCCGATGATCGTGCCCTACATGGCCCTGCCCGTGGGCGGCGCCCTGATGCTCGTCCAGATCGTGCTGTGCTGGCTCACCGGCTTCGGCGAGACCCGTCACGAAGAGGAGGCCTACTGATGGCATGGGTCGCGGCTCTGTGCTTCCTGCTGGTGTTCACCGGCGTTCCCATCGCCTTTGCTCTCGGGCTTGGCGGCACGCTGGGCGTCTGGCTGGCCGGGATTCCCCTTCCCGTCATCATCACCCGGTTCTTCGGGGGCGTGGACAGCTTCGTGTTCATCGCGATGCCCTTCTACATCCTCGCCGCCGAGATCATGAACCGCAGCGGCATCACCGAACGGCTGATCCGGCTCACGGCACTGGCTACGGGCCGGTTCAGCGGCGGCACCGCCTATACCAATGTGGGCACCTCGATCCTGTTTGCGGGCATTTCGGGGGCGGCGATCGCGGATGCCAGCGCGCTGGGGCGGTTCTTCATGAACGTCATGCCGAAAGAGGGCTATTCGCGGCCCTATTCCGCCGCCGTCACCGCCGCCTCCTCCATCATCGGGCCGATCATCCCGCCCTCCGGCCTTGCCATCATCATGGCGGCGGTCACCGGGCTGTCGATCGTCGATCTTTTTGTGGCGGGGATCATTCCCGGGCTCATGCTCGGCGGCGCCTGCCTGCTGGTGATCCTGATCACCGCGCTGACCTCCGGCCTGCCGAAATCGGTCATCACCGTGAACCGCGACCAGATCGGGCGGCTGCTGTTCGAAGGCGTGCTTGTGGCGGCCCTGCCGGTGATCATCGTGGGCGGCATGGTGACCGGCGCCTTTACCGCCACCGAAGGCGGCGGGATCGCGGTCTTTGTGGCGGCCCTGCTGGGTCTGGTGGTGCTGCGGTCCATGACCCTGCGCGACCTCTGGGACGCGGTGAAGGTGTCGGGGCGGATGACCGCCGCGATCTACCTGCTTGTCGCCGCCGCCTCCATCCTGTCCTACGCCCTGAACCTGCTGGGCATCGGCGCCATGGTCACTGCGGTCGCCCCCTATTTCGAGGGCAGCCCCACGCTGTTCCTGTTCGGGGTCATGCTGCTGATGCTGGTGCTGGGCATGTTCATCGACATCGGTGCCGCACTCATCATCTTTGTGCCGCTGGTCATGCCGACCATCCTGCAGCTGGGGATCGACCCGGTTCAGGCGGCGCTGGTGGTCATGCTGACGCTTGCCATGGGGCTTATCACCCCGCCTTTCGGCGTCGTCCTCTTCATCCTGATGAAGATCGGCGACGTGAAGATGGGCCCGCTGGTGCGGGCGATCCTGCCCTTCGTGCTGGCCGAGCTGGCCGTGATCGTGCTGCTCGTGCTGTTCCCGCCCCTGACAACATGGCTGCCGGACCTGCTCAACTGAGCGCCGCGCCACCAAAACTTCCGAGGTATTGAATGAAGATCACCGCGATCAAGAGCTACCCTGTCCGCGTCGGCGTGCGGAACCAACTTCTGGTCAAGGTCGAGACGGACGAGGGCATCTATGGCTGGGGCGAATCCGGCATGTCCTATCGCGAGAAGGCGGTGATGGGCGCCATCGCGCATTACACGCAGTTCCTGCTTGGCCGAGACCCGATGAACGCGGGCGCGCTCTGGCAGGAGATGTATCGCAGCCAGTATTTCGAGGGCGGGCGCGTGCTGAGCGCCGCCATTGCCGCGCTCGACATCGCCTTCCACGACATCAAGGGCAAGGCGCTTGGCGTGCCGGTCCACCAGCTTCTGGGCGGGCGGCACCGGCACAGCGTGCCCACCTTCGCCACCACCTCTGCCCCGCCCGGAGAAGAGATGATCCGGCAGGTGCGCCAGCTGGCGGAGGCGGGCTGGACCTGCGTGCGGCTGATGGCGGACGGGCAGGAGAACGAGGCGATCTTCGAGCCGCGCGAGTCCATCGCCACCACCGCCGACTGGGTCACCCGCGCCCGCGAGGAACTGGGCCCCGAGATGGTGCTGGGGGTCGAATATCACCACCGCCTGACCGTGGCCGAGGCCGCCTCTTTCTGCCAGAAACTGCCGCGCGGCACGATCGACTTTCTGGAGGAGCCGATCCGCGACGAGACGCCCTCCGCCTATGAGAGCCTGCGGCGGATGACCGAGATCCCCTTCGCCATCGGCGAGGAATTCTCCTCCAAATGGCAGTTCCTGCCCTATGTGGAACGCGACATCCTGCAATTCGCGCGGATCGACATCTGCAATGTCGGCGGCTTCACCGAGGCGATGAAGGTCGCGGGCTGGGCCGAGGCGCATTATGTCGACCTGATGCCCCATAACCCGCTGGGCCCGGTCTGCACGGCGGCTAGCGTCCATCTGGCCGCCGCCGTGCCGAATTTTGCATGGCTTGAATGCCGCTCCACCCCGGTGGAACGGCTGGGCTTCGACGACCGCGCGCTGTTCCCGGTGCAGCTTGAGCTTGACGGCGCCTCCTATCCCGTGCCCGAGGGGCCGGGGCTGGGCGTGGAGGTTGACGAGGAGCGGCTGAAGGCCGCGCCCTTCGAATACACCGCCCCGCCCATGCTCCGCCGCCGCGACGGCTCCGTCACCAACTGGTAAGGGAGAGCCGCCATGAAGATCGCCTCGGTCGCCGCCTATCCGGTCTGGATCGCCGACAGGAACCAGCTTCTGGTCAAGGTCACCACCGCCTGCGGGGTGACGGGCTGGGGGGAATCCGGGCTTACCACCCGCGAACAGGCCGTGGCCGGGGCGCTTGCCGATCTGGGCGACTGGCTGGAGGGGCGCGATCCGCTGCGCCCCTCGGCGGTGTGGGAAGCGCTGGCGTTGCAGCCGGGCATCGCACGGGACCGGGTGTCGGCCGCGCTGATTTCCGCGCTCGACATCGCGCTGCATGACATCGCGGGCAAGGCGCTGGACGTGCCGGTGCATCAGATCCTCGGCGGGGCGCTGCGGTCGCGCGTGCCCACCTTCGGCTGCGTGCGCGCCGATGACCGCGATCACCTGATCGATCTTGCCCGGGAGACGATGGCGGCGGGCTGGACCTGCCTCCGCCTTGGCTGGCGCACCGATGCGCCCGAAATCTTTGACCCGCACGACACCATCGGGCGCTGGCCCAGCATCCTCGCCGCCTGCCGTGCCGCGCTTGGGCCGCGCGTGATGCTGGGGTCGGACCTGCATCACCGCTTCAGCGTGGCCGAGGCCGCCGCCTTCATGGCGCGCTGCCCCGAAGCCACGCTGGATTTTGTCGAGGAACCGATCCGCGACGAGACGCCTTCCGCCTATGCCGCGCTGCGCCGCCTGATCCGCACGCCGCTGGCCATCGGCGAGGAATTCACCTCGCGCTGGCAGTTCCTGCCTTATGTGGAGCAGGGGCTTTGCGATTTTGCGCGGATCGACCTGTGCAATGTCGGCGGCTTCACCGAGGCGATGAAGGTCGCGGGCTGGTGCCGGGCGCATGGCATCGACGTGATGCCGCATAACCCGCTGGGACCGATCTGCACCGCCGCCACCGTCCATATGGCAGCCGTCATTCCCAACCACGCCTTCCTTGAATGCTGGGAAACCCCCGGCGACGACAACGCGGCGCGGCAGGACTCGCCGGTTTTCCAGAACCGCCTCCGGCTTGACGGCGCGGATTTTCCGGTGCCCACCGAACCCGGGCTTGGCATCGAGATCGACGAGGCGGCCCTGGCCGCCGCCGCCCCCTTCCGCTGGTCGGAGGTGCCGCATCTGCGCCGCTCTGACGGCGCCTTCACCAACTGGTAGCCTCGGGCAGCGCCGCACCGGGCTTTAGACATATGGACTATGGCGCAGGCAAAGCTGTTGCCCCTGCGCCATGCCGCTGACTAAGCTTGCGGAATGACACATGATGCCGCGTTTTTTGCCCCGCCCGCGCCCGCACCGCCTGGGGGGGAGGGGGGTCTTCAGGCAGGGCCTGACTGTTCCCGTGTTCTGGCCGCAGGGCTGCGTGACCTGCGCGGACCAGCGCCTGCGGAGGAGAAGCTGGCGCGGCTGATGGCGCGCGCCACCCGCCACGCCGACGCCCGCCAGCCTGCAGAGACCATGACGCTGCTCGCGCTTGCCGCAGCGCTTGGCGGGCTTGATCCTGCGGGGCTGCGCCGGGCGGTGGATGTTGCGCGGCAGGCGGGCAGCCTGCGCGGGGCATGGCGGCTCCAGCGGCTGCTGCTGGCGCAGGATCCGACCGTCGAGGCATGGATGGGGCTGGCGGGCCTCGCGGCCGAGCGGGGCCATCCCCGCGCCGCGCTGGCCTGTCACCGCCGCGCCATGGCCGTGGCGCCGCGCAGCATCCGGCCATGGAACCGGGTCTTTGCGGTGCTGCGCCAGCAGGTCAGCCAGACGGCCTCGGCGCTGGCGATGACCTGTGCCGAGGACCGGCTGGGCGCGCTTCCCGATCTGAGCATGACCCGGCTGCGCGCGGCGTGGCAGAGCGGCGAGGGCGCGCTTTGCGACACGCTGCTGACGCGCGAGGTGCCGCCCCGCGATCTGCCGGAGCGGGCAGAAATCGCGGTGGCGCGGGCGCTGTCCCGCGACGACATCGCCACCGCCGAGGCCGAACTGTCGGCGCTGCCCGACAGGACCGATCCGCAGCGGGGCCTGCGGCTGCGCGCCGCCATTCTGGGCGGGCAGGGCCGTCACGACGCGGCGCTGCACCTGCTGCAGGCCGGGCCAGCGGACTCGCCCGAAAGGCTGGGCGCGCTGGCAGAGGCGCAGATCCGCGCCCGCCTCTGGCCCGAGGCTTATGCCACGCTGGCGCCGCTGCGCCGCGAGGTCCGTCGCGCCCGGGGCGGCAAACGCGCGCTGCGGCATCTGCTGGCGCTCGTGGACGATCTGGTGGCCGACCGTGCCCTGATCGCGCAGGCGCGCGGCTGTGATCCGGCAGGGCTCGCCCGGCTGGCAGAGGCGGAGCCGCAATCGTTGATGCTGGCATTGATGGTGCTTGATCTGCCACATGCCCGCCCGGACCATGCCGTGCCCATCCCGCAGCGGATCGTGCAGTATTGGGAGGGCCCGGCGCCGGGGCGCGACCTGATCGGGCTGATGGACAGCTGGCGCCGCCATCACCCGGACTGGGAGCATCGGCTGGTCACCCGCGCCATGGCGCAGACCTATCTGAGGCGGGCGGGCGATCCGGTGGCGGCACAGGCCTTTGCCCGGGCGCGCACGCCCGCCGCGCGCGCGGCGCTAGTCCGGGCTGCCGTGCTGCTGCGCGAGGGCGGGCTCTGGGCCGCCCCCGACGCGCGCTGCCAGCAGAGCCTTGCCGCCCTGACCGAAGGCGCCTCGGTGCTGGTGCAGCAGGACGGGATGGGGCTGGTGGAGCCGGGGCTGGTCGGCTGCGCGCCCGGCAGCGCTCTGGCGCGGCTGGCGCTGCGCGATGCGGTCCAGAGCGTGCTGCGCGACGAGGCGGATGCCGACTGGCTGTCGCTGGGCAAGGGCGCGCTGACGCGGGCGGCAGCGGCAGCGGCGCTGTCCGAAAGCCTGCGCGCCCTGCCAGCGCATCGCGCCCGCGCATGGGTAGCGCTTGACTGCCCCGTCACGCAGGAACCCGCTGCCGATTGGCTGAGCTTCGATCCGGCCCGGTATTTCGGCTGAGCAAAAGCAAAGGCCGGGGCGCTGCCGCCCCGGCCCGTAACCGTTGTGCAGGCCGTCTCAGGCCGTCTTGCGCAGCATCATCCGGTCACGCAGGGCGCGCGGCAGCTGACGCGCCGCCTTGAGGCGCGGCAGGTCCATCTGCGGGATCGTCTGGTCCCCGCGCAGGGCTTGGCGATCCTCCCAGTTGTCGAAGCGCAGCGTCGAGATTCCGTCGGCAAAGCTTTCGGAGGCGACACCCTCGGCCAACACCAGCGCGTGCTCGTCAAGCTCGATGTGGAAATAGGTGAACGGCTCGCCCCGGCTCAGCGGCATCTGCCGGATGGAATCGCCATTCAGCAGCGCTTCTGCCTGAATAAGCACGCCGTCCATATGAATGGCATGGGTCGGCGACACGCACAGATCGCGGTGCGGCAGGCTGCTGCCAAGGGCGCCCTGACGGATCAGAATTGGAATTGCACGGCGGGCATCGACAAATGGCAAGGCGCAGGTCCGATATCCCATCCAGCGCACGGTCATTTCGCGACCGTCCTCGGTCTGAACCGTGTCGCCGACAAGCAGCGATTCAACTGTCCGCTCGCCCTCGGGCGTGGCGATATGCGTGCCTTCCAGAAAACAGACCGGCGCTTCGGCGGCGATGTCCCATTGCGTGCTGGGATCGGCGGTATCCCCCCCCAGCAGCGTCACGCTCAGACCATCGGGAACGGTGGTGCCTTCGGGGACAAAGAATTTGGTGCCCAGAAGCCCGCCAAGACCAACTTCAGAGGCGAAAAAGCCGATGACATTGCCGCTCTCGTCCACGGCGGCACCGCGATATTCATGCTCCACATCCCCGACGATGAGGCCGGGATAGCTGAACGTGTCATCATCGACATCGCCCAGAACGGACTGATCGTCCGAGGTGCCGTCGCTTTCGTCGGTCAGCTCGACATCCGATCTCAGCTGGGTGCTGGCATCAACCTGAATCAATCCCGCACCCAGAGGATCGAGAACTCCATAGACATCATACGCCATTGAACGCTCCAGAATAATTTGTGGTCGCTCGCTTAGTGCGGACCAGAAATCAAATTGAGTCAATTTCGAATCTCGCAAAACGCCGAATACGTGAAGATTCGCGAGATTATTTCAGGAACAGGCAAAGATGTTGTCCGGATTGGGGCAGAAATTCGGGAAAGTAGGCAGGATTAAGTTAGGTTCCAATTATTAATTAAAATATGGCATTGCATAAATGGCAGCCTTTGGTGATTCGAATTGCCCGTGAAATGCCATTCATATCGGCGTAGCCGTATATATGATTCCGGCCGATGTCACCGCCAAGATCGGGGCCGGCGGCCCGAGGTTCCGGCGGCTGCAGAGGGGCTGACTTGCCCCCAAAAAGACGGATCCGCAGGCCGTGCTGCGGATCATCCGGAGGACATGTTGGGGGTCTTGGCTGCCCGTCAGCAGAGGCGGGGAAGAGGGGAGCGGGGCGCCGGCCCCGCCCTTGCGTTATGCCAGAGTGGTCCAGATCTGGAACAGCAGGCCCGAGGTGAAGGTGCCGATCAGTGACAGCGCGATATAAAGCGCAAAGACCTGTGGCCGGGCCAGCGCCCAGACCGCAATGGCCGCCGGGATGGAGGTGACGCCACCCGCGACCAGAAAGGCCATGCCCGCGCCCGGGGCCATGCCCTGTTCGATCAGCCCGCCAACCAGCGGCAGCGCCGCATAGCCGTTGAGATAGGCGGGCACCCCCACCAGCGTCGCGGTCAGGATGGGCAGCAGGCCGTCCCCGCCCAGCGTCGCGGTCACGGTTTCGGCGGGGATCCATGCCAGCATCAGGCTTTCCAGCACGAAGGCCAGCATCAGCCATCTGGCGAGGAACAGCGTCGTGCTCCACGCTGTCCTGCCGAATTTGGCCCGGCGGTCTGGCTCGGCCCAGAACCGCCAGATCACGGGCTTTGGCGCGCGGATCCGCACCCCGCCGCAGCCGCCGCTGCCGATGCCGTCGCGCAGCGGCGCGGCAAAGGCGCCGCCCCGGCTCAGCACATGCGTCACGGTGCCGCCGAACAGCCCCAGCCCCAGCGCGGTCAGCGTCTTGGCCACCGCAAATTCCGGACCCAGAACCCCCGCCGTCAGCACGAACATCGACGGATCCATGATCGGCGAGGCCAACCAGAAGGCCATCACCGCCGAAAGCGGCACGCCCATGGACAGAAGCGCGGCAACAAGCGGGATGACCCCGCAGGAACAGAAGGGCGACAGACCCCCCGCCAGCGCGCCAAGCGCGATCATCAGGGTCGGCGCCCCGGTGAAGGCGCGGGCGATCAGATTGTCGGCCCCCGTTGCCCCGGCCCATGCGGCAAGGGCGATGGACAGGATCAGGAAGGGTGCTGTGGTCAGCAGCGCCTGACCGGCGAACCGCGCGCTCTGCGCGGCCTGAGACGGGTCGAACAGGGCCACGGTTCCAAGGATCGCGGCGGTGGCGAGCCAGACACGCTGGTCCTGCCACAGATGGCGCAGGGCGGACCGCAGGCTGGGGGAGGCAAGGCTTGTTTCTGTCATGACCAAATATCCGGATTTATGGTTGTTTTTGGTTGAAAAAATGGCGCCCGATCATGCGGCATCCTCCGCCCGGCGCATGGCCACGCCGCTGCAGCATTCCGAGGTCAGGAAAGTCAGCACCTGCCGCATGACGGGGAAATCGACGCGGTTGAACACCTCGCGCCCCTGCTTGTCCTGTCGCACCAGCCCTGCCTCGACGAGGGTGGACAGATGATGTGCCAGCGTCGAGGGCGCCAGGCCCAGATGGTCGCCGATATCGCCGACGCGCAGCCCGTCCTCCCCGGCTTTCACCAGCAGGCGAAAGATCGCAAGCCGGGCATCATGGCCAAGGGCGGCAAGGGCGCGGGCGGTGGGGCTGGTGCTGGTCATGCCGCATAACATAACCATATTTCTAGTTTTGTAAAGATGTTCCGCGACACCCCCGGCAGGGCAGGGCGTCTGTCACTCCACGAGGCTGACCAGCACGTTTGTCTCGATCCTTGGGGCGTCGAAGGTCGTGCAGGTGGAGCGCAGCGTGGAGTTGCCGGTAAATTCGACCGTCAGGCCGATCACCTGCGTGCAGCCGTTGACGGTGGTGGAATTGCCGCTGAACACGATCTCGGAGGTGGGCATATACAGCGCGCCCTGCGTGGTCGATCCGGAGTTGCCGCGGATTTCGTGGGTCACCCCGTGCTGGCTGCGGCTGCCAAAGACCAGAATGCCGCTGAAGGGGCCGGTCGTGGGGGCCTGCATGTTGAGCCCGCCATTGCCCGTCAGCTTGAGCTGCGCATTCCCGGTCAGGTAGAAGGTCGCGCCCTGCACATCCATGCCGACGCCCCCTTCGATGGCCTCGCCATTGGCATTGAGCGTCAGATCCCCGCCATCGATGATGTAGAGCCCCGGGTTGAAGGTCACCTGTTTCTTGACATCAAGACCGCCGCAGAACCGCATCGCGGGCACGCCGCTGGGATGGGCGAAGCTGGGGGTGAAGACCGAGGCCTTGGTGTCGTTTTCGCAGGGCACGCTGATGCTGGGCTCTGCAAGATGGGCATAGGGATCGCGGACGACGGGTGTGTATTCATTGACCGCCGGGCAGTCCAGAAGCTGCAGGTTGCTGCTGGTCACGGCACCACCCACGGTATTCACGCAGCCCACGGTCAGCCGCGCCGAGGAATTGGCCATCCAGAAGGCGTCCGAGGCGTTGGAATTCGACGCCACATCGCAGCCTTCGAGCGAGACATTGGTGGAGCCGCTGACCGTCACCGCCCGGGATCCGGTCGGGGACAGGGCAAGCACGCAGGCCGCCGAGCCGGTGGTGACCACGGCAGCCACCGCTCTGGCCGAGATCACCAGCGGTTCATTGTCGATGATCGCGGAAAAGAACCGCGGCTGCGTCTTGGTCAGCAGCACTTCGACCCCTGCGGCACTGCCGGCATTGGGGCCGGTGGCGGGCGGCGTGTTGAGCACGAAGCTGCCCTCGTCGACGGCAAATTCGGCCTGCGTGGCCACATGCAGCGCTGCGGCATCGATCGCCGCCTTGCTGTCGCCCGCGCGCAGCCTTGTGCCACCGGCATGGGCGGCAAGATCGGCGGCGTGCTGCAGATTGCGCTGGACCATATACTGGTATCCCGCCTCTGCCCCTAGCCCCATGCCCAGCACCAGAACCGGCATCGTCAGCGCGGCAAGAATGGCTACCGCGCCTTGGCTGTCGGCGGCAAACCCGGACACGTGCCGGGCAAGGCGCCGCCGCCAGCCCCTGCGGGGCCGGGAGTGGGGATCGCAAGGGCGGGTTTTGGGGCGGGTGAACATGTCCTGAAATCCAAGCAGGGCGGGGCGTCTAGTTGTTCATGATCTGGATCACCGCCGGGGTGAGCACGACCGCGAAGAGCACCGGAAGAAAAAACAGGATCATCGGCACGGTGAGTTTTGGCGGCAGGGCGGCGGCCTTCTTTTCGGCCTCGCTCATGCGCATGTTGCGGTTTTCCTGCGCCAGAACCCGCAGGGCATGGGCCAGCGAGGTGCCGTATTTTTCCGACTGCATCAGCCCCGAGACCACGGATTTCACCCCGTCGAGATCGGTGCGTTTGCCAAGGTTCTCGTAGGCGGTCTTGCGGTCCGACAGAAAGGCGAGCTCTGCCGTGGTCAGCGACAGTTCTTCGGCAAGCTCCCGCGACTGGTCGCCGATTTCGTCCGCGACCTTGCGAAAGGCATGCTCGCTGCTCATGCCGGATTCGACACAGATCAGCAGCAGATCCAGCGCATCGGGCCATGACCGCCGGATCGATTTCTGGCGCTTCGTGATGCGGTTTTTGACATAGACCGTGGGCAGGTAATAGCCGAGGCCGCTCAGCACCACGGCGATGCCCAGTTCCGCCAGCAGCGGCAGATCCGGCTTGATCACCACGAAGATGTAAAACGACGCCACGCCAAAGACGATGACCGGCATCAGCACGCGCATCGCAAGGAAGGTGATGACCGGGGCGCGGCCCCGGAACCCGGCGGAGCGGAGCAGCTGCAGCGTGGCGCCCCCCTCCAGCTTGCGGGCGAGGTTGAAACGTTCGACGATGGCGGACAGGATCTTGCTGGGCTCGCTCCGCAGCAGGGTGCGCCGCCTGCCTTCGGTCGACAGCGCCGGATCGGTCAGGCGGGGCCGGGTGGAGGACTGCACCACGCGGCGCATGCGCTCTTCCTGATCGTCGCGCACCAGATAGGGCCAGCCTGCCGCCAGAATGCCGCAGACCACCGCAAGCACCGCCGCGATGGTGACCAGCAGATCGCGGTCAAAGCCAAGGGGATCAAAGTTCATCCCTGCGCCCCTAGAAATCGAAATTGATCATGTTGTGCATCACCAGCACGCCGATGCCCATCCAGACCGCGCTGCCCGCCAGAACCATGTTGCCCGTCGTCGTGGTGAAGAGCAGCGAGATATAGTCGGGGCTGGTCAGGAACAGCAGGCTTCCGACGATGGGCGGCAGCGCCCCGATGATCCCGCCCGACGCCTTGGCCTCTGAACTCATCGCCTTGATCTTGGCGCGCATTTTCTTGCGCTCCCGCAGCACGGTGGACAGGTTGCCAAGCGCTTCGGTCAGGTTGCCACCGCTGCGGCTTTGGATGGTGATGACGATGGAGAGGAAGTTGGTTTCCGGAAGCGGCACCCGCTGCGCCATACGCTGCACGGCTTCCGGCATGGGCGCGCCGATGGTCTGGTCGTCCAGCACCGTCTTGAATTCGCTGCGCACCGGCTCCTGCCCCTCGACGGCGATCACCCGGATGCAGTCGCTGAGCGGCATGCCCGATTTGACGCCGCGCACGATGACATCGACCGCATCGGGAAACTGCACCGCAAAGGCCGCGAGCCTGCGTTTGCGGCGCAGCCCAAGATAGGCCCGCGGCAGCAGCAGGCCGCCAAGCGGCGCCAGAAGCGCGGTGGTGATCAGGGAAACTCCGAAGCCCGCCCACAGCAGCAGGAACAGCAGGCCCGCGGTTGCAAGGCATATCCCCAGATAGGTCCGCTTGGTCCAGTCCAGCCCCGCCTCGCGCAGACGGTGCTGCAGGCTCTTGCGGGCGCGGCTGCGGCTTAGCGCCTTCTGCTTCTGTTCGATCTCGCGCAGGGTCTCCTCGACGGAGCGGCGGCGCCTTGCGCCCTCGTCCACTTCCTGCGGCCGGGCGGAGGAAGGGCGATGGGTGATGACCATGCCGACGCGCTGCCGTGCCCGCGCCGATCTGACCAGCTGCGGCTGGAACATCGCGAAAAGCAGGCCGCCCACGCAGAGCGCCACAAGCGCGAAGGTCAGGATCAGGGTAACAGCCGGGGACATCGGAGGGGCTCCTTGCAGAGGCGGCGGGATTAGCTGGACTTGACCCGCGCCGCCTCCAGCGCGGCGGACAGGCGCTGGTCTTCGCCATAGTAGCGGGCCTTGTCCCAGAAGGCCGGACGCCCGATCCCGGTAGACCGGTGCTGGCCGATGATCTTGCCCTGCGCGTCCTCGCCGCTCATGTCGTAGATGAACAGATCCTGCGTGATCGGCACGTCGCCTTCCAGCCCCAGCACCTCGGTGATGTGGGTGATCCGCCGCGAGCCGTCGCGCAGGCGCGCCGCCTGAATGATGATGTCGATGGACGACACCGCCATTTCGCGGATGGTCTTCATCGGCAGCGAAAAGCCCCCCATGGTGATCATGGATTCGATCCGCGACAGCGCCTCGCGCGGGCTGTTGGCGTGCAGGGTGCCCATGGATCCGTCATGGCCGGTGTTCATGGCCTGCAGCAGGTCGAACGCCTCGGGGCCGCGCACCTCGCCCACGATGATCCGTTCGGGGCGCATCCGCAGGCAGTTCTTCACCAGCTGCCGCATGGTGATCTCGCCCGCGCCCTCGATGTTCGGGGGGCGGGTTTCCAGACGCACCACATGGGGCTGCTGCAGCTGCAGTTCGGCGGAATCCTCGCAGGTGATGATGCGCTCGTCCGGATCGACATAGCGGGTCAGGCAGTTGAGCAGCGTGGTCTTGCCCGATCCGGTGCCGCCGGAAATGATGATGTTGCAGCGCACCCGCCCGATGATCTTGAGGATTTCGGCGCCCTCCGGCGTGATCGCGCCATAATCGACCAGCTGGTCCAGCGTCAGCTTGTCCTTCTTGAAGCGGCGGATCGTCAGCGTCGGCCCTTCCAGCGCCAGGGGCGGGGCGATGACATTGACGCGGCTGCCATCGGGCAGGCGGGCGTCGCAGATCGGGCTTGATTCATCCACCCGCCGCCCGACCTGACTGACGATGCGCTGGCAGACATTCAGAAGCTGGGTGTTGTCGCGGAAGCGGATGTCGGTCTGGATGACCTTGCCCGCAACTTCGATGAAGATGTAATTATCGCCATTCACCATGATATCCGCGATGTCGTCGCGGGCCAGCAGCGGCTCCAGCGGTCCGTAGCCCAGCACGTCGTTGCAGATGTCGGAAACCAGTTCGTCCTGCACCGCGGTCGAGATCACCGCCCGTTTCGCCGCCAGAATGTCGGTGGCGATGCCGCTGACTTCGCTGCGCGCTTCGGCCACATCCATCGTGGTCAGCTGCGCCACGTCGATCGCTTCGAGCAGGGCCTCGAAAATCTCTTTCTTCAGATCGTAATAGGCCTTGGCCTTCTGCGGTGTGGCGGTGGGTGCCTCCGTCGTGGGGGTGATGGTCACGGCGGCCCTGTCGGGAATGATCTTGAGGTGACGCACGCCGGAGGAGGGGGCGGCGCTGTCTGCGGGGGCGAGATCGCTTTTCTTGCCGAACATGCTGCGGTGTCCTCGTTTTGGGTCTGGTCTGTGGTCAGGCCCCGGCGGGGGCGGTCCGTTTCGTGACTGGCGCCTAGCGGCCCCAGAGGCGGCCAAGGCCCCGGCGTTTGGTTGCATGGGTGCGCCCGGTCAGCTGTTCGGCCAGATGCTGCAGGACGCGGGTCATGGGGGCGGTCTTCGACACTTCCTCGATCATCTGGCCATTGGCGGTGGCCGAGCTGAACAGCGCCGGATCAAAGGCGATCTTTGCCGCAAGGTCGGTTTCCAGCGCTGCCGCGAATTTCTCCGGCTTGATTTCCCGGCGTTTCGGCAGCCCGACCCGGTTGAGGATCAGCTGCGGCGGGTCGTCATTGGGCCGGGTCATTTTCAGAAAATCGAGCATGCCGCGGGCGTTGCGCAGATTGGCCAGATCCGGTTCTGCGACAAGCAGGATGTTGTCCGCCGCCACCAGCGTGCTGCGCACCAGCGGCGACCATGCGTTCGGAAGATCCAGCACCACATGCGGAAAGGTGGCCCGCGCCAGATCCAGCATCTTTCTGATGACGTCCACATCCGGATCGCGGGCGATCTGCGCCGCCGTGGCGCAGGGCAGGATGCTCAGATCCGGGCCGTGTTTGAACAGCAGCCGTTCCAGCAGGGTGCCGTCAAGGTTCTGGCCCTCGGGCAGCTGGTCGGCAAAGCCGGTATGGCATTCGATGTTGCAGTTGAGCGCGACAGTCCCGAACTGCAGATCCAGATCGGCCAGCAGCGTGGCAGTGCTGCCCTGCGACATGGTCCATGCCAGATTCTGCGCCAGCACCGAAGAGCCCACGCCGCCTTTGGTGCCGATCACCGCGTGGATCTTGCCGATATGCGCGGCGCCTTCATTCGGAAAAAGCCGCAGCACCGCGCCGATCAGGGCCAGCGCGTCGACGGGGGCCAGCAGATACTCCGCAACACCTTCCGCCACCAGTTCGCGGTAAAGCGCGATGTCATTGGTGGCACCCACCACGATGACCTTGGTGGCCGGGTCGCAGACCGGCGCCAGATCCGCCAGCGCCGCCAGCAGGTCGGCCCGGCTGCCGCCGTTTTCAAGGATCATCACATCCGGCGTCGGCTGGCCGCTGCAATAGCTGGTGGCGGCAGCGATGCCGCCCATGGTCACGCTCACCCGGGCGCGGGACAGGCGCCGGTCGCTGGCCACCCGCCCCATGGAGGCGGCGACGGCGGAGGTTTCGCAGAAGGCATGCAGCGAGATATGGGGCGTCGTGCCCACCGGCTGGGTCTGCGGCTGCCCGACCAGCGCGTCGGGACGGAGCTCAAGCGGCGTGTGTTTCATGTTCGCTCCGAAGTCAGGGTCCAAAGCCGGGCCGACCGGATCACTCCAGCGCAACCACTTCGATCTGCCCGCCGCGGAAGATCCGCAGCGTCTTTTTCTCCTCGACCATCACCATCGATTCCTCGGCGATGTCGGAAAGGGACCGCAGGGCCAGCGACAGTGCGCCGGACACTTGGGCCGCCGTGACGATCTCGACCTCGGGGGGGCTCAGTTCCAGCGTGGCGGTCTTGCCGACCACGGCTTCGTTTGACCCGTCGATGGTCTGGTCCACCGCCAGAACCTTGATGTTCTTCAGGATCAGCCGACTGCTGACCTGGGTGTTGCCGCTTGCATCGACGCGGCTGGTGGTCAGCAGCACATCGACCCGGTCATTGGGCAGCACAAAACCGCCCGCGCTGTTTTCGGCATTGATGCGCACCGCGATGGCGCGCTTGCCAGAGGCCAGCATGACCGCAAGCGCGCCCGCATCCCCGGTGGACAGCTTGCTGTCATGGACAGGCTCGCCCGCCACCATGCCGTTACGGACGATCATCCCGGCAAGCGACTGCGGGGCGCTGGACCGCTGGGCGCGGGTGATGAAGGCGGGGTTGATCGCGCCATCCGGCCAGCGCTGCCAGCTTACGGAGGAGGCATCAATCACGGCGCCCGAAGGCAGATCGACGGCGGCCACCAGAATTTCGGTCATGCCGAGGGAGTCGACCGTGCCGTCGCGGTTGGTGGCGGCGGTCACGGCCCCAGAGGTGCCCAGCGTGATCCAGGCCGCGATGCCACCGGCCGAGAGGGCGACAAGAAAGATCAATCCACGCAGCATGGTACGTCCTTCCAGAACAGGGCGGGCGCAGTCCGGTCCCGCGTCACCACAGCGGCGCGGTCCATGGCGTCGACGCAAACACAAAAAGCCCCGCCGCCGCGATCGCAACGCCATAGGGCACCCGGGTCTCGCCCGCGCGCAGCGACAGCGCGCGTCCGGCCAGAGCCTCGGGCAGGGGGCGCGCGCGACAGATCATCAGACCCAGCGTCAGAAGCCCGCCAAACACGGAGGTCCAGAGCAGGAAATCCCCCAGATGGGGCAGTCCCAGCCACAGGGAGACCACCGCCATCAGCTTGACATCTCCCCCACCCATCCACCCGCAGGCGAAAAGGCACAGGCCAAGACCGAAGACGACGGCAGCCCCCCCAAGGCCGAGAGAGATCGCCAGCAGGGAGAAGCCGGAAAGTGGCGCCAGCACCGCGTAGCCCAGCAGCAGGGCCAGCACGAGCCGGTTCGGGATCCGCATCCTTGCCAGATCGCCAAGCCCTGCCTGCAGGAGGAGCAGGACAAAGACAGCACAGCCAAGCAAGGTGAAGACCACAGCCACCTCCGGTTTTCCTGTCGGGATCAGGGCTATCGGCGGAGCGGTCTCCGCCGACAGTCCCGATGGATTACAGACCGGTCGGGGTCAGTTCGGTGTTGATGCCGGTGAAGACGCCCTCAAGCGTCGGCCCAAGCAGGACAAGGGCGGTGATGATGACGACCGAGATCAGGCCGGCGATCAGGCCGTATTCGATCGCGGTGGCGCCGGATTCGTCTTTTTTGAAACGGGAGATGAAGTTCGTCATAGGTTTTCCCCTTTTTGGGTGTGCTGAGAGAGAGCCCAAGATGACACCAGCTGCGGCAGTCCGGCCGTGGCGGACGCCGAACCATCAGCGTCCCGGTGAAGGTTGCACGGCAGAACCGGCGCGGCTACTTGGCTTGATGGGCTGGACAGCTGGCCAGGGCGTTTGGGCCGGTTTGGTCGCAACGGGCACCGGTTTGGCCCGCCAGACGGCCTGCAGCCGCCGAAATTCCCTTGTTTTATTGAGATCCCGCGACCAGCACCTATCCGTTCGGCCAGCCTGTCCGGTCAGGTAGGTTCGCGCCCGGCTTGCCTGTAGATTGGCCGCGGACGCAGGACCATGCGGGGCGCGCTGCCCCTGTCCGCGCCAAACAGGCCGCAAGCAAAACGGGAGGGCAGGCGATGGGCCATCTGGTTCGACATCCCAAGCTTGGCGCGCGACCCATGGTCCGCGCGGGCACTGCCGCCCTGCGTGATGACAGGGGTGTTTCCGCCGTCGAATTCGCCCTGATCGCCCCCATGCTGGTGCTGTCGCTGCTGGCAATGACCGATCTGGGACTGGCGATTTCAGAGCGCATGACCATCGGCCATATCCTGCGCGCCGGGGCACAGGGCGCCACCCATGACATCGGCGTTTCTGCCATTGATCGGATCCTGCGCACAACTGCGGCACAGAACATGACCCTTGCCACCGCAGGCACCCAAGGTGACGATGCCACGCTTGCCCTCGATGTGGGCACGCTGTGCAACTGCGCCGAAGAGCCGGATGTCGCCGTCGCCTGTTCGACCACCTGCGACGGGGGTACGCCGACCCAGATCTTCTATGTGCTTTCGGCGCAGAAGACCTATGCCGGCCTGCTGCTGCCGCGCTTCTCGCAGTCGAAATCCATCCAGGTTCAGGTCAGGTGAGCGTCCGTCGCGCCCGGGTGTGGCGGTCAGAAAGCGGCGCCGTCGCTGTCGAATTTGCGCTGGTGGGCCTGATTGCCATCACGCTGATGCTGGCGATACTGGAATTTGGCCGAAGCTTCTACATGCGCAACGAGATGTCCTATGCGGCGGATGTCGGCGCCCGGACTATCCTTATGAACCAAGCCGTGACGAATATCACGGTCGAGGAGACAATCCGCGGCGCCATCACCTTCGGCATGTCGGAGGATCTGGAGGTCGCTCTGGGCGCCGAATCGGTCGACGGCGTCACCTTCCGCACCCTGCTGATTCGCTACCCGCTGAGCCTGTTCATCCCCTCCCTCACCGCTGACGGGCTCATGCTGACGGTAAGCCGCCGCATCCCCCTTGGCTGACCAAGCCCCCGCACACCGGGGGTCCACCCCGTTTTCAGTCAACCGCCATATGAAAGGAAAACCGATGCAGTTTCCCCGATCCTTCGCTGGCGGATTTCTTCTTTCGGCAGTCATCGCCTCTGGCGCCTGTGCTGATGCCGTGGTCGTCGTGTCCTCTGCGCAGAGTGTGCTGGCATCAAATGCCATATCCGCGCCCGCCAGCAGGGAATCGCCATTCCGGACCGTGTCTCTGGCGGTAGACTTTGCCAGCGTTCTGCAAATTGATGGGGAAATGAGCGCAATCGCGGTCGGCAAATCCGAAATCGTCGATGCGAGTCTGGCCAATGAACAGACCATTATCCTTACGGGGCGCATGGTCGGCACGACCAATCTGATTGCGCTGGACGATAAGGGTGGCGTGATCGCCAATGTGATGGTGCATGTCAGCGCGCAGAAACCCGGAATGGTGACGGTGCGCCGGGGTGTGCAGCTGCAGTCCTACAACTGCGGCGCCGGTCTCTGCGAAGATACGGAAATGGGCGGAGCCGAGGATATCCCCGCCGAGGCCCCGACGAACTGAAAAGGGCTCCGACCCGGGTTTGAGTATCGGCTTGGTGTGGCATGGTTTCGCCCAAATTTAGACGTATTTTAAGTTCAAACGCGATGTGACACGGCGCAAATAGGATCCCCAGACCGCGCCAAACCCAAGTGCCAGCAAGGCTGCTCCGCCTGTCACGTGACCGACAGGACAAGAGCGCAGGTCATTTGGTGACTTCCAGACCTGCAAACGACCCCATCCAAAGGCAAACCCAGCTTCCGACGCCATTCAAGACCACTCCTCGACGCCGATAGGCGCGAACCGGCACGGAGGCAGAGATTCGGGCTATACTGGCGGAAAAAGTCGTTATATGGTCACATTCTGTAACGTATGCAGGTATGCTGCTATGGCTATTAAAAAGTACCCCGAAGACCTGTCCGGCGCTAAGTCTGAGCTATATGAACAGGATCACGTAACCCCAGATTTTGCCTTGAGGGATTCTGTGTCCAGAGACATTTTCGACCCCGAGATTTTTGAAGAACTTCGAGAACTTTTTGGAGAAGATCGCACCCGTCTGGCGCTGGAGGAGCTGTCATCCTGTTTGCAGGACAGCTTTCCGAATGTCGCGCCGGAAGACCTTGACCGAGACCAGATTTTCCGGCGCGCGCACTTCCTCGTGGCCCGCGCCGGGCTGATGGGTTTCACCGCGCTCCGGGACACCTGCGTTGATCTGCAGCATGCCTGTGCCAAAGGCAGCCCCTTCGGCAAGGAATATAGCCGGACCCTCGAAACCACGACGGCAACCCGGAACGCCATCGCGTCTTTGCTGTAATGACGCGAAACATGTCTGAATGATGCGGGGCAGCCAAGTCCCGCACCTGAGGTCATTCTGAAGTTAAAGAAGCGCTCGGCAGCACCATAAATCTATCTGCCGTAACACGCTAAAAACGCACCATGACCAGTCTGATCCGCTGCGCACCCGCAGGCGGCATCTCGGGCTGCGCAGCAGGCGCGAGCTTGCATCGTCATACCCTTTACGCCACCGTCTGAGGATAGCGCGCTTTTTTCATGAAGCGCCTTCACAAACCGCGTGCAGGGGCCACATTTTGGACATAACTACAGACAGTCTGTTTCTGTCCCACCCTGACCCGATGTGGGTTTACGACGTGGAAACGTTTCAGTTTCTATCTGTGAACAATGCAGCGATCGTGAAATACGGCTACTCTCTCGAAGAGTTTCTCGGAATGACGATCAAGGACATCCGGCCGCCCGAAGATTGCGCGGCGCTGGAGGAAAACGTCAAGGCCGTCTCCGAGGGGCGGGATGAGGCCGGGGTCTGGCGACACAGTCTGAAATCCGGCGAAATCATTCATGTCGACATCATCGGCCACACCGTGCTGCATCATGGACGGCCTGCCGAGCTAATTTCCGCGCGCGACGTCACCCGCCATGTGCATGCCGAGCAGAGGATGCGCGAGGCGCTGGCGCGAGAGCAGTCGGCCCGCCGGGCCAGCGACGCGCTCGCCAGACAGTTTCAGGTCATGTTCGATAACATCCCGGGCATGTTTCTTGTGTTTTCTCCGGAGAACTTCGATGTGATCGCCGTAAGCGACGCCTATCTGGCCGCAATGCACATCAAACGTGCTGATGCAGTGGGTCAAAATCTGTTCACGATCCTGCCGCCTCAGCCAAGTGATACGCGTCATTCCGATCTGCAGGCGTCTTTTGCGCGGGTCATGGCCACCGGAAATCCGGATCTTTTGGAAATTCAGAAGTTCATGCTGCCTGACCAGAATGAACGGCTTTGGGTTTTGACGAGCAAACCGGTTGAGGGGCCTGACCAAAGGCAGCTCTTTCTCATTCTTCAGATACAGGATGTAACCACGGCGATTGACGGTCAAGATTGTGGCAAGAAAGCCTCTGATTTTGAGGTCGCAAAGCTGAACCTCGTTACCTAGGTCATGTTGACAAAAGGCGCAGCCAAAGTCGGATGGAGGTGATGTCGATGAAGCCCAAGAAGCTCTCAGCGGTTTTGTCGTAGCGTGTGGCGACACGGCGTGCGTTTTTCAACTTGTTGAAGCACCGCTCGACAAGGTTGCGCAAGGAATAGAGAGAATGATCCACACCCACGCGCATCCTGCGTGATTTGCGCATGGGAATTTGGGTGAGCACCTCCCGCGCCTCCATCTTTTTCCGAATGCGGTCAGCATCATAGCCTCTGTCAGCCAGCAGGACGCTCGGCTCTGGCAGGTTGTTGACCATGACCAGGTCGAACCCCAGGTAATCGGATG
>NZ_FNEJ01000024.1 GCF_900100085.1 Salipiger marinus
ATCACCCACAAACTCAAGCTGGAGGAGATCAACCACGGCTTCGACCTGATGCACGAAGGCAAATCCATCCGCGCCGTGGTGGAATTCTGAGCCATGGACATCGTCTCGGAAAATCGCAGCTTCGGCGGACGGCAGCAGGTCTTCCGTCACCCGTCCAATACCTGCGGCTGCGAGATGACCTTTGGCGCCTATCTGCCGCCACAGGCGGAAGACAGGCCTGTGCCGGTGCTGTGGTATCTGTCGGGGCTGACCTGCACCCATGAAAACGCCATGACCAAGGGCGGGCTGCAGGAACATGCCGCGCGCCACGGGCTGGCGGTGATCTTTCCCGACACCTCTCCGCGCGGGGAGGGGGTCGCGGATGACGATGCCTATGATCTGGGGCAGGGGGCGGGGTTCTATGTCAACGCCACCCGCGACCCGTGGAAGCCGCATTTCCGCATGTATGACTACATCCTGTCGGAACTGCGCGCGCTGGTGCTGGACCATCTGCCGGTGACGGACCGGCACGGCATCACCGGCCATTCCATGGGCGGTCACGGGGCGATGACGCTGGCGCTGCGCAATGCCGACCTGTTCGACAGCCTGTCGGCCTTTGCCCCCATCGCCAATCCGACCCAGTCCGACTGGGGGCGCAAACAGCTGTCGGCCTATCTGGGCGACGACGAAACCGCGTGGCACGCGCATGATTCGACCATCCTGCTCGAAGAACATGGCTGGAAGGACGAGCTGCTGATCGATCAGGGGGCATCGGACCAGTTTCTTGACCTGCTGCGCCCCGAGGCTCTGGCCGCGACCATGGCCCGCCGCCGCCAGCCCGGGATCCTGCGGCTGCAGCCCGGTTACGATCACAGCTATTTCTTCGTGAACAGCTTTGCGGGCGATCATGTCGCCTGGCATGCTGCGCGACTGACTTGACGAACGGAAGGGAAAGGAAGCCCATGATCCTGAGAACGATCGCCACCGCCTGCCTTTTCGCGCTGCCCGCCGTGGCGGCGCTGGCGCAGGATGCCGACATCACCGGCGACGCCGCCAAGGGCGAGAAGGTGTTCCGGAAATGCATGGCCTGCCATGCCGTTGGCGCGGATGCTGCGAACAAGGTCGGACCGGAGCTGAACGGCATCATCGGCCGCGAGGCCGCCGCCGTTGCGGAATTCGAATATTCCGACGCGCTGGTGGCCAAGGCCGGGGAAGGTCTGGTCTGGACGCCGGAAAGCCTTGCGGCATTTCTTGAAAAACCGCGCGACTACGTGAAGGGCACCAAGATGTCCTTTGCCGGTCTGCGCAAGGAAGACGAGCGTGCGGACGTGATCGCGTATCTCGCGCAGTTCGATGCAGAAGGGGGACAGGGGTCCTGAAGTCTGCAGACCGCGTGACCGGACGGAGGACGGAGACAGTTCCGGGCACGCGATAAAATCGGCGCTGGCAGGCGTACGGAGACATTCTGCCAGAGCCGGGTTCGGCAACGGACAAGGCAACAAGGGAGAAGGAAATGAAGAAGCTTTTGGCTTTCACCTCGGGCATCGCGCTGATCTCGGCCGGCATGGCCAGCGCAAACGAGGATCTGATGACGCTGATGGACGATCCCAACCAGTGGGCGATCCAGACCGGCGATTATGCAAACCAGCGCTATTCGGAACTGGACCAGATCACGGCGGAAAACGTGGGCGACCTGCAGGTGGCCTGGACGTTCTCCACCGGGGTGCTGCGCGGCCACGAGGGTTCGCCGCTGGTCGTGGGCGATACCATGTATCTGCACACGCCCTTCCCGAACATCGTCTACGCGCTGGATCTGTCCGATGACGGCCGGATCAAGTGGAAATACGAGCCCAAGCAGGACACCGACGTGATTCCGGTGATGTGCTGCGACACGGTGAACCGCGGCGTGGCCTATGCCAATGGCAAGATCTTCCTGCATCAGGCCGATACCAAGGTCGTGGCGCTGGATGCCGAATCCGGCGAGGTGCTGTGGGAAGCGGTGAACGGTGACCCCGCCAAGGGTGAAACCAACACTGCCACCGTGCTGCCGGTGAAGGACAAGATCATCGTCGGCATCTCTGGCGGCGAATTCGGCGTGCGCGGCCATGTGACCGCCTACAACATGGAAACCGGCGAGCAGGAATGGCGCGCATGGTCCATGGGTCCGGACAGCGACATCCTGATGGATCCGGAAAAGACCACCCATCTGGGCAAACCCGTGGGCGCGGATTCGGGCACCAACACCTGGGAAGGTGACCAGTGGATGATCGGGGGCGGCACCACCTGGGGCTGGTATTCCTACGATCCCGAGGCCGATCTGATCTATTACGGCACCGGCAACCCCTCCACATGGAACCCCGCGCAGCGCCCCGGCGACAACCGCTGGTCCATGACCATCATGGCGCGTGACCCCGATGACGGCATGGCCAAGTGGGTCTATCAGATGACGCCCCATGACGAATGGGACTATGACGGCATCAACGAGATGATCCTGACCGATCAGGAGATGGATGGCGAGATGCGCAAGCTTCTCACCCATTTCGACCGGAACGGTCTGGCCTATACGATGGACCGCGTGACCGGCGAACTGCTGGTCGCCGAGAAATTCGACCCCGTGGTGAACTGGACCACCGGTGTCGACATGGATCCGGCCTCTGAAACCTATGGCCGTCCTGCCGTGGTGGCGGAATATTCCACCGCGCAGAATGGCGAGGACGTCAACTCCACCGGCATCTGCCCGGCGGCGCTTGGCACCAAGGACCAGCAGCCGGCGGCCTATTCGCCCAAGACCGAAATGTTCTACGTGCCGACCAACCACGTCTGCATGGATTACGAACCATTCCGCGTCAGCTACACCGCAGGCCAGCCCTATGTGGGCGCCACGCTGTCGATGTATCCGGCTCCGGAAAGCCATGGCGGCATGGGCAACTTCATCGCATGGGACAACATCTCCGGCGAAATCAAGTGGTCGATCCCCGAGCAGTTCTCGGTCTGGTCGGGCGCTCTGGCCACCGCGGGCGACGTCGTCTTCTACGGCACGCTTGAAGGCTATCTGAAGGCCGTGTCGGCAGAAACCGGCGAGGAGCTTTACCGCTTCAAGACCCCCTCGGGCATCATCGGCAACGTGATGACCTACACCCATGAGGAGAAGCAGTATATCGGCATCCTGTCGGGTGTCGGCGGCTGGGCCGGCATCGGTCTGGCGGCGGGTCTGACCAACCCCAATGACGGCCTCGGCGCGGTGGGCGGCTATGCGGCGCTCAGCGACTACACCAACCTCGGTGGCCAGCTGACCGTCTTCGCACTGCCGGACTGATCCGCGCAGACTCCCGGGGGCCGGTCGTGCCGGCCCCCTTCCAGACATCCGAGGACACCCATGATGATGCGAAACGGCATTTCCGGCCTTGCACTTGCCGCCACCCTGACCCTGCTTGCCGGGTCCGTGGTCACGGCCGAGACCAAGGCGGCGGACGATCCCAATCTGGTCGCCGCCTATGACGAAGACGGCCGCTACTACACCGAAGACGACGTGCCCACCTTCAACATTCAGGAAGACGGCACCGTGGACTGGCTGACCTATTCCGGGTTCCGGCGTTACCACGCCGAATGCCATGTCTGCCACGGCCCCGAAGGCGAAGGCTCCACCTATGCGCCCGCGCTGAAAAACTCCGCCATCGACATGGATTACTATGATTTCGTCGATGTGGTGACCAACGGGCGCAAGCGGATCTCGTCGTCTGAAAATTCGGTGATGCCGTCCTTCGGCGATAATCCCAACGTCATGTGCTACCTCGACGACATCTATGTCTACCTCAAGGCGCACGGGTCCGAGGCGATTGCCCGCGGACGCCCTGCGAAGAAAGAGGATAAATCCGATGCTATCCGTGAGGCGGAGAATGCCTGCCTCGGCACATAAGCGCAGGCTCGCCGCCCTCGCGGTCCTGGCGGCACTGGCTCTCTCCCGGGCGGTGCCCGCCACGGCGCAGACCTCGGATCTCGTCTCCACACACGCTTTCCGGGTCTGCGCCGATCCCGCCAATGCGCCCATGTCAACGCAAGAGGGCACCGGCTTTGAAAACCGCCTTGCCGAACTTTTTGCGGCAAAGCTTGACCTGCCCGTGGCCTATACATGGTATCCCATGGCCACAGGCTTCGTGCGCAACACGCTCCGCGCCAACCGCTGCGACGTAGTGATCGGCTACGCGCAGGGCGAGGAACTGGTGCTGAACACCAACCATTACATGACCTCGGTCTACACGCTGATCGTGCCGAAGGAGGGTCCGCTGGCCGGGGTCACGTCCCTCGCCGATCCGGCGTTGAAAGGACAGCGGCTCGGGATCATCGCGGGCTCTCCGCCCGCCACCCACATGGCGCGCAACGGTCTGATCGGCAAGGCCCGGGCCTATAATCTGGTGGTCGACCGCCGTCACGAAAGCCCGGCGCAGCAGATGCTCGCCGATCTGGAGGCCGGAGAGATCGATGCCGCCGTGCTCTGGGGGCCGATCGGCGGGCCGCTGGTCAAGCAGGAGCATCCCGGACTGACGGTGATTCCGCTGCTGAACGAAACGGCGGCGCCGCGTCTGTTCTTCCGCATCACCATGGGGGTGCGGCAGGGGGAAAAGGTCTGGCAGCGCGAGCTGAACTCGCTGATCCGGCGCCATCAGGACGAGATCGACGCCATCCTGACCGAGGCGGGGGTGCCGCTGGTGGCCGATATGGGCACGCAGATGAAAGAGATCGGCCAGTGATCCGGCGGGCGGCGGTCAGGGGGGCGATGCTTGTTCTTCTGGCGCTGCCCGGGCTGGCCGCCGCTGGCCCGCCCGAACCTTCCGGCTACCGGATGGATGCCTATCGCGCCCCGGTCCCCGCCACGCTGGCGGGGGCCAAGGTCGTCAGCCCGGAAGAGGCGCACAGCCTCTGGCAGGCCGGGACTGCCGCCTTCATTGACGTGCTGCCGCGCGCGCCCAAACCCGACAACCTTCCCGAAGGCACCATCTGGAACGAACCGCCCCGGCGCAGCATTCCCGGGGCGCTCTGGCTGCCCAATGTCGGCTATGGCGCGCTTGCCGATGTCACGCTGGACTATTTCCGCGCAGGGCTCGCCCATGCCACGGCGGGCGATCCCGCCCGCCCGGTGCTGATCTTCTGCCTAGAGGAATGCTGGATGAGCTGGAACGCCGCAAAACGCGCGCTCGACCTTGGCTATACCGAGGTGCTCTGGCTGCCCGAAGGCACCGACGGCTGGAGCTTCTACGACTATCCCACCGAAATCGTGTCCCCCTACCTGCCCTGATCCCGCCGCGACATCATCGGGGGTCCGGGATGGGGGGTCCGGGGGGCGAAGCCCCCCGGCGGTCGCTGCCGCAGGCAGCGAAACCCCTCTCAGAACTCGGTCAGATCCTTCTGCGCGCGGCTCACCGTGCCGTCGGTGTCCTGCATCGTCACCGCCACCTGCCGCGTGGCGCGGGGCACCGACAGGCTTACCGCCGGATTTTCCGAAAGCGAGATGCTGCCCGTCACCGTTGCATAAGGCGCGCCGTCCAGATCGATCTGCACCTGCTCGACATAGCGCATGGGCGTGAACAGCAGCGTCACCTGATCCATCTGCATGCCGGAATGGCTGGGATGCGACAGCGCCACATCCAGCCGTTTCTGCGCCGCCGCGCCAGAGGTCAGGGCGCTTAGCCGGGCCGTGGCATCGCCGGGCAGAGGTCCGCCCGCGCTGATCTCGATCTGGCCCAGCGTGGCCAGCGCAAGCTCGGGATCGGTGCCCGGCGGCGCCGAACAGGCCCCCAGCCCCGAAGTTTTGACAAAGCTTTCCGCCACCCAAAGCTGGCCGTCGCTGGTTTCGGCCACCACATGCAGCGGCGTCGGCCCGTTGACGCGCAGCGTGACATCGACAAACACCCGCGCCTGCGGCTCGGCCAGCGCCAGCACCGCTGAAACCGGCATGGGATTGTTGTCCAGCACCAGCGCGATCTGCCCGATCTGCAGCCCATCGGGCGCCACGACCTGCGCCGCGATCTGGGTACGGGCATCATTGGCGCTGCGATAGGGTGCGTCGATGGCGATGACGGAGGCGCCGTCGCGCAGCGGGCGGTCACCGTAAAGCTGCGCGGCGATGCCGGGCCAGACCGGATCCTCGGCCATCACCGGACCGGCGGCCAGCAGCGCCACGGCAAGACAGAAGCGTTTCATGGGGAACCTCCGGACAGGATGAAACGGCCAAAAGCACGGGGACCGTCGCCCACCTCGATCTCGTGCACGACGTCCAGCGTGGCGGCGTCGATCACGCTCAGCGTATTGTCGAACCAGTTGGCGACGATCACCAAGCTGCCATCGGCACTGGTGTCGATGCCTTCGGGATAGTCGCCCACCGTCAGCACGGCCCGCTGGTCCAGCGTGGCCAGATCCAGCACGCTGACCGTGCCCGCGTATTGATTGCTGACAAAGGCGGCGCCTTGGGCAAAGGCCACGCCATAGGGGCGGTCGCCCACCGGCACCGTGGCCAGCAGATCGCCCGTATCCGCATCCAGCACGCTGACATCATTGCTGCCGACATTGCCCACAAAAAGCCGCCCGTCCGGGGCGAAGCGCAGCCCGAAGGGCCGCGTGCCGACGCCTGCGCGGTGCCGCAGCGCCAGCGTCTGCGCATCAAAGACCGACACCGCGTCGGCATCCCGGTCGGCGGAGGCCAGCCAGCGCCCGTCCGGGGACAGATCCAGCCCGGCGGGGGCCGCCCCCGTGGCAAGATCCGTCAGGGGGGCCAGCGTCTGCGCGTCCAGCACGCGGATCCGCGCCTCATACCAGTCAGAGACAAAGACCCGGCCCCGCGCCGCATCCACCGCGATTCCGATCGGGCCGCCGTCCAGCACGGTCTCGGCCCTCACGGCCAGCGTGTCGGGATCAAGCCGCCGCACCGTCTTGGTCCCGGCGGAGACGGTATAGACTGCCCCCGGCACCACGGCGATGCCCGCAGGCTCCCCGGGCAGAGCCGTCTGCCGCACCTGCGACGCGGTTTGCAGATCCACAAGGCTCAGCGTGGATCCGTTCTGGTTGGTGACATAGGCGATGTCCCCTGCGGCAGGCGCCGCAAGGGCAAGGCACAGCATCAGGGCAAGGTCAGGGCGCGCCAAAGCGCGTGACCAGCGCGTCAAGTCCGGCCTGATACACCGCATCGACTGCGGCAATCGCCGCCTCGTCGTTCAGTTCGGGCGGCGGGTCATTGTTGGGATAGCCGCGATAGAAGGCGCCGCGCCATTCCACCACCGATCCGCCGCCCTCGCGCGGCTTGACCGTCAGATGCGCGGAATAGTTGGTGACCGGCAGCACCTCCACCGCCACATCGGTGATGCGGTAGGAATAGGTCATCTTGGCGGCATCGTATTTATAAAGCACCTCGGAAATCGTGGGGCCATCCGCCGCGCCAAGGCGCAGCACGCGGGTGGCATCGATCTCGTTGCCGCCCTCGCCTTCGGTGGCGGCCACGGCGGGATGCCAGCTCATGTCCTGGAAATTGCCGATGACCTCCCAGACGGCGGCAGGTTCTGCCGCAACCTCGGTGGTCAGGGTGGTTTTCTGCCGCGTGGGGCCGTGGGCCAGCGCCATGCCCGGCACAAGCAAGGCCGCCCCCGCGATCAGCAGCAGTCGTCTTTTCATTCTTCCTCCTCCTTGAAGAACGCGGTTTTCAGGATGTAGCGCATGCCGCGCGTCCAGCTGTCATCGGTGTTGGACCGGATGTCGACCACCCGCCCCATCACCGTCTCGCCGGTCTCCACGTCGCGCAGCTGCAGGTTCATGGACAGGATCAGGTTCGACACCTTCTGCACCTCTCCCACCAGCACGAAATCGGCGCCAAGCCGCGTGCCCATGCGGGTGTCGCAGCCATAACATTTGGCGGGATTGACCGTGCCTTCCAGCCGCTCCGCCTCGGCGGTCAGATCCAGAAGGGTGATGCCCTCGGCGGTGAACCGGTCGGTCACCAGATCCTCAAGCAGCTGAATTCGCGTGGTTTCTGCGGAATTTTCGCCGAAATACGCACCCTCGGTGGAGGTGTCGAGAAAGGTCAGGCCCAGAAAGGCGACCTTGGTGCCCGGGCTCAGCATGTCCTGTGCCGCCGCAGGCAGGGCGGTCAGCATCAGCAGCAGAAGGGCAAGGGGGCGTTTCATGCATTCATGCTCGCGCCCGGCGCCGGTTGCGGCAATGCAGCCTTAAGTCTGTGTTCTGACTTTGCCCCGGTGTCTGGCACCCTGTCGGCATGTCCGCCAACCGAGGGTGGACAAGGGAGGAAAGTGTGGAACGCATCCTGAGGATGCTGGCGGCGGGGCTTTTTGTCCTTTTGGCCGCTGGCGCGGCATCGGCCCTTGATATCCGCAGCGCGGTCATCCGGGTCGATTATCCGCAACTTGCGCCCATTTCCCGCTTCGATCTGAAGCCGGAGGATATGGGCTTTGCCGGCGCAATGCTGGCGGTGGAAGACAACGCCACCACCGGACAGTTTCTGGGGCATACCTTCGCGAACGAGACGGTCGCCGTGCCCCCGGAAGAGGCGGAGGCGGCGCTGGACCGCCTTGCCGCCGAGGGCATCCGGATCTTCGTGATCCTTGCCAATGCCGAAGACACCCTGCGCCTTGCCGATCGTGCCGGACCGGACGCGCTGGTGATCAATGCGGGCAGCCCCGCGGAATCGCTGCGGGAGGACCAGTGCCGGGCCAACCTGCTGCATGTGGCGCCCTCGCAGGCGATGCTGGCCGATGCCGTGGCGCAGTTTTCGGTCTGGAAGGGCTGGAAACGCTGGTTCCTTGTCCACGGGTCCAACCCGGCGGATCAGGACGTGGCCGAGGCCTATCGTCAGGCCGCACGCAAGTTCGGCCTGACCGTGGCGGAAGAGCGCGAGTTCGAGGATACCGGCGGATCGCGCCGGTCCGACAGCGGGCATGTGCTGGTGCAGCAGCGCCTGCCGGTGTTCATGCAGGAGGCAGAGGAGCATGACGTGGTGGTGGCCGCCGACGCGTCGGACGTGTTTGCGCCCTATCTGCCGTTCCATCTGTGGTCGCCGCGTCCCGTCATGGGCTCTGCGGGGCTGCGTCCGGTCAGCTTTCACGCCTCGCACGAGGCATGGGGCGCCACGCAGTTCCAGACCCGGTTCGAAAAGCTGACCGGGCGGTATGTGCGCGAAGAGGATTATCAGGCGTGGCTGGCCCTGCGCGTGGTGGGCGAGACGGTGACCCGCGCCGCCTCTGACGACATTGCCACCCTGCGCGCCTATGCGCTGGGGGATGCGTTCGAACTGGCGGCCTTCAAGGGCCAGAAGGTGACCTTCCGCCCGTGGAACGGCCAGCTGCGCCAGCCGATCCTGCTGTTTGACGGGCGCATCACCGTCAGCGTCTCGCCGCAGGACGGGTTCCTGCACCAGACCTCGCCGCTGGACACGATGGGGCGTGACCAGCCCGAGACCGCCTGCACTGCCTTTGACTGATCTTTTTGACCGGGAGAGAGAAATGATCCGACTGCTGACCACCACCGCCTGCGCGGTTCTGGCCCTGAGCGGCCCTGCATTCGCCAACAAGGTGTTCGTGTCCAACGAGAAGGGCAACACCATTTCGGTGATCGACACCGCCGACTGGTCGGTGCTGACCGAATTCCACGGCGGCAACCGCCCGCGCGGCATCACCATCAGCCCCGATGGCAAGCTGCTGTATGTCTGCGCGTCTGACGATGACCTTGTGCGGGTCTTCGACACCGAAACCTATGAGGAGCTTTATACGCTGCCCTCCGGGCCCGATCCGGAACTGTTCGTGCTGCATCCGTCGGGCAACCCGCTTTATATCGCCAACGAGGATGACAACCTTGTCACCGTGGTCGATACCGAAACCCACACGGTTCTGGCCGAGGTGCCGGTGGGGGTGGAACCCGAAGGCATGGCGGTCAGCCCGCGCGCCGATTTTGTGGTCAACACGTCCGAGACCACGAACATGGCGCATTTCATTTCCACTGCGGATTACGACATCAAGCACAACGTGCTGGTGGACCAGCGCCCGCGCTATGCCACCTATACCAGCGACGGCACCCGGCTTTACGTCAGTTCCGAAATCGGCGGCACGGTCAGCGTGATCGACATCGCCGAGGATGGCACGCCGACGATGAACCAGAAACTGACCTTCGAGGTGCCGGGCGTGCTGCCGGAATGGCTGCAGCCGGTGGGGGTGAAGGTCACGCAGGACGGCAGCCGCGTCTTCGTGGCGCTGGGGCCGGCCAACCGCGTGGCGGTGATCGACGGCGAAAGCCTTGAGGTGCTGGATTACATCATCGTGGGCCAGCGCGTCTGGCAGATGGCGTTCACGCCGGACGAGAAATACCTGATCACCACCAACGGCAATTCCAACGACGTGACCGTGATCGACGTGGCCGCCGAAAAGCCGCTGCAGTCGATTCAGGTGGGCCAGATGCCGTGGGGCGTGGCCGTCACGCCGAACTGAACCGGGAACCATCCGCGCGGGATCAGCCGCCAGCCGAGGGCAGGTCACATCCCGCGCATCAACTGTCCAAGGGAGGAAAGACAGACATGAAGACACTGACCACATGGGCGCTGGCCGCGACGCTGGCATTGGGGGGCGCCGCGCAGGCGCATGAGTTCGGCTTTGCGGGCATCCTGTCCAGCTCGAACAAGGGCGAGATGCCGGGCATCACGCTGAGCGTCGGCAAGCCGCTGGCCGAAGGGCCGATCACGCTGAAATCCGGCATGGTCTACGAGCTGGAGATCGAGGCGGACGGCACCGGCGAACTGGCGCTGGAGGGGCCCGGCTTCTTTCGCGCCATCTGGGTCAACGAGGTGGTGGTGAACGGGCTGGAAATCCGCCCCTTCGGCCTTGAAAGCCTCGAATTCGACGAGGCAGGCGTGATGGAGATCGAATTCGTGGCGATCAAGCCCGGGCGGTTCTTCCTGCGCATCCCCGGATCGGACGGCGAAAGCCAGCGCGTCGACATCGCAATCGAATGACCTGACACGCGGGACGCGGCGGCCTAGCGCGGCCGCGCCCCCGACAGGAACAGTGCAATGGCCCGGTCCCGCCGGGCCGCTTTTGTTTCGGCGCAATGCGGCAGGCTGGCGGGATCCAGCAGCTTTTCAAGGATGGATCCAAAGGCCATGTCCATCAGCATCTCCGCCGCCTCGTCGCACTGGTCAACGGGCAGGTCGAGTTCGCCCGTGGCCACGCCCGCGCGCAGCTCTGCGCTGATGAACCGGGCCAGCGCGCAATGCCCGGTGTCAAGGATGCCGCGCGCCAGCTGCGGGTAGGTCGGCGCCTCGGTGATCACCGCGCGCAGCAGTTCCAGCGGCGCATCGGTCAGGCAGTGATCCTCGCTGAAGGTCAGCAGCACGCGCAGCCGGTCCTCCAGCGGGCTGGTGCGGTGTTCTTCGCTCAGCGGCCGGAACAGGCTCTGGCCGATGCGGGCCAGACAGGCCCCCAGCAGCGCCTCCCGGCTGTCGAACATCTGGTAGATGGTGCGTTTCGACATCCCCGCCTTGCGGGCGATGGCGGCGACGCTCGCCTCCGCCAGCCCGTGCGAGGCCAGAAGTTCGGCGGCGGCGTTCAGCACGACGGCCTCGCGCGTTTCCTGATCCATCTGCACCGGACGGCCACGGCGGCGCGTCTCTGACTTGGGATCGGCCAGCGGCTCGTTCGGGGGCGGGCAATCGGCCATGTGTCTCCTTCTGTCCGTGCCGGACGGGAAATTTCGCACCTGCGGCACGACGGCGCTTTACAAAACTTCTAGGTTTCCTTATCGCGACTCTCAATAGATATGCAAGATGCACATTCCTCTGTTTCCGGAGCCATTCCATGCCGAACCGCCCCGTTCCGACCCTGCCGCGGCTGCTGGCCGTCCTGTGCTTCGCCTTTGCCGCACCGGCCTTTGCCCAGCAGGGAGGAGAGGCCCCGCCGCCCGCCGTCACCGTCGTGACGCTTGAAGCCTCCGATGTCACGCTGACCAGCACGCTGCCGGGCCGCGTCGCCGCCTCCGCCGTGGCGGAGGTGCGTCCGCAGGTGAACGGGATCGTGGTCGAACGGCTGTTCGAAGAGGGCAAACCGGTGCAGCAGGGCGATCCGCTTTACCGCATCGATCCGGCCACTTACGAGGCGGCGAAAGCCGCCGCCGATGCCGCGCTGGCACAGGCGCAGGCGCAGCTGGCCTCTGCCGAACGCGAGGCCACCCGTCAGGAAGAGCTGCGTCAGCGCTCTGTCACTAGCCAGCAGACGCTGGACGATGCTCTGGCCACGCGCGATGTCGCCGCCGCCGCCGTGAAGGTGGCCGAGGCCAATGTGCTGGCGGCAGAGATCGATCTGGACCGCACCACCATCCGCGCGCCGCTGTCGGGTGTGGCCGGGCTAAGCCAGGCGACGCAGGGGGCGCTGGTCACCTCCGGTCAGGCGACGCCGCTGACCACCATCCGCGCCATCGAGACCGTGAATGTGGACGTGACGCAGTCGGCGGCGGAACTGCTGCGCTGGCGCCGGTCGGGGCAGGCCGTGGCCGCCGAGGAAGGCAGCATCGTGACGCTGCGTCTGGCCGATGGCGTGGCCTATGAACATACCGGCCGCCTTGCCGCTGCCGAACCGCATGTGAACGAACAGACCGGCGTGGTCGTGCTGCGGCTGGAATTCCCCAATCCCGATGAATTCCTGCTGCCCGGCATGTATGTGCAGGTGGAACTGCCGCAGGGCACCGTGCAGGATGCCGTGCTGGTGCCGCAGGAAGGCGTGATGCGCGACCGCCGTGGCCGCCCGCTGTCCATGGTCGTGACGGCGGAAAACACCGTGGAATCGCGCGAACTGACCGTGCAGCGCGATCAGGGCAGCGACTGGGTGGTGACCGAAGGTCTGGCCGCAGGCGACCGCGTGATCGTGGCGGGTTTCCAGAAAGTGTCTGCCGGGATGACCGTCACGCCCGAAGAACGCGCGGCAGAGGCGGAAACCGCCACTGCCGCCACCGAATGATTTTACCCGCAAGGACTTGAACCATGGCACGTTTCTTTATTGACCGCCCGGTCTTTGCCTGGGTGATCTCCATTCTGCTGATGGGGGTCGGGGTATTGTCCTTGCTGACCCTGCCGATCGCGCAATATCCGCAGATCGCGCCGCCTTCGGTGCGGGTCAGCGCCCAGTATCCCGGCGCCTCGGCGGAAACCGTGGCCAATACCGTCACCCAGATCATCGAACAGCAGATGACCGGGCTTGACGGGATGCGCTACATGTCCTCGTCCTCGACCTCGGCGGGGACGGCCTCCATCACGCTGACCTTCGAATCCGGCACCGATCCCGACGTGGCGCAGGTGCAGGTGCAGAACAAGCTGTCACAGGCCACGGCGCTGCTGCCCGAAGCGGTGCAGCGGCAGGGCGTGACGGTGGAAAAGGCCTCCTCGTCCTTCATGATGGTGATCGCGCTGATCTCCGAAGACGGGCGGCTGGATCAGGCTGACCTGTCGGATTACCTGAACTCCAACCTTGTGGACGAATTCAGCCGCATCGAGGGCGTGGGCGGCGCGCAGGTGTTTGGCGCGCAATACGCCATGCGCATCTGGCTTGATCCGTCCAAGCTTGCCGCCTTCGAGATGACGCCCTCGGATGTGGTGAACGCGGTCTCGGCGCAGAACGCGCAGATCTCGGCGGGGGCCTTCGGCACGCTGCCCGCTCCGGCGGGACAGCAGCTCAATGCCACGATCACCGCGCAGTCGCTGCTGACCACCCCGGAAGACTTTGAAAACATCGTGCTGCGGTCGGAAACCGATGGCGGTCTGGTGCTGCTGCAGGATGTGGCGCGGGTGGAAGTCGGGGCCGAAAACTACGCGACCATCGCGCGGTTCAACGGCAATCCCTCCTCCGGTCTGGCGCTGCAGCTGGCCTCTGGCGCCAACGCGCTGGAAACGGCGGAGCGGGTGAAGGAACGTCTGGCGGAATATGCCGAATTCTTCCCCGAAGGCGTCAGCTACGTCATTCCCTATGACACCACGCCCTTCATCGAGATCTCGATCCACGAGGTGCAGAAAACGCTGATCGAGGCCATCATTCTGGTGTTCTTCGTGATGCTGCTGTTCCTGCAGAACCTGCGGGCGACGATCATTCCCACGCTGGCGGTCCCGGTGGTCATCCTTGGCACCTTCGCCATTCTGGGCCTCGCCGGGTTCACCATCAACACGCTGACCATGCTTGCCATGGTTCTGGCCATCGGCCTGCTGGTCGATGACGCCATCGTGGTGGTGGAAAACGTCGAACGCATCATGGAGGAAGAGGGCCTGTCCCCGCGCGAGGCCACGCGCAAATCCATGGGCCAGATCACCGGCGCGCTGGTGGGCATCGCGCTGGTGCTGTCGGCGGTGTTCGTGCCGATGGCGTTCTTCGGCGGCTCCACCGGGGTCATCTACCGGCAGTTCTCCATCACCATCGTATCGGCCATGGGCCTGTCGGTGGTCGTGGCGCTGACCCTGACGCCAGCCCTGTGCGCGACGCTGCTGAAGCCCAAGCACGGGCATCAGACCCGGCGCGGCCCGGTGGGCTGGTTCAACACCGGTTTTGACAAGCTGACCGGCGGCTATGCCGGGACCGTGGGCGCGGTCATCAAGCGCCCGCTGCGCATGATGGTGGTCTATCTGGCGCTTGGCTACGGCATGGTGTTCCTGTTCAACAACACCCCCTCGGGCTTTCTGCCGAACGAGGATCAGGGCATCCTGATGACGCTGATTCAGGCGCCCACCGGCGCCACCGCCGAACGTACGCAGGAAGTCGTCGAACAGGTGGAGCAGCATTTCCTGCAGAACGAGGCCGCGAATGTGGAATCGGTGTTCGGCGTGGTCGGCTTCTCTTTCGCCGGGCAGGGGCAGAACATGGGTCTGGCCTTCGTGCGGATGAAAGACTGGGAAGAGCGCACCAACCCCGATCAAAGCGTGCAGGCGGTGGCGGGCCGGGCCTTTGGCGCCTTCAGCCAGATCCGCGACGCCATGGTGTTCCCCATCGTGCCGCCCGCAGTGATCGAACTGGGCAACGTGTCCGGCTTCGACTTCTACCTGCAGGCGCAGGGGGGCCAGACGCATGAGCAGCTGCTGGACGCCCGCAACCAGCTTCTGGGCATGGCGGCACAGAGCGAGCTGATCAGCTCTGCCCGGCCTTCGGGTCTGGAAGATGCCGCGCAGTTCAATCTGGACATCGACTGGCGCGCGGCGGGCGCGGTGGGGGTGACCCCCACCGATGTGGGCAATCTGCTGTCGGTCGCATGGGCCGGATCCTATGTGAACGATTTCAACGACAACGGGCGCATCAAGCGGGTCTATGTGCAGGGCGAACCGGACAGCCGCGCCACGCCGTCGGATCTGCAGAAATGGCGGGTGCGCAATGCCACGGGCGATCTCGTGCCCTTCGCCAACTTCACGCAGGAAAGCTGGACCTACGGGCCGCAGGGTCTGAGCCGCTATAACGGCGTGCCGTCGATGCAGATTCAGGGCTCGCCCGCGGCGGGCGTGACGACCGGCGAGGCGATGGCCGAGATGGAGCGGCTGGTGGGCGAACTGCCGCCGGGCTATTCCATCGCATGGACCGGCCTCTCGCTGGAGGAACGCGATTCCGGCGGGCAGGCGCCGCTGCTTTATGCGCTGTCGCTGGCGGCGATCTTCCTGTGCCTTGCCGCGCTTTATGAAAGCTGGATCATCCCACTGTCGGTGATGCTGGCCATGCCGATCGGCGTGCTGGGCACCATGGGCGCGGCCTACTGGTTCGGCTTCGAAAACGGCGTGTTCTTCCAGGTGGGTCTGCTGACCGTGATCGGCCTGACCGGCAAGAACGCCATCCTCATCGTGGAATTTGCCCGCGAACGGTTCGAGGCGGGCGAGGATCTGCTGGTGGCGGTGAGAGAGGCGGCGCGGCAGCGCTTCCGCCCGATCATCATGACCTCGCTGGCTTTCTCGCTGGGGGTGGTGCCGCTGGTGCTCTCCGCAGGGGCGGGCGCCGGGGGCCGGACTGCCGTGGGCTCGGCGGTGCTGGGCGGGACCATCACCGGCACCGTGCTGGGCGTGGTCTTCGTGCCGCTGTTCTTCGTGGTGGTGCAGAAGCTCTTTGGCCGCAAGCGGCTGCGCGCGCAGGCTGCGGCAAAAGAGGCGTGATCGCTGCCGCGGGGGGTGACATTCCGCCTGCGGCACATATATAGTGATTTACGCATGTGAGGCGTGGAAAGGGGCTGCAGCGCGGCCCCTTTTCCATGACAAGGAGGACAAGATGACCGCCCATCCCGAGGTTAAGGCATTCTGGGACCAGCCGACCGGAAGCTGGCAATACGTCTTTCACGACCCCGTGACGCGCAAGGGGGCCATTGTCGACCCGGTGCTGGATTTCGACATCCTGTCCGGCGCCACCGGCACCGGCAACGCGCAGGCCATTCTGGACCATGTGCAGGAGGCGGGGCTGGAGATCACCCATATCCTCGACACGCATCCCCATGCCGACCATTTCTCTGCCGCGGTCTGGCTGTCGGAAAAGCTGGGGGCGCCGCGCGCCATCGGCGAAAAGGTGGTGGAGGTGCAGAAGCTCTGGCAGGAGATCTATCATCTGCCCGACCTACCGGTGGATGGCTCGCAATGGGACATCCTGCTGGCGGATGACGAGGTGTTTCATGTGGGCGAGATCCCGGTGCGGGTGCTGTTCTGCCCCGGCCATACGCTGGCCTCTGTCAGCTATGTGGCGGGGGACGCGGCCTTTGTGCATGACACGCTGATGATGCCCGACAGCGGCACCAGCCGGGCGGATTTTCCCGGCGGCAGTTCGGCGGCGCTGTATCGGAGCCTGCAGAGGATTTTGGCGCTGCCCGACCAGACGCGGCTTTATGTGGGGCATGACTATGCGCCCGAGGGGCGCGAGGCGGCCTGCATGGCGACGGTGGCCGAGCACAAGGCGCGGAACATCCATCTGAAGGATGCGCCTTCGGAGGCGGACTACCGGCGGGTGCGCGACGCGCGGGACGCCACGCTGCCACTGCCGAAGCTGATGCTGGCGGCGCTGCAGGTGAACATCCGCGGCGGGCGGCTGCCCGAGCCGGAGACGGATGGGCGCCGCTATCTGAAGATCCCGCTGGACCGGTTCACGCCGCGCTGAGCGCTGCGGGGGAGGGCGGCGGGCCGGGCCATCGAGGCCCGCCCCGCCGCGCAGGACGCGGCGCGCGTCCTGCGGCGCCCCGTCCCGGCGGTTGCGTGGGGGCTCAGGCGGGTTCGGAGCGCGGCAGCGCCTGAAACCGGCCTTCGTGATAGAGCAGCGGATCGGCGGGGCTGGACCAGTCGGTGACCGCCACCACCTCGCCGATGAAGATGGTATGGGTGCCGAAGCTGACGGTCTGGGCCGGGCGGCAGTCAAAGCTGACCTGTGCGCCGCGCAGGGCGGGGGCGCCGGTTTCCAGTTCGGTCCAGTCGCCAAGCTCGAAGCGGGTGTGCCGGTCGCGGGGCTGGGCGAAGCGTTCCGCCACCGCCTGCTGGCTGCGCGACAGCACGTTGATGCAGAAGGCGGGCGCGCCGCGCAGATGTTCGTGGATCGAGGCGGAGGCGTTGACGCAGATCAGCAGGCTGGGCGGTTCGGCGCTGAGCGAGGTCACCGCCGTGGCGATCAGCCCGTGCCGTCCCTCTGCGGTGGCCACGGTCACCAGCGACACGCCCGCCGCAAGGCGGCGCATTCCGGATTTGAAGTCATTGGGGGTCATGAGCTTGTCCTTTCCTTCGGTCCCTGTGCATCCGGGGGCCGGGCGGTGCCCCGGCGCCGCGAGAGGGTCATGCCCGGGGGCCGCCGTCAGGGATACGCCGCGGGGCTGCGGCTGGATCTGTTCTGCCCCATGAATGCAGGGTGGGCCGGGTGTCGTCCAGAGGGCATCGCGCCCGGACCGTGATTGTCGCCATGGCGGCGGCCATGCGGCTGTCTAAATCCTTGGCATCGGGGCGGCAGGCTGAGCAGTCAGGCGGCAGTTCCGGTCTGCCGCGCGGTTCTGGCGGTGCGGGGCTGGCCGCCCCCCGCCGCTTCGGCAAGCCTGCGCCGGAGGCCGCCATGCGGGGCGGCCCGTCACAGGAGCCCTGTCATGGACCAAGAAATCGCGGCGCTGCTGGGACGGGCGCCCACCGAGGAGGAGCGCGCCATCGCGCGGGACCAGCGCGCCCGGGTGGAGCGCGGCATCTTTGCCAATCCGCTGCTGGCCGGGGGGCCGCAGGCGGCGCTTGCCAGCACCGATCCCTTTGGCGGGGAGGGCGGGGCATGACCATCGCCGCGATCCTGTCCCGTCTGGAGCGGGCAGAGACCACCGCCGTCGCGCTGCTGGAAGAGGTGCAGGCCCGGGTCGCGGCGGCGGGGGCGCAGGCTCCGGTCGCGCGGCTGGAATGGGACCGTGCCTTCGATCAGGCCCGCGCCGCCGACCGCGCCCGGCAGGAGGGGGCTGCGGGCCCGCTTTGCGGCGTGCCGCTGGCGCATAAGGACATGTTCGACCGGGCCGGTTCCGTGGTGGGCTTTGGCGCCCATCCCGACGCGCAGCGCCGGGCGGAGCGCACCGCCGAGGTGCTGGCGCGGCTTGATGCGGCGGGGGCGGTGGATTTCGGGCGGCTGCAGATGTCGGAATTCGCCATGGGCCCCACCGGGCAGAACCATCACCACGGCATGCCGGTCAATCCGGCGGTGCCGGGGGGCGTGCCGGGCGGCTCTTCCTCCGGGTCGGGCGTGGCGGTGGCCATGGGGCTGGTGCCCGCCGCGCTGGGGTCGGATACCGGCGGGTCGATCCGCATTCCCGCCGCCTGCACCGGGGTGGTGGGGTTCAAGCCCTCGCCGGGGCTGGTGCCGCGGGCCGGGGCGATGCCGCTGAGCTGGACGCAGGATGTGGTGGGGCCGCTTGCGGCATCGGTGGACTGCGCGCGGCGGGTGCTGTCGGTGCTGAGCGCGGGCCGCACCCGCGCCACGTCACAGCCGCCAGGCAGGCTGCGGCTGGCCTTTGACGACAGCAGCCTGACCGAGGGCGTGTCGGCGCGGATGCGCGCGGCGCTGGCCGACCTGCGCCAGCAGCTGCGGGCGCAGGGGCACGAGGTGGTGGTGCTGGACATGGGCTGGCTCGCGCATCTGGCGGAGCCCGCCAATGTCATCGCCATTTCCGAGGCGGCGACGGTGCATGCCGACCGGCTGCGCGCCGCGCCCGACAGCTACGGCCCCGAGGTGCGCGCGCGGCTCTGTCAGGCGGCGGGCATTCCGGCGCAGGCCTATCTGCGCGCCCGCCAGATCCGCCAGATCGCCATCACCCGCGCCAAGGCGGAGATCTTTGCTGCCGCCGATCTGGTGATCCTGCCCGGACTGGCCGATGTGGCGCCGCAGGCGGCGGCGCTTGCCGGGGCCAAGGGCGCGGAGATCGCGACGATGATCGCCGGGATGACCGGGCTTACCCGTCCGGCCTCGCTTCTGGGACTGCCGGTGCTGACCCTGCCGGTGGCGCAGACCGCTGACGGGCCGCTGTCGGTGCAGATCATGGGGCAGCGCGGCGCCGAGGATCTGATCGCCGATCTGGCGCAGCATCTGGAAACCGCGCGCCGGTCCGATCTACACAGGGGAACCGACCCCGCCTGACCCCGAAGGAAGGACAAGACCATGACGGACCACCCCAGCGGCACCGCCGTGCCGGATGCGGCACTGGCCGCGCTGTTCACCGCAGCGCGCACCCATAACGGCTGGCAGGACCGCCCCGTGCCCGAGGATCTGCTGCACCGGCTTTACGATCTGGTGAAGATGGGCCCGACCTCTGCCAACTGTTCGCCCGCAAGGCTGATCTTCGTGCGCACCCCCGAGGGCAAGGCGCGGCTGGCGCCCGCGCTGTCCAAGGGCAATCTGGCCAAGACCATGGCGGCGCCGGTCACGGTCATCGTCTGTCAGGACATGGAGTTTTACGAAAAGCTGCCCGCGCTGTTCCCCCATGCCGATGCGCGGTCATGGTTCACCGGATCGCCGGAGAAGGTGGCGGAAACCGCGTTCCGCAACAGCACGCTGCAGGGCGGCTATCTGATCCTTGCCGCGCGGGCGCTGGGGCTCGACTGCGGGCCGATGTCGGGCTTCGATGTCGAGATGCTGGAGTCGGAGTTTCTGGCGGGCACGACGTGGAAGGCCAATTTCCTGATCAATCTCGGCTATGGCGACCCCGAAAAGCTGTTCGACCGGCTGCCGAGGCTGGGCTTTGACGAGGCCTGCGTGATGGCCTGACCGGGCAGGGGCGGGGCGCGGTCGTTCACTGCCGCCCCTTTCCCCTTCCGTCTCATTCCGCTAAGAGCCAAGCCCAAGCGAAACCATGCCGGGCGCCCAGAAATGAAATTCACGCTTTCCTGGTTGAAAGACCACCTCGACACCTCCGCTTCCGTTTCGGAGATCGCCGAGACGCTGACCGATCTGGGGCTTGAGGTCGAGGGGATCGAAAACCCCGCCGACCGTCTGAGCGCCTTTACCATCGGCAAGGTGCTGAAGGCGGAAAAGCATCCCGATGCGGACAAGCTGCGGGTCTGCACCGTGCTGACCGATACGGGCGAGTCGCAGATCATCTGCGGCGCGCCCAATGCGCGCGAAGGCATCACCGTGGTGGTGGCCAAGCCCGGCACCTATGTGCCCGGCATCGACACCACGATTCAGGTGGGCAAGATTCGCGGCATCGAAAGCCACGGCATGATGTGCTCCGAACGCGAGATGGAGCTGTCGGACGAGCATGACGGCATCATCGAACTGCCCTCGGGCGAGGTGGGCGAGCGCTTCACCGACTGGCTGGCGCGGAACCAGCCCGCCAAGGTCGATCCGGTGATCGAGATCGCCATCACCCCCAACCGTCCCGATGCGCTGGGGATCGAGGGCATCGCCCGCGATCTGGCGGCGCGTGGTCTGGGCCGGGTGAAGCCGGTGACGGCGCCGGTGGTGCCGGGCAGCTTCGCCTCGCCGCTGGACGTGACCATCGACGAAGACACGCGGGACGCCTGCCCGGTGTTCTATGGCCGCCTGATCCGGGGCGTGAAGAACGGGCCCTCGCCGCGCTGGCTGCAGGACCGGCTGAAGGCCATCGGGCTGCGCCCGATCTCGTTCCTTGTGGACGTGACCAATTATTTCACCTTCGACCGCAACCGCCCGCTGCATGTCTTTGACGCCGCCAAGGTGACCGGCGCGCTGCGCGTGCACCGCGCCACCGGCGGCGAGGTGCTGGAGGCGCTGGACGAGCGCAGCTACACCCTGCAGCCCGGCATGGTGGTCATTTCCGACGATCGCGGCGTGCAGAGCCTTGGCGGCGTGATGGGCGGCGAGACAACCGGTGTGGACGAAAATACCGTCAACGTGTTCCTTGAAGCGGCATGGTTCGATCCGATCCGCACCGCCTTCACCGGTCGCGCGCTGAAGATCAATTCCGATGCCCGCTACCGGTTCGAGCGCGGGGTTGATCCGCTCTCCGCTGCGGGAGGCATCGAGGCCGCGACCGCCATGATCCTAGAGATCGCGGGCGGCGAGGCGTCGGAGGTGGTGAAGGCCGGGCAGGAGCCCGATGTTGCCCGCGCCTACCGGCTGGATACCGACCGCGTCGTGAGCCTTGTCGGGATGGAAATCCCCGCCGAAGAGCAGCGCGCCACGCTGACCGCGCTTGGCTTCACGCTGGAGGGCGACATGGCCCATGTGCCCAGCTGGCGCCCCGACGTGATGGGAGAGGCCGATCTGGTGGAAGAGGTGGCGCGCGTCGCCTCGCTGACCAAGCTGCGCGGCCAGCCGATGCCGCGCGCGCAGGCGGGCGTGCCGAAGCCCATCCTGCAGCCGCTGCAGAAGCGCGAGCAGATCGCCCGCCGCACCACGGCGGAACTGGGTTACAACGAATGCGTGACCTACAGCTTTGTCGACCGCGAGGCGGCGGAGCTGTTCGGCGGCGGGTCCGATGCCACGATGCTGGCCAATCCGATCAGTGCCGACCTGTCGCATATGCGCCCCTCGCTGCTGCCGGGGCTTCTGCGGGCGGCGGCGCGCAATCAGGCGCGCGGCTTTGCCGATCTGGCGCTGTTCGAGGTGGGGGCCGCCTTCCATGGCGGCGAGCCCGGCGAACAGACGCTGCAGATCAGCGGCCTGCTGGTGGGCCGCACCGGCCCGAAGGACGTGCATGGCGCGGCCCGCGCCGTGGATCTGTTCGATGCCAAGGCCGATGCCGAGGCGCTGCTGGCGGCCATGGGCGCCCCTGCGCGGATGCAGATCCTGCGTGGCGCCGAAAGCTGGTGGCATCCGGGGCGTCACGGCAAGCTGTGCCTTGGCCCGAAAAAGGTGCTGGGCGTGTTCGGCGAACTGCACCCCAAGGTGCTGAAGGCGCTGGACGTGAAAGGCCCCGCCGTGGCCTTCACCCTGTATCCCGAAGACATCCCGCTGCCGCGCAGCTCTGGCGGGGCGCGTGCGCCGCTGGTGCTGAACGGGCTGCAGCCGGTGGAGCGTGATTTCGCCTTCGTGGTGGATGCGCAGGTGGCCGCGCTGGATCTGGTGAATGCTGCCGCCGGGGCCGACAAGGCGCTGATCGAGGATGTGCGCGTCTTCGACGAATTTGTCGGCGGCAGTCTGGGCGAGGGCAAGAAGTCGCTGGCGATCAGCGTCCGCCTGCAGCCTGCGGGCGCCACCCTGACCGAAAAGGACATCGAGGCGGTGGCGGCCAAGATCGTCGAAAAGGTCGCCAAGGCGACCGGCGGCACGCTGCGCGGCTGATGCGGGGGACTGCCCTGCTTCTGGCCGCACTGTTTCTGTCCGAAGCCGTGTCGGCCGCTCAGGCGCTGGAAGGCTGCGCCGTGCCGGTGGCGGGCGCCTCCGCAGGCGGGGTGGTCCGCACCCAGTCGCTGGAGGGCGGGCCGGACATCCTGATCCATGACGCGGGCGGCGCGCCGCTGGTGCTGCGCGGCGACCGGCTGGTGCGCTGGCCGTGGCTGGGCAGCAGCAATGCGCAGGCCCGCGTCACCAATACCGCCGACGGGCGGCATTTCCTGATCCTGCCGCAGCAGGGCGGCAGCCGGGTGCTGACCCGCGCGGCAGAGACCGGCCGCTATACCGTGCTGCTGGACACGCCTTATGCGCCGCTCTGGGTTGATCCGGTGACGGCGCGCATCTTTGCCCACGACGGCGCGCGGCTTCTGGAATGGGACAGCAGCGGCTGGACCGCCTCGCCGCTGGCGCTGCGCGCCGATGGTCTGCCCGGCGCCTATGCCGCCGATTTTGGCCCGGTGCGCTATCTGACCGCGCTGCGCGCATGGATGGCGCTGCAGGATGGCGCGCTGTGGCTGCGCCATGACGGCGCCGCCGACTGGGAGCGCATCAGCACCGTGCAGACATGGCGCGAGACCCTGCCCGAAGACGTGGTGCCGCGGGTCTATCACGATCAGGACAGCGGGCTGGCGGTGCTGCAGATCGACGTGGCGGTGCTGGTCTTTGACATGTCGGGGCCAAGGCCGGAATTCCTGTCGCAATACATGGTGCAGGATCACGGCGTGGCGCAGGCCGGGCAGGGGCGGGTGCTGATCGAACTGATGGCGCCGGGTCTGGATGCGGGCTGGTTCGAAAGCGCCCCCGCGCTGCGCATGGTCACCCGCGATGGCGCGTGGCCGGTGCCCGGCGGGCCTGCAGAAGCCCAGCCCAACCCGGACCGGGATCCGAACATCTTGCCGGTGCCCGCGCGCTACACGCTGCGCCCGCTGGGGGCGGGGGTGATGATCCGCCGCGGCAGCCGCATGGCGCTTTTTGACGGGCGCACGCTGATCGGCATGCCGGGGCTGGGCGAAACCTTCCCCGACGCGATGCCCGAGGTGCTGCAGACCGGCGCGGGCATCTTTCTGGTGGGCGGCGGGGTCTGGCGCTGGCAGGGGGCCGACGCGGCAGAGCCGGTGATCGCCCCCGATGGCAGCCAGCCGCAGCATCTGATGGCGGCGGATGACCTGCTGGTGTTTCAGGGCGAGGAGTCGGTCTGGCTCAGCGAGGACGGGCAGGCGCTGCTGCCCGTGCCGGTGCCCGAAGGTGACGTGTCGCTGCTGGCGCCTGTTCCCGACCGGGCTGCGGTGCTGGCCGAGATTGGCGGCGCCCCCCATCTGCTGCGGCGCTGTGGCGGGCGCGACTGAGCTTTAGTCCCCGGTGCCCGCAAATTCGTCAAAGGCGGCCAGCGCCTTGGCGGCATACATCAGCCCCGGACCGCCCGCCATCTGCACCGCCGTGCCCAGCACCTGCCCGATCTCGTCGCGGCTGGCGCCCAGCCGGTGCAGGGCGGCGGCATGGCTCAGGATGCAGTCCTCGCAGCGCAGCGCCACGGCGATGCCAAGGGCCACGAACTCTTTCTGCTTGGCGTCCAGCGCCCCTTCGACCGAGGCCGCCTGTTCCAGCGCCACGAAGCCCGCGAAAGTGTCGGGGATGGCCTTGCGCAGCCCGCGCAGATTGGCGCGGGTCTTGGCGAGTGTGTCGGTATAGCTCATATCTCAACTCCTGAATCGATACCCTTCAGAAGCACAGGTCAGAGCCCCCGACCTTGACACGGATCAAGCGCGGGCGCGCCTTGGCCTTAACCCAGCAGGCGGCGCGCGATCACCTGCGCCTGAATTTCGGCGGCGCCTTCAAAGATGTTGAGGATGCGCGCGTCGCACAGGATGCGGCTGATCTTGTATTCCAGCGCAAACCCGTTGCCGCCATGGATCTGCAGCGCGTTGTCCGCCGCCGCCCATGCCACGCGGGCCCCCAGCAGCTTGGCCATGCCCGCCTCCAGATCGCAGCGGATGCCCTCGTCCTTTTCGCGGGCCGAGAAATAGGTCAGCTGCCGGGCCACCATGAGCTCCACCGCCATCATGGCGAGCTTGCCCGACACGCGCGGAAACTCGATCAGCGCGCGGCCAAACTGCTTGCGGTCCTGCGCATAGCTCAGCCCCAGATCCAGCGCCGACTGCGCCACGCCGATGGCGCGGGCGGCGGTCTGGATGCGCGCCGATTCAAAGGTCTCCATCAGCTGCTTGAAGCCGCGGCCTTCTTCGCCGCCCAGCAGGTTCTCTCCCTTCACGCGGAAGCCGTCGAAGCCCAGCTCGAACTCCTTCATGCCGCGATAGCCCAGCACCTCGATTTCGCCGCCGGTCATGCCGGGAGTGGGGAAGGGGTCGGCATCGGTGCCCGGCTCCTTTTCGGCAAGGAACATCGACAGGCCCTTGTAATCGCTGCTGGCGGGGTCGGTGCGGGCCAGCAGCGTCATCACATGGGCGCGGGCGGCATGGGTGATCCATGTCTTGTTGCCGGTGATCAGGTAATCGCCCTGATCGCGGACGGCGCGGGTGCGCAGGCTGCCCAGATCGGATCCGGTATTGGGTTCGGTGAAAACGGCGGTGGGCAGGATCTGGCCGCTGGCGATCAGCGGCAGCCACTTCTCCTTCTGCGCGTCGGTGCCCCCGGCAAGGATCAGCTCCGCCGCGATTTCCGACCGGGTGCCCAGCGAGCCCACGCCGATATAGCCGCGCGACAGTTCTTCGGACACCACGCACATCGACGCCTTCGAAAGCCCCAGCCCGCCCAGATTTTCCGGAATGGTCAGGCCGAACACCCCCATTTCCGCTAGCTCGTCGATCACCTCCAGCGGGATGTAATCATCCTTCAGATGCCAGTCATGGGCATGAGGTTCGATCCGGTCCACGGCATAGCGGCGGAACTGCTCGCGGATCATCTCCAGCTCGTCGTCCAGACCGCAGCGGCCCACGGTGATCTCTGCCGCGCGCTCCTGCATCAGCTCGACCAGACGGCTGCGCACGGCCTGCGTGTTGCCCCGTGCCGCCAGCGTGGCGGCGGCGCCTGACTGCAGCCCGGCACTGGCCCCGGCGCCCAGCCCCAGATCGGCAAGGCGGATCACCTCGCCCTGATTCATCTGGATGCCGCCCGCGATCTGGTTGAGATATTCGCCAAAAGCGATCTGGTGGATCAGCGCCTCGACCTCGCCAAAGCTGCCCTGCGCCTGCAGACGCCCGGCCCAGCCCTGCATCTGGCGCAGCGCCTCGGCATAGGTGGCAAGCCATGCCAGCCCGTGGGCGGCGGTCTGGTGGGTGTCGATCAGCCGGGCCGAAACCCGGCCTTCCTCCTCGACCATGGCGCGCACCGATTGCCGCGCCTGATCCAGCACCGCGTCCACCACAGGCAGGGCCGCGCCGGTCAGTCCCAGCAGATCGTCCAGCAGCAGACCCGGTTCCCGCATCACGTCCTGTCCGTCATGTGCCATGAATCACCTTCCTTCTCCCGGTTGCCCAGCGGTCTAGCCATTTCGCAGTTGCAGCGCAACAAAAATACCAATGATAGCCTTAAGGTGATCTATTGTTGCGCCGATGATTTCGCTTTGCCGCCCCGCTGGGAATGCTATCACGCGACACATGGAAACGCTTCTGACCCTTGTGCCCGCGCCGCAGCTGGCCCTCTGCCTTGGCATCGCGCTGCTGGCCGGGCTGGTGAAGGGCATGGTGGGCTTCGCCATGCCGATGATCATGATTTCCGGGCTGGGTTCGATCGTGGCGCCGGAACTGGCGCTGGCCGGGCTGTTGCTGCCGACGCTGGCCACCAACGCGCTGCAGGCGCTGCGCGAAGGCCCGCGCGCCGCGTGGGGCTCCGTCCGGCAGTTCCTGCTGTTCCTGATCGTGGCCTTCGTGATGCTGGCCCTGTCGGCGCAGCTGGTGCGGGTGCTGTCGGCGGACCTGCTGCTGGCGGTGATCGGGGCGCCCGTCACGCTGTTCTGCCTGATGCAGCTTCTGGGCTGGCGCGCGCATCTGCCCAACGGGCCCACCGTGGCGACAGAGGTGGGCGTGGGGGCCGTGGCCGGGTTTCTGGGTGGTCTGTCCGGGGTCTGGGGGCCGCCCTTCGTCGCCTATCTGACCGCGCTTGACACCGACAAGCGCGACCAGCTGCGGGTGCAGGGCGTGGCCTACGGGCTGGGTGCGGTGTCGCTGGTGGGGGCGCATGTGGCCTCTGGCGTGCTGACCGCGCAGACGGCGGTGTTTTCCGCCGCGATGCTGCTGCCCGCGCTGGTGGGCATGGGGCTGGGCGGGCTGGTGCATGACCGCATCGATCAGGCCATGTTCCGCCGCCTGACGCTGCTGGTGCTGCTGGTGGCCGGGCTGAACCTGCTGCGCCGCGCCATTTTCGGCTGACGGCTCAGCCGAAGAACAGTTCCGCATGGCCGGTGCGCGCATCCTCGGCCCGGTGAAAGGCAGCCGGGCACAGGGCCAGCACAAGCTCCACCGTGGTGCGCACCGTGCTGCCGCGCAGCAGATGGCCGCCCAGCACCACGCCCTGCGGATCGGCCACCGCAATATGCAGGTGCGGCCCTTCGGCGGAAAAGGTGCCGGACAGCGCCACGATTTCCATGGGCACCGTCACCTCCAGCGCGGAGTCGCGCCCGGCGGGGCGCAGCACCACCCGCGACAGGCTGCCGACGCAGGCCGCGACAAAGCCGCCCTGTTCGGGTTCCGCCGCAAAGGCATCGGCCAGCGCGCCGCGCAGGTCGTCCTCCGGCAAAAGCCGGAGCGCCAGAAACCGGGTGGCCGCGCCGGGCCATTGGATGGTCAGGGAATCACGCATATGTGAATGCTGACACGGCGGCCCGGAGCGGAAAAGCAGCAGAGTTGTGTCGGCCCGCTCAGGCGCGGAGAGTTGCCAGCCAGTCGCGCGCTATGTCCAGATCTGCGGCACCCAGTTCGTGCCCGGCGGACAGCTGCCGCGCCTCCAGCGTCGCCCCCTGCGCGGCCAGCCAGTCGTTCAGCGCGGGCGCATAGGCGCCGTAGGGGTCGCGGTCCCCGCTCAGCGTCAGCACCTCCAGCCCGGTCAGGTCGGGTTTCGGCAGATCCTCCAGCACCAGCATGGGCCGCAGCAGGATCGCGCGGCGGATCACGCCGGGATGAAGCGCCATCACCGCCCCGGCGAAATTCGCGCCGTTGGAATAGCCCAGCACGGTCAGCCGCGCGGGATCCAGCCCATAGCCGCCAAGCGCGCCGTCCAGAAAGGCGTCAAAGGCGCGGGCTTCGGCGCGGATGTCGTCCTGATCGAACCGCGCCATGGCCAGCCTGCGGAACCAGCGGGTCACGCCCTCTTCGGTGGCGCGCCCGCGCACTCCCAGCAGCGTCGCGCGCGGCGCCAGCTGATGGGCCAGCGGCATCAGGTCGGCCTCGTTGCCGCCGGTGCCATGGAGCAGCAGCAGCACCGAGCCGTCGGGATCCTCGGGGTGGTGCAGGCGGTGAACAAAAGGCAGGTCGCGCATCGGGGGTCTCTCCTCTCCGGGACGGGAAAACTGGGGCAGCATGAGGCGCAGCGCCTCGGCACGGTCGGGGCTCTGGCCGGGGAACATCAGCCTTTCCCCCAGATGCGCCGGATCTTCGTCCACCGCAAAGCCGGGGCCATCCGTGGCCTGTTCGATCAGCAGCCCTGCCGGGTCGCGCAGATACAGCGACCGGAACCATGTCCGGTCATGAATGGTGGTCGGGCCAAGTGCTGCAAAGTGGCGCTGCGTGGCCTCCAGCGCCGCATCATCGGCGGCGCGAAAGGCGACGTGGTCAAAGGTGCCGGTGCCGGGGATCCCGGCAAAGAACCCGGCAGCCTCGCGCAGATCCACCGCGTCGCTGTCAGAGACCAGCCGCAGCACCGCGCCCTCGCGCCGCGCGGGGCGATAGCCGAACCGCGCCAGACTCTCGGCGGTGGCCTCGGGGTTTTCGCTGTAAAGCGTGACGGCGCGCAGCCGGGTCGGCGCCTCGGGATCGGGCAGGGCGGCGGCGGCGGGCATGTCGACCCCCACCAGCTTCACGATGATCCCGTCGGGATCGCGCAGCCGCAGCACGCTTTCGCCAAACTCGCGCAGCGGCCCTTCGACCGGCACCCGCGCCGCCAGCGCACGCTGCAGCCATGTGCCGATGCTCTGCGGCGGCACGGCCAGCGCGATCTCCGCCACCTGCCCGTGGCCGACGCGCCCGGGGGCGCCATCCTGCCAGACCAGAAAGGTGACCACCGATCCGGGCGTGCCCGCGGCATCGCCGTAAAACAGATGCAGCTGCTGGGCATCTTCGGCGCCGCCCGCCTGCTTCACCAGCCGCAGCCCCAGAAAGCCCGCGTAAAAATCCACGTTCTGCTGCACGCGCCGGGTGATGGCGGTGACGTGATGAAGGCCGCTGGTCATGGGCATGTCTCCGGATGCTGAGGCTCCCCCAAAGCTAGGTCCGGCACCGCCTCCTGTCCTACCCCGGACGCGAAGGGCGGCTGTTCGATTTTGCGCAGTCAGCGGATCCGGCGCCGGAGCATGGCACAGCAGGACAGCGGCGCTTCAGACGCCGTTCCCGGAGGCGGGAATTTCATCAATCAAGAATGTGGAGGATTGGTGGAGCCTAGGGGGATCGAACCCCTGACCTCCTGAATGCAAATCAGGCGCTCTCCCAGCTGAGCTAAGGCCCCAATCGCGCGGGCCGTTTCCGGCCTCTGGTCCGCGGCGCCGTCTCCGGCGCTGTGCGGGTCGATCTATGGGAAGCCGCGGGCGGGTTCAAGCGGAAAAATCACCGCCCGCGGAGAAATTTGCGGATCAGTCTTCGTCTTCGCCCGCGACATCATGAATGTCGTCCAGCGAGACGTTGTCGTCATCCTCGTCCTCAAGAACATCGTCGTCATCGAGATCGACCTCGACGTCATCCTCAAGCAGATCGGGCTCCTCCGCATCCTCGCGCGGCGCACGGCGGGGGGCGCCATCGGCGCTGTCGGCGGCAAGCATGGTGCGCTTGCCGGTATCCAGCGTCAGCAGTTCTCCGGTATAGGGGCTGACGATCGGATCCTTGTTCAGGTCGTAAAAACGCTTGCCGGTGGTCGGGCAGATGCGCTTCGTGCCCCATTCTTCCTTGGGCATGGGTGGTCCCTTTCAACTTGTTCTGTCTGGTCGACAATCTGCGCCCTCTGCCATAACAGGGGCAGCGTGTCAAAGCCTTTGGCACGAACGGTGCGAGGCAAGTCATATGGGGCAGATCACCCTACCCGGCAACCCCCCGATCGCGGTCACCCTGCGGCGCAGCGCGCAGGCCCGCCGCCTGTCGCTGCGGCTGAGCCAGATCGACGGGCGCGTGACCCTGACCATGCCCCGGCGCCTGCCCGAGGCCGAGGCGGTGGGCTTCCTGCGCGAAAAGGAAATGTGGCTGCGCGGCCATCTGGAGGCGCGCGGCGCCGATCTGCACGTGGCCCCGGGGCTGCAGGTGCCGGTCGAAGGCAACATGCGCGAGATCCGGGCGGGGCAGGGGCGCAGCCTGCGGCTTCTGCCCGACGCGCTGGAGGTGCCCGGCCCCCCCGACCGCGCCGCCGCACGGCTGCAGGGCTGGCTCAAGACGCTGGCGCGCGACCGGCTCGCCGCCGCCTCCGACCGCCACGCCGCGGCGCTGGGGCGGCCCTATACGCGGCTGACCCTGCGCGACACCCGCTCGCGCTGGGGATCCTGCACGGCAGAGGGCGGGCTGATGTATTCATGGCGGCTGATTCTCGCCCCGCCCGAGGTGCTGGACTATGTCGCGGCGCATGAGGTGGCGCATCTGGCGCAGATGAACCACTCGCCCGCCTTCTGGGCGGTGGTGGAGCGGCTTTACGGCGACTGGCGCCCGGCCCGGGCGTGGCTGCGTGACGAGGGGGCGGCGCTGCACCGCTACCGTTTCGGCGATTGACGGGCGCCTGTTTCGTGATCACATGATCGGGCCATGATCACACCCGTCCCGCGCCCCTCCGACAGCCAGCCCTCCGCCCATGAACGGGTTTTTCGCGGCCTGCGCACGCGCATCATGCTGGGCCAGATCCCGCCCGGCGAATCGTTGACCCTGCGCGGCATCGGGCGTGATTTCGGCGTATCGATGACGCCCGCGCGCGAGGCGGTGCAGCGGCTGGTGGCCGAAGGCGCGCTCAGCATGTCCTCCTCGGGGCGGGTCTCCACCCCCGAACTCAGCAACGAACGGATCGAGGAACTGGCGGCCCTGCGCGCCCTGATCGAGGTGGAACTGGCCTCGCGCGCGCTGCCCCGGGCGCATATGGCGCTGATCGACCGGCTGCAGACCATCAACGGCACGATTTCCGATGTGATCCGCGACCGCGATGCGGTGGGCTATATCCGCACCAATCTGGAGTTTCACCGTACGCTTTACCTGCGCGCGCAGGCCCCGGCGATGCTGGCCATGGCGGAAACCGTCTGGCTGCAGCTTGGGCCGACGATGCGCAAGCTTTACGGGCGGCTGCGCCGCACCGAGGCGCCGCAATATCACCGGCTGATCATCGCGGCGCTGCGCGCGGGGGACGAGCCGGGGCTGCGGCTGGCGGTGCGGTCCGACGTGACGCAGGGCCTGCGGCTGCTGGTGGGCTAGGGGTGCCGGGCGGCTCAGGCCGCCAGCCCCTTTGCCCCCATGTTCAGGAACTTGTCGCGCCGCGCCTTGACCAGCGCCTTGCCGGACTGGCCGTCCATCTCTGCCAGCATCGCCTGCAGCGCCTCGCCCACCGCCGCGATGCTTGCGGCGCCGTCGCGATGCGCGCCACCCAGCGGTTCGGGGATGATCCGGTCGGCGACGCCCAGCTTCAGCAGATCCTGCGCGGTCAGGCGCAGCGCCTCGGCGGCCTCGCGCATCTTCTCGGCATCCTTCCACAGGATCGAGGCGCAGCCCTCGGGCGAGATCACCGAATAGACCGAATGCTCCAGCATGGCGACGCGGTTGGCGGTGGCAAAGGCCACGGCCCCGCCGGATCCGCCCTCGCCGATGATGACAGAGACCAGCGGCACGCCGATCTGCAGGCATTTTTCGGTGGCGCGCGCGATGGCTTCGGACTGGCCGCGCTCCTCCGCACCCTTGCCGGGATAGGCGCCGGGAGTGTCGACCAGCGTCAGCACCGGCAGGTTGAACCGGTCGGCCATTTCCATCAGGCGGATGGCCTTGCGATAGCCTTCGGGGCGGGCCATGCCGAAATTGCGCTCGATCCGCGACTGGGTGTCATTGCCCTTCTCATGGCCGATCACCATGACGGGACGGTCGTTGAACCGCGCCAGACCGCCCATCACCGCGAGATCGTCGGCAAAGCCGCGATCCCCCGCCAGAGGCGTGTATTCGGTGAACAGCGCCTCGATGTAATCCTTGCAATGCGGCCGGTCCGGATGGCGCGCCACCTGACATTTCCGCCAGGGCGTCAGCTTGCGATAGAGGTCGCGCAGCAGATCCTCGGCCTTGCGGTCCAGCGCCGCGGCCTCCTCTTCGACCTGCATCTCCTCGTTCTTCCGCGCCAGCGCGCGCAGCTCTTCGGCCTTGCCTTCGATCTCGGCGAGGGGTTTTTCAAAGTCGAGATAATGCGTCATGCCCGGGCGTCTCCTTGCTGGCGTCTATATGCCGTCCGCCGCGCAAGGTTGCAACATGATGCCCGATCAGCCCGCCAGCACCGGCCAGAGCGAGGCCAGCAGCAGCGCCGCCATGGTCCAGTTGAAAAGGCGCAGCCGCCGCGGCTGGGTCAGCCAGCGCCGCAGCACGCCCCCCAGCATCGTCCAGGTGGTCGCCGAGACCATGCCCACCGCCACATAGACCCCGGCGACCCACAGCACCGCCACCAGATCGCGGCTCACCGCGTAAAGCGTGATGGCCCCCAGCGCCATGGACCACGCCTTGGGATTGACCCACTGAAAGGCCGCCGCCTGCAGGAAACTCAGGGGCTTGGCGCCCGCCGCCGCCGCCTCGCCGGGGGCTGCGGCATGGGCGATCTTCCATGCCAGCCACAGCATATAGGCGACCGAGACCACGGTCAGCACCGGCCGCGCCAGCGGCACCGCGTCAAAGATCTGCATCACGCCCATCCCCACCAGCAGCACCATGGCGGGAAATCCCAGCGCCACGCCCAGCAGATGCGGCAGGCTGCGGCGCAGCCCGAAATTGGCGCCCGAGGTCAGCAGCATGAGATTGTTCGGCCCCGGCGAGATCACCGTGACAAACGCGAAGGCGCCAAGCGCCAGAAGCAGATCCTGTGTCATGGCGGCACAATCGCGCGAGCCTCGCGGCGAAAGATTGCAAATTGCGCGCGAATCCCGTCAATGCTGCAATCCATGACCGATCTGGATGACATCGACCGCAGGATATTGCGTGAGCTCGGGCGCGACGGGCGCCTCAGCAACCTTGCGCTGGCGGAACGGGTGGGGCTGTCGCCCTCGGCCTGCCTGCGCCGGGTGGCGGCGCTGGAACGCTCGCGCACCATCCGGGGCTACCGCGCCGTGCTCAGCCCGGAAAAGACCGGCATCGGCTTCACCGCCTATGTGACCGTGGGACTCAATTCCCATACCAAGGCCTCGCAGGAGGCCTTCGAACGCGCGGTGCGCCATGCGCCGGAAGTGCGGGAATGCCACAACATCACCGGCAATGTGGAATACCTGCTGCGGATCGAGGTCGCGGATCTGCCCGCCTACAAGACCTTCCACACCGACGTTCTGGGCACGCTGCCGCAGGTCAATTCGGTGACCTCCTACGTGGTGATGGGCTCGCCCAAGGATGACCGCGCCTGACCCTCTTCTCGGTCGCCGCGCCGCTGTCGCGGTCCGGCCTGCCTCCGGCGGGGATATTTTTAGTCAGAAGAAGGTGAAATTACGTGCGCGCTTCTTCTGACCCCAAATATCCCGGGGGAGTCCCCCGCAGGGGGACGGGGGCAGCGCCCCCGAACGAGACCGGCCGCCCCCTTGGGACGGCCGGTCAATTCGCGCGCCTGTGGCTCAGATCTGGCGCACCGCGCCTTTTGCGGCGGAGGTGGTCAGCGCGGCATAGGCTTTCAGTGCCGTGGTGATCTTGCGCTTGCGTTTCTCGTCCGGCTGCCAGCCCTTGGCCTCGCGGGCGGCGCGGCGTTCGGCGATCACGGCATCATCTACGGCAAGGTGGATCTTGCGGGCGGGGATGTCGATCTCGATCCGGTCGCCTTCTTCCACCAGACCGATGGTGCCGCCCTCGGCGGCTTCCGGGGAGACGTGGCCGATGGAGAGGCCCGAGGATCCGCCCGAGAACCGCCCGTCCGTGACCAGCGCGCAGTCTTTGCCCAGCCCTTTCGATTTCAGGTAGGAGGTGGGGTAGAGCATTTCCTGCATGCCCGGACCGCCGCGCGGGCCTTCGTAGCGGATCAGCACCACGTCGCCGGGCTTCACCTTGCCGGTGAGGATGGCGCTCACGGCGGTGTCCTGACTTTCGAACACGCGGGCGGTGCCGGAGAAGACAAGGATCGACTCGTCCACGCCCGCCGTCTTCACGATGCAGCCGTCCTCGGCGAGGTTGCCATACAGCACCGCGAGCCCGCCATCCTTGGAGAAGGCGTGTTCGGCGCTGCGGATAACGCCCTGTTCGCGGTCGAGGTCGAGGGTTTCATAGCGGCGCTGCTGGGAGAAGGCCTGCGTGGTGCGCACGCCCCCGGGCGCGGCGCGGTAGAAATCGTGCACGCTTTCGGAATTGGTGCGGGTCACGTCCCAGCGGTCCAGCGCATGGGCCATGGTTTCGGCATGCACGGTGGGCACCGAGGTGTCGAGCAGGCCCGCGCGGTCAAGCTGGCCGAGGATCGACATGATGCCGCCGGCGCGGTGCACGTCTTCCATATGGACGTCGCTCTTGGCGGGCGCCACCTTGCAGAGCACGGGCACCTTGCGCGACAGCTGGTCGATGTCGGACATGTCGAAGGCGATCTCGCCCTCATGCGCGGCGGCAAGCAGGTGCAGCACGGTGTTGGTGGAGCCGCCCATGGCGATGTCCAGCGTCATGGCATTCTCGAACGCTTTGACCGTGGCGATGGAGCGCGGCAGCACGCTGGCATCGTCCTGTTCGTAATAGCGCTTGGCCAGATCCACGATCAGGTGCCCCGCCTCGACGAACAGCCGCTGGCGGTCGACATGGGTGGCCAGCGTCGAGCCGTTGCCCGGCAGCGACAGACCCAGCGCCTCGGTCAGGCAGTTCATCGAGTTGGCGGTGAACATGCCCGAGCAGGAGCCGCAGGTCGGGCAGGCGGCTTCCTCGATCGCCTGCACCTGCGCGTCGGTATATTTGTCATCCGCCGCGGCGACCATGGCATCGACGAGATCAAGCGCGCGCTCCTCGTCTTCCCACTGCACCTTGCCGGCCTCCATCGGACCACCGGAGACGAAGACCACCGGGATGTTCAGCCGCATGGCGGCCATCAGCATGCCGGGGGTGATCTTGTCGCAGTTGGAGATGCAGACCATCGCGTCGGCGCAATGGGCGTTGACCATGTATTCCACCGAATCCGCGATGATCTCGCGCGAGGGCAGGGAATAGAGCATGCCGTCATGGCCCATGGCGATGCCGTCATCCACCGCGATGGTGTTGAATTCCTTTGCCACGCCGCCGGCCTTCTCGACCTCGCGCGCGACCATCTGGCCCAGATCCTTCAGGTGCACGTGACCGGGCACGAACTGGGTGAAGCTGTTGACGATGGCGATGATCGGCTTGTTCCAGTCGCCATCCGTCATGCCTGTGGCGCGCCACAGGCCGCGGGCGCCGGCCATGTTGCGGCCATGGGTGGTGGTGCGGGAGCGATAGGCGGGCATGGGATCCCCTCATTTGCGGTAATCGGGGTTGTTTACATCTCCGGTGCCTCTGCGGCAAGTCCGGAGGCCTCGGGCGGATCCCGTCTTGTCCGGCTGCGGGGCCGGGGCGGGCGCGGCGCCACCTTCGCCTCGATATGGGCGACGATCAGGCCCGCGATGTCCTTGCGCGACACCCGTTCGATGCCTTCCAGCCCCGGTGAGGAATTGACCTCCAGCACCTTGGGCCCGTCAGCGCCGCGCAACAGATCGACCCCCGCCAGATCCAGCCGCATGGCGCGCGCCGCCTTGATCGCCGCCTCGCGTTCATGCTTGCTGATGCGCACCGGCTCGGCGGTGCCGCCCTGATGCAGGTTGGACCGGAAATCGTCGGGCTTGCCCCGGCGCCGCATCGCCGCGACCACCTTGCCGCCGACCACGAGACAGCGGATGTCTTCGCCCGCGGCCTCCTTGACGAAGCTCTGCACCAGAAAATCCGCCTTCAGCCCCTGAAAGGCCGAGATCACGCTTTCCGCCGCCTTCTTGGTTTCCGCCAGCACCACGCCTTTGCCCTGCGTGCTTTCCAGCAGTTTCAGCACCAGCGGCGCGCCGCCCACCACGGCGATCACGTTGCCCGAATCCTTGGGGCTGCGGGCAAAGGCGGTGGTGGGCATGCCGATGCGGTGCCGGGCCAGCACCTGATGCGCGTGCAGCTTGTCGCGGGACACGGTGATGCCTTCGGATCCGGCAAGGCAATAGGTGCCAAGGCTTTCGAACTGCCGCACCACCGCCGTGCCATAGGAGGTGATGGAGGCGCCGATGCGCGGGATCACCGCATCGTAATGCGGCAGCGGGCGGCCGTCGTAATGCACCTCGCCGCCAATGGCGCGGATGTTCATGTAGCAGCGCGAGGTGTCGATCACCTCCATCGTGTGGCCGCGCGCCTCGGCGGCCTCGATCAGGCGGCGGGTGGAGTAATTTTCGGCCTCGCGGGTCAGGATGGCCAGCCGCAGCGCCCGGCGGTGCGGGCGCTGGCGCAGGCTGGCATGGTAGACGTCATAAGACAGCTGCGGCTGCTGCAGCCGCTGGGCGGGGGCCACGATCATCTCGGGCAGCAGCGCGCTGCGGCCCAGCAGCATGCGATAGGCCATGCCGCCCCGGTCGGTCAGCGTCACCTCGATGGGCCATGTGCGCCCGCCCATGGTGACATCGGTCTCGATGACGAACCGCATCTCGGTCTCGCCATTGGAGGAGGTGATCTCGCGCCGGTCCTTCAGCGGGGCGGAGCAGATGATCTCGAGCCCGGTGTCCTGCGGATCGGGATGGATGGCAAAGCGCACCATGGGCCGTTCGGCAGAGCCGAAGGGTTCGATGGCAAAGGCGTGCAGCGCCGAGGTCTTGGCCCCGGTATCCACCTTCGCGCGGATCGCGGGCAGATCGAGGTCAGGCAGGGACAGCCATTCTTCCCAACCAAGCGTAAACTGCGGCATCGTCTGATCCTTACCCCGGCGTCGCGTGTGCAGGGCGCTCTATCCGGGGAATGTGACAGGCACAACACGGTGCGCTGCAGCAGGGGCGCGGCTTACCAGACCTGCTGGCTGGCGCGGGACAGCCGGAAGCCGTGGCCCGAGCCGTTGCGGCAGTCCAGCCCCTGCGGGGTGGAACTGCAGCTGATCCCGCCCCAGCGCCCGGTCTGGCCATAGGGCGCCACCTCCACGCCGGGGGCGGTGTTTCTTGGTCCGGGCGCGCCGCAGATCAGGCTGACCGGCCCGCGTTCGGCCATCTGCACCCGATGCCCCCACGGCCCGCGGCAGGAGGCGGGCTTGGGCGCCGCGGGCGGGCCGGCGCGGTCCCAGATCGTGCAGTCGATGTCCGAGCTATCGCCCACGCCGACATAACACTGGATATTGCCCGAGGGCGTCTTGAACGGAAACACATCCGCCGCAGCCGGAGCCGCCAGCCCCCCGAGGCAGAACAGAACAGCCAGACGGTGCATGAAACCTCCGAACCCACAGGGCAGCCTCGCCACGCTAAGACCTGCGGGCGGCCCGGGTCAACGGTGTTGAGGGACGCATGGTCCAGCCGGGGGCGGGGCTGGGGGTGCCGCGCTCCTGCGCGGCTTAAAGCTGGATATGCACATGATCGTCGTGACGCGCGGCCCGGCATCCCTGAAAGCCGAATTTCGGGGACACGCGCCCCAGCGTGGACAGAAGATGCGGTTCCACGAACACGCGGCTGATGCGCGGATCCGTGGCAAGCCAGTCCAGCATGGCGATCATCCGGGACGGCTCGGGGCTGTAGTGTGGCAGATGCGGCTGCAGCCAGTCCAGATCCCAGCGCAGGCTGAGCCAGTGCGGCGGGCACTGCGTCGGCCCCTGCTCGAACGCGAAATAGCCGATCGGGGATCGCGTGACGCCGCGCAGATAGGACCCCTGCCGGTCCATGTAATAAAAGGCCAGATCAAGCTTGCGGCCATCGTCATGAGACAGATGCGGCAGGAGCGGGAAGCCCGAAAAGAATGGAAAATTTCCGTCCAGAGCAAGCGTCAGGGTGCCCGGATGACGGCGGTTCACGTCGGCGGCAAGATCTGCCGCAGCCGACGCAAGCTCAGGGACCACATAGTTCCGGTTGGCCAGGCAGTAGACCCATGACTGCATCCGCAACGGGCCGCTGCCGCCGCAAGACAGGGGAACCCGGCCAAAGAGCGGCGCGAGCATCGAGGCAGACGCCGACAGGGCAAAATAGGCCAGGACAAAGACCAACATCCGGTGCCTGGTCCTGAGGCTCAGCAGCCAGGCGAGCCCGCCGACCTGCGTCAGAACGGTCAGGGCAGCTACGGCAAGAAGGTGCAGAGGAACGCGCAAGACTCAGGCCTGATCTGTGGGCGGATCACCTTTATGGGCGGGGCTGCGCAGCGTAAAGGGCGGCTGGAGCATGCGACTGCCGGACCTTATGCGCGGGCTCAATGCCCGGCGATCATTTCGGCCTGTTTCACGATGCCTTCGGCCTGTTTGATCGAGGCGATGTCGACGAGGCGGCCTTTGTAGACGGTGGCGCCTTCGCCCTTGGCCTTGGCGGCGTCCATCGCGGCGAGGATCTCGCGCGCTTCGGTCACGGCGGTGTCGGAAGGGGTGAAGACCTCGTTGGCCAGCGCCACCTGTTTGGGGTGGATCGCCCATTTGCCGACCATGCCCAGCGTGGCCGAGCGCAGCGCCTGCGCGCGGAAGCCGTCGTGATCGGAGAAATCGCCGAACGGCCCGTCCACCGGCAGCACGCCATGGGTGCGGCAGGCGGCGACGATGGCGGCCTGCGCCCAGTGCCACGGGTCGGACCAGTGCTTCGCGCCATTCTGCAGCATGTAGTAATTTTCCTGCGTGCCGCCGATGCCGGTGGTGGCCATGCCCATGGAGGCGGCGAAATCGGCAGCGCCAAGGCTCATCGCCTCAAGACGCGGGGATCCGGCGGCGATCTCCTCCACATGCGCGATGCCGGCGGCCGATTCGATGATGACCTCGAATTTCAGGCGCTTTGTCCGGCCCTTGGCGCGTTCCACGGCAGTGACCAGCGCATCCACGGCGTAAAGATCGGCGGCGCAGCCGACCTTGGGGATCATGATCTGGTCCAGCCGGTCGCTGGCCTGTTCCAGCAGGTCCACCACGTCGCGATACCACCACGGCGTGTCCAGCCCGTTGATCCGCACCGACAGCGTCTTGCGGCCCCAGTCGATGTCGCCCACCGCCGCGATGATGTTGCGGCGCGCGCTGTCCTTGTCGTCGGGGGCGACCGAATCTTCGAGATCCAGATTGATGACATCCGCCGCGCTGGCCGCCATCTTTTCAAAGATCGCGGGGCGGGATCCGGGGCCGAACAGCTGGCAGCGGTTGGGGCGGGCGACCGGGGCGGGCTGGATGCGGAAGCTCATGAAATCCCTCGGGCTTGTAACGAAGTTGCGATTGTGTTGCCTCATTCGTTATTAAATTGCGTGATGCTGCGCAAGCAAAATTGCGGCGCTGCGGCGCGGAGAAAGCGGCGTGTGGGCCGGGGGTGCTGCACGATTCTTCGGCGCTGGCCGAGAAATGCGGAGAAAATCGGCGGTCTTGTCTGGAAATCCGCGAAAATCCGGACAGATTTGCAAGGGATCCGGGGCAGGATAGCCCCCAATGCAGATCTCAGACAGTCATCGGAGACCAGAATGATCCAGACGCCCTATCTTCTCTTTCTCGGCGACGCCCCCGACGGGCTGGCCGCCAAGGTGGCGCAGGGTATCAAGGACTGGCGCCCGGAAAACTGCGTGGGCCAGTTCCGCATGGAAGGGTGTAAGGCCGATCTGGGCCTGACCGACATGACGCTGGCCGAGGCCAAGGCGGCAGGCGCCAAGACGCTGGTGGTCGGCGTCGCCAACCGGGGCGGCGTGATCTCGCAAAGCTGGAAGAAGGTGCTGGTAGAAGCGCTGGAAGAAGGCTTCGACCTTGCCTCCGGCCTGCACAACCTGCTGCGCGACGAGGAAGATCTGGCCGCCGTGGCCCGCGCCACCGGGCGCAGCCTGCATGACGTGCGCATCCCTTCGGTCAAGTATCCCATCGCCAATGGCGAAAAGCGGACCGGCAAGCGGCTGCTGGCCGTCGGCACCGACTGTTCGGTGGGCAAGATGTATACCGCGCTCGCCATGGATGCCTGCATGCGCGAGAAGGGCATGAAATCCAGTTTCCGCGCCACCGGGCAGACCGGGATCCTCATCACCGGTGACGGCGTGCCGCTGGATGCGGTGGTGGCGGATTTTATGGCCGGGTCCATCGAATATCTGACCCCCGACAATGATGCGGATCACTGGGATATCATCGAAGGGCAGGGCTCGCTGTTCCACGTTTCCTATTCCGGGGTGACGCTGGCGCTGATCCATGGCGGCCAGCCCGATGCGCTGGTGATCTGCCACGAGCCGTCGCGCGCCCATATGCGCGGCCTGCCCGGCTACAAGCTGCCCTCGATCGAGGCGGTGCGCGACATGGCGCTGGAACTGGCCCGCGTGGCGAATCCGGCCTGCACCGTCATCGGCGTGTCGATCAACACCCAGCACATGAGCGAGGAAGATTCGCGCGCCTATTGCGCCGAGGTCGAGGCGCGCGTGGGCCTGCCCTGCGTCGATCCCTATCGCCATGGCGCCGACCGTCTGGTCGAGGCGCTGGCCGCGGTCTGATCCGCGCGCGATCATCACATTCCCGGCGGCGGCAGGACCGGCGCCGGGCCTGAAGACAAGGAAAGGGCAGGCATCGTGAGCATCGAGGTAACGCGGGACACGTTCCGGCTGGCGCAGGTCTTTACCATCTCGCGCGGCAGCCGCACCGAAACGAAGGTGCTGACGGTGAAGGTGACGCGGGATGGCGTGACCGGCTGGGGCGAATGCGTGCCCTATGCCCGCTATGACGAAACGCTGGACAGCGTCGCGGCGCAGATCGAAAGCCTGCCGGCCGATGTGACGCGCGCGGCGCTGCAGGGCCTGCTGCCCGCCGGGGCCGCGCGCAACGCGGTGGACTGCGCGCTGTGGGATCTGGACGCCAAGCAAAGCGGCAGGCGGGTCTGGGAACTGGCCGGTCTGCCCAAGCCCGGGCCGGAGATCACCGCCTATACGCTGTCGCTCGACACGCCGGAAAAGATGCGCGAACAGGCGGCGAAGAACGCCTTCCGCCCGCTGCTGAAGGTCAAGCTGGGCACCCCCGACGACATGCCCCGGCTGGAAGCGGTGCGCGCGGGCGCCCCGGAGGCCACGATCATCGTGGATGCAAACGAAGGCTGGACGGCGCAGGTCTATGCCGATCTGGCGCCGCATCTGGTGCGGCTTGGCGTCGCCATGGTGGAACAGCCGCTGCCTGCGGGCGAGGATGACGCGCTGATCGGGATGGACCGTCCGGTGCCGGTCTGCGCCGACGAATCCTGCCACGACCGCGCCAGCCTGCCGCATCTGAAGGGCAAGTATGACATCGTGAACATCAAGCTCGACAAGACCGGCGGCCTGACCGAAGGCATCGCCCTGCTGGAGGCCGCAAAGGCGGAAGGCTACGGCATCTTTGTCGGCTGCATGGTGGGCTCGTCGCTGGCCATGGCGCCCGCCGTGCTGCTGGCGCAGGGCGCCGCCTTCACCGATCTGGACGGGCCGCTGCTGCTGGCCGAGGATCGCGACCCCGGCCTGCTGTATGATGCGGCGGGCGTGCACCCGCCGGAACCGGCGCTCTGGGGTTAGGCCCGGTCATTGCAGATCGGTCGGCAGACAGGCCGTGGTGCCCTCCAGCATGATGTCATAGGTGGGGATCGCGGGCGGAAACTCCACCTCGGTGCACAGAGCGAAGCTGCTGGCGCTGCGGCGCTGATAGGTGATCGCGGCGGCATAGCCGGTCAGGCGCGAGGGATTGCTGGCGCAGTCCATCGGCGCCAGATCCTCGGGCAGCGCGCCGATCTGCTCCTGCAGGCAGCGCCGCACGTCCTGCGTCAGCTGGCGCAGATCGGCGATCCGCGCCTCGTCCCGCCGTTCGATCTGTCCCTGACCCGGCCCGCCGACGCTGGCAAAGCTGAGCGCCAGCACCAGCGCGGCCAGTCCCGCCAGCCCCTGCGCCGAAGCCGCGCGCAGCCCGGCGCGGTCCTGCCGGAAATAGCCCAGCACCAGCCCCGCAAGCCCCGCCACCACGGCGGATTTGGCCAGAAACCGGCTGGTCATCTGCCCGTCAAGGAAGGTGTAGATCAGCACCAGCGCATCGCCGAGCAGGGTCAGCGCCGCGATGAACACCGCCAGCGACGACAGCCAGCGCCGGGCGGTGCCATGGGGCCGTGCCGGATCGGTGGCCAGCGCGCGGCGGTCGCTGCGGTCGATGAGCCAGAACACCGGGGTGAACACGATCAGCCCCGCCATGGCCCAGCGAAGCCCGCCCGCCGCGTAGACCTGCACCCGGTCAGGATCGGGCAGGACAATCTCGATCTGCGCGAAGGCCAGCGCCAGCACATGCCCCGCCACCATGCCGAAGGTGACGAACAGCAGCGCGTGGAACAGCGTCTCGCGCGCGGCCCCCGACCGCACGGGCCGGGGCACCGGCCCCGCGTCGGGCTGGCTGTCGGTCCAGCCTGCCAGCGCCGCGTCGGTTTCGCGCTGGGTCCAGCCGGCCTCGCGCAGCTGGTCCGCGATCTGCGGGCGCGGCGTGCCGCGGGCCAGCGCCTCGCGCACAAAATCGTCAAGCGCGGGATGTTTGGTCATAAGAATTCGTCCTGTCGTGACTGCGCCGCGCTCTGGCGCGGGGCCTGCGGATTCCGCATTTGCCATGCCGCGGGCGGCGGGGTAACCGGCGGCAGACTGCCATGGACTCCGGTCCTGTCCAATCACCCGAATTTCTGCCGGAGGCGCGCCATGGCGGCCCCGGCTCCGCGCTCAGCAAGGAGACTGTCATGACGCGCACCGTCTATGTCAACGGAGAGTATCTGCCCGAAACTGAAGCCAAGGTGTCGATCTTTGACCGCGCCTTCCTGATGGCCGACGGGGTCTACGAGGTGACCTCGGTGCTGGATGGCAAGCTGATCGATTTTGCCGGCCATTCCAAGCGGCTGGCCCGGTCGCTGTCGGAACTGGACATGCGCGCGCCCTGTTCGGACGAAGATCTGCTGGAGATTCACCGCGAACTGGTCCGCGCCAACGATATCACCGACGGGCTGGTCTATCTGCAGGTCACGCGCGGTTCGGCAGGCGACCGCGATTTCGCCTTCCCCGATCCCGAAACCACCGAACCGACGCTGGTGCTGTTCACCCAGTCGAAGCCGGGTCTGGCCGAGTCCCCCGCCGCAAAATCCGGCATCAAGGTCATTTCGGTGGACGACATCCGCTGGGGCCGCCGCGACATCAAGACCGTGCAGCTGCTGTATCCGTCCATGGCCAAGATGATGGCCAAGAAGGCGGGCGCCGATGACGCGTGGATGGTCGAGGACGGCTTTGTCACCGAAGGCTCGTCCAACAACGCCTATATCGTGAAGGGCGGGCGCATCATCACCCGCGCGCTGTCCACCGACATCCTGCACGGCATCACCCGCGCCGCCGTGCTGCGCTTTGCCCAGGAGGCGCAGATGGAGGTCGAGGAGCGGTCCTTCACCATCGCCGAGGCGCTGGAGGCGGACGAGGCCTTCATCACCTCCGCCTCCTCCTTTGTCATGCCGGTGGTCGAACTGGACGGCAGCGCGATCGGCAGCGGCACGCCGGGCCCGGTCGCCAGCCGCCTGCGCGAGATCTATCTGGAAGAAAGCCGCAAGACGGCGATCTGAGCCGGATCAGGCCTCAGGGGAAGGGCGCGGCGGCCAGACGTGCCGCCGCCGCCCGCCCCGCCCAAAGCCCGGTGGCAAGACAGCCGGTCAGCAGATAGCCCCCGGTGGGCGCCTCCCAGTCCAGCATCTCGCCCGCGCAGAACACCCCCGGCGCCGCGCGCAGCATCAGCCCCGCATCCAGCGCGGCAAAGGCCACGCCCCCGGCGGTGGAAATCGCCTCGTCCATGGGGCGCAGCCCGGCATGCGGGACGGGAAGCGCCTTCAGCAGCCGCGCCAGCGCGCGCGGATCGCCGGGCAGGGGGCGCGCCACCTCGGCCAGCAGCGCCCGCACCGCAGGCGAAAGCCGCAGCACCCGGCGCAGATGGCTGGCGAGGCTCTGCTTGCCGCGCGGCCGCGCCAGCCGGTCGGCCAGCACGTCTTCCGCCAGATCGGGGCAGAGATCGACCTGCAGCGCCGCCCCCGTCCGCAGCGCGGGCGACAGCGGATAAAGCCCGCCCCCCTCCAGCCCGCGCGCGGAAATCACCGCCTCGCCGCGCGACGTAAGCCCGCCCGCGTGAAAGGCCACGGCTTTCAGCGGCGCGCCAAAATGAGCCGCCATATGCTCCGACCACGGCACGCAGAGCCCGGCATTGGCGGGCGAAAACGGCGTCACGGCGATGCCGCGCGCCGCCAGAAGGCCTGCCCAAAGGCCGTCCGACCCCAGCCTTGCCCAGCTCGCCCCGCCCATGGCCAGCACCGTGACCTCTGGCCGGAGCCGCACCGCGCCGCGGGGCGTGTCAAACCACATGCCCTCGTCCCAGCCGGTCCAGCGCCAGCGCGTCCGGATCTCCAGCCCCGAAGCCCTCAGCCGCCCCAGCCAGCCGCGCAGCAGCGGCGAGGCTTTCATCGCCACCGGAAACACCCGCCCGGTGCTGCCGGTGAAGAGCGGCTGTCCCAGATCCTCGGCCCAAGCGCTGACCGCCTCGGGGGGCAGGGCCGCGAGCATCGGGCGCAGGCTGTCCGCGGCCGCGCCATAGGCGGCGCAGAAGCTGTCAAAACCTTCCGCCTTGGTCAGGTTCAGCCCCGACTTGCCCGCCATCAGCAGCTTGCGCCCGAGGGACGGCTTGGCCTCGGCCAGCACGACGGCATGGCCCGCCGCCAGCAGCGCCTCGGCGGCCATCAGCCCCGCCGGGCCGCCGCCGATCACCAGCGCGCCCTTGATCCGTTCCGTTTCCATGCCAGACTTCTGCCGAACCGCGCGCTCCCCCACAAGAGGCTCCGCATGGCCGACCCGATCTGCCCGCTCTGCCTGCGTCCGATCCCGCCCGAGGCGAAGCAGAGCCTGCATCACCTGATCCCGCGCCTGAAGGGCGGCAAGGGCGGCCCCGTGGTGCGCCTGCACCAGATCTGCCACAACGAGATCCACGCGCGCTTCACCGAGGCGGAACTGGCGCGGCAGTTCAGCACGCCAGAGGCGCTGCGCGCCGATCCGCGCCTGACGGGGTTTCTGGACTGGGTGGCGAAGCGCCCGCCCACATTTCACGCCCGCAGCGCCGGCAAGGGGCGGCGGCGGCGCTGACTTGTCCCTGTCATCCGCCGCGCCTACCCTGTCGCAAAACCGGAGAAGGGCAGCGCCATGGTTCACGACTTTCCCGTGCGGGTCTATTACGAGGACACCGACATGGCGGGCATCGTCTATCACGCCAACTACCTCAAATACATCGAACGCGCCCGGTCGGACTGGGTGCGCGGTCTGGGCATCGACCAGCGCGCGCTGCGCGAGGCGGGGCTGGTCTTTGTCGTCCGCCGGATCGAATCCGATTACCTCGCGCCCGCGCGCTTTGACGACGAACTGCAGGTGCGGACCACGATCCGCAGCATCACCGGCGCGCGGCTGGGGCTGCATCAGGAGGTGACGCGGGCGGGCAAGGCGCTGTTTCAGGCCGAGGTCACGCTGGTCTGCGTCACGCTGGACGGTCATCCCGCCCGGCTGCCCGCGCAGATCCGCGGCCTGCTGCACTGATCCCCCGCCTCTTCTGACCGCAAATATCCCGGGGGGAGGGGGCGCCCGCGCCCCCGGGGGGCAGCGCCCCCCTCTCCCTGTCCTCCGCCGCTGCGATGCCGGGGCAGGGCACCGGCGGGTTCTTGCAAATCCTGCCGCTGCGGCGGCGCGATGACGCCAATGTGTTGGTGTTCACCCTGCAAATCAGGTAAAGCCCCTGTAATCAGAGCCTCGGCACAGAGGCCATTTCATGCCCATGAGGAAGAGCAGGCTTATGGACGCACAAACCCTTGCGGTCGCGCAGGAGATCGACCTCTCCATGTGGGCCTTGTTTGCCCGCGCGACCCTGACCGTCAAACTGGTGATGGTCCTTCTTCTGGTCGCTTCGGTCTGGGCCTGGGCGATCATCCTTGAAAAGGCGGTGACCTATCGCCGTGCCCGGCGCGAAGCGGTGATCTTTGACCGCGCCTTCTGGTCGGGCGAGCCGCTGGACGAGCTGTTCGACGGCATCGGGCCGCAGCCGAAGGGCCGCGCGCAGCGCATCTTTGCCGCAGGCATGACCGAATGGCGCCGCTCGCATCGCGACGATGGCGGGCTGATCGCGGGCGCCCATGCCCGGATCGACAGATCCATGGACGTGGCCATCCAGAAAGAGGCGGAAGTGCTGCAGAAGGGCCTGCCGGTGCTGGCCACCGTCGGCTCCACCGCGCCGTTTGTGGGCCTGTTCGGCACGGTCTGGGGGATCATGCACGCCTTCGTGGAAATCGCCAACCAGCAGGACACCTCGCTGGTGGTCGTGGCCCCCGGCATCGCCGAGGCGCTGTTCGCCACCGCGCTGGGTCTGGTCGCGGCCATCCCGGCGGTGATCTTCTACAACAAGCTCTCGGGCGATTCCGACCGGATCATCGCGGGCTACGAGGCTTTTGCCGACGAGTTTTCCACCATCCTGTCGCGCCAGCTGGACGCCTGAGCCATGGGTGGGGGCGTGATGAAATCGGGCGGAGGCGGCGGTCGCAGACGGCGGCGCCGGGGTGGCGGCGGGGCGCAGCCCATGGCCGAAATCAACGTGACGCCCATGGTCGACGTGATGCTGGTGCTGCTCATCATCTTCATGGTGGCGGCCCCGCTTCTGACCGTGGGGGTGCCGGTGGAACTGCCCAAGACCGCCGCGGCAGCCCTGCCGCAGGACACCGAAGAGCCGCTGACCGTGACCATCACCGCCGAGGGTCTGGTGCAGATCCAGACCACCGACGTGCCGATGGACGAGCTGACCAACCGTCTGCGTGCCATTGCCACCGAACGCGCCGACGACCGCATCTTCCTGCGGGCCGACGGGGCGGTGCCCTATCAGACGGTGGCGCAGGTGATGGGTGCGCTCAACCGGGGCGGCTTTTCCTCCATCGGTCTGGTGACCGATACCGGCGGTCCGACGTTTGACGGACCGGCGGGCAACTGAGGGACCGAGGTGCGTAAAAGCCTCTATATCTCCGGCGGGGTGCATGCCCTGCTGATCCTCTGGGCCGTTCTGGGCCCTGTCTTCCGGCGCGAGCCGCCGGAGGTCGAGATGTCGTCGGTCACGGTGTTCTCCGAAGAAGAGTTCGCGGCGCTGTCCCAGCCCGCGCAGTCGCCCGACGCAAGCCAGGAGGTGGAGGCACCGCCCGCCCCGGAACCGAGCCCCGAGCCCGAACCGAGCCCGGCCCCCGCGCCGGAGCCGGAACCCGCCCCCGTGCCCGAACCGCCCGCCCCTGCGCCGGAACCCGCGCCGGAACCCGAGCCGCAGCCGCAGCCGGTGGCGCCGCCGCCCCCCGTCACCCCGCCCGACACCGCCGAGCCCGAGGCGCCGCCCACCCCCGAGGTGGCCGCGCCGCCGCCGCCCGTTCTGGCCCCCACCACCGCACCGCGCCCCGTGCCGCGGCCCGCGCCGCGCGTGGCCCCCGAACCGGTGGCGCCGCCCGAACCCGACGCCACCGTGGCCGAAGAGGTGCAGCAGGCCGCCGAACCCGCGACCGAAGCCCCCGATGTGGTGGAAGAAGAGCCGCAGGAGGCCACCGCCCCCGAGGAGGCCGCGCCCGAAATCGTGACCGAGGCCGAAGAGCCTGCGGCGGCGGAAACCCCGACCCCGCCCGCGCCTGCCACGCTGGCGCCGGACCAGTCGCGCCGTCCGCTGAGCCGCCCCACCAATCTGGCGCAGCGCCCGGCGCCCGCGCCGGAGACGCCCGCAGAAGCCGAACCGGCGGAACCCGAGGCGCCCGCGCAGACCGCGACCCGCCCCGCCGAACCCGAACCGCCCGCGACCCCCGCCGAGCCGGAAAGCGATGCCGTGGCCGATGCCATCGCACAGGCGCTGGCGGCAGGTGGCGGGGGCGGTGCGCCGCAGACCGGCCCGGTCGGCCCGCCGCTGACCGAGGGCGAGCGCGACTCGCTGCGGGTCGCGGTGCAGCGCTGCTGGGTGGTGGATGTGGGCAGTCAGGCCGCCAACACCACGGTGACCGTCGCCATGGACATGGAACGGGATGGCCGCGTCGTCTCCTCCAGCCTGCGGATGATCGGGTCGAGCGGCGGCGATGCCGCCTCGGCGGAAACCGCGTTTCAGGCGGCACGACGGGCCATCCTGCGCTGTCAGGAAACGGGCTATTCGCTGCCCCCCGACAAGTACGAGCAGTGGAAGACCATCGAGATGACCTTCAACCCCGAGCAGATGAGACTGCGATGACCGTTCACCGGCCAGGACACACCGGCAAGGAATTGCACAGCCCGCGCTCTGCGGCGCTTTGTCCCGGCTTGCGCGCGGCGCTATGGTGGCGCAAAGGCACAGACGCGCCGGGCTCCGCCCCGGCAAGGAGAGCATGACCATGAAACAGATTCTGGCCCTGATCCTCGCGCTTGGCGCGCTGGCTGCCGCCCCGGCTCCGGTCGCGGCGCAGGGTGGCCCGCTGCGCATCGAGATCACCGAAGGCGTGGTGGAACCGCTGCCCTATGCGGTGCCCGATTTTGTCGCCGAAACCGGCGAGGCCGGGCAATATGCCCAGCAGATCAGCCGCGTCGTAGCCGATGACCTGACCGGCACCGGCCTGTTCCGCGAAATCCCGCGCGACGCCCATATCAGCCGCGTGTCCAATTTCCAGAGCCCGGTGCAGTTCGCCGACTGGAAGGCGATCAACGCGCAGGCGCTGATCACCGGCGCCGTGACCACCGAAGGCGGGCGGATCACCGTGAAATTCCGCGTCTGGGACGTGTTCGCGGGCACCGAGCTGGGGCAGGGGATGCAGTTCTCCTCCACCCCGGACGGCTGGCGGCGCCTGTCGCACAAGGTGGCGGATCAGGTCTATTCCCGCATCACCGGCGAAGATGGCTATTTCGACAGCCGCGTGGTCTTCGTGTCGGAAACCGGTCCCAAGGACAACCGCGCCAAGCGGCTGGGCCTGATGGATTACGACGGCGCCAACCTGCAGTTCCTCACTGGGTCGCAGTCGCTGGTGCTGGCGCCGCGCTTTTCGCCCGATGGCAGCCGCGTGCTTTACACCAGCTATGAAACCGGCGAGCCGCGCATCCATGTGCTGGACGTGGGCTCGGTGCAAAGCCGCATCCTGCCCACGCAGGACGGCGTCATGAGCTTCGCGCCGCGCTTTTCGCCCAACGGGCAGCAGCTGCTCTATTCCATGACCCGCGGCTCCAACACCGACATCTATTCCATGGACATCGCCAGCGGCAGCACCCGGCAGCTGACCACCGCGCCGTCGATCGAAACCGGCGCCAGCTTCTCGCCCGATGGCAGCCGCATCGTGTTTGAAAGCGACCGCTCCGGCAGCCAGCAGCTTTACGTCATGCCGGTGAATGGCGGCGAACCCACCCGGATCAGCTTTGGCGCGGGCCGTTATGGCACGCCGGTCTGGTCGCCGCGCGGCGATCTGATCGCCTTCACCAAGCAGAATGCCGGGCGGTTCCACATCGGCGTGATGCGCACCGACGGCTCCGAAGAGCGGCTGCTGACGGCATCGTTCCTTGACGAGGGTCCGACATGGGCGCCCAATGGCCGGGTGCTGATGTTCGCCCGCGAAACCCAAGGCGCCTCCGGTGTCTCCGCGCTTTATACGGTGGACATCTCGGGGCGGAACCTGAAGCGGGTGCGCACCCCCGATGGCGCCTCGGATCCCAGCTGGGGCCCGCTGCAATGATCCGCGCCGGGGTCGCGCGCCACGTCGCGCAGGCCCTAGACATTCCCATACCGCCGCGGCTGTGATAGCCTTGCGGCACTCCCACGAGCAGGACAGTCCACCGATGAAACACATTACCAAGGCCATCATGCTGGTCGCCGTGCTGGGCACTGCGGCCTGCACCAATCCCAACCGCTTCGGGGACGACGCCTATGGCGCGGGTGCGGGCGCCGGTGCGGGCGGCTATGGCGCCGGGTCCGGCGTCGACAGCGGCGTGCTGCCCGGGTCTGCCGGGGATCCCACCTCGCCCGCCTATTTCAGTCAGGCGATCGGGGACCGGATCTTCTTTGCCGTCGACCAGTCCACCCTGTCCCCCGAAGCCCGCGCCACGCTTGACTCGCAGGCGCAGTGGCTGATGACCAACAACGATTACCTTGCCGTGATCGAAGGCCATGCCGACGAACAGGGCACCCGCGAATACAACATCGCCCTGGGTGCGCGCCGCGCCAATGCGGTGATGGAATACCTGACCTCGCGCGGGGTGGCGGCCAGCCGCCTGAAATTCGTCTCCTACGGCAAGGAGCGCCCGGTGGAGATCTGCTCCGAAGAGGCGTGCTATTCCAAGAACCGCCGCGCGGTCACGGTCATCTCCATGGGCCTGACGGGCTGAGGCGATCAGGATGCGGCGGCTCTGCATTGCCCTTTGTCTGGGTGTGACCGCAAGCGCGGCCGCCGCCCAGAATTCCGGAAGCCTGGCGGATATCCGTCAGGATCTTTCGGCGCTGACTTCTGAAATCCAGAAGCTTCGGCAGGAATCCAGCACCACCGGCGGCACGTCGGTGGTGGTCAGCGGCGACATGCTGGACCGGATCAACACCATCGAGGCGGAACTGGCCCGCGTCACCAACCGCACCGAAGAACTGGGCCACCGCATCGACCGCGTGGTGCAGGACGGGACCAACCGGATCGGCGATCTGGAATTCCGCCTCTGCGAGGTGGAGCCGGGCTGCGATCTGGGCAGCGTCGGCCAGACCACCCCGCTGGGCGGTCAGGCCCCCGCCACCTCTGCAGCGCCCGCTCCGGCGCCTGCCCCTTCCACAGAACCGCTGCCGTCGGGCGGTGCCGAACTTGCAGTCGGCGAACAGACGGACTTCCGGCGGGCGCAGGAGGCGCTCGCCAGCGGTGACTTTCGCGGCGCCGCTACGCAGTTTGCGGCCTTTCGCCAGACCTACCCAGGATCTCCGCTAGAACCGGCGGCGTTTCTGGGCGAGGGGCGGGCGCTGGAAGGCGGCGGCGACGTGCGGGAAGCCGCGCGCCGCTATCTGGACGCCTATGCGAACTATCCCGAAAGCGAACCCGCACCGGAGGCGCTGTGGCGGCTTGGCGCGGCGCTTGGCACGCTGGGCAGCACCAACGAGGCCTGCGTGACGCTGGGCGAGGTGGGCACGCGCTATCCGGGCAGTGCCGCCGCCACCGAGGCGCAGGCCGCGCGGGGGCGTCTTTCCTGCCCGTGACCGGCAGTCTTGACCAGCGCTTCGCCGAGGCCATCGGCGCGGCGCTGGGACCGGATTTCCCCACCGACATCGCGCTTGCCGTCTCTGGCGGCGGCGATTCCATGGCCATGCTGACGCTGGCGCATAACTGGACGCGGGTCTGGGGGCTGCGGCTGTGGGTGGTCACCGTGGATCACGGCCTGCGCCCCGAAGCCGCGACCGAGGCCGCGATGGTGGCGGAAGAGTGCGCGGCGCTGGGGCATCCCCATGCCGTGCTGCGCTGGCACTGGGACGGGCAGGGCAACCTGATGGACGCGGCGCGGCGGGCGCGGCTTGATCTCATCAACCGCTGGCGGGGCGGGATTTCCCATGTGCTGATGGCCCATACCGCCGATGACCTCGCCGAAACCTTCCTGATGCGGCTGGCGCGCGGCGCGGGGGGCGAAGGGCTGTCCGCCATGGCGCCGCTGCGGCGGGTGCGCCTGCCCGGTCCGGTCCTGCCTTTGCCTGCCGCCGATGTCACCGGCGCCTGCCCGCCGCAGCCTGCCACGCGGGCCGCAGAGTTTTTCGTCCTCCGCCCCTGTCTGGACATGCGCCGCGCCGAGCTGCGCCATTACCTGCGCACGCTGCACGGGCGCTGGGTGGAGGATCCGTCCAATGACGATCCCACCTATGACCGGGTGCGGATGCGCCATCTGCTGACCACGCTGGCGCCGCAGGGGCTGGGGCCGGACATTCTGGCCGAGGCCGCCCGCCGTCAGGCCCGCGCGGCAGAGGCGCTGCGGGCGCGTGCCGCACAGGTCTGGGAGGCGCTTCGCCCGCCTGCCGCCGGTGCGCGGGCGCGGGAAGGAGAGATCCTGTTCGACCGCGCGGGGTTTCAGGATGTGGAGAGGGACACGCAACTGCGGCTTCTCGCCGCCGCGCTTCGCTTCGTCGCAGGGGCGGCCTATCCGCCGCGCGAAGCCCCGCTGGAGGCGCTGCTGGACCGGTTGCTGGGCGGCGGCGGCGGCACCCTGCATGGCTGCGAGGCGCGCTGCGACCGGGACCGCCTTGTGGTGTTCCGCGAACTGGCTGCGGTCGAGGGGCCGGTGAGCCTTGGCGACGCGCCGGTGCTGTGGGACGGGCGCTGGCAGGTGTTCCGGCCTGATCTCAAGGGCTTGACCCTGCGCGCGCTGGGGGAGGAGGGCTGGCGCCAGCGCCCCCCCGGGCAGGAGCCGCAGCGCCCCCATGCCAGCGCCCGGTCCTGCCCTGCGGTGTTCGATGGCGACCGGCTGGTGGCCTGCGACGTGTTCGGCCCCGATGCAGGTGCCGCCCCGCTGGCGCAGTTCTGCCCGTTCGGGCGCCAGATGCCCAGCTTTCGGTCATTCCTGCTTTCGCGGTGAATCGCATTGAACCGCCGCGCCCGATCCTTATGTTAGGCGGAGCGCGCCCGCACACCGGACGCGCCACATCCGCATGTTAGGAGGCCGTCCTTGGGCAACGCACGCAACATCGCCTTTTGGGTCGTTCTGTTTCTTCTGATCCTTGCGCTTTTCAACCTCTTTTCCGGGGGTGGCAGCACGCTGCAAAGCCGCGAGATCAGTTATTCGGACTTCGTGAAAGCGGTGGATTCGCAATCCGTCAGCACCGTCACCATCGACGGCGAGCAAATCCGCTACCGTGGGAACGATGGCAACGACTACGTTACCGTGAAGCCGGAAGATGCCCAGCTGACCGACATGCTGATCGACAAGGGCGTGACCGTCCGCGCCGAACAGCAGGAACAGTCCGGCTTTCAGGCCTTTCTGCTGAGCCTTCTGCCCTTCCTGCTGCTGATCGGCGTCTGGATCTATTTCATGAACCGGATGCAGGGCGGCGGCAAAGGCGGTGCCATGGGCTTTGGCAAATCCAAGGCCAAGCTTCTGACCGAAAAGCATGGCCGCGTGACGTTTGACGACGTGGCGGGCATCGACGAGGCCAAGGAAGAGCTGGAAGAGATCGTGGAATTCCTGCGCAACCCGCAGAAGTTCAGCCGCCTTGGCGGCAAGATCCCCAAAGGCGCGCTGCTGGTTGGCCCTCCGGGCACCGGCAAGACGCTGCTGGCCCGTGCGATCGCGGGCGAGGCGGGTGTGCCGTTCTTCACCATCTCCGGCTCTGACTTCGTGGAAATGTTCGTGGGTGTCGGCGCCAGCCGCGTGCGCGACATGTTCGAGCAGGCGAAGAAAAACGCGCCCTGCATCGTGTTCATCGACGAAATCGACGCGGTGGGCCGCAACCGGGGCTCCGGTTATGGCGGCGGCAATGACGAGCGCGAGCAGACGCTGAACCAGCTTCTGGTCGAAATGGACGGGTTCGAGGCCAATGAGGGCGTCATCATCATCGCGGCCACCAACCGCCGCGACGTGCTGGACCCCGCGCTGCTGCGTCCGGGCCGTTTCGACCGGCAGGTCATGGTCGGCAACCCCGACATCAAGGGCCGCGAAAAGATCCTTGGCGTGCATGCCCGCAAGACCCCGCTGGGGCCGGATGTGGACCTGCGGATCATCGCGCGCGGCACCCCCGGGTTTTCGGGCGCCGATCTTGCCAACCTCGTGAACGAGGCCGCGCTGATGGCCGCGCGGGTGGGTCGCCGTTTCGTGACGATGGAAGATTTCGAGAATGCCAAGGACAAGGTCATGATGGGCGCGGAGCGCCGCAGCATGGTCCTGACCGCCGAGCAGAAGGAAAAGACCGCCTATCACGAGGCCGGGCACGCCGTGGTCGGCCTGACGCTGCCGCAATGCGATCCGGTCTACAAGGCCACGATCATTCCGCGCGGCGGCGCGCTTGGCATGGTTGTCTCGCTGCCGGAAATCGACCGCCTGAACTGGCACAAGTCGGAATGCGAGGAGAAGCTGGCGATGACCATGGCGGGCAAGGCCGCCGAGATCATCAAATACGGCGAACCCAACGTGTCCAACGGCCCGGCGGGCGACATCCAGCAGGCCAGCGCGCTGGCGCGGGCGATGGTGCTGCGCTGGGGCATGTCCGACAAGGTGGGCAATATCGACTACTCCGAAGCGCATGAAGGCTATCAGGGCAACACGGCCGGTCTGTCCGTGTCGGCCCATACCAAGGAGCTGATCGAGGACGAGGTGCGCACCCTGATCCAGAACGGCTATGACCGCGCCTTCCAGATCCTGACCGAGCGCAAGGAAGACTGGGAGCGTCTGGCGCAGGGGCTGCTGGAATACGAGACCCTCACCGGCGAGGAGATCAAGCGCGTGATGAAGGGCCAGCCGCCGCATGCCTCTGGCAGCACCGGCAGCGATTCCGATGACACGCCCAGCGTCACCGCCATTCCGAAGATGAAGCCCAAGGCCCGCCCGGCTGGCGAAGGCGGGCTGGAGCCCGAACCTTCGGCATGATGGCTGCCGCTGGCACCCCCGACTGGAACCCCGGAACCTATCACAGGTTCCGGGGTCTGCGTTTGCGCCCGGCACTGGATCTGCTGCGCAGCCTGCCGCCCCTGCCCGAAGGCGGGGTGGTGGATCTGGGCTGCGGGGCAGGGGATGCGGGCCCGGCGCTGCGCGCTCTGGGCCGCCCGCTGACCGGCGTGGATCTGAGCCCGGCCATGCTCGACACGGCACGCGACAGCGGCGCCTATGACCGGGTGGATCAGGCCGACATGGCCAGCTGGACCCCCGACACGCCGCCCGCGCTGATCTTTTCCAACGCCGCGCTGCACTGGGTGGGCGACCATCCGGCCCTGCTGCCCCGGCTGGCGGCGACGCTGGCCCCCGGCGGCACGCTGGCGGTGCAGGTGCCGCATCAGAACAACGCGCCGTCGCACCGCATGTGGCTGACGCTGGCGGAGGAGCATTTCCCGGGCCGCGTCGATCCCGACCGTATTCCCGGCGTGCTGCGCCCCGCCGAATATCACCATCTTTTGGCGCCGCTGGGTCAGCTGACCCTCTGGGAGACGGAATATTATCAGGAGCTTGCCCCGCAGGCAGAGGGCCATCCGGTGCGCCGCTTCACCGAGGCGACCTTTGCCCGCCCGGTGCTGGAGCCGCTTGATCCCGAAGAACAGGCGCGGCTGATCGCGGCCTATGAGGCGGTGATGGACTCGGTCTATCCCGCCGATGCGCAGGGCCGCGTGCTGTTTCCGTTCCGGCGGATGTTCTTCACCCTGACGTTACAGGACTCTTCCGCAAATTCTGCGTGAAGCCGCGCGGGCGGGGTTGGTGCCGGGCCACGCTTTGGCGCAGTCTGCCGCCAGACCTAGCAAGGAGACTGGTATGCCCGCCCTCAAGCCCACGGATTTTTTTGCCCGCATCACATGGCTGGGGCAGGTGACGGGGACCGGCAAAAGCATCCGCTCGGTTCCGGCAGAGGCGCTGGATCTGGATTTCTCCGGCGTGCCTGCCGACCGCCATGCCGGGCTGACGCGGCCCTCCTGTTCGCGCGTCACTTCGCAGCATCCGCGCGGCACGGAAATCCGCAACGCCCGCCAGATCTCCATGGTCTCCGCCGAGGAGATGGCAGAGATCGCCGCGCGCATGGATCTTGACCGGCTGGCGCCGGAATGGCTGGGCGCCACGGTCATCGTCGAAGGTCTGCCGGATTTCAGCCATGTGCCGCCCTCGTCGCGGCTGCAGGGGCCGGATGGCGTGACGGTGGTGGTGGATATGGAAAACCGCCCCTGTTCGCTGCCCGCGCGCGAGATCGAGGCGGATCATCCCGGCCTTGGCAAGCGGTTCAAAAGCGCGGCACAGGGGCGGCGCGGCGTCACGGTCTGGGTGGAACGGCCCGGGCGGCTGGCGCTGGGGGACGTGCTGCGCCTGCATATCCCGCATCAGCCGGTCTGGGCCTGTCTGGACGAGGCGCGGCGCGACTGATCGCGCCCAAACCGCGTGACTTGGCCCCATTGCTGCGGCTATGCACTGGCCCAGACAGACCACAGCCGGAGCCAAGCCCATGACCAGCGACCTCGACATTGCCCGTGCCGCGAAAAAGCGGCCCATTCAGGAAATCGGCGCGCGGCTGGGGCTGGAGGCGGAGGATCTGATCCCCTATGGCCATGACAAGGCCAAGCTTTCCACCGAAACCCTGACCCGGCTGGAGGGCCGCGCGACGGGGCGGCTGATCCTTGTCACCGCGATCAACCCCACCCCGGCGGGGGAGGGGAAGACCACCACCACCGTCGGGCTGGGCGACGGGCTGCAGGCCATCGGCAAGAAGGCGGCGATCTGCATCCGCGAAGCCTCGCTCGGGCCGAATTTCGGCATGAAGGGCGGGGCGGCAGGCGGCGGCTTTGCACAGGTCGTGCCCATGGAATCGATGAACCTGCATTTTACCGGGGATTTCCATGCCATCACCGCTGCGCATAACCTGCTGGCGGCGATGATCGACAACCACATCCACTGGGGCAACGCGCTGGACATCGACCTGCGCCGGGTGGTCTGGCGCCGGGTGCTGGACGTGAACGACCGGGCGCTGCGCGATGTGGTCACCGGGCTTGGCGGGCCGCAGAACGGCTTTCCCCGGCAGGGCGGGTTCGACATCACCGTGGCCTCGGAAATCATGGCCTGCCTTTGTCTTGCGGAATCGCTGGAGGATCTGCAGGCGCGGCTGGGGGCGATGATCGTGGCCTACCGGTCCGACCGCAGCCCGGTGCTGGCGCGCGACCTGCAGGCGGATGGCGCCATGACCGTGCTGCTCAAGGATGCGCTGCTGCCGAACCTCGTGCAGACGCTGGAACACACCCCCGCCTTCGTGCATGGCGGGCCCTTCGCCAATATCGCCCATGGCTGCAATTCGGTGATCGCCACCCGCGCCGCGCTGCGGCTGGCCGATTACGTGGTGACCGAGGCAGGCTTTGGCGCCGATCTGGGGGCGGAGAAGTTTTTCGACATCAAGTGCCGCAAGGCCGGTCTGCACCCCGACTGCGTGGTGCTGGTGGCCACGGTCCGCGCGCTCAAGATGAATGGCGGCGTGGCGCGTGCCGATCTGGGCGCCGAGGATGTGGCGGCGGTGACGGCAGGCTGCGCCAATCTGGGCCGCCATATCGAAAACCTCAAGGGCTTCGGCGTGCCGGTGGTGGTGGCGATCAACCATTTCGCCGGCGATACCGAGGCGGAACTGGCCGCCGTCCGCGATTTTGTCGCCACGCAGGGGGCGGAGGCGTTTCTCTGCCGTCACTGGGCCGAAGGGTCCGCCGGGATCACCGCGCTGGCAGAGCGCGTGGCGCAGATCGCCGACAGCGGCACCGCAAGCTTTGCGCCGCTTTATCCCGATGACCTGCCGCTTTGGGACAAGATCGAAACCGTTGCCCGCCGCATCTATCGCGCAGCCGAGGTTCAGGCCGATCCGAAGATACACGCACAACTGAAGGAATGGGAGGCGCAGGGCCACGGGGCGCTGCCGGTCTGCATGGCCAAGACGCAGTATTCCTTTTCCACCGATCCGACCAAGCTTGGCGCGCCCGAAGGCCATGTGGTGCCGGTGCGCGAGGTGCGGCTGTCGGCGGGGGCAGGCTTCGTGGTGGCGATCTGCGGCGACATCATGACCATGCCGGGCCTGCCGCGGGTGCCTGCGGCGAATTCCATCGGGCTCAATTCTGCGGGCGAGATCGAAGGGCTGTTCTGACCGGCGGCGCGGGCGTTGAACATTCCGCCGCATCGCGGCATTAGGGGCGCAGCATGACAGGAGGACGGGATGACGGATCCGGCCAGCTTGCGCGACATGACCGAGTTGCGCGCCGAAATCGACGCAACGGACAAGGCGCTGGCGGCGCTGCTGGCGCATCGCGCCCGGCTGATCGACCGCGCCGCAGACATCAAGGCGGGCAATGGCCTGCCTGCCCGCATCACGTCCCGTGTCGACGAGGTGCTGGACAACGCGCGTGCCAATGCCGGTGCCTGCGGGCTGGATCCCGATCTGGCCGCGGATCTCTGGCACCGGCTTGTGGAATGGTCGATCCGCCGCGAGGAAGCGGCTCTGGGACGGGAGTGACGGCATGACGGCAGCGATCATCGACGGCAAGGTCTTTGCGGCGGGCATCCGTGCCCGCGTCGCAGAGCATGTGACCCGGCTCCGGCAGGAGCATGGCATCACCCCCGGTCTGGCGGTGGTGCTGGTGGGCGAGGATCCCGCCAGTCAGGTCTATGTGCGCAACAAGGGCCGCATGACCGTCGAGGCGGGCATGCAGAGCTTTGAGCACCGCCTGTCCGCCGAGACGTCGGAGGCGGATCTGCTGGCGCTGGTGCAGCGGCTCAATGCCGATCCGGCGGTGCATGGCATTCTGGTGCAGCTGCCGCTGCCGGGCCATATGAACGCCGATCTGGTCATCAACGCCATCGACCCCGCCAAGGATGTGGACGGCTTCCACATCTCCAATGTCGGACGTCTTGGCACCGGGCAGAAGGCGATGGTGCCCTGCACGCCGCTGGGCTGCCTGATGCTGCTGCGCGACCGGCTGGGATCGCTGTCCGGGCTCGACGCGGTGGTGATCGGACGGTCGAACATCGTGGGCAAGCCGATGGCGCAGCTGCTGCTGGGCGACAGCTGCACCGTCACGCTGGCGCATTCCCGCACCCGCGACCTGCCTCAGGTGGTGCGCCGCGCCGATATCGTGGTGGCGGCGGTGGGCCGTCCCGGCATGGTCACCGGCGACTGGCTGAAGCCCGGCGCCACGGTGATCGACGTCGGCATCAACCGGATCGAGACCGCCCCCGGCGAGACCCGGCTGGTCGGCGACTGCGATTTCGACAGCTGCGCCAAGGTGGCAGGGGCCATCACCCCGGTGCCGGGCGGAGTGGGGCCGATGACCATCGCCTGCCTCTTGGCCAATACCGTCACCGCCTGCTGCCGCGCGAAGGGGATCCCCGAGCCCGAAGGGCTCACGGCTTAAGTCGCCCGAAGGGCTCACGGCCTAAACCGCCCGAAGGCCCCGCCGGACCCGCGCCCGCCTCAGCCCGAGGCGGGCACTGGCACCATCGTCCCCGTCAGCAGCGCGATGTGATGCTCCTGCCCCTCGCGCAGCGCAAAGACATCCGCCGTGACGATGACCAGCCGCCGCCCCGGCCTCACCACCCGCCCGCGCGCCAGCACCTGCTCGCCGCGTCCGGGCGCCAGCAGGTGGATCTTGATCTCGGAGGTGACGACTTCCATGTCCTCGGGCAGGACGGTCAGCGCGGCATAGCCCGCCGCCGTATCCCCCAGCGCAAAGCTCAGCGCGGCATGGGCATGGCCCTGCTGCTGCCGGACGCCGGGCAGGATCGGCGCGGTGATCTCCACGGCGCCGGGGGCGATGGCGGTCAGCCGGGCCTCCAGCGTCGCCATCAGGCTCTGCCGGTCGAAACTGTCGCGGATGCGCTGTTCAAGATCCATGCGCCAGTCATGCACGCCCCGCCCCGCCGCGCAAGCGGGCTCAGCGGCGGCGGGGCATGGGCAGGGCCACGGGCTGCGGCCCGGTCAGGACCGCCACCGCCTCCGGCCCCATCAGCGCGTCCAGCACCGGGCTGTCGCTGCGCAGCCCGCCCGCATAGGCGCCATAGGCGGGCAGGATCAGCCGCCGCGCATCCATCAGGAAACAGGGGCGGCTCAGCACCCGCCCGCGCAGGACCAGCCGCGCCTTGGGGTGATAATGCCCGGACACCTCGCCCGCCGCCTCAGGCGTGGCGATATGGCGGAACACCAGTCCGGCCAGCCGCAGCTCTGCCAGATGGGTGCCGCCCAAGGCCACCGGCCCCGGATCGTGGTTGCCCTCGATCCAGACCCAGTCGCGCCCCGCCTGCAGCCGCGCGATCCACAGCCGTTCGGCCTCGGGCAGCAGGCTCTCCACCCCCGCCGCGTCGAAACTGTCGCCCAGACAGATCACCCGCCGCGCGCCCGTCGCCTCCAGATCCGCCTCCAGCCGCAGCAGCGTCTCGCGCCCCTCATAGGGCGGCAGCGCGGCGCCACCCACCGCCGCCAGCCGCGCCGACTTGCCGAAATGCAGATCCGACACCACCAGCAGCCGCTCTGCGGGCCACCACAGCGCCCCCGATCCCAGCGCCTGCAGTGCCGCGCCCCCAAAAGAAAACCCGTGCCCGTTCATGATGCGTTCGATGCCAGACCCGGCGGCGCTCCGCAAGCCCCGCCTCTTCTGACCCAAAATATCCCGGGGGAGAGGCCGCAGGCCGAGGGGGCAGCGCCCCCTACACCCCTTCCAGCTGCGCAAGGCCGGAATCCCGCAGCAGCGCCGTCACTTCCTCTTCCAGAAGCCGTGCCTCGGCGCTGCCGGAAATCGGCACCCGCCCCGGTTCCAGAAACAGCGGGGCCGACAGCGGCGAAATCCGGTCCAGCCGCAGATGATCGATCCGCCCGCCCACCCGCGCGCACATCTCGCGCAGCCGGGCAAAATCCACCAGCCCGCGCATCGCCTCCTCGCGGGTGATCTGCAGCAGCAGGTGATCGGGGTCATATTTGACCAGCGTGTCATAAAGGATGTCCGAAGACATGGTGGCCTGCCGCCCGCTCTTGCGCTGGCCGCCCATATTGCGCTCGATCAGCCCCGCGATGGTGGCCGAGGCGCGGAAGGTCCGCTTCATCACCGCATTGCCCGCAAGCCAGCCGTCCAGCCCCGCCTCAAGCGCTGTCAGGTCGAAAAGCGGCGCGGGGTCATGCACCGCCTCCAGCCCCCAGATCAGCGTCGCGTAATCCGAGGCGACAAAGCCCATGGGCGCCAGCCCCTGCTCCTCCATGCGCTTGGTCAGCAGCAGCCCCAGCGTCTGCTGCGCATTGCGCCCGGCAAAACCGTAAACCACCATCTGCTCGCGCCCGTCATGCGGAAAGCTCTCGATCAGCAGCCGGCCCGGCTCGGGCAGGCGCGACACCGACCGCTGCAGGTCCAGCCAGTCTGCGGTGTGCTGCGGCAGGCCGCGCCAGTCGCCCGCCTTGAACATCCGCAGGATGCGCTCCGACAGCTGGGTGGAGGTGGCGAATTTGGTGCCCATGAAGGTGGCGATCTTGGGCTTGCGGCCCGGATCGCGCGTCACCTCCACCACCATCTCGCGCAGCCCTTCATAACGCACGATCTGCCCGCCGATCAGAAAGGTGTCGCCCTTGGTCAGCGAGGCGGCAAAGCCTTCCTCGATCTCGCCCAAGGGTGCGCCGCCGCGGCCGCGCCAGCGCACCTTCAGCGTGTCGGTGTCCTGAATCGTGCCGATGTTCTGCCGGATGCGCTGTGCGGCGCGCGGATCGCGCAGCTGCCACAGCCCGTCGGGGCGCTGCAGGATGCGCCGCCACTGGTCATAGGCGCGCAGCGCGTAGCCGCCCGTGGCGCAGAACTCCAGACAGGCGTCGAAATCCCCCCGGCTCAGCCCGGCATAGGCCCCGGCGCTGCGCAGCTCGTCATAAAGCGCGTCCGCGTCAAAAGGCCCGGCGCAGGCGGTGATGAGGATCTGCTGGCAGAGCACGTCGCGCGGCCCGCGCCCGCGCCCCTCACCATCCAGATCCCGCGCCCGCACCGCCTCCAGCGCCGCCAGACATTCCACCACCTCGAACCGGTTGGCGGGCACCAGCAGCGCCTTTGACGGCGCGTTGTAGCGGTGATTGGCCCGCCCGATCCGCTGCACCAGCCGCTTGACGTTCTTGGGCGCGCCGACCTGAATCACCAGATCCACATCGCCCCAGTCGATGCCCAGATCCAGCGAGCCGGTGCAGACGATGGCGCGCAGGTCGCCGCGCACCATGGCCTCCTCCACCCGGGCGCGCTGCGCGCGGTCCAGACTGCCGTGATGGATGCCGATGGGCAGGGAGTCGTCATTGGCCAGCCACAGCCGGTGGAAAAACAGCTCGGCCTGCGCGCGGGTGTTGTGAAAGATCAGCGTGGTGCGGTGGCGCTTCACCTGCTCCAGCACCGCCGGAATCGCATGGGCCGCCCCACCCCCGGCCCAGGGCGGCGCGGCCTCGGTCTCCAGCATGGCGATGTCGGGTTCGGGGCCCGGATCGGCGGTCACGATCTCGCAGGGATCGGGATGCCGCGCCAGCAGCCGGGCGATGGCCTGCGGATCCTCCACCGTGGCCGACAGCCCGACCCGCCGCAGCCCCGGACACAGGTGCTGCAGCCGCGCCAGCCCCAGCATCAGCTGGTCGCCGCGCTTGCTTTCCGCCAGCGCGTGAATCTCGTCCACCACCACCCGGCTCAGCCCGGCAAAGATCCGCGGCGCATCCTCGTAGCTGGTCAGCAGCGCCAGCGATTCCGGCGTGGTCAGCAGGATATGCGGCGGATCGGCGCGCTGCCGCCGCTTGACGCTCGAGGAGGTGTCGCCGGTGCGGTCCTCCACCCGGATCGGCAGCCGCGCCTCCTCGATGGGGATCAGCAGATTGCGCCGGATGTCGCTGGCCAGCGCCTTCAGCGGCGAGACATAAAGCGTGTGCAGCCCGGGCCGCGGATCGCGCGCAAGCTCGGCCAGCGTCGGCAGGAACCCCGCCAGCGTCTTGCCGCCGCCGGTGGGCGCGATCAGCAGCAGGCAGGGAGCCGCCGCGCGCGCCAGTATGTCGCGCTGATGCGGGTGGATCTGCCAGCCTCGGGCATCGAACCAGCTTTGAAGGGGGGCAGGCAGCGCGGTCATCCCCGCCATGTAGGGTGCGCCCCGGCAAAAAGGAATGGCTGCTTCCTTCGGCTGAAAATATCCCGGGGGTGAATTGGCGCGGCACGCGCCAAGAGGGGGCAGAGCCCCCGTCTGCCCCGCTGCTCACACCCCCCTGTGCCGGGGCGCACAGACCCGGCGCTGGCCATCCGCCCGCACCACGCTACCCTGAGCCGTGACAAAGCGCGAAGGACACGCACCCATGACCGATTACACGCCCCCCCGGGTCTGGACCTGGGACAAGGAAAGCGGCGGCAAGTTCGCCTCCACCAACCGCCCCATCGCCGGGGCCACGCATGACAAGGATCTGCCGCGCGGCAAACATCCGTTCCAGCTTTACAGCCTCGCCACGCCCAACGGCCAGAAGGTCACCATGCTGTTCGAGGAGCTGCTGGCCGCGGGCCACGCCGCCGAATATGACGCATGGCTGATCCGCATCGGCGATGGCGACCAGTTCGGCTCCGGCTTTGTCGAGGTGAACCCCAATTCCAAGATCCCGGCGCTGCTGGATCTCTCCGGCGATACCCCCGTGCGGGTCTTCGAATCGGGCGCGATCCTGCTGCATCTGGCGGAGAAATTCGGCGCCTTTCTCGGCCAGCCGCAGGACCGCCCCGAGATGCTGTCCTGGCTCATGTGGCAGATGGGCAGCGCGCCCTATCTGGGCGGCGGCTTTGGCCATTTTTACGCCTATGCGCCGGAAAAATGGGAATATCCCATCAACCGCTTCGCCATGGAAGCCAAGCGCCAGCTTGACGTGCTGGACCGCGCGCTGGCCGACCGCCGCTTCCTCGCGGGCGAGGAGTATACCATCGCCGATATCGCGATCTGGGCGTGGTATGGCAATCTGGCGCTGGGCCGTCTTTACGAGGCGGGCGAGTTTCTGGACGTGGCCAGCTACGGGAATGTCCAGCGCTGGGCGGCAGAGATTGATGCCCGTCCCGCCGTGCAGCGGGGCCGCATGGTCAACCGCGTCTCCGGAGACCCTGCCGGACAGCTGCACGAACGCCATGACGCGGCGGATTTCGACACCAAGACACAGGACAAGATCGGCTGAACGCGCGCGCGGGGCCTCTCAGGGCCCCGCCCGTCACAGCCCCAGCGTGGCGCAGAGCGCTTTCAGCGCCTCGCGATCCCCCGGCGCCATCTTGGCGGCGCGCGACCGGAACAGCGTCGCCTGACTGCGCAGCACCGGCTCTTCGCTCAGCACCTTCAGATGGTTGGCGCGCAGCGTCTCGCCGGTGGAGGTGATGTCGGCCACCGCCTCGGCGGTCAGGTTCTTCACCGTGCCCTCGGTGGCGCCCTGCGAATCGACCAGCTGGTAATCCGCCACCCCGCCCGCGCGCAGATAGTCGCGCACCAGCCGGTGATATTTCGTGGCGATCCGCATCCGGAATCCGTGCCGCGCCCGAAAGGCCGCCGCCGCCGCATCCAGATCGTCCAGCGTGTCCACATCGATCCAGCAGGCGGGCACGGCCACGATCAGATCCGCCTGACCAAAGCCCAGCTCGGCCAGCGGCTCGACCTGCTGGTCCCATTGCACCAGCTTCTCGCGCACCAGATCGGTGCCGGTCACGCCCAGATGGATGCGCCCCGCCGCCAGTTCGCGCGGGATCTCTCCCGCCGACAGCAGCACCAGATCCACGCCCTCGACACCTGTCACCGCACCCGCATATTCCCGCTCCGACTCGCTGCGCGACAGGCCCACGCCGCGCGCGCCGAACCAGTCGAAGGTCTTTTCCATCAGCCGCCCCTTGGACGGCACCCCCAGCTTGATGCTCATGCGGTCAGCTCCAGCAACAGCCCCGGCCGGATCACGCCGCCCACCGCGGGAATCTCGCGCCCGCCGCCCAGATGGCGGCACAGCGCGTCGTAACGCCCGCCCGTGGCCACGGGGGGCAGGTCGGGCCGCCGGTCGGCCAGAAAGCCGAACACGAAGCCATCGTAATATTCCATCGAGGTGCGCCCGAAGCTCGCCTCGAAATCCAGCTGCGCCACGTCGATGCCCGCCTCGGCCAAAGCGGCGCAGCGGCGTTCGAACCGCTCCACCGCGGGCACCAGCCCGGGCAGATCCACCGCGATGTCATGCAGATGCTCCAGCGCATAGGTGCAGGTCTCGCGCACCGACAGCACCGTGTCGATCAGATCGACCTGACTGCGGCAGAGCGGCCCTTCGGCGGCATCGGCGCGCAGCGCGGCGATGCGCGCGGCCACCTCCGCCTCCGACCGCAGCCCCACCGACACGCCCGCCCGGTCCAGCGCCTGCGGATCAGCCAGCAGCGCCGCGCGCGACGGCGGCACCGGGGTCTTGCCGGAATAGCGGTCCAGCAGCGCGCGGAAGCGCCGGGGCCGCCAGATATGCCGCATCAGCGCGGCGCGCCGCCGCTCCGAAATTTGCAGCCCCGCCACCGCCGCCGCAAGGATGCCCATGTCCCCGGTCACCGCCCGCAGGCCCCAGGGCGCCAGCACCTGCGCGAAACGGGCGAAGACCTCGGCGTCCAGCAGGGCCGGATCGCCACGGTCGAACACCTCGTAGCCCACCTGAAAATATTCAGACCGCCGCTCGGGATGCTGCTCCTGCCGCCGGAACACCTCGCCCGCATAGGTATACCGCGCGGGCTCGGCGCCGTCGGACATGTGCATCTGCACCACCGGCACGGTGAAGTCCGGGCGCAGCATCACCTCGCCGCGCGACGGGTCCTGCGTGACATAGGCACGGGCGCGGATGTCCTCGCCGTAAAGATCCAGCAAGGTCTCCGCCGGCTGCAGCACCGGACAGTCGAGCGGCAGCGCGCCCGCCTCGGCGAACACCGCCTTCAGCCGTTCGGCTTCCGCCTTCTCGGCGGCGATGCTCACGCCCATTGGTCGAGAATCTCGCGCACTTTGGCGACCAGATCGCCGCGCGGCACCTCGTATTGCGAAGGCCGCTCCTTCCATTCCTCAAGGCTGGCATTCTCCGCCAGCTTCGCGCCAAGGATCAGATCCTTGATCTGCAGCACGCCGCGCGCCTTCTCGTCGCCGCCTTCGATCACCGCGACGGGCGAGGCGCGCTTGTCCGCGTATTTCAGCTGGTTGCCGAAATTCTTCGGATTGCCCAGATAGACCTCGGCGCGGATGCCGGCCGCGCGCAGCTCGGCGACCATGGACTGGTAATCGGCCATGCGGTCGCGGTCCATCACCGTCACCACCACCGGACCCGCTGCCCCGCCGCCGATCCGGCCCTTCTCGCGCAGCGCCGCCAGCAGCCGGTCCACGCCGATCGACACGCCGGTGGCGGGCACGGCCTGCCCGGTGAACCGCTTGACCAGATCGTCATAACGCCCGCCGCCCGCGACCGAGCCGAACTGGCGCTTGCGGCCCTTTTCGTCAAGGATCTCAAAGGTCAGCTCGGCCTCGAACACCGGCCCGGTGTAATAGCCAAGCCCGCGCACCACGGAAGGGTCGATCACGATGCGGTCAGGCCCATAGCCCTGCGCGGACAGCAGCGCCGCGATCTCCTCCAGCTCGTCGACACCTTCGGCACCAATGGCCGATCCGCCCACCGCCGCGCGCAGCCGCGCCACGGTCTCGGCGGCCTCGGCGCCCTTGGAGCTGAGAAAGGCCAGCACCGGCTCGGCCTGCGCCTCCGACAGGCCCACCCCGTCGATATAGGCGCCAGAGGCATCGAGCCGCCCCTTGCCGAGCAGCTCGCGCACGCCCGCCACGCCGACCTTGTCGACCTTGTCGATGGTGCGCAGCACCGCGTCGCGCTGCGCGTCATCGCCCAGCCCGGCCACTTCCAGCACGCCGTTCAGCACCTTGCGGTTGTTGATCCGCACCAGATAATCGCCGCGCGGAATGCCCACCGCCTCCAGCGTGTCGGCCAGCATGGCGCAGATCTCGGCATCCGCCGCGACCGTGGCCGCGCCCACCGTATCGGCATCGCACTGATAGAACTGGCGGAACCGGCCCGGCCCCGGCTTTTCGTTGCGCCAGACCGGCCCCATGGCGTAACGGCGATAGGGCAGGGGCAGTTCGTTGCGGTGCTGGGCATAGACCCGCGCCAGCGGCGCCGTCAGGTCATAGCGCAGCGCCACCCAGCCCTCGTCCTCGTCCTCCCAGGCAAACACGCCCTCGTTGGGGCGGTCCACATCGGGCAGGAACTTGCCAAGCGCCTCGACGGTCTCGACCGCAGCGCTTTCCAGCGCCTCGAACCCGTAGCGATGATAGACCCCGGCGATGCGATGCAGCATCTCCGCGCGCTCGGACACCTCGGTGCCGAAATAGTCGCGGAACCCCTTGGGCGTCTGTGCCCGGGGGCGGGGGGATTTCTTATCCTTGGCCATGGCCTCGCTCCGGTCCTCGATTGCGCGCTTCCCTTAGCCCCTCCGCACCGCAGGAGCAAGCAAAGCCCCGCGCCCGTGCTTCATCTTGCCAGATAAACTCCGGGGGGGAGGCCGCAGGCCGAGGGGGCAGAGCCCCCCTCTCACGATTGCCGCCCGCGAAACCCGGGGACACGGCCCCGCCCATGGACAACGCGCCCCACGCTCCCTATCTGGCAGGGCACAGTCAAGGAGGATCGCATGCCGACCGACATCGAAACGCTCGAGGAACGCATCGCCCATCTTCAGCGCGCGATGGACGACCTTTCGGACACCGTGGCCCGGCAGGACCGCGACATCGACCACCTGACCCGGCGTCTTGCCCTGCTCATCGAACGCGAGGCGGAACGGTCTGCCGAAGGCTCGGGCGGGGTCATTCTCGGCGACGAACGCCCGCCGCATTACTGACCCGCCTCAGCCCTCAGGGCGCGGCAAATTCCAGCAGCGCGCCGTCATGCAGCAGCATGTCGGCAGAGCGCGGGCTGCCAAGCGCGGGATAGACGCTGACAAACACCGTATCCCGCGCCAGCCGGGGCAGGGCGCGGCCACAGGGCGCGTCGCCCGCCACCCGGCAGACCTGCGTCTTGACCGCCTCATAGGCGCGGTCCAGCGGGCCCTCGGGCAGGGTGGATCCGGCGGGGCCATAGCGCAGCCGCTCATGCAGTTCGGGATCGCCGAACATCGCCAGCGCCCCGGTCACCTGCCGCGCGCAGCCATCGTCAAACCCGGTGATCCAGAAGCTGCGGGGGGTGGTGCTGTCCGGTGCGCTGTCGCGCAGTGTATAGCCGCGCCCGGTCTCGGGGTAACGCGCCACCTCGGTGCCCAGCGCCGTTTCCGCCACGCCGCAAAGCCGCGCCACCTCGCCAAAGGGCAGCGTGGCGCCGGGGCCCACCTGCGCATAATCCGGGGCATCGGGGGCGGGGCCTGCCGCGGCGGCCTTGCGCCGGAAGAACCCCAGCAGCCCGCCGCGCGCAGGCGGGGCAAGCCGGTCACTGGCGGCGGACCCTGCGGCGGCGCCATCCTGCGCCACGGGGGCATCCGCCGTGGCGGTCCCGGCCAGAAACCCGCCCTCCGGCTGGCTCTCTGCCGGGTCGGGCAGGGCTGCTGCGCGGCCCGCCTCCGCCGCAAGCGGCACGTCCGACAGCGTGGGGGCGGCTGGCGTGCCGCGGTCACAGCCTGCAAGGCAGATCAAGGCTGTGGCTGTCAGAACCGCCCGTTGCACTGGCCCCTCCCGTGAATTGCTTCGGGATATTGGTAACCGCTGCCTTAACAGGACTCCAGCACTCAGCTTTGCGACCGGCGATATGTCGCGGCAGCGCTCAGAAATCCTCCACCGCCAGCACCCCGCCCAGCGACTTGACCGCGCCCTTGATTTCCGGCGTCACGGGGAAGTCCTGATGCAGATCCATCTCCACCTCGCCGGGCAGGCCGCTATCGGCGAGACACAGCCGGATCGGCCCGCGCCCGGCCTTGGGCATCTGGTCCGCCGCCCGGCTCAGCACCGAGGCGATCTGGCTGATCGCCGCAGCACCTTCCACCCAGATCTTCAGCCCCGTGGCCCCCGCGCCTGCCACCATCTGTTCCACCGGCCCGATGGAGCGGGCCAGCAGCTTCAGCTGGTCGGCCTCCATCGTCGCCTCGACGGTCACCACCACCTTGGCGCCGGTTTCCAGAAACTCGCGGCTTTTCTCCAGCGTCTCGGAAAAGATCGTGACCTCATAGGCGCCGGTGGGGTCGGAGAGCTGGGCAAAGGCAAAGCGGTTGCCCTTGGCGGATTTGCGTTCCTGCCGCCCGGCGACCACGCCCGCCAGCTTGGCGATGCAGGGACCGCCGCGCGCCTTGTTGGTGGCCTCTTCCAGCGTCATCACGTCGCGCCGTTTCAGCGCGGGCATGTAATCGTCAAGCGGATGGCCCGACAGGTAAAAGCCGATGGCCTTGAATTCCTCTGACAGCCGTTCGGCGGGCAGCCAGTCCGGCACCGGCGACAGGCGCGGCTCCGGCAGATCGTCCCCCGCCTCGCCGAACAGCGACACCTGCGCGCTGGCCTTCTGGTCATGAATCGCCGCCGAATAGGCCACCAGCGCGTCCAGACTGTCGAACACCCGGCGGCGGTTGCGGTCCAGCGCGTCGAAGGCCCCGGCGCGGGCCATCATCTCCAGCGGGCGCTTGCCCACCCGTTTCAGATCGACCCGCCGCGCCAGATCGAAAAGCGTGGCAAAGGGCCGGTCGCCGCGCCCTTCCACCACCAGCCGCATCGCATCCAGACCCACATTCTTGAGCGCGCCCAGAGCATAGACCAGCTCGCCCGCCACTACGTCGAACGCGGCCTGAGACCGGTTCACGCAGGGCGGCACATAGGGCAGCTTCAGCCCGTTCTTCAGTTCGTCGAAATAGACGGCCAGCTTGTCGGTCAGATGGATGTCGCAGTTCATGACGCCTGCCATGAACTCCACCGGGTGATTGGCCTTCAGCCACGCAGTCTGGTAGCTGACCACCGCATAGGCGGCGGCGTGGGATTTGTTGAAGCCGTAATTGGCGAACTTCTCCAGAAGGTCGAACACCTCGGAGGCCTTTTTCTTGTCGACGCCATTCTCCGCCGCGCCCTTTTCGAACTTGGGGCGTTCGGCGTCCATCGCCTCCTTGATCTTCTTGCCCATGGCGCGGCGCAGCAGGTCGGCGCCGCCAAGGCTGTATCCGGCCATGACCTGCGCGATCTGCATCACCTGTTCCTGATAGACGATGATGCCCTGCGTTTCGGCAAGGATATGGTCGATCGAGGGATGCACCGAACTGATCGGGCGCAGGCCGTTCTTCACCTCGCAATAGACGGGGATGTTTTCCATGGGGCCGGGACGATACAGCGCCACCAGCGCCACGATGTCCTCGATACAGGTGGGCTTCATGCGCTTGAGCGCATCCATCATGCCCGAGCTTTCCACCTGAAACACCGCCACCGTCTTGGCGTCGGAATAAAGCTTGTAGGTCCGCTCATCCTCCAGCGGGATGAGGTTCATCTGGTTTTCGGCACCGGGGGCAGGTTCGTAAAGCTCGGTGCCATCGGCGGCCACATGCAGCGGGCGCCCGGATTTCAGGATCAGATCCACGGCGTTCTGGATCACCGTCAGCGTCTTGAGCCCGAGGAAGTCGAACTTCACCAGCCCGGCCTGTTCCACCCATTTCATGTTGAACTGGGTGGCGGGCATGTCCGATCGCGGATCCTGATAAAGCGGCACCAGCGCATCCAGAGGCCGGTCGCCGATCACCACCCCCGCCGCGTGGGTGGAGGCGTTGCGCAACAGCCCCTCCACCTGCATGCCATAGGTCAGCAGCCGGTCCACCACTTCTTCGTTGCGGGCCTCTTCGCGCAGGCGCGGCTCGTCCTTCAGCGCCTTTTCGATGGAGACGGGCTTGACCCCCTCCACCGGGATCATCTTGGACAGGCGGTCCACCTGACCATAGGGCATCTGCAGCACCCGGCCCACGTCGCGCACCGCCGCCTTGGACAAGAGCGCGCCGAAGGTGATGATCTGCCCCACCTTGTCGCGGCCATAGCGGTCCTGCACATAGCGGATCACCTCCTCGCGGCGGTCCATGCAGAAGTCGATGTCGAAGTCGGGCATCGACACCCGTTCCGGGTTCAGGAAGCGTTCGAACAGCAGCGAATAGCGCAAAGGGTCAAGGTCGGTGATGGTCAGCGCATAGGCAACAAGGCTGCCCGCCCCCGAGCCGCGCCCCGGCCCCACCGGGATGTCGTGATCCTTGGCCCATTTGATGAAATCGGCCACGATCAGGAAATAGCCGGGAAAGCCCATGCCCTCGATGATGCCCAGTTCGAAATCCAGCCGCTCCTGATATTCCTCGGGGCTGACCGCATGCGGGATCACCGCCAGCCGGGCGCGCAGCCCCTCATTGGCCTGGCGGCGCAGTTCCTGCACCTCGTCATCGGCAAAGCGCGGCAGGATCGGATCGCGCCGGTAGGCCATGAAGGCGCAGCGGCGGGCGATTTCCACCGTGTTCTCCAAAGCCTCGGGCAGATCGGCGAACAGCGTCGCCATCTCCTGCGGCGTCTTGAGGTAATGCTGCGGCGTCAGGCGGCGGCGCGGCTCCTGCTGGTCGACATAGGCGCCTTCGGCGATGCAGATCAGCGCGTCATGCGCCTCATACATGTCGGGCTTGGGGAAATAGACATCGTTGGTGGCGACCAGCGGCAGACCCATCTCATAGGCCAGTTCCACATGGCCGCGTTCCGACAGCCGTTCCGGCCCCGGCAGCCCGTCTTCGCCGGGATGGCGCTGCAGTTCCACATAAAGCCGGTCGCCATAGATGCCGTGCAGCCGGGTCAGAAGCACCTGCGCCGCGCCGCGATGGTTGTCGCGCAACAGTCGCCCCACCGGCCCGTCCGGCCCGCCCGTCAGGCAGATCAGCCCGGCGCCATGGGTCTCCAGCTCCTCCAGCGTCACATGCGGCAGCTGCCCGTCGCCGCGCAGATAAAGGCAGGAATTGAGCTTCATCAGGTTTTCATACCCGGTCTCGCTCTGCGCCAGCAGCACGACCGGGGCGGGCGGCTTGGGCCGGTCGCCGGGGGCGCGCTCCACATACAGCAGATCCAGCTGGCAGCCGATGATGGGCTGCACCCCCGCACCGCTGGCGGTCACGGAAAATTCCAGCGCCGCAAACAGGTTGTTGGTGTCCGTCACCGCCACGGCGGGCATGCCCATGGTCTCGCAGAGACCGGGCAGCTTCTTCAGGCGCACGGCGCCTTCCAGCAGCGAATATTCGGTGTGAAGGCGGAGATGGATGAATCGGGGCTCGGTCATGGCCCCACATTAGGCGCTTCGGCGGGCCACAGGAAGGGCGGGCGGACCCCCTGTCCCCCGCCCTGCGGCAAAGCGCTGCCGCGCCCGCGGGACGGGGCCGCGCGGGGCCCCGGAGACGGGCCGCCGCAATGCCGGGCAGCCTGCGGCGGACTGCCCGAGTTTCAGGCAGTTTTCCCTTGCCAAGACCGGAATCCCGCGCCTAGCCTCAGGGGTGCAACAGGTCAGGTCCGCGCGCCCTCTACGCCGCATCGGGGGCGCGCAGTTCGGGGACTTTAGGTAAGGCGGCAGGTCATCGGCATGGATATTTCCTTCCTTCTCAACGGAGAAAGGGTCGCGCTGCGGGATGTTCCCGCAACCCGCACCGCGCTTGACTGGCTGCGCGAGGATCGCGGCCTGCGCGGCACCAAGGAGGGCTGCAACGAAGGTGATTGCGGCGCCTGCACGGTCATGGTCACCGATGCCCATGGATCGCGGGCGGTCAATGCCTGCATCCTGCTGCTGCCGCAGTTGCAGGGCAAGGCGCTGCGCACCGTCGAAGGCATCGCCGGGCCCAAGGGGCAGCTGCATCCCGTCCAGCAGGCGATGGTCGATCACCACGGCTCGCAATGCGGCTTCTGCACGCCGGGCTTCATCGTCTCCATGGCCACGGCGCATCTGAACGGCGAGACCGGCCATGACGACGCGCTGGCCGGAAACCTGTGCCGCTGCACCGGCTATGCGCCGATCATCCGCGCCGCCGAAGCCGCAGCCGGGGCTCCGGTGCCGGACTGGATGCAGGCGGATCGCGACTTCTTCTTGGCGGAAATATCCTCGGGGGGGCGCGCCGCAGGCGCGTGGGGGGCAGACAGCCCCCCTGACACCGCCCATGCCCCCGAAACTGCCGCAGATCTGGCGCAGCTTCTGGCAGAGCATCCGGAGGCCACGCTGGTGGCGGGCGCCACCGATGTCGGGCTCTGGGTGACGAAACAGCTGCGCGAGCCCGCGCCGATGATCTTTCTCAACCGCTGCGCGGATCTGCAGCAGATCGAGGTGACGCCTGATCATCTGCGCATCGGCGCCGGGGTGACCATGGACCGGGTGCTGGATCTGATGCGGGAGCATTTCCCCTCCTATGCCGAGATGCTGCGCCGCTACGGCTCGGCGCAGGTGCGGGCGGCGGCGACGATCGGCGGCAACATCGCCAATGGCTCGCCCATCGGGGACAATCCGCCGCCGCTGATCGCGCTGGGCGCCGTGCTGCATCTGCGCTCCGCGCAGGGACGCCGCAGCCTGCCGCTAGAGGCGTTCTTCGTGGACTATGGCCGTCAGGACCGCGCGCCCGGCGAATTTGTCGAGGCGGTGGAGATCCCGCGCCAGCCCGACCGGCTGCGTGTCTACAAGCTGTCCAAGCGCTTCGATCAGGACATCTCTGCGGTCTGCGGCGCCTTTGTGATCCGCGTCGAGGCGGGGCGGGTCGCCGAGGCGCGCCTTGCCTTTGGCGGCATGGCGGGCATTCCCAGACGCGCGACGCATGTGGAGGCGGCGCTGCGGGGCTGCGCCTGGACTGACGAGGCGCTGATCACCGCATGGGACGCATGGGAGCAGGATTTTGCCCCGCTGTCGGACATGCGCGCCAGCGCCGAGTATCGGCTGACGGCGGCGCGCAACATGCTGACCCGCTATCTGCTGGAGGATCTGGGCGGGCTGACCGACGTGCGGAAGGTGCGGGCATGAGCGGGACACATGACACGGCACATCTGGCGCTGCCGCATGATGCGGCGACCCTGCATGTGACCGGCAAGGCGCGCTATGTCGATGACATTCCCGCGCCCGCCGACTGCCTGCATCTGGCCTTTGGCCTGTCGCAGATCGCCCATGGCCGCATCGCGGCGCTGGATCTGGCGGCGGTGCGCGCCGCCCCCGGCGTGGTGGGGGTGTGGGAGGCCAAGGATCTGCCCTCGGACTGCGACTGTTCGCCGTCGAACCATGACGAGCCGCTGCTGTCGGGCGCCACCATCCGCTATCTGGGCCAGCCGGTGTTTCTGGTGGCGGCGACCAGCCATCTGGCGGCGCGGCGCGCGGCGCGGCTGGCGCAGATCACATGGCAGGAGCGCGACCCGGTGCTGAGCCTGCAGGAGGCGCTGGAGGTGGATGCGCGTTTCGAGGAGGGGCCGCGCATCTGGCAGGCGGGCGATGTGGGCGCGGCGCTGGACGCGGCCCCCATGGTGCTGGACGGCTCCATCACCATGGGCGGGCAGGAGCATTTCTATCTGGAAGGTCAGGCGGCGCTGGTGCTGCCGCAGGACAATGGCGATCTGGTGGTGATGAGTTCCACCCAGCATCCGACCGAAATTCAGCACAAGGTCGCCCATGCCCTGCATCTGCCCATGCATGCGGTGCGGGTGGAGACGCGGCGCATGGGTGGCGGCTTTGGCGGCAAGGAAAGTCAGGGCAACGCGCTGGCCGTGGCCTGTGCGGTGGTGGCGCAGGCCTTGGGGCGGCCCGCCAAGATGCGCTATGACCGCGACGACGACATGATGATCACCGGCAAGCGCCACGATTTCCGCATCGATTACAGCGTGGGCTTTGATGCCGAGGGGCGGATCCACGCTGTGGATTTTGTGCATTACGTGCGCTGCGGCTGGTCGCAGGATCTGTCGCTGCCGGTGGCGGACCGCGCGATGCTGCATGCCGACAATGCCTATCACATCCCGGCGCTGCGGGTGGAAAGCCACCGGCTGCGCACCAACACGCAGAGTGCCACCGCCTTTCGCGGCTTTGGCGGCCCGCAGGGGATGCTGGGGATCGAGCGGGTGATGGATCACGTGGCGCATCATCTTGCGCTTGACCCGCTGGAGTTGCGGCGGCGGAATTTCTATGCGGATGGCGGGGCAGGGGGGCTGTCTGCCCCCCATGCGCCTGCGGCGCCTCCCCCCGAGGATATTTCCAGCCAATGGAAACCTGACGAGGATCTGGCCTCGCGCGGGGCGGTGCCTGAGGGCGGGCCGGAGGTGGCGCCGGTCTCTCCTGCGCCCGGGCCGCAGAGCACCCATTACGGGCAGGTGGTGGAGGATTTTGTGCTGAACGCGCTGACGGCGCGGCTGGCGCAGACCTGCGATTACGCGGCGCGGCGCAGCGCGGTGGCAGACTGGAACGAGGCCAACCCGGTGCTGAAGCGCGGCATCGCGCTGACTCCGGTGAAATTCGGCATTTCCTTCACGCTGACCCATCTCAATCAGGCGGGCGCGCTGGTGCATGTCTATCAGGACGGGTCGATCCAGCTCAATCACGGCGGCACCGAGATGGGGCAGGGGCTTTATCAGAAGGTGGCGCAGGTGGCGGCGCGGGTCTTTGGCGTGCCGGTGGGGCTGGTGCGGCTGACGGCGACGGATACCGGCAAGGTGCCCAACACCTCGGCCACGGCGGCCTCTTCGGGGTCGGATCTGAACGGCATGGCGGTCAAGGCCGCCTGCGACACCATCCGCGACCGGATGGCCGCGCATCTGGCGGCGCTGCATCAGGTGCCGCCGCAGAGCGTGGTCTTCGCCGAAGGCGGGGTGACGGTGGGCGAGACGCGGCTTGGCTTCGCCGAGGCGGCGGCGCTGTGCTATCAGGGGCGGGTGTCGCTGTCGGCGACCGGGTTCTACCGGACGCCGAAGCTCGACTGGGACCGGCTGCGCGGTCAGGGGCGACCGTTCTTCTATTTCGCCTATGGTGCGGCCTGCACCGAGGTGGTGGTGGACACGCTGACCGGCGAATACCGCATCCTGCGCGCCGACATCCTGCAGGATTGCGGCGCCTCGCTGAACCCGGCGCTGGATCTGGGCCAGATCGAAGGCGGCTATGTGCAGGGGGCAGGCTGGCTGACCACCGAGGAGCTGGTCTGGGACGAACGGGGGCGGCTGCGCACCCATGCGCCCTCCACCTACAAGATTCCCGCCTGCTCCGACCGGCCGGAGGTGTTCAACGTGGCGCTCTGGGACGGGCGCAACGTGGAGGAGACCATCTATCGGTCAAAAGCGGTGGGAGAGCCGCCCTTCATGCTGGGCATCTCGGCCTTTCTGGCGCTGTCGGATGCGGTGGCGGCCTGCGGATCGGGTTACCCGGCGCTGGACGCGCCCGCCACGCCGGAGCGGGTGCTGGCGGCGATCCGGAGGATGCAGGGTGAGCTTTGATCTGGCGGCGCTGCGCGCGGCGGTTGCGGCCCATGGCCGGGTGGCGCGGGTCGTGGTGGCCGAGGTCATGGGCTCCGCCCCGCGCGAGGTTGGGGCCACGATGCTGGTCTGGCCCGGCGGGCAGGCGGGCACCATCGGCGGCGGCGCGCTGGAACTGATGGCCAGCCGCGAGGCGCTGGCGCGGCCCGGGCTGCGCCGCCATGCGCTGGGGCCGGGGCTGGGCCAGTGCTGCGGCGGGGCGGTGGTGCTGCTGACCGAGGTCCATGACGCGGCATCTGTCGCCGCGCTGGAGGGGCAGGAGGTGATCGCCCGTGGCCCCGGTGACATGCCGCTGGCGGTGCGCCGGCTGCTGGATCAGGCGCGCGGGCGCGGCATGCCGCCCGCGCCACGGCTGGTGCAGGGCTGGATGGTGGAGCCGGTGCAGCCCCCCCGCGACCCGGTCTGGATCTGGGGGGCGGGCCATGTGGGCCGGGCGCTGGTGGCGGTGCTGGCGCCGCTGCCGGATCTGGCGCTGAGCTGGGTCGATACCGGGCCGGAGCGGTTTCCCGACGCGGTGCCCGAGGATGTGACCGTGCTGCCCGCCGCCGATCCGCTGCGGCTGGTGCCGCATGCGCCGCCGCAGGCCGCGCATCTGGTGCTGACCTACAGCCACGAGCTCGATCTGCAGATCTGTCACGCGCTGCTGGGCCATGGCTTCGGCTTTGCCGGGCTGATCGGTTCGGACAGCAAATGGGCCCGGTTTTGCAGCAGGCTGCGGGCGCTGGGCCATGCGGACGCGCAGATTTCGCGCATCTGCTGCCCGATTGGGCAAAAATCCTTTGGGAAACATCCGCAGGCGATTGCCATCGGGGTGGCAGCCCAGCTAGTCAGGCGGCAAAAAGGGGAAGGTTTGGATTGGGCGACACACTCCTCAGCATCCGGGGTCTGACCAAGGCCTATCCCGGCGTCGTGGCCAATGACGATGTCAGCTTCGACATCGGGCAGGGCGAGATCCATGCGCTGCTTGGCGAAAATGGCGCGGGCAAGTCCACGCTGGTCAAGATGATCTTCGGGCTGGTCAAGCCGGACCGGGGCGAGATGCTGCTGGAGGGCGCGGGCTATGCCCCCGGCCAGCCCTCCGAGGCGCGGCGGTCCGGCGTGGCCATGGTGTTCCAGCATTTTTCGCTGTTCGACGCGCTGAGCGTGGCCGAGAACGTGGCGCTGGGCATGGAAAACCCGCCCGCGCCGCGCGATCTGGCGCGGCAGATCCGCGAGGTGTCGGAAACCTATGGCCTGCCGCTGGATCCGGGCCGCACCGTGGGCACGCTGTCGGCGGGGGAACGCCAGCGGGTGGAGATCATCCGCTGCCTGCTGCAGGACCCGCGCCTGCTGATCATGGACGAACCCACGTCGGTGCTGACCCCGCAGGAGGTGGAGATCCTGTTCCAGACCCTGCGCAAGCTGAAAGCGGAAGGCACCTCGATCCTCTACATCTCGCACAAGCTCGAAGAAATCCGCGCGCTGTGCGATGCCGCGACCATCCTGCGGCTGGGGCGCAGGGTCGGCACCTGCATCCCGCGCGAGGTGACGGCGCGGCAGATGGCGGAGATGATGGTGGGCGCAAGCTTTGCCACGCCGGAACCGCGCGGCGGCGTCAAGGGCGAGGTGCTGCTGGCCGTGGCCGGGCTGTCGCTGCCCGCGCCGGGGGCCTTCGGCACGCCGCTGCGCGACATCCGCATGGAGGTGCGGCGCGGCGAGGTGCTGGGCATTGGCGGGGTGGCGGGCAACGGGCAGGACGAGCTGCTGATGGCGCTGTCCGGAGAGCGGCTGGCGCCTGCGGGCACGATCCGGTTCAAGGGCACGGATGTCAGCCGGTCCGGCCCGGTGGAGCGCCGTGCCGCGGGCCTGCTCTCCGGCCCCGAGGAGCGGCTGGGCCATGCGGCGGCCCCGAACATGAGCCTGACCGAAAACGCGGTGCTGACGGCGGCGCGGCGGCAGGGCCTCGTGCGGCATGGCCTGATCGACTGGGGCCGCGCCGCGGGTTTTGCCGAAGAGGTCATCGCGCGGTTCGACGTACGCACGCCGGGGCCGGGCACGGCGGCGCGGGCGCTGTCGGGCGGCAACCTGCAGAAATTTGTCGTGGGGCGGGAGATTCTGCAGAACCCCGACCTTTTTGTGGTGAACCAGCCGACCTGGGGCGTGGATGCGGCGGCGGCGGCGGCGATCCGGCAGGCGCTGCTGGATCTGGCGGCGCAGGGGGCGGCAATCATCGTCATCAGTCAGGATCTGGACGAGCTTATGGAAATTTCGGACCGGTTTGCGGCGCTGAACGAGGGGCGGCTGTCCGCCGCGCGGGCGGTGGCCGATCTGGATATGGAAAAGATCGGTCTGATGATGGGCGGGGCCCATGACATGGAGGTGGCGCATGTCGAGGGGTGAGGCGCGCTTGAAAATTTTCGTACGAAAATTTTCAAGCTGCGAGATTTTTCGGACGAAAAATCTCGCGACATCGGCGGAGCTGGGCGCATGATCCGGCTGGAGCGCAGGCTTGAGCCGTCGCGGCTCTGGACCGTGCTGACGCCGCTGCTGGCGGTGGCGCTGACCATGCTGGCAGGCGGGCTGATGTTCGCGCTGCTGGGCAAGCCGCCGCTGGAGGCGATCCGCACCATTTTCTGGGATCCGCTGTTCCATCCGCAGTTCGCGTCCTATTCGCGACCGCAGCTTCTGGTGAAGGCCGGGCCGCTGATCCTGATCGCCATCGGCCTCTCGGTCGGGTTTCGCGCCGGAATCTGGAACATCGGCGCCGAAGGGCAGTACATCATGGGCGCCGTCTGCGGCGCGGCGGTGGGGCTGGCCTTCTACCCCTCCGACTCGGCGCTGCTCTTCCCGCTGATGGTGGTGGCGGGGGGGCTTGGCGGCTGGGCCTGGGCGATGATCCCGGCGCTGCTGAAGACCCGCTTTGGCACCAACGAGATCCTCGTATCGCTGATGCTGGTCTATGTGGCGCAGAACATCCTCGCCTCGGCCTCGTCGAGCTGGCTGCGCAGCCCCGAGGGCATGGGCTTTCCCGGCTCGCGCAATTTCAAGCAGTGGCCGGCGGTGCATAATGCCGAACTGCTGCCGGAAACCGGGATGCACTGGGGGGTGGTCGCGGCGCTGATCGCGGTAATCGCGGCCTATGTGCTGCTGGCGCGGCACATTCAGGGCTTCAACATCCGGCTGACCGGCGAGGCGCCGCGCGCGGCGCGGTTTGCCGGGGTCAGCCCCGCACGGATCATCGTGCTGTGCCTTGGCATTTCCGGCACGCTGGCGGGGCTCGCCGGTCTTTTCGAGGTGACGGGCCCCGCCGGGCAGGTCACCATCGATTTCAACTCCGGCTATGGCTTTACCGCCATCATCGTGGCCTTTCTGGGCCGCCTGCATCCGGTGGGGATCCTGCTGGCGGGGCTGCTCATGGCGCTGACCTATATCGGCGGCGAGCTGGCGCAGCTGATGCTGGGCCTGCCCGGCGCGTCGATCCAGCTCTTTCAGGGCATGCTGCTGTTCTTCCTGCTGGCCACTGACGTTTTCACCAATTACCGCATCCGCCTGTCCCGCAGAGAGGTCGCCTGATGGATCCCGTGCTGCTTGTCGCCTCGATCATGGTTTCGGCCACGCCGATCCTGCTGGCCGCTCTGGGCGAGATGGTCGTGGAAAAGGCGGGCGTTCTGAACCTTGGCGTCGAGGGCATGATGATCACCGGCGCGGTGATGGGCTTTGCCGTGGCGGTGGGCAGCGGCTCGCCGCTTCTGGGCTTTGCCGGGGCGGCGCTGGCCGGGGCCGTGCTGTCGCTGAGTTTCGGCCTGCTCACGCAGTATCTGCTGTCCAATCAGGTGGCGACGGGGCTGGGGCTGACGCTGGTGGGGCTGGGCCTTTCGGCGCTGATCGGGTCCAGCTTCGAAGGGCTGCGCGCGCCCTCGCTGCCCAAGCTTGACCTGCCGCTGCTGGGCGATCTGCCGGTGCTGGGGCCGATGCTGTTCCGGCATGACATCATGGTCTATGTCAGCCTTGCGCTGGTGGGGGCGGTCTGGGCCTTTCTGAAATTCACCCGCGCCGGGCTGATCCTGCGCGCGGTCGGCGAAAACCACGACAGCGCCCATGCGCTTGGCTACAGGGTGGTGCATGTGCGGCTGGCGGCCATCGCGTTCGGCGGGGCCTGCGCCGGTCTGGGCGGGGCCTATGTCAGCCTTGTGCGCGTGCCGCAATGGACCGAAGGCATGACGGCGGGTGCAGGCTGGATCGCGCTGGCCATCGTGGTCTTCGCCTCGTGGCGGGCCTTTGGCGTGCTGCTGGGGGCCTATCTTTTTGGCGGCGTCAGCGTGCTGCAGCTGAACCTGCAGGCGGCGGGCACCACGGTTCCGGTGGAGCTGTTGTCGATGTCGCCTTACCTGATAACGATCATCGTTCTGGTGATCATCTCGGCCCGCGGGGTGCATGGCGCACCCGGATCGCTGGGCCGTCCTTTCCACGCCGCGGCCTGAGACGCGCGCCCATCTTTGACGACAGGGAGACCAAGTCATGAAACGCAGAACCCTACTCGCCTCCGCCGCGCTGAGCCTTGCGCTGGCCAGCGGCGCGGCCTTTGCCCAAGGCGACACGCCCAAGGTGGCCTTCGTCTATGTGGGCCCGGTCAATGACGGTGGCTGGTCGCAGCACCACCACGAGGCCGCGATGAAGATGAAAGAGCATTTTGGCGATGCCATCGAGGTCATCGAACAGGAATCGGTGCCCGAAGGTGCCGATGCCGAACGCGTGCTGACCCAGATGGCGCTGTCGGGCGCCGACCTGATCTTCACCACCTCTTTCGGCTACATGGATCCCACCATCAACGTGGCGGCGAAATTCCCGGATGTGAAATTCGAGCACGCCACCGGCTACAAGACCGCGCCCAACGTGTCGGTCTATTCCGCGCGCTTCTACGAAGGCCGCGCCGTCACCGGCTATCTGGCGGGGGCGATGACCAAGACCAACAAGATCGGCTATATCGGGTCTTTCCCGATCCCCGAGGTGATCCGCGGCATCAACTCCACCTTCATCCACGCGCGCAAGGCGAACCCGGATGTGGAACTGTCGGTGGTGTGGATTTCCACATGGTTCGACCCGGCCAAGGAAGCCGATGCCACGCAGGCGCTGCTGGATCAGGGCGCCGATGTGGTGCTGGCGCATACCGATTCCACCGCCCCGCTGGCGGTGCTGCAGAAGGCAGGCGCCTATGGCTTCGGTCAGGCGGCGGACATGTATGAATATGCGCCCGAACCGCGCCTGTCGTCGATCATCGACGAATGGTCGCCCTATTACATCGAACGGGTGCAGGCGCTGATCGACGGCACCTGGGAAAGCACCAGCACCTGGGCCGGGATCGGCGACGGCATGGTGGGCATCGGCGAATTCACCGGCCCCATCCCCGAAGAGGCGCTGGCTGCCGCGACCAAGATGAAGGACGACATCGCCTCCGGCGCCTATCACCCCTTCACCGGCCCGCTGAACAAGCAGGACGGGTCGGCATGGCTGGCCGAAGGCGAAGTGGCCGATGACGGCACGCTGGCGGGGATGGATTTCTACGTCGAGGGTCTGACCACAGAAATCCCGAACTGAGCTTAGGCCTCAGGCATCAGGCATCATGGAACGCCGCCGGGGCCGGGCTCCGGCGGCGTTCCGCATTTCAGGATGGCAGGATGAGCAGGCAGGATCAGGGGCAGGGCCCCGCAGTGGCGGTGGTGCTGGGGGCGGCGGTCTGGCCGGGGGGCGTGGCCTCTCCCACGCTGGCGCGGCGCACGGATCACGCGATCCGGCTGTGGCGGGCCGGGGAGGTGCAGGTGATCCTTGGCTGTGGCGGCGTCGGGCGGCATGGCCCGGCAGAGGCCGAGGTGATCGCGGACCTGTGCCGCGCGGCGGGGGTGCCCGAGGCCGCGCTGCGGCGGGAAGCCGCCTCCACCAGCACCGAGGAGAACCTGCGCTTTGCCCGGCCGCTGCTGGCGCGGCTGGCGCCGTCGCGGGTGGTGATCGTCACGGACGGGTTCCATGCGCCGCGCGCGCGGCTGGTGGCGCGGCGGCTGGGGCTGCGGGTGGTCAGCGCCCCGGTGGGCGCCCCGCTGACGCTGCGACGGATTCGCGCAGGCCTGCGCGAGATGCCCGCCTATCTGTGGACCGCGCTGCGGCTCTGGCGCTAGATCACGCCGATTTCCGCCAAGGCACCGGCAAGTTCGGGGGGCAGGGCATCCTCATGCGCGCGGTTTTTGGGCAGATCGCGCGGCGCGTCGGCGGGATCCAGATAGCGCCAGCCCTGAAACGGACGCTTGGGCGTTGCCGTCACCCGGATCAGCCCCGGCTCCAGCACCAGCGCGCAGCGGTTGGTGCCATCCTCGCCCGTCACCCGGTTCAGCCCGACGATGGGCTGGCGGCACTGCACCAAGCCCTTGATCACCCAGAAGATCGACCCGCCAGCCAGCACCTCCGCCTCGCGCTTCGGCCACATGCGGGTGACATGGCGCGGGCAGCCGTCCCGGCCCTGCGCCGCCTGAGAGGCCTGCCACGCGGCCAGATCCTCGACGCTGTCGGTGCCGACGCTGAGCTTGATGAGATGCACCGTTTTTGTCACGCGACTCTCCCGTTGGATACGAAGATATGGTAGGCTTTTCCGGCGCGGCTGCAAGCTGTGGTGCGGTCACGGTGTGGCGACCCCCGTTGCGCCCCGCGCGTTCCGCCTGTAGTCAGACCTGCCCTTACCAAGGATTCCTGCTGCCATGACTCGCTTTGCCGCCCCCATTGCCGAACAGATCTGGGACATGAAATACCGCTTCAAGGATGCGGATGGCACGCCCATCGACAAGACCGTGGAGGACAGCTGGCGCCGCATCGCCCGCGCGCTGGCCGCGGTCGAGGACGAGCCCGATCTGTGGGAGCCGAAGTTCTACGCGGCGCTGGAGGATTTCAAATACCTGCCCGCCGGCCGGATCACCGCCGGCGCCGGCACCGCGCGCAGCGTGACGCTGTTCAACTGCTTCGTCATGGGCACCATCCCCGACAGCATGTCCGGCATTTTCGACATGCTGAAAGAGGCGGCGCTGACCATGCAGCAGGGCGGGGGGATCGGTTATGATTTCTCCACCATCCGGCCCAAGGGCGCGCCGGTGCGCGGCGTGGCTGCCGATGCCTCCGGCCCGCTGAGCTTCATGGATGTCTGGGACGCCATGTGCCGCACCATCATGTCCGCAGGCAGCCGCCGCGGCGCGATGATGGCCACGATGCGCTGCGATCATCCCGACATCGAACAGTTCATCGCCGCCAAATCCGACAGCGCCCGGCTGCGCATGTTCAACCTGTCGGTGCTGGTCACCGATCCGTTCATGGAAGCGGTGAAGGCGGATGCCTCGTGGGATCTGCAGTTCGGCGGCAAGGTCTACCAGACCGTGCAGGCCCGGGATCTGTGGAACCGCATCATGCAGGCCACCTATGATTACGCCGAACCGGGCGTGATCTTCATCGACCGCATCAATCAGGCCAACAATCTGGCCTATGTCGAGGAGATCGCCGCCACCAACCCCTGTGGCGAACAGCCGCTGCCGCCTTATGGCGCCTGCCTGCTGGGGTCGATCAACCTTGCGCGTCTGGTGAGCCAGCCTTTCGACGCGGGCGCCGAGATCGCCGAGGCCGATCTGGACGATCTGGTGGCCACCGCCGTGCGGATGATGGACAATGTGGTGGATGCCTCGCGCTTCCCGCTGCCCGCGCAGGCCGAAGAGGCGCAGAACAAGCGCCGCATCGGTCTGGGGGTGACCGGGCTGGCCGATGCGCTGCTGATGATGGGGCTGCGCTACGGCTCCGAGGAGGCGGCGCGTCAGACCGAGCGCTGGTTGCACCGCATCGCCCGCGCCGCCTATCTGGCCTCGGTGCAATTGGCGAAGGAAAAGGGCGCTTTCCCGCTGTTCGACGCTGACAAATACCTTGCCTCCGGCACCATGCGGGCCATGGATGACGACGTGCGCGAGGCCATCCGGGACCATGGCATCCGCAATGCGCTGCTGACCTCCATCGCGCCCACCGGCACGATTTCGCTTTATGCGGGCAACGTTTCTTCGGGGATCGAGCCGGTCTTTGCCTATGCCTATACCCGCAAGGTGCTGCAGAAGGATGGCAGCCGCACCGAAGAAGAGGTGGTCGATTACGCCGTGCAGATGTGGCGCGACCGCTTCGGCGACGGCGATCTGCCCGAGTATTTCGTGAACGCCCAGACCCTTGCGCCGCTGGAACATGTGCGGATGCAGGCGGCGGCGCAGAAATGGATCGACAGCTCCATTTCCAAGACCATCAACTGCCCCGAGGACATCTCCTTCGAGGCGTTCAAGTCGGTCTACATGGAAGCCTACGAGACCGGCTGCAAGGGCTGCACCACCTACCGGCCCAATGACGTGACCGGATCGGTGCTGAGCGTGTCCGAGACCACCGAAAAGACCCCCGCGGAGTCGCCGGAACTGGCGCAGGAGGCGGCAGGCGGCGACGTGATTTACATGTCCGAACCGCTGGATCGCCCGCAGGCGCTGGAAGGCCAGACCTACAAGCTGAAATGGCCGGACAGCGAGCATGCCATCTATCTGACCATCAACGACATCGTGGTGGGCGGGCATCGCCGCCCCTTCGAGGTCTTCATCAACTCCAAGAACATGGAGCATTACGCCTGGACCGTGGCGCTGACGCGGATGATCTCGGCGGTGTTCCGGCGCGGCGGTGACGTGAGCTTCGTGGTGGAAGAGCTGAAGGCGGTCTTCGATCCGCGCGGCGGCGCCTGGGTGCAGGGCAAATACATCCCCTCGATCCTCGCGGCGATCGGCGGCGTGATCGAGCATCACATGGTGGCAACGGGCTTTCTGGCGGGCGAAGGGCAGGGGCTGAAATCCGACCCGACGGCCAAGGTCGTGGGCCTCGACGCCCCGCGTGGCAAAGCCTGCCCCAGCTGCGGCCAGTACGGCATGCGCATGGTCGAAGGCTGCATGACCTGCGGCAGCTGCGGCCATTCCAAGTGCGGATAAGAAGGGTCGGCTTCGAGTTGTTTGACCCACGATAAAATGTCCATTTCCGGGGTAATTTGACCATTCCGGCACAGACCAAATGTCCACCGGCTGCCCTGCGGCCGGTGGTTTCTCGTTATTTCAATGGCTTGCGCATCTGGCGCAGTTGCGGCCTTTGGTGCGCCATCGGAGCGCTCCGTCCTGGTGGGCGCCGTTGACGGCCAGCTGCGCTTTCGACATCCCTCAGGGCAAATCCGGCCGGGTTCTTTCCTACTTCTCCCTCAGGCAGAGTTTCTGCCCGAGGGCATGGCGCGATGCGCCAGAAAGGACCTCCATGACGAAGATCAAGTTCATCGACGCCAGCTTCGCCGACCCCAACGAGGACGAGTTTGTGCTCAAACGTCGCTTCGAATGGCACTTGCGGAAACTCCGCGCGCTTCGGAACGGGGTGTCGCCGCAGGTTTCTGGCGACTTCGAGGATCAGCTGCGCTGGAACAAGGACCTCGCCGCTGTGACGCTCGCGGAGAAGGACCGGGCCAAAGCGATACGCCGCGCGCGGTGCGTGATGCGGGCGCGCAACAAGGTGTCCGGGCTGGGCCATCTCGCGCAGGAAGACCGGCGCAGGCTTGAGGTGCTCCGCGACGGCGCGGATCTCGTCAGGATCGGGAGCGAACATCGTGCCGATGAGATCGCCGCGGCCATTCATGCCGAGATGCCTTGGATGGCGGCAGCCACCGACCTCCTGTGGAAGGCGATGCGCCGTTCGGTCCGTCGCGGCGAAGCCGGGTTCCGCCTGCCGCCGATGCTGCTCAATGGCCCGCCGGGGATCGGCAAGAGCGTGTGGTCGCGTGAACTCGGACGGCATCTCGGGGTGCCACGGTGTGGGATCGAGGGGACTGCCGAGCAGGCCTCCTTCGTCGTCAACGGCTCGCAACGCGGCTGGAGCACAGCCCTCCCGGGACGGCCCCTTCAAACCATCCTGCAGAGCCTCTGCGCAAACCCGATCGTGGTGATTGACGAGGTCGAGAAAGCGGGAACCCCAACCTCGAGCAAGGGGCAGACCTATGGCCTGACTGAAGGACTGCTGCCCTTGCTGGAGCCATCTTCGGCTGCCGCCTGGAGATGCCCCTATTATCAGGTCGGCTTCGACATGTCCTGCATCAGCTGGATCCTGACGTCCAACAGCCTGCGCGGCCTGACGGCGCCGTTTCTGAGCCGTCTGGAGGTACTCCATCTGGAGCCTCCGAGCCGCGAGCATCTGATCTACTTCGCAGCGCGGGAAGGCCGACGTCGCGGATTGTCCGATCCGTCGATGGAGGCGATCCGCGAGGTTCTCGGTGAGGTCGCGGGACGGCATGTGCTTAACCTGAGGCATGTCTCGCGGATGATTGCCCGAGCGGAAGCCTTGTCATCCGGCCCACGTCTCCACTGAAAGCGGCAGGGGGGGGCGATGCAAAGGCCGGAGGGAGTGTCATGCCCACGGGCGGGGTCCCGGCGCCTGAAAGAGCTTGCCCGTTTACGGGCGTGACGGGCCAGGGTTCGTGACCGTGGCGAAGATCTGAACCTTGACCGTCCCCGCCTCGGAAAAGAACCGGGCCCAGCCCACCTGAGGCCGGATCGAGGCGCCCGCATCCAGGCAGATGGCCCGATGCTCGTCGACCGCATCCATCAGCGGCATCTCAGCCGCAGTTTCCGCCAAGTCGGATCGGATCGCTGGCGTGTGCCCATGAACAACGACGGTTGGCCCCCTGAACCGTGCGCCGGTGTCAGGATCGCGATCCCATCCCCCGGTCCAGGTCAGCGCCTCGTTGCGGATCGTCGCCCAGTGACGGTCGTCCATAGCGCGATCACGGTCGAGGTGTGCAGCGTCATCGCGGTCGGGGTCCAGCCCGGCATGCACGAAAAGCAGATCGCCGAGCTGGACATGAGAGGGGGCCTTCCGCATCATGTCAGCAAAGCCCTCAGGGAGGCCGGCTTCCAAGCGGCGACGGATCTCGTGCCAGGGCCATTCCGTCCAGCTTGCGTCGATCTGCTGCATGACGGCCTTGCCGCCGTTGCGGAACCACGGCTGCGGCTCGGCTCCGTCGAGAACCTCGAGCAACATCAATTCATGGTTGCCCGGGAGGATGATGCACCTGTCAGCCCCCGTGAGAGCCTGTGCGTCAAGCGCAAGCTTAATCGTGCCAAGACTATCGGAACCGCGATCAATCAGATCACCGAGGAAAATAACTACACGCTCCAAGCCGGGCTGCTTCGGTATTGCTGCAATGCAGTGCAAGCAGGCCCGAAGGCTTTCTGCCTGCCCGTGAACATCTCCGATGGCAAAAACCTCCGCGGCAAGCGCTGCAGTACAGGGCAGATCAGACGGCGCGAGTGCCAGGGTCCTGCTTCCGGGATTGTCCGACACCATGAAAACTTCCCTGCTTTGCCTCTTTCCGCACCCGCGTTTCATCGCTCAGCTTCGAGTACGGGAGACCCGATTATCCACCAAAAGAAGCAATGAATAGAATGCAAAGTCTACCGTATTGTGTCAGGCCAAAGTAGTGAGTTTCGAGTGTGAGACCGCGCCATATTCGACGCAAACTGAGGATCACCAGCCGATGGCGGGCTTTGTGATCATCAGCCAGACGATCGCCAATACAGCGGCGAAGGCCGGGATCCCGAAGGCGAACCACCATCGATATAGTTGGTGGTAGGTTTCGGGAAGCGACTGGCCAGCATCCCGCGCTGCCCGCGCCAGATCCCGCATGCGTATCTGCATCCAGACCACCGGGAGCCAGAACAGCCCGACGAAGACGTAGAGAGCGAGAGACAATGCGACCCAGCCTTCGAGGAGAGGCCAGCCCACCACGCGCGCGAGGAAGAAGCCGGTGATGGGCTGAATGAGAGCTGCGGTTGCCGTGAACACGGTGTCGGCCAGCACGACGATGCTGGCAACATGTGCGACCAGAGCAGGATCGCCGCTCCGGTTCGAGATCACCATGAAAAATGCGATGCCGGCCCCGGTGCCGAGCAAGACCGTGGCGCCGACAATATGCAGTAAGAGGAGGAACTCGTAGCTCATCGGTCTTCGACCCCCAGCCAGACGATCAACGCCAGCACGATAGAGGGCAGGACTTTCAAAAGCGGTCCGAGCGGATCGGTCCAGAGGTCGGGCGCGAAGAACGTGCCGCCCAGGAGATAGACGACAGACACAGCCACCATGCCAAGCGCGACCTGCCGACACCAGCGCCGCCAGAGAATGGAAACGCCGAGGGCTATGTCAACGAAAGCTCCACCTATGACTGTCGTTCCAACGACCCAAGTCGGCAGGACAGTGCCCGCGAGAGCCGATGCGGCGGCAGTCGGTCTGGCAAGGGCCACGAGCCCCGAAGCCAGCCAGAAGATCGAGAGCACCGCGATCGCGAGCGGCAAAATGAAGTAGAGACGGGCAAAGAGGCGTTCCTGTCGTGTCGCGGGCAGAGCCATCAAGGTCTCGTCGAGCCCGCGCGGCATTGCCCCGCCGACCTCTCTCCAGGCTGTGGGATCACCGCGGACTCCGTCGCGCAAGACGGTCAGTGCCGTGGACCGCAGAGGCGAACGCCAACCGAGACCGCCCAAGGCGTCTGCGACATGCCCGGTAAGGGCGAGACCTGCTTCCGGCACAAAGATCCGCATGCGCGGCTCCGGAAAGCCCTGCCAGGCCCGGACTTTGCGAATGAGCTCCGGCAGGGGCCGGGCCCTTTCTTCGGTGATGTCGGCGATCGTGCCTGACGGGATTTCTCCGCGTGCAGTTGCGGCGACGGCGGCGGCAAGATCCTCGACATAGACTGTCTGGACAAGACTGTCTGGCATGACGGTCGGAAGAAGGCCCGGAAAGGCTGCCGCGCCGCGCAGAAGTGCCGTGCCGCCATACGCCTCCGGAGCAAGAACAAGGCTCGGTCGCAGAATGACCCAATCGCACCGCGCGTTGGTAACGTGCGCGTCTCCGCGTGCCTTGCTGCGAAAGAACTCGGTGGAAGCGTCCAATGAGACGCCGGCCGCCGAGATCTGAACGATGCGCAGCTCGGGCGCAGCGGCCGCGCAGAGCTGCGCGAGCATCGTCGCGTGAATGGCCTCGAGATCATCGCGCGGACCCTCTTGAAGCGCACCTGCCGCGTTCACGACGACGTCCACGCCGCCGAGAATTTCTTTCCAGCCAGCGGTCTTCAACGAGGATAGATCGTGGAAAATCCACTCCTGGTGGAGGGAGGAGGCCATGGCAGCGCTGCGCGACCGCCCGGCTCCCACGACGCGGAAACCCGCTCCGGCGAGGGAACGGCAGCAGGCGGACCCGATGAGGCCATAGCCTCCAAGAACAAGCGCGGTTGGCATGGGCACCTTTTCAGGGATTGGTGAAGCAGCATCTACGCCCCGAACGGCTGCGACTCCAGTGGCGATGGTCATGGCCAACACAGCCCATATTCCTTCGACCGGCGGATCTGCTTTCCAACGGCCCCTTGCAGCAACACCCGCACCTGGTCGACTACCGGGATCGGACGCCAGATCACCGTGGTCTTCTTGCGGAGCGCGCCCGACTTGGTGGTCCACTGTTTGAAGACTTCCCGGACCGGTTCGCGGTGGTTCCAGCGCCAGACGATCTCGTCGAGGTAACGCTGAAGGTGCTTGCGGCCCAGGTTATGGTAGACCCCCACCAAGGCCCGCTGCACCTGTGCGATCACGGCCTCGGCCGTGTTAACATGGGCGCCTGTCTCCGGGTTGGCGTATTCGTGCTGGCTATGGATCACGCGGTGGTGCTCCTCCATCGTCGCGCCAATGCCGAGGTAGCTCGTGCTCCCGTCCGTCATAAGCGTGATGTCGTCAGACGCAATCCACCCGGAGAGGACTGGCTCCAGCGTGGCGCGTTGGTCGTCGGAGGCGACCTTGGCGCGCGCCTGCCCATCCCTCGAGGCCGCCACGAAGACCATCGGCTTACCGCACCCCTTGCCGGGCGGATTGTAGGCCCCAGAGAGCGATTTCGGGGCTCCGCCGATATAGGCCTCATCCACCTCGACGATGTCGTCCAGCGGCAGCAACCCTTGGTTCCGGTCGTCCATCATCTCGCGGATGGCGTGCCCCATCTTCCACGCGGTCTTCTGGTTCACGCCGAGGAAGCGCGCCATCACGACCGACGAGATCCCCTTGCTCGATGTCAGCACGAGGAACATGGCGCAGATCCACAGCCGCAGATCCAGCTTGGTCCCGTGCATCGGCGTATGCGTGGTCACGGTGAACTGGAGCCGGCAGTCCCGGCACTGGTAGAGCCCGGGTCGGCAGCTTTTCCCGCGGAGAGCGCCCGAGTTCCCAGACTTGCAGTGAGGACATTGCCGCCCGCCAGCCCAGATGATACCTTCGAAAAAACGACGTGCGTGCATCTCGCTCGGCATCCGCCTCCAGATGTCGGGGATCGAATCCAGTTCGCTGATCATCGCAGTCCTCCATCCAGCTCGGCCACCGGCCACCGGGCAACATTGGCCTCGATTGCTCTCGGCGAAGACCAAACCGAGAGAATCGCGCAAAATATGGCAGGATGAAGGAAAAGCTGAGCAGCCTCAGGCGCTTACAATTTCAGCTGCTTTTTCTCGTGGATAATCAGGACGGGAGATAAGCAGTAACCTCTGACGCAATCGGTCTAAAAGCAAGGCTGCCGAACTTCTGAACCAGGAGGCCTTTCGCAAATTCGCAAATCTAGTCCAGCTACCGCGGTAGTACGCCTCTCAAGCCCGCCTTGCTGATCTCCGGTCCATCCTTGGTCGCATCGACACCGGATCAGCTCAACTCCTTTCCTGAGACTGCAAGAGAAGTAACGCGAAGGGCGGAGAGCGGACCATCGCTGCAAGTGCAAGGCCCATCAAGAAGGGGGGCTAAGCGGTCGTTGCTTTCCCGCACTTGTGAGGTCAGGAAATTGGCGTTGCCATGATACTCAGCGCTAGTCATTATCCTTTAGGCCGTGTTGACAAAAGGGATTCACATCGTGCTACAGGCATGATTCAAGCTGGTGTCTACGATGGAGACCAGCTTGGCACGAAATCTTATGTCGGACGAAGAATGGGCGTTCTTTGAACGGTTCATTCTGGCAGTCCGTGCGCCTAACGGGCGCAAACCGACCAATCACCGCCTTGTTCTTGATGGGATTTTCTGGATCGCCCGCACGGGAGCGCCGTGGCGCGATCTTCCCGAAGAGTTCGGTAAATGGTCCAGCGTCTACCGGCAGTTCCGGCGCTGGACACTGGCAGGGCTGTGGGAGGACATCATGGAAACCCTGAACCAGAGCGGGGCCGTGCCGGACG
>NZ_FNEJ01000017.1 GCF_900100085.1 Salipiger marinus
TCTGGTTCAGGGTTTCCATGATGTCCTCCCACAGCCCTGCCAGTGTCCAGCGCCGGAACTGCCGGTAGACGCTGGACCATTTACCGAACTCTTCGGGAAGATCGCGCCACGGCGCTCCCGTGCGGGCGATCCAGAAAATCCCATCAAGAACAAGGCGGTGATTGGTCGGTTTGCGCCCGTTAGGCGCACGGACTGCCAGAATGAACCGTTCAAAGAACGCCCATTCTTCGTCCGACATAAGATTTCGTGCCAAGCTGGTCTCCATCGTAGACACCAGCTTGAATCATGCCTGTAGCACGATGTGAATCCCTTTTGTCAACACGGCCTATACGCATGAGCTGAAATCCGACAACCTTCGTCTGGAAGAATTGGCGACCAGACTTCGCACCACACAAAGGCTGCTGTCGACCGGAACATGGGATTACAGCATTCCTCGGGACCACATTCAGTGGTCCGACAGCGTCTATGACATGTACGATACGACGCCGGATAAATTCGGGCATGACTTCGAAGCCTATGCCGCGCTGATACATCCGGAAGACCGCGCAGAGTTGCGGGAAAAATTCACGGATTTCATGGCGTCTGAAGTTGCTCATCTTTCCTTTGTCCACCGCGTCCTGCATCCAGATGGAAAGATCGCGCATATCGCGGGTGACTCCGAAAAGGTGGAGACCCCGACGGGCGTCGTGCTTCGTGGAGTCGTTCGCGACGTCACCGAAAGTGTGGGAGCCGAAGCGGCCCTGTCCCAAGCCACCCGCATGCTGGAAATTGCTGGAAATCTGGCGAAATTCGGGGCGTGGCGTTATGATGTGAAGGCCGATCTTCTTGAATGGTCCCGTGAAACCGCCCGTATTCATGATGAAGCTGACGGGTTTTCACCATCTGTCATGGGAGCGATCTCCTATTTTACGCCGGAATATCGTGATCGTATCGCAGAACGTTTTCGAGCCTGTCTCGAACAGGGAGAGGCTTATGACGAAATCTGCGAAGTCATAGGCGCAAAAGAGCGCCATGTCTGGATCCGCACCACGGGCGAGGCTGAACGTGACGACAGCGGGCGCATTGTAGCGGTCCAAGGATCGTTTCAGGATGTCTCCGAACTCGTTCATACCCGCAAACGTGCCGAGAAATCAGAGAAGCTACTGGAAATCGCCGGGCAGGCGGTAAAACTCGGGGGATGGCGGATTTCCCTGCCGGATCAGGCCGTTTTCTGGACGGAGGGTGTTGCCGCCATTCTTGAACTTTCCGAGGACACAACACCAACGTTCACAGACTTCATTGGCTATTTCGCCCCGCATGATCGGGAAATGACCCGTGCCGCGTTTGACAGCTGCGCCCATGACGGCATTGCGTTCGATATCGTGCGTGATCTTGTGACAGTGCAAGGAAACCGCATCAGGGTTCGCTGCCTTGGCGAAGCAGTGCGGGACCAGTCCGGTAAGATCATTGCGCTGCAAGGCGCGATTCAGGACATCTCTGAACTGACTGCGGCGCAAAGACAGGTGGCAGAGCTGAGTTCCCGGCTTGCAGAGACTCTTGAAAATATCGGCGATGCCTTTTTCATGCTTGATGAGGAGTGGCGGTTTACCTACCTCAACAGCCGCGCGGAGATTTTTCTGAATAGGTCCCGTCAAGACCTGCTTGGGCAGTGCGTTTTTGATGAAATTCCTGATCTGATTAGACTTGATGCCAAACACCAATATGAGCACGCCTTCGACATTGGCGGCACCGTGCGGTTTGAACAGATCTTCCCGCCGCTAAACCGCACACTTCTTGTTACGGCGCATCCGACGCATAGCGGGCTGGCGGTCTACTTCACCGATATCACCGAAGAGCGACGTCGCAACGAGCAGCTCAGGCTGCTTGATGCCGCGGTTGCCCATATCAACGATATTGTCATCATCACAGGGACAGGCGACCCGGAGACTGGCGGTCAGCCCAAAATCGTCTACGTCAATGACGCGTTCGAGCGGATTACGGAATTCACACGTGAGGAGGCGATTGGCCAGACGCCCCAGATCCTGCATGGACCAAAGACCCAGGCCGCTGAGCTAAGCCGGATCCAGTCTGCGCTTGATACCTTTAGTCCTGTCCGAACGGAGCTTATCAACTACACCAAATCGGGCCGCGAATATTGGGCCGATATCGACATAATTCCAATCCCCGGCGAAAACGGCGTCTTCACTCATTTTGTCGCCATTGAGCGTGACGTCACCGAACGTCATCTGGCCGAAGAGGCGCTGCGGCTTTCCGAAGCACGGTTCCGCATGATTTCTCAGGCCAAGGGAAACGCGGTCTGGGAATGGAATCTGTCAGATGGCCATCAATGGTGGAGCCACGGCATGACCGAATTGTTTGGTCATCAGGTTTTGCCAGACGGCGCCCTGCTGGATGTCTGGGACGCCCATGTTCACCCGGAGGACAAGGCGCGCGTCACGCATTCTTTTGACCAGCTCATTTCGGGTCAATGTAATGAGATGCGGGATCGGTACCGTTTTCGCCGCGCGGACGGCAGCTGGGCGACGGTCGAAGACCGCGCCTTTGCGATCCGGAACGAAGACGGTCGGGCTGTCCGGATCCTTGGCAATATTTCTGATATTTCCGAACGGCTTGCCATGGAAGACCGCTTCCGGCAGTCGCAGAAGCTGGAGGCGGTCGGCCAGCTGACCGGGGGTATCGCCCATGATTTCAACAACCTTTTGACCATCATCATGGGCAATACGGAGCTTCTGCTTGAGAAGCTCGATGATGACAGCCCGCTGCGCCAATATGCTGACATGAGCGCAATGGCGGTTGACCGCGCGGTGGAATTGACCAGCCGCCTTCTGGCGTTTTCCCGGAAACAGGCGCTTCAGCCGAAGGTGTCCGATGTGAATGTCGTCATCGCGGGGCTGGAGGCGATGCTGCGCCGCACGCTTGGCGAAGACGTGGATATTCGGCTGATCCGCTCTGCGGATCTGTGGCAGACCGAGGTTGATCCGGCCCAGCTGGAAGGGGCGCTGCTGAACCTCGCCGTCAATGCCCGCTACGCGATGCCTGATGGCGGCTCTCTGCTGATCGAGACGAGCAATGTCTGTCTGGATGATGGCGACCCGATGCCGGACTCCGATCTGAACCCGGGCGACTATGTTGCAATTTCTGTGAGTGATAACGGCTGCGGCATTTGCAAGGATGATCTTGATCGGGTTTTTGAACCCTTTTTCACCACCAAACCTGTGGGGCAGGGCACCGGGCTTGGACTGAGCATGGTCTATGGCTTTGTCAAGCAGACGGGGGGCCATGTCCGCATCTATTCCGAGCCCGGCGAAGGCACCACGATCAGGATGTATTTCCCCATCTATTCCGGCAGCCGGGTGCAGGCGGCCCCTCGGGTCGCGTCGATGCCGACAGATCATGGCGATGAAACCATTCTGATCGTCGAGGATGATGATCTGATCCGACAGCAATTGTCGGTGCAGCTGTCGGATATGGGGTATGACGTTGTCGTGGCAACGGCAGGGGCTGCCGCGATGACGGCATTGCAGGAACGGCCCGATATTGATCTGCTGCTGACGGATGTTGTCCTGCCGGGCGGCATGAATGGGCGTCAGGTCGCGGATGCGGCGCAGCAGGTCAGGCCGGGGCTGCGGACTCTTTACACCTCCGGCTATCCGGAAAACGCGCTTGTCCATCATGGTCGGCTCGACCGGGGCGTGGAGCTGCTGAACAAGCCCTATCGGCGGTCGGATCTGTCCTCGAAAGTCCGCAAGGTGCTGGATGCCTGACGTGATCCGCCCTCATGTCTCTGATGTCCCTTTCTGCCGCCAACCTTCAGGGAGTGCGCTATGACCGCAGGCACTGAAATCCTTGTCGTCGAGGATGACGATTTTGTCCGAAGCTATATGGCGGAACTGCTGAGATCTGCCGGATATGGGATCACGCTGGCGGCAACCGGACAGGAGGCGATTTCCCGCCTTGAAGGCGGCGTCACCCCCCAGCTACTTGTCACGGATATCTGTCTGGCGGGGGGCATGGGGGGGATTGCGCTGGCAGAGACATCTCGCACGATCAGGCCGGATCTGAAGGTGCTGTATGTGTCGGGCTATACCGGGGATATCGACCTTCAGGGCCTTGGCGACGATACCGCTTTTCTGGCCAAGCCGTTCAGAAGGAAAGCCTGTCTTGATCTGGTGCAGAGCCTGCTGTCGGAATGACTGCGGGATATGGGATCAGCCCGGCGCCCGTGTCCTGCCCAAAAGCCTTGATCCAGATGTCGCCGCTTCCACCCGGTTGGAGGCGCGCAGGATGCGGAAGACCGCCGAAAGATGGAATTTGACCGTGCCCTCGCTCAGATCAAGCGCACGCGCGATCGCCTTGTTGGACATGCCATTGACCAGCATTTCCAGAACCTCGCGCTGGCGCGAGGTCAGATCATCCAGAGCCCCCATCGGCTCTGACGGCTGCGTCTCCGGTTCCGGGGGCGCAAACATCTCGTTTTCCGTAATCGGCAGGTCGGGCAGGAAGCTGGGAAGATAGACGGCACCGTCGCAGATGGCCTGCAATGCACGCGCAAGCTCCGAAACGCCAAGCCCCTTGCTGATATAGCCATGCAACCCGATGCTGAGCGCCATCAGGATATCGCTGCGCGCCTTTGATCCGGAAACGACCGCAACCCGCACCTCGGGGAAACAGTCCCGCACGGTGCGCAGATTCTGCCAGTTGTTCATGCCCGGCATATTCAGGTCGAACAGGGCAATCTCGACATCGCTGCGATTGGACAGCGCATCCACGGCGCCGTCAAAGGTTTCGGTTTCGATGACATCCGAAAAGCCCAGCCGGGCTGTCAGAAGGCTGCTGAGCGCGAGACGGAAAAACTCGTCATCGTCCGAAATCAGCGCAGCTTTCCTCAACCCCACATTCTTGACTTCCATGTTTGAGCCCACACTTTTTTGGCCAACAGAACCTGCCCATGTCGGACGCTGCGTGCCGCGGGTGCCTATTTTTTGGCTATCAGATGTAGCCCGGCAGGCAAATTGTTGCCAATCCCCGCAACGGCCTGTGTGTCCTTCTGAACACAGGTGCGGGATCTGTGCCCGGATCCGCAGGGACACTGCGCCGTCGACACTGGGCGCGAAGTCCTGTTTGCTGCGGGCCGGGGCGCGGCCAGACCGCCCCCTGACTTGCCGCGAAGGAACCGCCCATGCCACCCATGCCCACCGAACCCGAAATCCTCGACTTTATCGGGCAGGTCGCGCGGTTCTACCCCGATGATGCGGTTGCGGCACCCGTCACGCAGCAGCGGATCTGGTATGACGCGCTCTGCCGCGCCTTTGACCGGCCTTTGCCCGAAGGGCTGAACTGGCAAGACGGGACCGAGGCAGGCGTGCCCGTCCGGCGCTATCAGCCCGCGCAGATCCGGCATGACGCCACGGTGCTTTACCTGCATGGCGGCGGCTTCGTCGTGGGATCGCGCGACAGCCATCACGCGATCTGCGGCGAGATTGCCGCAGCGCTTGGCGTGGCGCTGATCGCGGTGGACTACCGGCTGGCGCCGGAGCATCGCTGGCCCGCCGCCTCGCAGGATGGTGCCGCTGTTCTGGACGCGCTGCTGCGGGCGGGGCGGCAGGTCGTGCTGGCGGGGGACAGCGCGGGTGGACAGCTGGCGGCGGGGCTGGCGCTGCAGCAGGATCCGGGGCGGCTGCGCGGTCTGGCGCTGGTCTATCCCGCGCTGGGGGGCGATCCGCACGGCGGCTCCTACAGCCAGATGGCAGAGGCGCCGGGCCTGAGCACGCAGGACGTGCTTTATTACCGCGACATCCTGCAGGCCCCGCCCGAGGATCCGGTGGCCCATCCGCTGCGGGCCAAGGATCTGTCCGGTCTGCCGCCCACATTTGTCTCGGCGGCGCGGTTCGATCCGCTGCGCGACGATGCTGCGGCCTTTGCGGCCCGGCTGATCGCGGCGGATGTCGCCTGCAGTTACCGCTGCGAGCCGCAGATGGTGCATGGCTGGCTGCGCGCCCGGCATATGAGCCCCGGCGCGAAGGCGGGTTTTGCCGCGCTGCTGCACGGGCTGGGCGGCCTGCTGGGCTGAGCCTGTCAGCGCGCGCCATTCCTGCGCCGCAGGGCCGAAGGCGCTTCGCCAAAACGGCTGCGAAAGGCGCGGCTGAGCGCGGATTGCGCGGCAAAGCCGCAGCGCAGCGCCACCTCTGACAGCGGCGCGCGGCTGTCGGCGACCAGCCGCCGCGCCGCCTGCAGCCGCAGTTCCAGCGCGTAATCCTTGGGGCTCATGCCGATTTCCCGCGCAAACAGCACCTGCAGGCGGCGCAGGGACAGGCCCACAGCGCATGCGGTGGCGCTGACCGGCTCCGGCATGTCCAGACGGTCTTCCATCCGGGCGATGGCGGCAGCCACGCGCGGATCGCCGCCGCTGGGGGCGCCTGCGGCGATGGCAAGGCGCTGGCTTTCGCTGGCGGGGCGGCGGCTGAGGATGAAGGTGCCCGCCACCTCCATTGCAAGCGCGGGACCGTGGCGCGCCTCGATCAGCGCCAGCATCAGATCCTGCGCCGGGCCCGCCCCCCCGGCAGAGGCCAGCCTGCCATCGATCACGTAGCGGTCGGCGACCAGATCGACCTCGGGATGGCGGGCGGCAAAATCCTCCAGATCCTCCCAGTGGGTGGTGGCGCGGCGGCCCTGCATCAGCCCCGCCGCCGCCAGAAGCCAGCTGCCGCTGTCCACCGCCACCAGCAGCCGTGCCCCCCGCGCCGCCCGGCGCAGTTCCGGCAGGATGCGCCCCCGCGCCATGTCGCGCGCGCCATAGCCCGCCAGCACGATCAGCACCTCGGGCGGGGGGCCGGACAGCGGATCGGCGCCAGCCGCCAGCGCCGCATCGACCGGCAGGCGCACCCCGCAGGTCAGCGGCACCGGCTGGCCGTCTTCGGACAGGATGCGCCAGCGATAGGCCTGCTGCCCCAGATGCCGGTTCGCCACCCGCATCGGATCCACCACCGATCCCAGCGTCAGCAGCGCGGCATTCGGCATGACCAGCAGCCCCACCTCCAGCGGGGCAGCGGACATGGGGGGCAGGGCGGCGTGGTTTGTCATGTATGCAGCGTATTGCGTCAAGCAAAGGCTGGCAAGCCACGTATCCTTCCGCGCTGAAGCCACCGAAACCCAAGGGAGATCCCGATGCCGCTTGCCCCGAACCGGGAGGTATTCATCACCTGTGCCGTCACAGGGTCCGGTGCGACGCAGGACCGCAGCCCGCATGTGCCCCGCTCGCCCGAGCAGATCGCGACCGCCGCGATCGAGGCGGCGCAGGCCGGGGCCGCCATCGTGCACTGCCATGTGCGCGACCCCGAAAGCGGTCGCCCCTCCCGCGATCCCGCGCTTTATCGCGAGGTGACGGAGCGCATCCGCGACAGCGCCACCGATGTGGTGCTGAACCTGACCGCAGGCATGGGCGGCGATCTGGTGCTGGGCGGCACCGAGACGCCGCTGCCGCTGCGGGCCGAAGGCACCGACATGGTCGGCGCCACCGAACGCATGGTGCATGTGGCCGACTGCCTGCCGGAGATCTGCACGCTGGACTGCGGCACGATGAACTTTGCCGAAGCCGATTACGTGATGACCAACACGCCCGGAATGCTGCGGGCGATGGGGGCGATGATGACCCGGCTGGGCGTCAAGCCAGAGATCGAGGCCTTTGACACCGGGCATCTGTGGTTCGCGCGCCAGCTTGTCGAGGAAGGCACGCTGGACGCGCCCGCTCTGGTGCAGCTGTGCATGGGGGTGCCGTGGGGGGCGCCCAATGACCTGAACACCTTTCTGGCCATGGTGAACAACGTGCCCGCCGACTGGCACTGGTCGGCCTTTTCGCTGGGGCGCAACCAGATGGATTACGTGGCAGCAGCGGTGCTGGCGGGCGGCAATGTCCGGGTGGGTCTGGAAGACAACCTGTGGCTGGCGCGCGGCCAGATGGCCACCAATGCCCAGCTGGTCGAACGGGCGGTGACCCTGATCGAAACGATGGGCGGCCATGTGGTAGGCCCCGCAGAGGTGCGCGCCCGGCTGGGCCTGACCAAACGCGCCCCCGCAGCAAGGTCCGCGGCATGACCGCGCCGCAGATCCAGAGCCCGCGCAAGGCGGCGATCATCGGCGGCGGCGTGATCGGCGGTGGCTGGGCCGCGCGCTTCCTGCTGAACGGCTGGGATGTGGCGGTTTTTGACCCCGATCCGCAGGCCGAACGCCGGGTGGGCGAGGTCATCGCCAATGCCCGCGCCGCCCTGCCTGCGCTCTCTGATACCGGCCTGCCGCCCGAAGGCAGGCTCAGCTTTGCCAGCACCCTCGCCGAGGCGGTGACCGGGGCCGACTATGTGCAGGAAAGCGTGTCGGAACGGCTCGACCTGAAACACCGGGTTCTGGCCGAGATTCAGGCGGCCAGCGACGCGCCCATCGGCTCCTCCACCTCCGGGTTCAAGCCGTCGGAACTGCAGCAGGGCGCACGCGCCCCGGGGCGGATCTTTGTCGCGCATCCGTTCAACCCGGTCTATCTGCTGCCGCTGGTGGAACTGGTGCCCTCTGCCGCGACCCCGCCCGATGAGGTGGCGCAGGTGCAGGCGCTGCTGCGGGACATCGGCATGTTCCCCCTGCTGGTCCGCAAGGAGATCGACGCCCATATCGGCGACCGTCTGCTGGAGGCGCTGTGGCGCGAGGCGCTGTGGCTGGTCCATGACGGCATCGCCACCACCGAAGAGATCGATGACGTGATCCGGTTCAGCTTCGGGCTCCGCTGGGCGCAGATGGGCCTGTTCGAGACCTACCGCATCGCCGGGGGCGAGGCCGGGATGCGGCATTTCATGGCCCAGTTCGGCCCGGCGCTGGCCTGGCCTTGGTCGAAGCTGACCGACACCCCGCCCTTCACCGAGGCGCTGGTGGACCGCATCGCCAGCCAGTCCGACGCGCAGTCGGGGCATCATTCGATCCGCGATCTGGAACGCATCCGCGATGACAACCTCGTGGCCTTCCTGCGCGCGCTGAAGGATCGCGACTGGGGCGCGGGGCGGATCCTGAACGCGCATGACCAGCTTCTGGCCGAAAGGGATGTGCAGAATGCGACACAACATGTCGCAAATGAGACAGAACTGGTGGTTCTTCCCAGCTGGATCGATTACAACGGCCACATGACGGAAAGCCGCTATCTTTTTGCCGGCTCGCAGACCGTGGACCAGTTTCTGGCCAGCATTGGCGCCGGGCTGGACTATGTGCGCGACGGGCACAGCTATTACACCGCCGAAACCCATCTGCGCCATCTGGCAGAGGCGCGGGCGGGCGACCGGATCACCGGGCGGGTGCAGGTGCTGGGCCATGACGACAAGCGGCTGCATCTGTGGATCTCGCTGGTCCGCCCCGGCCCGGACGGCGAGACAGAGATCGCGACGCTGGAACAGATGCTGCTGCATGTGGACATGGCGGCGGGCCGGACCTGTCCCGCCGGGGCGTCGGTGCTGGCGCAGCTGGCGGCCCGCGCCGCCTCCGATGCCGCCCGGCCCCGGCCAGCGGCGGCGGGCCGTCATGTGGGCGCGGGGCGCCCGCTGCCGCAGCCCGAGGGCGCCGCATGAAGACAGTGACGGAGTTTCCGCATCCGGTCGAAGACATCCCGCATCTGTGGATCCCGCTGCCCGACGGCACGCGGCTGGCCGCGCGGCTCTGGCGGCCCGAGGGTGCCGGGCCCGAGGCGCCAGTGCCCGCGATCCTTGAATACCTCCCCTATCGGCGCCGCGACGGCACGGCGGTGCGCGACCAGCTGACCCATCCCTATCTGGCGGGCCATGGCTATGCCTGCCTGCGGGTGGACATGCGCGGCAATGGCGACAGCGACGGCCTGATGACCGATGAATACACCCCGCAGGAACAGGCCGACGCGGTCGCGGTGATCGACTGGATCACCCGGCAGCCTTGGTGCAGCGGCGCCGTCGGCATGATGGGGATCAGCTGGGGCGGCTTCAACGCGCTGCAGGTGGCAGCCCTCGCCCCGCCCGCGCTGAAGGCCATCATCACGCTTTGTTCTACCGTCGACCGCTATGCCGATGACATCCATTACAAGGGCGGCTGCATGCTGGGGGAAAACCTTGGCTGGGCGGGAACGATGTGGTCCTTCTCCTCGCGCCCGCCCGATCCCGCGATCCGCGACGACTGGCGCGAGGTCTGGCTGCAGCGGCTGGAGCAGGAGCCCTTCCTTGCCCTGCCATGGATGCAGCACCAGCGCCGCGACGCCTACTGGAAACACGGCTCGGTTTGCGAGGATTTCAGCGCCATCCGCGCCGCCGTGCTGGCAGTGGGCGGCTGGGGCGACAGCTACAAGAACGCGGTGCCGCAGCTGGTCGCCAATATCGACGCGCCGGTGCGCGGCATCGTCGGGCCATGGATCCACAAATACCCGCATTTCGCCGCCCCCGAGCCGCGCATCGGCTTCCTGCAGGAGGCGCTGCGCTGGTGGGACCGGCATCTCAAGGGGCAGGATGCCGATGGCGCGGACGACCCCGCCTATGCCGCCTATCTGATCCATGGCGACCGTCCGGCGACATGGTATCGCCACCGCCCGGGGCACTGGATCACCGCCCCGGACTGGCCCGCGCCGGATCTGCGCCATGACCGGCTGGCGCTTGGCCTGACCCCGCAGGGCCATGGCACGCTGACCCCGGCGCAAGACGCCCCCGATGCCTTCGCCTGCCAGCTCAGCAGCCCCGAGGATTGCGGGCTCGACAGCGGCGAATTCTGCGCGATCTTCCTTGGCCCCGAAATGCCCGGCGACCAGCGCCGGGATGACGCGCTGTCGGCCTGTTTCGACACCGGACCGCTGCCGCAGACCGACATTTTCGGCGCCCCGGTGCTGCGGCTGCGGCTGAAAAGCGACCGCCCCGTCGCGCATGTGGCGGTGCGGCTCAACCACCTGCACCCCGATGGCGCCTCGACCCGGATCAGCTGGGGCGTGCTGAACCTCTGCCACCGCAACGGGCATGAGGCGCCCGAACCGCTGCTGCCCGGCGAGGAGGTGGAGGTGACGGTGCCGCTCGACCATATCGCGTGGCGCCTGCCCGAAGGGCACCGGCTGCGGGTCGCGGTCTCCAGCAGCTATTTCCCGATGATCTGGCCCTCGCCGGAACGGGTGACGCTGGTGCTGACCGGCGGCGAGCTTGACCTGCCATGCCATCCCGGCGGCGGCAGCGAAGACCAGATCACCTTCCCGGAGGCCGAAGCCGCAGAGCCCCTCGCGCTGGAGGTGCTGCGCCCCGAGGCGCATGTGCGCAGCACCGCCATCGACCGGCAGAGCGGGCTGGTCACGCTGGTGATCGAGGATGATTTTGGCGAGGCGCGCGACCCGGGGCATGGCCTGATTTCCGGATCGGTGCTGCGCGAACGCTGGCAGATCCATCCCGACGATCCGGGTTCTGCCCGCGCCGAAACGCACTGGACGCAGGTGGTGGCGCGGGACGGGCTGCGGCTGCGGACCGAGGCGCACACCGCGCTCTGGTCCGATGCCGGGCATTTTTACCTCAGCGGCCGTCTGGAAGCGTGGGAGAATGACCGCCTGATCCATGCCCGCGATGTCAGCCACAGCGTGCCGAGGGACCATCTGTGACAAAAACCGCGGCGCTGGCCATCAGCGGAGAAGGATCCGCGCTCCGGCAAGGACGCGGGCTCAAGCAGGAGATTGATTACGTCTGAAGACAATGCCTAACTGACCGCAATCAACAAGGTGTCCGGCCCATGAGCTGATGCACCACATATAACGGGGAAGCCGAAAATGAACAAAGAACTGAATTACCTCCTGTCGCGCACCGTGCAGGGCAGTCTCAGCCGCCGTCACTTTCTGGGCCGGGCGGCAGCGCTTGGCCTGACCTCCGCCGCCGCCAGCACCCTGCTGGCCACCGGCGTGCGCGCGCAGGGCCCGCAAAAGGGCGGCACGCTGAAGATCGGGATGCAGGGCGGCGGCTCCACCGACAGCCTTGATCCGGCGCTGGCCGCCAATCAGGTGACCTTCCAGCTGCTGCGGATGTTCGGCGAGCCGCTGGTAGAGCTTCACCCCTCCGGCGAAGGGCTGGAGATGCGTCTGGCCGAGGCGGTGGACAGCACCCCCGATGCCAAGGTCTGGACCTTCCGCATCCGCAAGGGCGTGACCTTCCATGACGGCACGCCGCTGACGCCGGAGGATGTGCTGGCCACGCTGCGCCGCCATTCCGACGAAAGCTCGCAATCCGGGGCGCTTGGCGTGATGACCGGGATCGAGGAGATGGCGGTGGATGGCGACAATGTCGTGGTCTCGCTGGCCACGCCCAATGCCGACCTGCCTTATCTGATGGCCGACTATCATCTGCTGATCCAGCCGAAGGGCGGCACCGAAGCGCCGGCGGCAGGGGTCGGCACCGGCGCCTATCGCGTCGTCAACTTCGAGCCGGGCGTGCGCGCCGTGTTCGAGAAGTTCCCCGATTACTGGGACGAAAGCCAAGGCCATTTCGATTCCGTCGAGATCCTCGTGGTCAACGACAACACCGCGCGCACCTCGGCGCTGCAGTCGGGGCAGGTGCATCTGATCAACCGCATCGACCCCAAGGTGGCAGGGCTGATGGGCCGCGCGCCCAATGTCCAGATCACCAACGTGTCGGGCCGCGGGCATTACGTGTTCATCATGCACTGCAACACCGCGCCCTTTGACAATGCCGATCTGCGCATGGCGCTGAAACTGGCGGTGGACCGGCAGGATCTGGTGGACAAGATCCTGATGGGCTACGGCTCTGTCGGCAACGATTTCCCGATCAACGCGGCCTATCCCTTCTTCGATGACAGCATTCCGCAGCGGGAATACGACCCCGAACAGGCGGCCTTCCATTACAAGAAGTCGGGTCATGACGGCTCTCCCATCATGATGAGCTGCTCTGACGTGGCCTTTGCCGGGGCCATGGATGCGGCGGCGCTGTTCCAGCAGTCGGCGCAGGCGGCGGGCATCCCGCTGCAGATCCAGCGCGAACCGGGCGATGGCTACTGGTCGGATGTCTGGAACGCCAAGCCGTTCTGCGCCTCTTACTGGGGCGGACGTCCGGTGCAGGACCAGATGTATTCCACCGCCTATTCCTCGACCGCGGACTGGAACGACACCCGCTTCGAGAATGCCGAATTCGACAGCCTGCTGGTCGAGGCGCGCGGCGAGCTGGACGAAACCCGCCGCCGCGAGATGTATTCGCGCATGGCCTATCTGGTGCGGGACGAAGGCGGGCTGATCCTGCCGATGTTCAACGACTTCATCTCGGCCAATGCCAGCGAACTGCAGGGCTGGATCGACGATCCGAACCAGGACCTGATGAACGGCTACGCCCCGCACAAGTGCTGGTTCGCCTGAGGCTGACCGGGTGCAGAACGGGTTTCTTCTGAAACTGGTGGTCCAGCGCATCGCGTTGGGCTGCCTGTTGTTGCTCGCGGCATCGGGGCTGATCTTTGTCGGCACCCAGATGCTGCCCGGCGACGTGGCGCAATCGATCCTGGGGCAGTCGGCGACGCCCCAGGCACTGGCCAACCTGCGGGCAGAGCTGGGGCTGGATCAGCCTCCGCTCACCCGCTATCTCGACTGGCTCGGAAACGCCCTGCAGGGCGATCTGGGCCACGCGCTCAGCAACGGGCAGGACATCGCGAGTTCCATCGCGGGCCGTCTGGGCAACACGCTGTTTCTGGCGGGAACCGCGGCGGCGATCGCCGTGCCGCTGGCGCTGGCCCTCGGGCTGCTGGCCGTGCGCTTTCAGGGGCGCTGGCCGGACCGGCTGATTTCCGGGGTGACGCTGGCCACCATTTCCGTGCCGGAATTCCTGCTGGGCTATCTCGCCATGTTCGCGCTGGCGGTGCAGTTCCGGGTGTTTCCCTCGGTCTCCTCCATCCATGACGGCATGAGCCTTGGCCAGCAGTTTCAGGCCATCGCCCTGCCGGTGCTGGTCATGGTTCTGGTGGTGCTGGGCCACATGATGCGGATGACGCGGGCCGCCATCCTCAACGTCATGCAATCCGCCTATATCGAGACGGCAGAGCTGAAGGGCCTGCGGCGCTTCACCATCATCGCGCGGCACGCGCTGCCGAATGCGGTGGCGCCCATCGTCAACGTCATCATGCTGAACCTCGCCTATCTCGTGGTGGGGGTCGTGGTGGTGGAAGTGGTGTTCGTCTATCCCGGCATGGGGCAGTATCTGGTCGATCACGTGGCCAAGCGCGACGTGCCGGTGGTGCAGGCCTGCGGGCTGATCTTTGCCGCCGTCTATATCGGGCTCAACATGATTGCCGATCTGGTGGCGATCCTTGCCAATCCGCGACTGAGGCACCCAAGATGAGCCGCATTCCTCTTTCGGCCCTGATCGGGCTTGTCATCACCGCGGCCTTTTTCGGCGCGGCGCTGCTGGCGCCGTGGATCGCCCCCTATGGCATGGCCGAGGTGGCGGGCGGCGTCTGGGATCCGTCCTCGCCCGAACACTGGCTGGGCACCGACAGCATCGGGCGCGACCTGCTGTCGCGCATGATCTGGGGCGGGCGCATCACGATCTTCGTGGCGCTGGCGGCAACGCTGGTGGCCTTTGCCACCGGGGTCTTCCTTGGCTTTCTGGCGGCGGTCTCGGGGGGCTGGGTGGATCAGGCGCTGTCGCGTCTGGTCGATCTGCTGATGTCCATTCCTGCGCTGATCATGGCGCTGGTCATCCTGTCGGTGATGCCGGTGACGCTGCCGGTGCTGATCGCGGTCATGGGCCTGATCGAGGCGACGCGGGTCTTCCGCCTGTCGCGGGCCGTGGCCGCCGATATCGAGGTCATGGATTACGTCGAGGCGGCGCGCCTGCGCGGCGAGGGCATGGTCTGGGTGATCTTCCGCGAAATCCTGCCCAATGCGCTGTCGCCGCTGGTGGCGGAGGCCGGGCTGCGGTTCATCTTCATGGTGCTCTTCATCTCTACGCTTTCGTTTCTCGGGCTTGGCGTGCAGCCGCCGCTGGCGGACTGGGGCGGCATCGTGCGCGAAAACAAGGACGGCATCGTCTATGGCGTGCCTGCCGCGCTGTTTCCCGCCGTGGCGGTCGCGGCGCTGGCCATCTCGGTCAATCTGGTCGCCGACTGGATCCTGACCCGAACCTCCAGCCTGAAGGGGGGCCGCGGATGAGCGCGCTTCTGGAAATCGACGATCTGCGGATCGAGGCCACCTCCTACCCGCCCGGGGAAAAGCCGCGCGACGTGACCATCGTCGACGGCGTGTCGCTGCGGCTGGAACGGGGCCGGGTCATGGGGCTGATCGGGGAATCCGGCGCGGGCAAGTCCACCATCGGCCTGTCGGCCATGGCCTACGGGCGCGGCGGCGTGCGGATCACCGGCGGGGCAGTGCGCCTCAACGGCACCGACATCCTGTCCGGCGGCGCGCGCGGGCTGCGGCGGCTGCGCGGCAAGGCGGTGACCTATGTGGCGCAGTCGGCGGCGGCGGCCTTCAACCCCGCGCGGCGGCTGATGGAGCAGGTGATCGAGACGACGCTGGCGCAGGGCATCCCCCGCAGCGAGGCCGAGGCCCGCGCCGTCACGCTGTTTGCCCGGCTGGGTCTGCCCGATCCCGACACCATCGGCAGCCGCTATCCGCATCAGGTGTCCGGCGGACAGCTGCAGCGGGTGATGACCGCCATGGCGCTGTGCCCCGGGCCGGAACTGGTGATCTTCGACGAACCCACCACCGCGCTGGACGTCACCACCCAGATCGAGGTTCTGGCCGCCATCAAGGAGGCGATCCGCGATACCGGGGTTGCGGCGCTTTACATCACCCATGATCTTGCGGTGGTGGCGCAGGTGGCCGATGACATCATGGTGCTGCGCCATGGCAAGATGGTGGAATGCGGCGCCACGGCGCAGATCATCGGCGCCCCGCGCGAAGACTACACCCGCGCGCTGGTTTCCGTCCGGCAGGTGACCCATCCCGAAAAATCCGCGGCGGCGGATCCGCTGCTGCGGATCGAGGCGGTGACAGCGCGCTATCGCGGGCTTGCCCTCGACGTGCTGAAGGACATCACGCTGGATCTGGCACCGGGGCGCACGCTGGCCGTGGTGGGGGAAAGCGGCTCTGGCAAGTCCACGCTGGCACGGGTGATCACCGGGCTGCTGCCGCCCGCCGCAGGCAGCGTCCGCTTTGACGGGCGCGACCTGTCACCCGCGCTGTCCGGGCGCAGCAAGAATGACCTGCGCGAATTGCAGATGATCTACCAGATGGCCGACACCGCGATGAACCCGCGCCAGACCGTCGCCACCATCATCGGGCGCCCGCTGGAATTCTATTTCGGCCTGCGCGGCGCCGAGCGGGACCGCCGCGTGGCGGAGCTGCTGGACGAGATCGAGCTGGGCAAGGGTTTTTCCGACCGCTACCCGGCGGAGCTGTCGGGCGGGCAGAAACAGCGCGTCTGCATCGCCCGGGCGCTGGCCGCCCGGCCCCGGCTGATCATCTGCGACGAGGTCACCTCGGCGCTGGATCCGCTGGTGGCGGATGGCATCCTGCGGCTGCTGCAGCGGCTGCAGCAGGAAGAGGGTGTGGCCTATCTGTTCATCACCCATGACATCGCCACGGTCCGCGCCATCGCCGACGAGATCGCGGTGATGCATCGCGGCAGGGTGGTGCGGCAGGGGCCCAAGGCGCAGGTGCTGTCGCCGCCCTTCGATGACTATACCGAGCTTCTGCTCGCCTCGGTGCCCGAGATGCGCGAGGGCTGGCTGGAAGAGGTCATCGCCACCCGCAAGGCGGCCACGCCAGAGGGCACGCGCGCCTGACGGGGCCCCCGGCGGCGCGCCGGGGGCTCCGATGCCCTAAGACCTGCTTAAGGTTTGCCCCGCATTCGGCGCAGCATGATGATGCTTCGCTCCTTCCGTGCCGCCATGGCGGCCCTTCTGATGCTCGGGGCCGCTTCGGCTTCGGCACAGGTCTCCTCCGATCCGCTTCCCGCCGAGGAAGCCTTCGCGCTGTCCGCCGACAGGGGGGAGGGGGGCCTTACGCTCTCATGGCAGATCGCGGAGGGATATTACCTTTATCGCGACCGTCTCGGCGCCACGGCGCCCGACGGCACCAGCCTGCCGCTGCAGACCCCGCCGGGCGAGATGAAGGACGATCCCAATTTCGGCGCGGTGGAGGTCTATCACGACGCGGTCACCGCCCGGATCCCCGCGCCGCAGGGGCCGGTCACCGTGACATGGCAGGGCTGCAAGGAGGACAGCATCTGCTACCCCCCGCAGACCCGCGTGATCGAGGTTGACGGCGCGGCGGCGGCCCCGCAGGCGCCCGGCAGCGGCGGCATCGCCGGGTTCCAGCCGGCAGAACGCGCGGCCCCGGCCAGCGGCACCCCCGCGCTGACGCTCGCCGACGAACCCGGCCTGCTGGACGGGCTGTCGGCGCGCGGCGGGGCGGCGCTTGTGGTGGCGGGGTTTCTTGGCCTTGGTCTGCTGCTGGCCTTTACCCCCTGCGTCTTTCCGATGTTTCCCATCGTCGCGGGCATGGTCATGGGGCAGCAGCAGGCCCCGACGCTGCGCCGGGGCCTGCTGCTGTCGGGCAGCTATGTGCTGGCCATGGCCACGGCCTTTGCCGGGCTTGGCGTCGTGGCGGCATGGTCGGGGCAGAACCTGCAGGTCGCGCTGCAATCCCCGGCAGCCATCGCGGTGGCGGCCTCGGTCTTCGTGCTGCTGGCCCTTTCGATGTTCGGCGTCTTCACCCTGCAAATGCCCCGCGCGCTGGCCGCACGGCTGGAACGGGTGGAGGGGCGGCGCGGCTCCGTCGGGGGTGCGGCACTGCTGGGATTCACCTCCGCGCTCATCGTCGGGCCCTGTGTCACGGCACCGCTGGCGGGCGCGCTGCTTTATATCGCGCAGACCGGGGATGTGGTGCTTGGCGCGGCGGCGCTCTTTGCGCTGGGTCTGGGGCAGGGCCTGCCGCTTCTGGCCATCGGCGCCTTCGGCCCGCGCGTGCTGCCCCGGTCCGGCCCGTGGATGGACGGCGCAAAATGGCTCTTTGGCGTGCTGTTCCTTGGTTTCGCGATCTGGCTCGCCGGGCGGGTGCTGCCCGGGCCGGTGACGCTGGCGCTGTGGTCGGCGCTGCTGATCGGCGCGGGCGTCATTCTGGCTCAGGCCCCGCGCGACGGCAGGGCGGCCCGGCTGGGCAGTGCCGCAGGCGTGATCCTGATCTTTGCCGGGGCGCTGCAGGGCGTGGGCGCGGCCATGGGCGGCGATGATCCGGCCCGCCCGCTTGCGCGTCTTGCCGGGGGTGTCCATGCTCCTGCCGAGGACGCCACCTTCGCCACGGTGCGCACGCAGGCCGCACTGGAGGCGGCCTTGACCGGAAGCGACGGCCCGGCGCTGGCCTATGTGACCGCCGACTGGTGCACCACCTGCCGCAGCATCGAACGCGGCCCGCTGGCCGATCCGCAGGTTCAGGCCGCGCTTGGCGGTCTTGCGCGGATCAAGGTCGACGTGACCGAGTTTGGCCCCGAAAGCCAGAGCCTGCTTGATCTTCTGGGCGCCGCCGGGCCGCCGACCATGGTGTTTCTGGACGCGACCGCAACAGAGGCGCCGGGCAGCCGGATCGTGGGTGATACCGACAGCGCCGCGATGCTGCGCTCGCTCCGGCTGGTGGCGCGATGACCGGGCTGCAGATCGGGCCCTTCGCCTTTGCCACAGACCGGCTTGCCTTCCTTGCAGGGGCGATGGTGTTCTTCCTTGTGATCCACCTGCTCGGCCGTCGTCAGTCCCGCCGCGCGCAGATCCGGGACTGGGCCCTGCCTGCCGCCGGGACATGGCTGCTGACGGCCCGGGCCGGATATGTGATCCAGCACTGGGAGGTGTTTTCGGCGCATCCCTTGGACATGCTGAAGCTGTGGCAGGGCGGCATCTCGGCAGGGGCCGGGTTTGCGGGGCTTGCCGCGATCGCGGCTCTGGCCGTGCTCCGGCAGCCGCGGGCCGTGGCACCGCTGCTCGGCGCGGCGCTTGCCGGGGGGCTGGCCAGCCAGATGGTGCTGCAGATGCCCCGCGACGATGACCGCCCCCGCCTGCCCTCCACCGCCTATGCCACGCTGCAGGGCGCGCCGGTCCGGCTGGACGACCGCAGCGGCCAGCCGCTTGTGCTCAACCTCTGGGCCAGCTGGTGCCCGCCCTGCCGCCGCGAGATGCCGATGATGATGGAGGTCGCGGAAACGCTGGAAGGGGCCGAGATGATCTTTGCCAATCAGGGCGAGACGCAGGCGCAGGTCGCCGGGTTCCTTGATACGCTGAACCTCGGCGCCGGGCCTGTCTCGCTTGACCCCACCTCCAGCCTGATGCGCCGTTTCAAGGCGCTTGGCCTGCCCGCAACGCTGTTTTTCGACGGCTCCGGCACCCTCACGGACATGCATTTCGGCGAGATTTCCCGCGCCGAACTGATGTCGCAGATCGCGACGCTTCGCGACACCGCCCCGTGACCCCATGGCGCGGGGCCCTTCCAGACTTCCAGACTTCCAGACTTCCAGACAGGAGAGTTACCATGACACTGACACGACGCAGCCTTCTCGCCAGCGGCGGCAGCCTGATCCTTGGCACCGGGGCGCTGGCGCTCTGGCCCGGGGCGGGGCAGGCGCAGGGCCTGACCGTCGATGCCGTGCTTTATGATCCCGATGCCCCGGTGCAGGGCAATCCCGAAGGGGACGTGACCGTGGTCGAATATTTCGACTACCAGTGCCCGTTCTGCAAACGCATGCATCCGATCCTCGAAGAGGTGGTGGCGGCAGACGGCAACGTGCGGCTGGTGATGAAGGACTGGCCGATCTTCGGCGCGCCCTCGGTTCTGGCCAGCCAGCTGGCGCTTGGCGCGGTGTCGCTTGGCGCCTATGAGGCGGTGAGCGCGGCGCTGATGGCGACGGAGGCCCGGCTGAGCCATGCCGAGGTCGAGGCCCGCGTGGCCGAGGCCGTCCCCGTGGCGGAGGCGATGCAGGCCTATCGCGCCGACCGCGACCGCTGGGATGCGCTGCTCGCGCGCAACGATGCGCAGGCCGTGGCGCTTGGCTTTCGCGGCACCCCCGCCTTTGCCATCGAGACCACGCTGTTCAGCGGCGCGCTGGACCGGCAGACGCTGGAGGAGGCCATCGCCGAGGCCCGCGCCAAGGCCTGATCGCCGCCGGGGCGGCCGCGTATCCTGCACAGGGCGCGCGGCCCGCCTGACCTAGTCCAGCAGCCGCGAGAGCAGGTCGCGCGGGCTCGTGCCCCGGGCCGGGCGTTCGGGGTCAAGCAGCTCGTTCTCGCTCAGCACCTCTTCTTCCACCTGCGTCAGTTCCGGCGGGGTGAACGGCACCAGCGTCCGCCCCGCACCGCGCAGCGCCTCGACCGCCGCGATCAGGCCGCCCTCGCGCTCCAGCGCCGCCGCAACCTCCTCCGCCGTCACGTCCAGATGTTCGGCCAGAAGATCGTTGCGCAGCCGGGTGATGCGGGATCGCAGCCCGGCATCTTCCGGCGCGTCCGCCCGCGCCTCCACGCTCATGTCGCATTCGGTGTCCATGCCCATCGAGCGGTTGTTGAGGTTCGACGACCCCACCCGCAGCAGCCGGTCATCCATCACCACGATCTTGGCATGCACATAGATCGGCGTGCCCTCCTGCGCGACCGGCGTGTAAAGCCGGAAGCGGCCATGCGCATCCGCCTTGCGGATCATATCCAGCAGCCGGGCGCGCGACGATCCCATGACCTCTTCTTCCAGCCAGCCATCCGATGTCTCGGGGTTGACGATGACAAATTCCGGGCCCTCCGGCTCGCGCAGCCGCGCCGCCATCGCCTCGGCGATCCGGCGGGAGGCGAAATACTGGCTTTCGATATAGACGCAGCGCTCTGCCGCCGCGATGACCGCCAGATACAGCGCCTCGATCTCATGCACCGCCGGGCGCCCGTCATAGGCGGGTGCTGTCCGCGAGATCGCGATCCTGACATCTTCGAATGTCGCGGGCAGACCGTCTGGCCAGCAGGAGGGCAGATCCGGCGGCGGCGGCTCCAGATCGTCGCCGGTGGCGCGCTTCCAGCGCTCGCGCGCCAGATCCCCCAGCGCGCGGGCCGCCTCGCCCTCCACCGCCATGGTGGCGTCGTGCCATGGGTCATAGGGCTTTCCGGTGGTCGGGGCCTTGCGCAGCGGATGCGCGTCCAGATGATCGCGCGTGTCCCACCGGCCGGTCGTGGTATCGATCCCGCCGCAGAAGGCCAGCCGGTCGTCGATCACCACGATCTTCTGGTGATGGGTCGCCCCCACCGGATGGGCGTGATCCAGCTTCAGGTTGATGCGGCGGCCCGCGATCCAATGCGCGATCCGGAACATCGTCGTGCCCCGCCCCAGCGCCTGAACCATGCCCATATCCCATTCAAGCATATAGATGTTCAGGTCGGGAGTCTGCCGCACCGTCCAGTTGAGGAAGGATCCAAGCCGCGTCGGCACGCGCTCTCCGTCCGCCTCGGGCAGCAGGGAAATCCGGGTGTCGAACTCCCAGCCGATCATGATGACGCTGTGACGCGCCTGCTGCAGCGCCGTATGCAGCGCCGCAAAATAGGGTTCCGCATCAACGATGACCGCCAGCCGGTCCGCCTGCGCGAACCGCCAGCAGGTTTCGCCCGGGCGCAGCACGGCGCGCTCCTCGGGCGGGGAAGCGGGATCAGTCTGATCCATCAGTCCGCACTGTCCAAAATATCTGCTCCAGAATATGCGCTTCTTCTTGGGAAAAATATCCCGGGGGAAGCCGCCGCAGGCGGCTGGGGGCAGAGCCCCCTTCCGGTCGTGCCAGCTTCCGCCGATCCCGTTGCCGGGCGATCCATTCTCGACCTCACGTCTTTTGCCGCCGCGCCTGACGTCAGATCGCCAGCGCCGTCCTGCCACGAACCTAGCATGACTTGCGCAAAATCCAGAGCCGCAGATCACCCGCCTGCACGGCAGGCCCTGCCGCCACGCGGATGGCCCGCCGTGGCGGCAAAGTTACAGGTTCGCGCTCAGAAGATCAGCGCGAACAGCCCGATCACCACGAGCAGGCCGATGATGAAGATGATGCCGACGGCACCGCCAAGAAACTTGAACATGTCACTTCTTCCCGCTTACCGCGTCTTTGGCCTTGCCAAAGGCCTGCTGCGCCTTGCCTTCGGCCTGATCGGCCTTGCCGCTCCGTTCGGTGTCCTTGTCGCCGGTGGCCTTGCCCAATGTCTCCTTCGCGGAGCCCTTGAGATCCTTGGCCTTGCCTTTGTCCTGATCGTTGCTCATGGGGTGGTCCTTTCGGTTGCCTTCCCCATACAACCGCCCGGACCGCGATCTGTTCCAGGACGCGGCCCTGACCAGAGGTCACGCCCGCCCGGGCAGATCCGGGAGACGGGGCAGGGGCGCGGGGGCCGGTCTCACCAACCGCCGAAACGCGGCCAGACGCGCAGCGCCTCCGGTCCCTCCGCCAGAACGTGATAGCACGGGTGCTGGGCCGCCGTCGCGCAGGCATGGTTGGGCAGGATGCGCAGCCGCGTGCCCAAGGCAAGATCGGGCATCACCCCCGCCGCGCCCGGGCGCAGCGCCACGATGCCATGCTCCTGATTGGTGCTGGCCACGATCAGATCCGGCAGCACCCGCCCTTCGGCATCGCAGACCAGCCCATAGCCCTGATCGACCGCCTGCGCCGCAGTGCCCCGGTCGCGCGACAGCGCCATCCAGCCCGCGTCGATCATCACCCAGCCCTTGGCCTTCTGATGGCCGATCACCGTGGTCAGCACGCTGAGCGCGATATCCTCCACCGCGCAGACCTCGATCCCCGCCATCACCAGATCGAAGAACATATAGACGCCCGCGCGCATTTCGGTGACCCCCGCAAGATCGCGCGCGGCATGGGCGGTGGGGGTGGACCCGACACTGACCACCGGGCAGGGCAGGCCCGCCCCGCGCAGCACGCCTGCGGCGGCAACGGCGGCGGCACGCTCGGTTTCGGCAAAGGCGCTGTGCGCCGCCTCTCCGCGCACGCCGTAGCTTTCGCCCGCATGGGTCATCACCCCGCGCAGCCGGGTGCCCAGCAGATGCCCGACCTCCAGCAAGGCCGGATCCCCCGGCGCAAGCCCGCCGCGATGGCCGTCGCTGTCGATCTCGATCAGCGCGGGCACGCCCGCCGCGGCCACGGCCCGCGCCTGTCCGGCACTGTCGAGGATCACCGTCACGTCGCAGCCCTTGGCCGCAAGCGCCTGCACGCGCGGCAGCTTGTCCGGGGCGATGCCCACAGCATAAAGGATGTCGCGATAGCCCGCGCCGTGAAACGCCTCCGCCTCGGCAAGGGTGGAGACGGTGATCGGGCCGAAGGCGCCGCCGGTCACCCGATGCGCGATCTCAAAGGATTTGGCGGTCTTCATATGCGGGCGCAGGGCAACGCCAAGCCCGTCCATGCGCCCCGCAAGCCGCGCGATGTTGCGCATCATGCGCCCCTCGTCAAGCAGCAGGGCCGGGGTGGTCAGGTCACGCAAGGTGGCGTCGGTCATGGGGTCTCTCCTCGTGGCACGCGCCCGGTCTAGCACGGCCCCGCCTTCAGTGCCCATTCACCCTTGGGCAATCCTGGATTAAGCTCAGGCTTAATGTTCGACCTCGCCGATCTGCGCTTTCTTGTCAGCCTTGCCGGCGCGTCCAGCCTTGCCGGGGCGGCGCGCGGGCTGAACGTGTCCCCGCCCGCCGTGTCGCAGCGTCTGGCCCAGATCGAGGCGCGGCTGCATCTGCGGCTGGTCGATCGCGGGCGCGGCCCGCTGCGCCTGACGGCGGAGGGCGCGCATCTGGTGGCGCGCGCCCGCGAGATCCTCGCCGAGCTCGAGACGCTGTCAGACGAGATGACCGCGCGCGCGGGCCGGATCGAAGGGCCGCTCAACGTCATCGCGCCCTTCGGCTACGGGCGCCTGCATGTCGCGCCGGTGCTGATGCGCTTTGCGGCGGAACATCCCGCCCTGCGCTGCGACCTGAGGCTCAGCGAGGATCCCTTGGGCGCGATGCGGACCGGTCTCTGGGACGTGCTGGTGCATGTCGGACGGCTGCCCGATCTGGGGATCATCCAGCGGGTGCTGGCGCCGAACCGGCGCTTTCTGGTGGCGGCCCCCGGCTATCTGGACCGGCACGGCAGGCCGGAGCAGCCGGAGGAGATCGCGGCGCATCGGGTTGGCGTGATCCGCGAGGACCGCGCGGATGCAAGCCTGTGGCGGCTGACACGCAGCGACGGGCGCGAAACCCGGCTGCGCCTCCGCCCCGCCTTTGCCTGCAACGATGGCGAGGTGCTGCGGATCTGGGCGCTGGAGGGGCATGGCGTCATCGAACGCTCGGAATGGAGCGTGGCACCCGATCTTCAGGCGGGCCGCCTGATCCGCCTGCTGCCGGACTGGGCGCTGCCCGATGCCGATGTCGTGGCGCTGCTCAATCCCCGCGCCGTCCGCGCCACCCGCATCGACGCCTTTCTTGACCGGCTGGCCCGCGACTGCGGGCCGGGCGCCTAGCGGCGGATCGGGGTCAGAGCGGCGGGCTGGCCGGACCCTGCGGGCGGCGATGCGCCAGCTGTTCGCGATGGATGAGATAAAGCCCCGAAGCCACGATCAGCGCGATCCCCGCCCAGACCATGGGGGCCGGGAAATCCCCGAAGACCAGCCAGCCCAGCAGGGTGGCCGAGGCAAGCTCCACATATCCCAGCGGCGCGATCAGGGCCGAAGGCGCCAGCCGCAGCGCATAGGTCAGGAAGATATGCGCCAGAGTCGCCGCCATCCCCATGCCGCCCAGATAAAGCCATGCCGCACCTTCCGGCCAGACCGCGCCACCGCCCAGACTGTCGGGCAGGATCCACAGGAAGGGCAGGCCGATCACCACGGCGGCCATGGCCGTGGTGGCCTGCTGCGCCACCGGAGCAAGGCTGCGCAGCTGGCGCGTGACCAGCATGTATCCGGCAAAGGACACCGCCGTGACCAGCGGCAGCACGGCGGCGATGCCATAGGTGGCAAGGCCGGGCTGCACCACCAGCAGCGCCCCGGCAAACCCCACGACAGAGGCAAGGATGCGCCGCGGCCCCACGCTTTCCGACAGCAGCGCCCAGCCCAGAAACATCAGGATGAAGGGCTCGATCTGCGCGATGGCCAGCGCATCGGCGATCGGCATGCGCACCATGGCGCCGACAAAGCCGATGGTGGCGATCAGCGACAGCGCCGCGCGGGCCACGGTCAGCAGCAGTTCGCGCCGCGTCAGGCGCAGGCGGATGCGCAGCACCAGCGCCAGAGCCAGCATCAGCACGCCCTGCACCACAAAGCGCGCCACGGTGATTTCCGCCACGGGCAGGCTGCGCGTCGCAAGCTTGGAGCCGACGTCGATCAGCGGCGCCGTGGCGCAGAAGCCCAGCATCAGCAGCGCCCCCAGCAGGGGGCGGTCAGGCTGGGGCGCGGCCAAAGGCGCCGCGAGAGGAGCGGTTTGCGGTTTCATGCCCAGCCCATGCGAGGCGCGGAGCGATTTGGCAAGAGGGCTCCGCGCGGGACAGCGCCGCAGGCCGCGATTTTCCTGACCGTCCCACGGCGGAGCCGCGCGGGGCGGTCAGGCGGCGGTCCAGTAGGCGGCGGAGACGAACTCCGCCTTGCCCAGACCCTGCCGGGGCAGCCATGCCCGGGCCTGAACGGCCTGCGCCTGTTCTCCGGCAAAGACCACGTAGCGGTCGGCATCGGGCCATGCCAGCGTGGCAAGCCGGTCAAGCGGGCTGTCCCCGCTCTGGCCCCGCAGCACCCAGTCCAGCCTGACCCCCGGCGGATGGGGGATGTCCTGCCGGTCGGCAGGCTCTGGCACGAACAGCACCGCATGGCCGCGCGTGGCCGGGGGCAGGGCGGCAAGGATCCGCGCCATCACCGGCAGGGCGGTTTCGTCCCCCACCAGCCCGACCCAGCCGCGCGCGGGCGGCAGGCCGCCACCGCCGGGGCCGGTCAGCGCCACCTCCGCGCCGGGGGTCAGGCGGTCGCACCATGCGGTGATCCGCCCGCCGTCATGGCGGAACACGTCAAAGCTCAGCTCTGCCCCGGCTCCGGTTTCGGTCCCGGTGAGGCTGCGGCAGGTATAGACCGGGCGGTGCCACGCCTTGGCGCCGCCCGGCCAGTGCAGCGCACCGCCCGCCCCGGCCTGCGGCCAGCCCGCACCTTCGGGGCCGAGCAGCAGGCGGAAATGCAGCCCGCCGCTGGCGAAGCGCGCCAGATCCGGCCCTGCCACCGTCACGCGGCTGTAGCTGGGCGACAGGCGCGTGACCGAGACCACCCGCGCGCGCGACAGGTTGCCCGGGCACGGCGCGGTCAGATCCTGCGGCGGCACGGGGGCGGCTTCGGGAAAGGTGGCGCGGAACATGGATCCTCCCGGCGCTGGGTCAGAACTGCTTGGTGACGGCGACGGAGATCTCGCGCCCGCTGCCATAGGAGCAGACGTAAAGATCCTTGCAGCCGGTGACATGGCGTTTGTCGCCGACATTGGTGACGCCCAGCCGGGCCTCGTAGCCATCGCCGAATTCATAGGCGGCGGTCATGTCCACCAGCAGGAAATCATCCACCTTCCGCGAGTTGTCCGCGTTGGCGTAGCTTTCCCCGGTATAGCGCAGCCCGGCGCCAAGGCTCAGCCCGTTGCCGAAATCATAGGTGCCCGCCAAGGCCGCCTGAAAATCCGGGGTCAGCGTCGGGGACTTGCCGACCAGATCTTCGTTGCTGTCCTCGCGGATCTCCAGATCGGTCCATGTCGCCTGACCGCGCAGGCTGAAGCCGTTGTCGAAGGCATAGCCGCCCTCGATCTCCACCCCGGTGGAGCGCACCTCGCCCAGCTGGTCGTAATTCGGGTACGTGCCGGTCTGGTAGTTGTTGCGGTCGATCTGGAATGCGGCGGCAGCAAGGTGGAAGCGCCCGCCTTCGGGGGCCCATTTCACGCCCACCTCCCACTGGTCGCCGCTTTCCGGTTCGGTGATGCCGTCGGCGGGGGCGACGATGATCGGATTGAAGAAGGTCGAATAGATCAGATAGGGCGTCACGCCATTGGCAAACTCATAGGCGAGGGCGGCGCGGCCCGAGGTTTCGGCATCGTCCCGGTCAAAGGCGCCGGTGCCGGAGCGTTCGGTGCGCACCCAGTCGCGGCGCAGGTTCAGCGTGCCGATGAACCCGCCGCCGAAGCGGATCTGGTCCTGCACATAAATCCCGATCTGGTTCTGCGTGGAAATCCCGTCCTCATAGGGTGTGCCCAGCACCGGCGTGTCGCCGGGTTCGGTGGGATTGACCACGGTGTTGCTGCCGCTGCCGGACTGCTGGATCTCGTCGATGACATAGCGCCGCGCGTCCATGCCGAAGAGCAGGTCATGGGTGGCCCCGCCCGCCACGACCGAGCCATAATAGCGCGCGTCGAACTGCGCGGTCTTGGTCAGGGTCTCGTGGTGGAACGGGATCAGCGCCAGCGTGCCCTGATCGTCCTGCGGCTCTGTCGCGAAGCCCGCATAGCCATAGGGATAATAGTAGCTTTCCTCCAGATCGGCATAGCCCAGCCGACCGATGCCGGTGAAGGTGAAGCCATTGGCGAATTCATGCTCCGCGATGGCGGACACGGTGGCCTGCTTGCGTTCGTAGCTGTCCCAGTCGCCGTCCGAGAAATTGGCATCGGGGTCGATATAGCCGAATTCGTCGGTCTTCTCTACCGTGCCGAAATAGGGCAGGAAGGTCGACCCATTGTGCTTTTCGCTGGCGCGGTGGAAATTGCCAAGGAAGGTGATCTCGGTGCCGCCCTGCGTGGTGAACTTGAACGAGGGCGCCAGCGTGCCGCGGATGCCTTCGTTCAGGTCATCATACTTGTCGCCCGCCTCCAGCCGTCCGGTCAGACGCCACGCGCGGCCCTCTGCCAGATCCTCGCCGCGGTCGAATTCGATCCAGCCCGCGCCCGCGTCATTGGCGCCCAGCGTGACCTCGCCCACATGCCCGCCGGGCCGCTTGGAGACATAGTTGACGAGCCCGCCGGGATTGGAGCCGCCATAAAGCGCCGAAGAGGCGCCGCGCAGCACCTCGATCCGCTGCAGCGTATAGGGATCGATGTAGAAGGAGCCGAAGGCAAAAGACAGGTTCTGCGCGTTGTCGATATAGGTGCCGGTCTGGTCCGCCGCAAAGCCGCGGATCTGCAGCCAGTCGTAATCGTTGTCATCGCCAAAGACATCGGTCTGCACGCCAGCGGTATAGCGCAGCGCCTCCGAGGCGCGGTTGGCGCCAAAGGCCTCGATCTCGTCACGGCCCAGCACGGCCACGGCCTGCGGCACCTCGGTCAGCCGCACCGGAACCTTGGTGCCGGTGGCGGTGCCGGGATTGGTGTCCTCGGCGGTGACTTCGGTATTGCCATCCTCGAACGTGTCCAGCACCAGCGTGCCAAGATCCATCCCCTGCGCCAGCACGGGCTGGGCGGTGCCGCACAGCAGCAGCGCCGTGGCGGTCAGCGTGAGGCATTTCATACTTTGCGAAGCCATCGGCGTCCCTTTATTATTCTGGTGGTCGGTCGCGAGTCATCAGCCCCGAGGGCCGCCCGTCATAGCACCTGATAAAAACTATCAGGATATGCTGTCTTGGATATTCGACCCGCGCGCCCCGGCCTCTGGTCCGATCATCCAAAGGTTGGGGGTCTGGCCCGTCACCGATTTGAAGACGCGGTTGAAATGCGCCTGATCGGAAAACCCGCACAGATCCGCGACCTCGGCCAGCGACAGGCCCTTGGTCATCAGCCGCTGCGCCTGCGCGCAGCGCATTTCCAGCACCCACTGATAGGGCGCCTTGCCCAGAACCTCGCGGAAGCGGCGGTTGAAGCTGGTGCGCGACATGCCCGCCACCTGCGCCAGCCGGTCCACCGACAGCTTTTCGCGCAGATGGTTCAGCACATGCGCCTCGACCCCCGCGACCCAGCCCTGCCGCTCTGGCGCGGGATCCGGCGCGCGCGGGGCGGCGTGGTGCAGAAGCTCCAGCAGGATCAGCTGGGCCAGCCGTTCCACATGGCCCGGATCGCGATGCGGATCGCGGCATTCGCGCGCCAGCAGATCCGCCAGCGGCGCCAGCGGCCCCAGATCCGGTAGCAGGATCGGCTCGGGCAGGGCCACGGCCCGGTCGGACAGGCCCCGCAGCGCGCGGCGGTCAAGGTGGATGTCCACATGCGCCATCTCGCCGGGCGCCTCCACCCGGCCCCAAAGCTCGACCCCGGCGGGGATGAAACAGGCGGCGGCGCGGCGTTCCGGCCCGTCCTTCTGGCGCAGGCACAGAGTCGCCCCCTGCAGCAGCAGCACGATGCGCGGATGCATGGACACATAGCGGCCCCGCGCCCCCTCCTGCGCGACCACCCGCCACAGATCGACCGTCATCTGGTCAAAGACCAGATTGCACAGCGGATCGACAAGATCGAAGCCCCGCACGGAGGCATACATATGCGGATGGAACCCCATGCAGAGATCACCTTGAAGCAGGTTTGGACGATCGGACCAGCTGGGTTGGCGGCTTCTTGACCCGCCTGCCTTGAAGTGACACCACGACCGTAGTGTTTCACTCAGGAATAGCCTCCGCAACGATGGGTGTCGAGATTCTGCGCGTCTTTCTCTGTGTCTGTGCGGCGCTTTTGTCGCCCCTGACCGCCTCCGCGCAGGTGGAGATCGCCCATCGCTGGGGCACGACCCGCATCGACGGCACGCCGCAGCGAATTGTCTCGCTGTCCTATAACGGCGCGGACAGCTGGCTGGCGCTGGGGGTGCAGCCGGTCGCCTACCGGGTCTGGTATGGCGGCGATGACCGCGGCCTGTGGCCTTGGGCGGCGCCGCTGGCCACCGGCGGCACGCCCCTGCGCGGCGAGATCGACATGGAGGCCATCGTGCGGCTTCAGCCCGATCTGATCGAGGCGATGTATTCCGGCCTGACCGAGGCGCAGTATCGCACCCTGTCGCGCTTTGCCCCGGTGCTGCCGCCGCAGGCGGGGGTGGCGGATTTTGGCCATGACTGGCGCAGCATGATCGAGGTTTTCGGCCGGGCCAGCGGGCGCGAGGCGCGCGCGACAGAGGTGATCGCCGGGCTTGACGCCCGTCTGGCCGAGGTGGCGCGCCCGGACTGGCAGGGGCGGACGGCGGCCATGGCGATGCCCGACGGACCCATGCTGCTGTTCCCGCGCGATCCGCGGATGCGGCTGCTGTCGCGACTTGGCTTCGAGGTGCCGCAGGCGGCGCGGCGCATCGACCATGGCAGCTTTTACGCCGAGCTTGACCCCGAGGTGACGGTCCCGCTTGACGCGGATCTGCTGATCTGGCTCGATCTGGGCGGCGGCGTGGGGGCTGTGCGCGACCATCCGCTGCGCGGGGCGCTGCGCGCGGCGGCAGAGGGGCGCGAACTCGTCGCCCCGCCCGAGATCAGCGCCGCGCTCAGCTATGGATCGGCGCTGTCGCTGGGTCATGCGCTGGACTGGCTTGCACAGGAAATTCCGCCCGCGCTGGATGGCGACCCCGCCACACCCGTGCCATCGGCCCGCGCGGCGGGGCTGGCGCCGTGATCCGCACCGGCCTTCCGCTGGTGGCACTGCTGTGCCTTGGCCTCGTCTCGCTGCTGGTGGGGGCGGGCGGCGTGCTGCCGCCCGGCGCGCTGGCCACGCTGGGGCAGGTCGATCCCGCCGACAGCCAGACCATCCTGCTGACGCAGATGCGCCTGCCGCGCACGCTGGCGGCGCTGCTGGCCGGGGGCGCGCTGGGGGCGGCGGGGGCGGTGATCCAGAGCCTGACGCGCAATCCGCTCGCCGAACCCGGCCTGCTGGGGGTGAATGCGGGCGCGGCGCTGGGGATCATCGGCACGCTCTGGCTGGGCGGGGCGGTGTCGGGGCTGGGGCTGATCGCGCCTGCGGCGGCGGGGGCGGCGGTGGTGTCCGGGCTGATCCTTGCGCTGGGGCTGCGGCTCGACACCGGGATCGGCCTGATCCTTGGCGGCGCGGCGCTGGCGGGCATGGCCACGGCGGTGCTGCGCGGCATGATCCTGCTTGATCCCTTCGCCTTTGACGCATGGCGCGGCTGGATCGTGGGATCGGTGGCCGCCGTGGACGCACCGACGCTGGCGGCGGGGGCGCTGCTGGTGCTGCCGGGCGCGGCGCTGGCCGCCGCCGCAGCCCAGAAGCTGGATGCCATGGCCATGGGTGACGAGGCCGCCCGCGCGCTTGGCACCTCCATTCTGCTGGCGCGCGCGCTGTCGCTGGGGGCGGGGGCGCTTCTGTCGGCGGGGGCTGTGATCCTTGCCGGGCCGCTGGTCTTTGTCGGGCTGATCGCGCCGCAGCTGGCCCGCGGGCGCGGCGAGGCGCGCACCGGCCTGCTGACCTTCCGCGCCGCCCTGCTGGGTGCGGCGCTGGTGCTGGCCGCCGATGTGGGGGGGCGGGTGGCGATCCCGGGCCTGTCGATCCCCATCGGGCTTAGCGCCGCGCTGATCGGCGGGCCGCTGGTGATCTGGCAGATGACGCGGCGGCTGCAGGCATGAGCCGCGCGCGCACCGTCACCATGGCCCTTGCGCTGGGGGGGCTGCTGCTGGCCGCGCTGCTGCTGCTGGCGGGCGGCGCGCCGGGGCGCGACGCCACTGGCGCCGCGATCCTGCTGCATATCCGCCTGCCGCGCGTGCTGCTGGCCGCACTGGTGGGGGCGATGCTGGGCCTGTCCGGCACGCTGCTGCAGACGGTGCTGCGCAATCCGCTCGCCACGCCGGATGTGGTGGGCTTTGGCGGCGGGGCGGCGGCGGCGGTGGCGGCCAGCATCGCGGTCACCGGCGGGCTGGGGCTGGTGCTGCCTGCAGCGCTCGCGGGCGGGCTGGCAAGCGCCGCGCTGATCCTCGGGCTTGCGGCGCGCGGCGGGTTGCCGCCGCAGGCGCTGGTGATGATCGGCGTGGCGGTGAACCTGACCCTGCTGGCGCTGACCGACGTGCTGCTGTCGCTGGCGCCCGGACTGCAGGCCGGAGAGACGGCGCGGTTCCTGACCGGCAGCTTTGCCAGCGCGCATTGGGGCGCCGTGGCGATGGCGGCGCTGGTGGTCATGGCGGGCGGCGCGCTGGCGGGCGGGCTGTCCTTCGGGCTGGCGCGCATGGACATGGGCGATGACATGGCGCGGGCGCAGGGGCTGGCCCCGGGCGGGCTGCGGCTGGGGGCGGCGGGTCTGGCGGCGATGCTGGTCTCTTTCGCCGTGGCGCTGACCGGGCCCCTGCCTTTCGTGGCGCTGCTGGCGGGGCCGCTGGCGCGGGCGCTGCTGCGCCAAGGCGGGCCGGTGCTGCCGCAGGCGGCCCTGCTGGGGGCGCTGCTGGCGCTGGCGGCGGATCTGGCCGCGCGCGCCACGGTCTTTGGCGGCAGCCTGCCTGCCGGGCTTTACACCGCACTGGTCGGCGGCCCGGCGATGCTGGTTCTGATCCTCACGACACGGGAGCGTGGCTGATGGCCCTGATCCTTTCCGACCTGCGGCTTGACCTTTCCGGGCGGGCGATCCTTGACGGCATCGCGCTCGACATCGCGCCCGGGCGGGTCACCGCGCTGATCGGGCCGAACGGATCGGGCAAATCCACGACGCTGCGCGCCATGGCGGGGCTGGTGAGCCCCGACAGCGGCGGCGTCAGCCTGAACGGCACGCCCCTGCCGCAGATGTCGCGGCGCGAGATTGCCCGCGCGCTGGCTTTTCTGCCGCAAAGCCCGATCCTGCCCGAAGGCATCACCGTGCGCGGGCTGGTGGAGCGTGGGCGCACCCCCCATCTGGGCAGCTTCCGTCCGATGACCGCCACCGACCGCGCCGTGGTCGACCGCGCGCTGGACCGCACCGGGCTGACCGCGCTTGCCGCGCGCCGCGCCGCCACCCTGTCTGGCGGGCAGCGGCAGCGCGCCTTCATCGCCATGACGCTGGCGCAGGACACGCCGGTGCTGCTGCTGGACGAGCCCACCACCTTTCTGGACCTGCCCTATCAGATCGAGGTGCTGCGGCTGGTGCGCGCGCTTAATCAGGACAGCGGGCAGACCGTGGTCATGGTCCTGCATGACATCAACCTTGCCTGCCGCTTTGCCGACCGGGTGGTGGGGATCCGCGCGGGGCAGGTGCTGTTCGACGGCACGCCAGAAGAGGTGGTGACCGGGACCAGCCTGGAGGCGCTTTATGGCTGCCCGCTCACCGTCATTCCGCTGCCGGACGGGCGCGGCCCGATGGTGCTGCCGGAATGAGGCGGCTCTGCTCTGACCGGATGGTGCTGGGGGCGGGACTGGCGAGCCTGTCCTTCGGCAATGCGGTGCTGCTGCCGGTGCTGGTGCCGGTCGCGCTGGATGTGGGCCTGACCGAGGCCAAGGCCGGGCTGGTCCTGTCGCTGGGGGCGCTGATGGTGCCGCTGACGGCGCCGGTCTGGGGCGCGCGGGCCGACCGCATCGGCGCCGCCCGCGTCTTCCGCATTGGCGTGGCGGGGGGCGCGCTGTCCTTTCTGCTGCTGGCGCTGCTGCTCTGGGCGGCGCAGGCCGGGCATGTCATGGGCGTGGCGCTGTTTCTGGCGCTGGCGGCGGCGCGGATGCTCTATGGCGGCGTGGCCAGCGCCGCGCTGCCCGCGGCGGTAAGCCATCTTGCGGCAGACACCGATCCCGCCACCCGCACCCGCGCCATGTCGCTGCCGGGCACCGCCTTTACGCTGGGATCGCTGGCGGGGGCGGCACTGGCGCTGCCGCTGATCCCGCTGGCCGGACCCATCGCGCCGCTTTTTGTGGTGGCGGCACTGGGCGGGCTCTGCGTGCTGCTGGCCCCGCACCCGCGCCACGCGGCCCCCCCGCCAACTACGGTGCCAGCGCGGACGCTGCGGGCGGCGCCCTCCGGTCTGGTGATCTGCGCGGCGCTGGCGATGACGGGTCTGGCCATGGCCCATGCGCTGCTGCCGGTCCTGCTGCAGGCACGCGGTGCCCTGTCGGTCAGCGAGACGGTGCGCAGCGGCGCCTTTGCCGGGCTGGTGGCCACCATCGCAACGCTGGGCGGCATCCGTCTGGCGGCGCGGGCCGGGCTGGGGCCTGCAACAACCGCGCTGGCGGGCACGCTGGTGGCGGGGGCGGGGATGCTGGCACTGGCCTTGGCGCCGGGGGTGGCGGGCACCATCGCGGCGGTCAGCACCCTGTCTTTCGGGCTGGGGCTGCTGACCCCCAGCCTGCAGGCGCAGGTGTCGCTGGAGGCACGGGCGCAGGGACAGGCCGCAGGCCAGCTTTCCGCCGCGACCGGGCTTGCATGGATCGTGGGGCCTGCCGCCGGGCTGACGCTGCACGGGGTTTTCGGCGCGGCGATCCTGCCCGCCGCCGCCGCATTGCTGCTGCCCTTCGCCGCAGCGCTTGCCGGGCGCATCGCCGGGCAAGCGCGCTAGGCCAGTCTAGGCCCGGGGCGACCTGCACGGCGTTCTTATCCGGCGGGGGCGGTCAGACCGCGTAGCGCTTTTCCAGCGTGTCAAAAAGATCCTTGCCGACCAGACGCTGGCGTTCGGCAAAGCTCGCCACCGGGCCGCCTTCGTCCATGCGGCCCTCGGCCCTGAGCTGCCCCAGCGCCGCCTGCATGCCATAGACCGCCGACTGCAGCGCGACATTGGCGTAAAGCACCAGCGAGAAACCCATCTCGCCCAGCTCGTCCAGCCCGAGGATCGGGGTCCGCCCCCCGACCACAAGGTTGACCAGCTGCGGCGTGCCCTTCAGCGCGGCGGGAATGCCGCGCAGTTCTTCCACCGACTGCGGCGCCTCTACAAAGGTGATGTCGGCGCCTTCCTCGACAAAGGCGGCGGCGCGGTCCAGCGCCTCGGTATAGCCGTCGGTGGCGCGGGCATCGGTGCGCGCCACGATCAGCGTGTTCTCGTCCTGCCGCGCGTCGACGGCGGCGCGGATGCGGGTCCGCGCCTCGGCCAGCGGCACCACCTCCTTGCCGGAGAAATGCCCGCAGCGCTTGGGGGTCTTCTGGTCCTCCAGCTGCACGGCGCTGGCCCCGGCGCGTTCCAGCGTGCGGATGGTGTGGCGCACGTTCAGCGCGTTGCCGAAGCCATTGTCCGCATCCACCACGATGGGAAGCTCGGTCGCGTCGCGGATCGTCGCGGTGTGCTGCGCGATCTCGTTCAGGCCGACAAAGCCCAGATCGGGCAGGCCAAGATAGGTGTTGGTCAGCCCCGCGCCCGACAGATAGACCGCCTCGAAGCCCTGGTCCTCGATGATCCGGGCCGCCAGCGCGTTGGCGGCACCCGGCATAAGCACGGGCCTGCCGCTGAGGATGCGGTGCTTGAAGGCGCGGTTGATCTCGTGGTTCAGCATGAAGGGTCTCTTTCGTCAGGCAGTTTCAGTGGGGGAAAGGGTCGCAGGGGCGGGCACAAGCACCCGGCCTTCCATCAGGCGCCGCTGGGTGCGCAGGATGCGCGCGGCGGTGATCGTGCCAGAGGCCGGATCGCGCAGCGCACCGGTGCCGACGATGCCGCTTGGCGTGCCGATGCGGAGCGCCAGCGGATCGGCCCCGGGGGCCAGACAGGCCGCCACCACCGAGCCCTCGACGACCGCAGCGCAGGACAGCGCCAGCGCGCCGGTGACCGGCACCGCGCGATGCGCCTGCCCCGCAGAGATCATGCGGATCTGCAGATCCTGCGCCTCTGCCGCATGGGTCGCCCCGGTCAGGTCGGCATAGGCGGCGGGCGGGCCGACCATGGCCACCTTGGGCGTGGCGATGCGTTTCGCCGCCGCCTGCGGGCTGTCGGTCAGCCCCATCCGCACCGAGGCAAGCTGCCGGATCTCTTCCAGACGGGCCATCAGCGCGGCATCGGCATCAATCGCGGCGGGATGCGCGCCGGTATCGCCGCCCACATCGGCGGCGCTGACAAAGACGGCAGGCACGGCGGCATCGATCATCGTGACCTGAACCTGCCGCCCGTCCGCCAGCACCAGCACATCCGAGCCTGCGCCACTGGGCAGGGTGCCGCGCCCGAACGTGTTGCCGGGATCAAGGAAATCCAGCGCCACCGGGGCGCCGGTTCCGGTGACGCCGGGGATCTCGACCTCGCCCGTCACCGCCGCCTCGCCCTGCGCCACCGGGAAGCGGGCGACGATGACCTTGCCGGAATTGGTGTTGTGGATGCGCACCACCGCCTCGCCGTCGCGCGGGCCGTCCACCAGCCCCTCGTCATAGGCAAAGGGGCCCATGGCGGAACTCATGTTGCCGCAATTGCCGCTGAAATCGACGGTGTCATCGACCACGCCGACCTGCGCGAAGGTGTAGTCGATATCGGCATCGTCGCGGGTGGCGGGACCGATGACGCAGATCTTGCTGAGCGAGGAGATGCCGCCGCCCATGCCGTTGAGCTGGCGCAGGTTGGGATCGGGGCTGCCCAGCATGGCGGCAAAGATCTGCGGCCAGAGCGTTTCATCCTTGGGCAGGTCCGCGCGCTTGAGCACCAGCGCCTTGGAGGTGCCGCCACGCATGAACACGGCGGGAATGCGGGTCTGGGTCATTCGGTATCCTTCTCTGCCTCGGAAAGCTGCGCCTCGAGCGCGATCCAGCTGTTGCGGATGTGGCGGCGCATCAGCAGCCCCGCCACTTCGGAATCCCCGTCGGCGATGGCGGCGGCGATGCGTTCATGCTCGCGCAGCGCCTTGGCGCCGCGCCCGGTCACGTTGCGATGCTTGACCCGCAGCAGCGACAGCTGCGGATAAAGCTCGCGGGTCAGATAGCGCAGGATGATCGGGTTCGCGGCCATCTGCGCGGTCACCATATGGAAATCGCGATCCCCGGCCCCCTGCAGATAGGCGCCCTGCGGATGCGCGCCGACCTCCTGCGCGTGCTGGTCCAGCAGCACGCGAAAGCGCCGCGCGGTGCCGGCCTCCGCCTTGGCGGCGGCGAGCATGGCGGCTTCGCTTTCCAGCGCCGCGCGCACCTCATAAAGCGCGCGGGCATCGGCGCGGCTCATGACGCGGACGCGGGCGCCGCTATTGGGGACAATCGTCACAAGGCCGGTTTCGCTGAGCAGGTTCAGCGCGGCGCGCACCGGGCCACGGCTGACCTCGAACCGCTCCGCCAAAGCCACCTCTCCCAGCCGGGCGCCGGGCTGCAGCCGCCCGCCCAGAATGTCCCCCCGCAGTTCGGTGGCGAGGCGCTCGGGCACCGGCCCCCGCGATTCTTCGGATTTTGTTGACAATTTACCACCCATACAGACAGTGATTTTGTGGCAGACTCTACCAGATTGGCGAAAAAATCAATTATATCCGTTAGTTTGTCAAGTAGTAGCGGAGGGTTGACAGAAAAACAGGCAAAGCGTTAACACTGAGGACCATCAGATTGCACTACAATCAATCGGCTTGATCACTTGGGAGGAACCATGACCATGCAAAGACGCCACTTCACCACCGCCGCACTGGGCCTGACGCTGGCCACAGCGCTGACGCCGCTGGCCGCCACCGCACAGACCGACTGGCCGCCGCAGAAGCTGACCTTCGTCGTGGCGCTTGGGCCGGGCGGGTCCGCCGACCGCACCGCCCGCGCGCTGGCGCAGCGCATGCAGGAAGAGCTGGGCGTGCCGATTTCGGTCATCAATCAGGAAGGCGGCGGCGGGCATGTGGGGCATACCTACTTCACCCAGATGCCCAGCGATGGCAGCTACTTCCTTGCCACCTCCATCCACCCCTACATCGCCAACGCGATGCTGCGGTTCGATGCCGATTACACGCTGGAGGATTTTGCCTTCATCAACGGCCAGTGGAACGACTACGACCTTTTCGCCGTGAATGCCGAAACGCCCTATACCACGCTGGCGGAATTCATGGCGGCGGCCAAGGAAAACCCGGGCGCGCTGCGCGTCTCGGTGGTGCCCGGCTCCACCGGCGCGATCAACCTTGAACTCGCGCTCGAAGCCTATGGGCTCGACCCTTCGGCGGTCAGCGTCGTGACCTATGAATCGGGGGGTGCGGCGCGCACCGCCGTGGCGGGCGGGCAGGTCGACATGACCGTGCTGGCCGCCGATGGCACGCTGTCGATCGCCGAATACATCCGGCCTCTGGCGCTGGCCGCAGACAACGCGAGCAAGGACTGGGACGCGCCCACGCTGAACGCCGCACTGGAACAGGACGGACACGAAGCCGTGCCGGTTCTGGCCGGATCCATGCGCGGGCTGGCCGCCCATGCCGCCTTCAAGGAAGAGAACCCGGAAGGCTTCCAGAAGATGGTCGACGCCTATCAGGCCGTGCTGGAGGATCCGGAATTTGTCGCCTCGCTGGAGGCGCAGGACATCGGCGCAGAATGGCTTGGCCCTGAGCGCACGTCCGAGATCATCACCTCGAACTTCGACATCCTGAAGCGCTACGAAGGCGACGAGTGATGCCACGGCGGGAGCTTCGGCTCCCGCCTTTCCAGCCAAACCCACGGGAGGAGACCGCGATGAGCGCGAGGTTACCCGCCACCCATGCCGCCCTGCTCGGCATCATTCTGGCTCTTTCCGGCTATATCGGCTGGAGCGCGGTTCAGGCGTCGGCCAAGCTGAACAACCTTGTGGTGATCGCCCCCGTCGGGGCCGCGATGCTGCTGCTGGCGGTGGCGCTGATCGTCAATGCCCTGCGCCGTCCCGCCCCCGAACCGGGCGAGACCACCTCGGTCTGGGGCGATCTGCTGCTGCTCGCCGGGTTTGCGGTGTTCTGCTACGCGCTGACCCATGTGGGCTTTGACGTGGCGACCTTTGCCTTCGTCTGGGCGGGCGTGGTGATGAGCGGGGGCAAGGGGCTCTGGCAGCCGCCGCTTTTTGCCGCGCTCTTCACGCTGCTGCTGGTCAAGACCTTCGGCGCGCTTTTCCCCTATCCGATGCTGACGCTGGTTCTGTGACATGATCGACACCTTCGCGTTTTCGCAGGCCATGGGCCTGCTGTTCAGCAGCATCGACCCGTGGCTCTGGGTCATTCCCGGCCTGCTGATCGGCCTGATCTTCGGCTCCATCCCGGGCCTGCAGATCTCCATGGCCATGGCGGTGTTCCTGCCGGTGACCTTCGGCATGGATTTCCTGCAGGCCATGCTGTTCCTGACCTCGATCTTCACCGGCGGCGCCTATGGCGGCGGGGTCACGGCGATCCTGATGAACATCCCTGGATCCTCCTCCTCCATCGCCACCGCCTTTGACGGCTATCCCATGGCGCGGCAGGGCAAGCATAACGAGGCGCTGGGGCTGGGGCTCGCCGCCTCGGTGGTCGGTGCCTTTGTCGGCTACATCCTGCTGCTGCTGCTGATCGGCCCGCTGGCCGCCTTCGTGCTGAAGATCGGCCCGATGGAAATGGTGGTCGTGGTGCTGTGGGGTCTGACGCTGATCGCCACGCTGAACGACAGCAGCCTGCCCAAGGGCCTGATGGCGGGCGCGTTCGGGCTGATGCTCAGCCAGATCGGCATGTCGACCACCGGCGTCATGCGCACCACGGTGGGCAATCCGCATCTGCTGGACGGGATTTCGGTGGTCCCCGCCATGATCGGCATCTTCGCCGCCTCCGAACTGCTGCGCCTGCGCGGCGGCAGCTATCTGGTGCAGGACGAAACCCAGCGCGACATCTCGCTGCCCAAGATCCTGCGCGGGGTCGCCGAGACCTTCCGCCATCCCGGCGTGCTGATCCGGGGCAGCCTGATCGGCGCGGTGATCGGCGCGATCCCGGGCGTGGGATCCTCGGTGGCCAATCTCGTCTCTTATGGCGAGGCCAAGCGCACCTCCAAGACGCCCGAGATCTTTGGCAAGGGCGCCCCGGACGGGGTGATCGCGGCGGAATCCGCCAATAGCAGCTCCGAAGGCGGGTCGATGACGGCGCTGCTGGCGCTGGGGATCCCGGGGGGCGCCGCCACGGCGGTGCTGCTGGCGGCGTTCTCGTTCCACAACATCATCGGCGGGCCGTCCTTCATCCGCAACCAGACCGACATCGTCTATTCGATCATCCTCGGCAATCTGGGGCAGGTCGTGCTGCTGGCGGTGATCGGGCTGCTGATGCTGCGGGTGCTGGGGATGGTGGTGCGCGTGCCGCTCGCCTATCTGGTGCCCAGCGTTCTGGCCATGTGCGCATGGGGCGGCTATGGCATCACCGGCACCATCGCCGGGCCGCTCACCGTGGCGGCCTTTGCGGGGCTGGGCTGGCTGATGCGGCGCAATGACTATCCGGTGGCGGCCACGGTGATCGGCCTGCTGCTGGGACGGATGATGGAAGGGGAACTGGTGCGGACCTTGCAGATCTCGGGGGGCAGGCCCTTCGCCTATCTGATGGAGCGGCCGATCGCGATGGGGCTTTTTGTGGTGATGATCCTCGTGCTGGTCGGGGCGCCGCTGCTGAAATCGCTGCGGCGGCACCGGCAGCGCCGGACGGGCGCATGAGCCTGCTGCCCCCGGGCGTCCTGCGGGGGCTTGCCACCATCGCCATGGGTGCCAGCGGCGGCGCGGTCTTCTTTGCGCTGAACCTGCCGCTGCCATGGGTGCTGGGCAGCCTTGCCGCCTCGGCGCTGGTCACGCAGGCCACCCGGTTCCGGCCCAAGCTGCCGCCCTCGTGGCGCAGCTTCGCCATGGTCGCCATCGGCACCATGCTTGGCACCGGCTTCACGCAGGACGTGGTGGCGCGGTCGGGCAGCTGGGTGCTGAGCCTGATCGCCATGTCGCTGCTGTCGCTTGGCTTTTTCCTGCTGGCCTATGGCGTGTTCCGCCGCTGGGGCAACATGTCCCGGCAGACGGCCCTGTTCGCCGCGATCCCCGGCGGGCTGTCGGTGGTCACCATGCTTGCCGAGGAGGCCGGGGCGGAAACCAACCGCGTGGTGCTCTGCCATACCGCGCGGCTGGTGGTGCTGCTGGTCTCGGCGCCGCTGGTCATCCAAGGCCTGTCCGGGATCGACCTTGCCGATGCCAACAGCACGATGTTCCACGGCGCCGAACAGCTGGACCCGCTGCGGCACGGGCTGCTGGCGCTGGCGGCCCTCGCCAGCTGGTTTGCGGCGAAACACCTGCGCTTTCCCTCCGGCATGCTGATGCTGCCGCTGCTGGCCTCGGCGCTTCTGCATGCCACCGGGCTGGTGACGGTGCATGTGCCGCCGCTGCTGTCGGTGCTGGCGCAGGTGGTGATCGGGTCGGGCGTGGGCGCGCGGTTCGCGCAATATACCCCGCGCCAGATCGCCCGCGATGGCGGGCTGGCAGCGCTGGTGGGCGCAGCCCTTGCGGTCGGATCGCTGGCAGGCGCCATGCTGCTGGTGCCGCTGACCGGCGAGGAGGTGGCGCCGCTGTTTCTGGCCTATCTGCCCGGCGGGGCGCCGGAACTGGGCGTGGTGGCGCTGGCGCTGATGATCGATCCCGCCATGGTCGCGGCCCATCACGTGCTGCGGGTGTTCCTGATCGTCGCCGCCCTGCCTGCCGCCGCGCGGCGCTTCGGCAGGGACGAGCCCTGAGGCGGCGCAGGGCGGTCCGCCCTGCGCCCGGCCTTACCGCAGGGCGGCGCCGCCCCGGATCAGCGCGCTGGCGCGTTCGGCCACCATCATGACCGGCGCGTTGATATTGCCGGAGGTGATGTTGGGAAAGACCGAGGCATCAACCACCCGCAGCCCGCGCAGGCCATGCACGCGCAGTTCGGCATCCACCACCGAGTCCGCCGCATCCGGTCCCATCCGGCAGGTGCCGCACAGGTGATAGATCGACCCGCCCTGCTCGCGCAGATGCGACAGCAGTTGCGCGTCGCTCTCGCAGCCGGGGCCGGGCGTCACCTCCTCCACCGTGACTGCCCGCAGCGCCGGGGCCTGCATGAACCGGCGGATCAGGCGGCTCGCCTCGATCACCTCGCGCCGGTCGCGCTCCGTCGCCAGATAGTTGGGGCGGATCAGCGGCGCGGCAGCCGGATCGGCAGAGGCCAGCGTCACCCGCCCCCGGCTGTCCGGACGGCAGGAATTGAAGGCCAGCAGGAAGCCCGGATAGGGCTCCGGCTCCAGCCGCGCCTTGGGATTGGCCGGAATGCGATAGGACATCGGATTGAAATAAAGCTGGATGTTCGGCACTCCCTCGGCGGAGTCGGTGCGGAAAAAGCCCCCCGCCTGATTGACGCTCAGCGCCAGCGGCCCGCTGCGGGTCAGGACATAGCGCATCCCGGCCCAGAGCTTGCCCCACCACGGGCGCAATTCGTCATTCAGCGTCGGCACGCTGGAGCGGTAATAGAAGCTGGCACAAAGATGGTCCTGCAGATTGGCGCCGGCCGCAGGCAGCGCCGCGCGCACCGCAATGCCCTGCGCGGCCAGATCATCCGGATCGCCAATGCCCGACAGCATCAGGATCTTGGGCGACCCGATGGCCCCCGCCGACAGGATCACCTCGCGCCGCGCCGTAAGGGTTTCGACCCCGTCAGACGAGCGGAGTTCCACGCCAGTCACCTGTCCGCTGTCGTCGATCACCAGCCGGGTGACCTCGACCTTCAGGCGCAGGGTCAGATTGGCGCGGGACAAAGCCGGGGTCAGATAGGTCTTGGAGCTGGACTGCCGCTTGCCCGCCGCGATATTGGTCTCGTATATCCCGGCACCTTCGAACTGCGCGCCGTTGAAATCATCGAAGACCGGCAGCTGCAATTCGCGCGCGGCGGCCAGAAACCGGTCGCAGATCGGATGGGTCTTGCCCTTCATCGGGGTGATGCCGACCGGGCCCTCCGCCGAATGCCAGTCGGTATTGCCCGCCGGGTGGTGTTCCAGCCTGCGGAACCATGGCAGCACGTCGTCAAAGCCCCAGCCCGGATTGCCCGCCGCCGCCCAGTCGTCAAAATCGCGGCGCTGTCCGCGCACCCAGATCATCGCATTGATGGACCCGGACCCGCCCTGCACCTTGCCGCGCGGCGCGTATATGCGCCGCCCCGCCATTTCCGGCTCCGGTTCAGAGGAATACATCCAGTTGGTTTCGGGGTTGAAGTAATTGCGCGCATAGCCTGCGGGCATGTCGAACCAGAAAGACCGGTCCGATCCGCCCGCTTCCAGCAGCAGGACGCGGGTTGCCGGATCCTCGCTCAGCCGCGCGGCAAGCAGGGATCCGGCGGATCCGGCCCCGACGATGATGTAGTCGTAATCCATGCTCAGGCCTTTTCGGGCGGCTCTTTCCACGAGGTATCGGACTGCGCCTTGAAATCATGCGGCGTGTCCCACATCGCAAGATGCAGCTTTTTGTCGGTATAGGGCGAATGGGCCGCGATCACCTCCTTGTTCAGGGTGATGCCAAGCCCGGGTCGGTCAGAGGGAATGATCCAGCCATCCTGCCATGTCAGCCCCTCCTCCAGCACCTCGGCATGGAAGCCGTCCCAGCGGCGGATGCTTTCCTGAATCAGGAAATTCGGCGTGGCGGTGGCCAGTTGCACGCTGGCCGCAGCACCGACCGGCCCGTTGTAAAGATGCGGCGCGATCTGCGCATAATGCACCTCTGCCAGCGCCGCGACCTTCTTGCCCTCCAGAATGCCGCCGACGCGGCCCAGATTCATCTGCAGGATCGACGCGCCATTGTGGCGCAGCAGATCGTGGAATTCATATTTCGTGGTCAGCCGTTCCCCCGCCGCAATCGGAATCGTGGTGTGATCGGCAACGCGGCCCATGGCCTCGCTCTGGCCCGGCGGCACCGGCTCTTCGAACCAGAGCGGGTCATAGGCTTCAAGCCGCCGCGCCAGCCGGATCGCCCCCGACACGGTCATCTGGCCATGGGTGCCGAACAGCAGATCGCAGCGGTTGCCCACCGCCTCGCGGATCCGCCGGCAGAAGGTTTCGGACCGCTCCATATCCTCCAGCGACAGCTGGTGCCCGGAATAAGCCGTATAGGGCCCGGCGGGGTCGAATTTCAGCGCGGTGAAGCCCTGTTCCATGTAGTCCAGCGCGCAGTCGATGCTGAGGTCGAGATTGTTGTAATCATGCTCGCCGCGGGCGTTCTTGGGATAAAGATAGCTGTAGCACCGCAGCCGGTCATGCACCTTGCCGCCGATCAGCTCATAGACCGGCTTGCCCGCCGCCTTGCCGATGATGTCCCAGCAGGCCATTTCCAGCCCCGACACGATTCCCATCATGGTCAGATCCGGGCGCTGGGTGAATCCGCTGGAATAGGCGCGGCGGAAGAATTTCTCGACGTGGTGCGGATCCTCGCCCTTCAGCAGACGCTCGAACACGTCCTCGATCGCGGGCACCATGACTTTCGGGTGGAAGGTCGCGGCATAGACCTCGCCCACGCCCTCGATTCCGTCTTCGGTGCGCAGGCTGACAAAAATCCAGTACATGCCGCCGATATGGGGCGGCGGCACCGCGACGATATAGGTTTCGCAGGATACGAGTTTCATGCTGATCTCCCTCTCACCAGCTCTGGATCACAAGGCGGGTCTGGGTGAAATCCAGCATGCCATGCTTGCCGTCATCCCCCCCCAGCCCCGAGCGTTTCCAGCCCGCGTGATATCCCTGATAGGGATCTGCGGGCGTGCGGTTGACATAGACTTCGCCCGCTTCGATGTTGTTGGCCACCTGCATCGCGGTGCGGTAATTTTCGGTATAGATCACCGAGGACAGGCCGAACTGATGGTCATTCGCCATCTCCAGCGCATCGGCGGTGGTGGCATAGCCAAGCACCGGCAGGACCGGGCCGAACACTTCTTCCTGAACGATTTCCATATCCTGACGGCACTGCGTCAGCAGGGTCGCCGGATAGAACCAGCCCGGGCCTTCGGGAATGAACCCGCCGGTTTCCAGCTTGGCGCCGTCATCAATGGCGCGCTGCACCATCTGGTGAATGTTCAGCCGGGAATTGGCGTTGATCAGCGGCCCCATGGCCGAAGGCTGGCGCATCCGGTCGCCAAAATCCCGCGCCGCCATATGCCCGCGCAGCAGATCCACAAAGCGGTCATGCACGCTCTCCTGCACATAGACCCGTTCCACCGCCGTGCAGAGCTGGCCGCAATGCGTGGTGCGCGAGGCGACAATGGCGGCGGCAGCTTTTTCCAGATCGGCATCGGCCTCGATGATCGCGGGGGTCTTGCCGCCCAGTTCCAGCGAGGATTTGGCGATGTTCACCTGACTGTATTCCAGCACCTTGCGGCCCGCGCCAACGCTGCCGGTCAGCGTGATCATCCCGACTTTCGGATGGGTGCAGACGGTCTGCGCAATCTGGTGGGTCATGGCGAGGATATTGATGGCGCCTTCCGGAAAGCCGCAGTCACGCACCGCACGCGCCAGTTCCAGCGCCGATCCGGGGGTATTGTTCGAAGGCCGCGCCACCACCGTATTGCCGGTAATCAGCGCGGGCGCGATTTTCCGCATCAGCGTATAGATCGGGAAATTGAACGGGATCAGCGCCACGACCACGCCAATCGGTTCGCGCTGCAGAAGCAGCGTCTCGTCCGGGCTGTCGGAGGGCAGGATTTCGCCTTCGATCCGGCGCGCCCATTCGGCGTGATAGCGGGTCAGTTCGGCGGCATAGAAGACTTCGGCGGTGGCATCTTCAAGACTTTTGCCCGATTCCAGCGCCAGAACCTCGCCGATCCTGGCGCGTCGTGCCTCCAGCATGTCGGCGAGGGCGCGCAGATGGCCCGCGCGTTCGATGCTGGTCAGCCTGCGCCAGCCGCGCTGCGCATGGGCGGCGGCATCGACCCCGGCGCGGGCTTCGGCGGCGGTGGCGGCGGTGACATGGGCGATCTGCGCCCCCGTCGCCGGATTGACCACCGAGATCAGTTCCTCGCCATCCGAGGTCAGAAACTGGTTGTTGATGAAGTTGCGATCGATCCGCATCACGGCCCCTCCGGCAGGTTTCGGGCTGGACCTGAGGGCGGAGGCGGTAAACTGTCAACGAATTTCCATAACAGGAATTATTATTCCAAATATGGAAATCTTATACGATAGACAGCGTGGATCAGCGACAGGATCAGCCCATGACAGAGCAGGACAAAACCGCCGCCCCGGCCATCGACGCCTCCGTCGCCATCCTCGAGGTGCTGTCAGCCGCGTCATGGCCGCTGCAGCTGTCCGAGATCTGCGACCGCACCGGCCTTGCTCAGGCCAGCGCGCACCGGATCGTCAATGCGATGCTGCATCACCGGCTGATCGCGCTCGCCCCCGGGCGGCGCAAGACCTATGTGCTGGGCTCGCGGCTGTTCCAGCTGTCCTCGGCGATCTATGCGCGCCAGCCTTTCGTGCCGCATTTCTACCCCATCGCCGAAATCCTGAAGAACGAGATTCACCGCTCGATCTTCCTCAGCCTGCCGGTGGGCAATCAGGTGGTGATCCTTGCCCGGCTCGACGCCCCGGCCAGCCAGACCTTCAGCGCCTATGTGGGGCGCACAATGCCCATGCACCTGTCGGCCTCGGGCAAGGCCATTCTGGCGGCCCGCCCGCTGGAGGACCAGCTGAGCTATCTGCGCGACGAGGGGCTGGCCGCCCCCGGTGTCGCCGCCGAACTGCCCGCGCTGGCCAGCGACCTGCAGCGGTCCGCCCGGCTTGGCTATGCGATCAGCCTCAACGAGATCCAACAGGATGTCGGCTGCGTCGCGGCCCCGGTGGTGAACGGGCGGGGCGAGCCGGTGGCGGCGATCAGCGCCTGCTTCACCGGCGAGGCGCTGACGGTGCAGAGCGCGCGGGTCTATTCCAAGAATGTGGTGCAGGCGGCGCGGCAGCTTTCCTCGCATATCCTCTGACACAAAATCCGGGCTTGGGCCGGGGTCATTCCTTTTTCGAATGACCTTTGCACAATAGTCGTTTGTCCCGCAGGCTCAAATCGCCTTTTCTGCGGGCATCGAGGGGGGAGCCCGATTCATGACACCGCACGAGACGGCAACGCGCGAGGAGCGCGACACCATCGGCATGCTTGCCGTTCCGGCAGAGGCCGTGTTCGGCATCCAGACCCAGCGTGCCGTCCAGCTTTATCCGCTGGCGGGGCAGGGCCGGTTTTCCGACTATCCGGCGCTGCTGACCGCCATGCTGCATGTCAAGGCGGCGGCGGCGCAGGTCAATGTGGAAACCGGCGCGCTTGATCCTGCCATGGGCGCGGCGCTGCAGGCCGCCGCGCAGGATCTGCTGGCGGCACCCCGCCCCGAGGCCTTTCCGGTGCATGCCGTCCATGGCGGCGGCGGCATCTCGTTCAACATGAACCTGAACGAGGTTCTGGCCAATCTGGCGAACCGCGCGGGGTTTGGCGCGGCCTATGGCAGCTATGCCCCGATCCATCCCAATGACCACCCGAACCTGAACCATTCGACCGCCGACTGCCTGTCCACCGCCTGCCACATCGCGGCGCGCCACGCCTTTGCCGGGCTTGCCACCGAGGTGGAGGGGCTTGCCGCCGATCTGGACCGGCTGGGCGCCGAATGGGCGCCGCTGCGCAAGCTGGCGCGGACCTGCCTGCAGGACGCGGTGGATATCGGCTTTGCGGAGTATCTCGGCGGGGTCTCTGCCACGCTGCGCTTCCATCTGGATCGGGCACGGCGGGATGCCGACGCGCTGCGCGAGGTGTCGATGGGCGGCACGATCATTGGCCGGGCCGAAGACTGCGACCCCGCCTTTTTTGCCCGCATCCTGCCGGTGCTGAACGACCATCTGGCCGCGGCGGGCCTGCCTGCGGATCTGGTCCGCACCGGCAACCTGTTTGCCGCCAGTCAGGCGCATGACCGGCTGCTGGCGCTTGGCGCCACGCTCGACCAGCTGGCGCGCATGCTGATCCGCTTTGCCAAGGATCTGCGGCTGATGGCCTCTGGCCCTCATGGCGGGCTGTCGGAACTTCGCCTGCCCGCGATGCAGCCCGGATCCTCCGCCATTCCCGGCAAGGTCAACCCGACCCTGCCCGAATTCATGGTGCAGTGCGGCATGATCGCGGTGGGGCACGGGGCAGCGATGGCCATGACGCAGGACCATGGCGAGATGGATTACAATCCGTGGGAAGCGGTGGTGATCGTCAGCCTGCTGGACATGATCGCGGTTCTGGACAGCGGCATCGCCACGCTCCGGCGCAACTGCGTGCAGGGCATGCGGCCCGACATCGCGCGCAACCAAGACAACGCCACCAGCCTGCTGCCCTCGCTGATCCGGCTCAAGCAGCTGAAAGGCTACAGCTATTCCGCGCAGGTGGCCAAAGACGCCGCCGGTGACCTTGACCTCGTGCGCCGCAAACTCGCCGAGGCCGAAGGCCGCTGACCCCCGAAACATTCTCTCCATTCCCGAAGGCGACCATGAAAGACATGCTGCAGGACACCGATCTTGACTGGGCCACGCGCTGGCTCGCATCAGCCAAGACACAGTATATCAACGGCGACTGGGTGCCGGGGGCAGGGGCCGCGTGGCAGGTGAAAAACCCCGCCACCGGCCAGACCCTGTGCCAGATCGCGCTGGCCGATGCCGACCAGATCGAGACGGCGGCCCAAGCCGCGCATCGCTGCCACCAGAGCGGGGTCTGGAGCCGCAAGACCTCGCGCAAGGCCCGCGCCGACCAGCTGCTGGCCATCGCCCGGCTGATCCGCGACCACGCCCCCCGGCTGGCGCTGCTGGAGAGCCTTGCCAATGGCAAGACCTATCTTGAGGCGCTGAATGACGACATCTTCACCTGCGCCGAGATTTTTGAATATTACGCGGGCTGGACCGACAAGTTCTATGGCGAGGTCTCGCCGGTCGAGGATGGCTTCCTGAATTTCACCACCAAGGATCCGGTGGGGGTCTGCGCGCTGATCGCGCCGTGGAATTATCCGCTCTATCAGGCCAGCCTGAAAATCGCCCCCGCCCTCGCCATGGGCAATACCGTGGTGATGAAGCCTTCGGAATATACCCCGCTGGCCACGCTGCATCTGTTTGAACTGATCGACCGCGACCTGGATCTGCCCAAGGGCCTGCTGAATCTCGTGCTCTGCGATGGCGAGGCCGCCAACCAGCTGACGCTGAGCCGCAATGTCCACAAGGTGTCCTTCACCGGCTCCACCGGGGTCGGGCGGCGCATCGTGCAGAATTCCGGCCAGTCGAACCTGAAAGCCGTGACGCTGGAACTGGGGGGCAAGTCGCCCTGCATCTTTTTCGAGGACACCCCCGATCTCGACGCCGCGATCGACCGCGCCTTTTATGTGATGTTTTCGCAGAAGGGCGAAAAATGCTCCGAACCGACGCGGTTCCTGATCCAGAAGGGCATCTATGACCATGTTCTGGAAAAGCTGATTGCCAAAGCCGACGCGGTGCGCTGCGGCGATCCGCTGCTGGCCAGCACCGAACAGGGCGCGCAGTGCAACGAGGCGCAGTTCCGGCGCATTCTGGACTATATCGAGATCGGCAAGACCGAGGCCGAACTCGTGGCGGGCGGCATGGCCGATACCAGCGGCGACAATGCCAAGGGCCTGTTCATCCGCCCCACGATCTTTTCCAACGTGCCGAATTCCGCGCGCATCGCGCAGGAAGAGATCTTTGGCCCGGTGCTGTCCTGCACGCCCTTCGCCACCGCCGACGAAGCGGTATCGCTGGCCAATGACACCGCCTATGGCCTCGCCGCCGGGGTCTATACCGGCAATGTCAGCCTCGCGCACCGGATGGCCGAACGGCTTGAGGCCGGGATGGTCTTTGTCAACCGCTATGGCTGTTACGGGCTGTCCGCGCCGTTCGGCGGTTTCAAGGAAAGCGGCTGGGGCAAGGAAATGGCGATCCATTCGCTGTCATCCTACACCAAGACCAAAGGCGTCTGGGTGCATTACGGCGACTGACCGCAGCGCGCATCACCCCGGGGGCTGACCTCTCCGGCGATCATGTGAACCACATCTTCGAGAGACTGAACAAATGCAATATACCCGTCTTGGCCGCTCCGGCCTCAAGGTCTCGCGGCTTTGCCTCGGCACGATGAACATGGGGTCGAAATCCTGGAAACCGTGGATTTTCGACGAGGCCGAAGCCGAGCCGATCATCGGCCATGCGCTGGACCATGGTGTCAACTTCATCGACCTTGCCGATTTCTATTCCGCCGGTGCCGGGGAAGAGATCGTCTGCAACGTGCTGCGCCGTCTGGCCCGGCGCGACGAGCTGGTGCTGACCACCAAGCTTGGCTATCCGATCGGCGGGGGCGTGAACAACAGCGGCCATAGCCGCAAACATGTGTTCGACGCGCTGGAAGGGTCGCTGACCCGGATGAAGAGCGATTATGTCGACATCTACATGCTGCATTATTTCGACACGGAAACCCCGATCGAAGAAACCATGGACGCGCTGAACGATGTCGTGCGGCAGGGCAAGGCGCGCTATGTCGGCGTGTCGACCATGTATACATGGCAGTTCGCCAAGATCCTCGCCGCCTGTGACCGCAACGGCTGGGCGCGTCCGATCAACATGCAGCTGCAGCTCAACGCCGCCTATCGCGAGGAAGAGCGCGAGATGATCCCGTTCTGCATGGATCAGGGCATCGGCGTGTCGGTGTTCAGCCCGCTGGCGCGCGGCATCCTGACCAGCGACATGTCCTCGATCCGCAACAAGACCGATTTCTTCACCGCCGAGATGTACAATGACGCGGCCTCGCGCGATGTGGCGATGTCGGTGGCCCGCGTGGCGGAGGCGCGCGGCCTCACGCCCGCGCAGGTCGCGCAGGCCTGGGTGCTGCGCAAGCCGGAGATTTCCGCGATGCTGGTCGGGGCCGATACCCGCGCGCAGGTCGACAGCGCGCTGGCCGCGCTGACCACCGATCTGGATGCCGAAGAGGTTTTCGAGATCGAGCGGAATTACACCCCCTGCGATCCGATCAACGACTACACCGCCGGAAAGCGCATTCCGCGCGCGCCGCGTCTGGCGGCGGGCCGCTTTGCCACCGGGCTCGACGCCGTGGCCTGACCAGACCGCAGGCGCGGCGGGGGAGGTCCGCCGCGCCCGCACGGACGGCATCACATGAACGACAGACCAAGGGAGATGAGGATGGATGAGTTCAAGACACTGAGCGGCACGCCGCTGCACCCGCAGGCAAAAGCCCTGCAGCAGCGCTTTGCCACGGGCGGGATCGACCGCCGCGGCTTTCTGCGCGGCATGGCATGGCTGGGGGTCGCCGTCGGCGCCGCAGGCGCGGCCCCGGGACTGCTGCACGCGCAGGAAACGCCGAAATCCGGCGGCAGGCTGCGGTTTGCCTGCCAGATTCAGGAAATCACCGATCCGATGATGGCGACATGGATCGAATCCTCCAACCTCTTCCGCAACTGTCTGGAATTCCTGACCTTCGTCGACGAGAACAACATCACCCATCCCTATCTGGCGAAAAGCTGGACGGCCTCGGATGATCTGACCGTCTGGGATTTTGACCTCGACGAGCGCGCCACATGGTCGAATGGCGATGCTTTCCTGCCGGAAGACGTGATCTTCAACATCGAACGCTGGATCGCGCCGGACTCGCAATCCTCCAACAAGAGCGCGTTCGAGGCGATCACCAAGGTGGAAAAAACCGGCGATCATGCCGTCCGCATCACCCTGTCGCGGCCCGTGGCCTCGCTGCCCGAACAGCTTTATTCCCACACCTGCGCCATCGCGCATCGCGGCTTTGCCGGCAACTGGGCGGAAAACCCGGTGGGCACGGGCCCGTTCTCGCTGGTCAATCACGAGGTGGGCCGTCAGGCCATCTTCCGCAAGCGCGAGGATTACTGGGGCCAGCCCGCCTATCTGGACGAGCTGCAGTATATCGACCTTGGCGCCGACATCACCACCCATCTTGCCGCGCTGTCGAGCGGGCAGGTGGACGTGCTGTATCGCGCGACCATTGCCGAATATGACCTGATGCAGTCGCTGCCCAATATCCAGATCCTGACCGGCAAGGCCGCGCATACGCTGGCGATCCGCATGCAGGTGGATCAGGCGCCGTTTGATGACATCCGGGTGCGCAAGGCGGTGCAGCTGGCCGCCGACAATGCGCAGATGCTGGCCATCGCCTATCGCGGCGAGGGGGATCTGGGCGCGAATTACCACGTGTCGCAGGTGCAGGCCGATTACGCGCCGGTGGAGGCGATTGGCCGCGATGTCGCCGCCGCCAAGGCGCTTCTGGCCGAGGCGGGTTATCCCGACGGGCTCGATCTGGAGCTGACGCTGGGCAACACCCAAGGCAAATGGGAACAGGACACCGCACAGGTGCTGCAGCAGAATCTGGCCGAAGCCGGAATCCGGCTGAAGCTGAACGTGCTGCCCGCGTCGCAATACTGGCCGATCTGGGACAAGGTGCCCTTTGGCGTCACCTACTGGGCGCACCGCCCCTTGGGCACGATGACGCTGGATCTGGCCTATCGCTCCGGCGGGGCATGGAATGAAAGCCATTACGCCAATCCCGCCTTCGACGCCGCGCTGAACAAGGCCATGGCGCTGGTCGATCCCGAGCAGCGCCGCGCCGCCATGACCGAGGTAGAGACCATCCTGCGCGACGATGCCGTGCTGGTGCAGCCCTACTGGCCGAACCGCTTTTCGGCGGCAGCGCCGAACGTGCGCGGCTTCGTGCTGCATCCGTCGGATTTCTTCCGCATGGATGGCGTCTGGCTCGCGTAAGGGCAGCCATCACAGGGGCCGGGCCTGCGCGCCCGGCCCCCGCAGACGCGCAGGGGGGCGCGTCCGGACCAACAAGAGGGGGAGTTCCAGTGTCACTGGGCAGTTTTCTGATGCGAAAGACCGCGATCGCGGTCGCCACGATGGTGGCGGTCTCGTTCCTGATCTTTCTGGCACTCGAAGTGAACATCGAGGAGGTCGCGGTCAAGGTTCTGGGCCAGTATTCCACCGCCGAGCAGCGCGCGGCATGGCTGACCCAGAACGGCTATGACGATCCGTTCCTCATCCGCTATCTGCGCTGGCTCATGAATTTTGTCACCGGCGACTGGGGGCAGTCCACCTATTTCCGCGCCCCGGTGATGGAGATGATCCTGCCGCGCCTTGCCGCCTCGGCGGTGCTGGCGGGGGGCGCGCTGCTGGTCATCGTGGTCTTTGGCCTCAGCCTTGGCGTGCTGGCCGGGATGCGCCCCGGCTCGCTGCTGGACCGCGTGATCTCTGTCATCTCGGTCGTGACCACCTCCATCCCCGATTTTGCCTCTGCCGTGTTCCTGTCGGGGATTTTCGTGTTCTGGCTGGGGCTGCTGCCCGGCGCCAGCACCATGATCTCGGGCTTTTCGCTGCGCGAACTGATCCTGCCGGTCTCGGTGCTCGGGCTTTATTCCATGGGCTATCTGGCGCGGGTCACCCGGGCCTCGATGGTGGACGTGATGGGCACCCATTACGTCCGCACCGCCCGGCTCAAGGGCGCCAGCCTGTCGCGCATCGTGCTGCGCCACGCGCTGCGCAACGCGCTGATCACCCCGGTGACCGTCATCATGCTGCAGCTGCCATGGCTGCTGTCGGGCGTGATCGTGGTCGAGGTGTTCTATGCCTACAAGGGCTTCGGCACGCTGCTTTATGACGCCGCGCTCAATCAGGACATCTATCTGATCGAGGCCTGCGCCATGATCTCCGTCCTTGTCGTCGTGGTCAGCCAGATCCTGTCCGATCTGATCTATGGCTGGCTCAACCCCCGCATCGACCTGGGAGCCAAGGCATGAAGGCGCTGTCCCGCTATCTTGCAACGCCGCTGGTCCTGATCGGTGGTCTGCTGTCCTTTGGCTGGCTGCTGGTCGCCATCCTTGCGCCGCTCATCGCCCCCTATGATCCGCTGCAGACGATCCAGCCGCTGATGCGCCCGCTCAACAGCGGACCCAATGGCGAATTCTTCCTGCTGGGCACCGACATGCTGGGCCGCGACATCTTCTCCCGGCTGATCTGGGGCGCGCAGACCGTGGTGATCTATTCCACGCTGGCCACGCTGACCGCCTATGTCTTCGGGCTCAGCCTCGGGCTGGTCGCGGGCTATGCGGGCGGGCGCACCGATGCCGTGCTGTGCTATCTGGCCAATGTCGTGCTCAGCTTTCCGGTGCTGGTGCTTTACATCGTCATCATCGTGGTGATCGGCGCCTCGCCGCTGAACATCGTGATCGCGGTCACCTTCTCTTCGGCGCCCGCCATCTTCCGGATCGTGCGCGCCATCACCATCGACGTGGCCAGCCGCGATTTCGTCAATGCGGCAATCACGCAGGGCGAAAGCACGCTGCGCATCCTTTTTGTCGACATCCTGCCCAACACCACCGGGCCGCTTGCCGTCGATTTCTGCCTGCGGCTGGGATATACCGCCATCACCATCGGCACCTTGGGCTTTCTGGGGCTGGGCCTGCCGCCGCCGACGCCGGACTGGGGCGGCATGGTCAACGAAGGCCGGGGCATGGCCATCGCCTTCCCGCATCTGGTGATCTTCCCCTGTATCGCGATTTCCTCGCTGACGCTGGGCCTGAGCCTGCTGGCGGACGGGTTGCGCGAAGTCAACGACGCCAAGGAGCGCCAGGCATGAGTGATCCCATGACCCACCCCCTGCTTGAGATCCGCAACCTGTCGGTCTCCCTGCCAAAAGGCGCTGACCGGCCCTTTGCGGTTCGCGACGTGACGCTGGAGGTCAAACCGGCCGAAATCCTCTGCATCGTCGGGGAATCCGGTTCCGGCAAGTCGGTGCTGACCGCCACGCTGATGGGCGCCGCCCCCAAGGGCCTGAAGGTGGCATCGGGCCACGCGATGATGGGCGGGCGGGATCTGCTGCAGCTGTCGGAACGGCAGTGGCAGAAGATCCGGGGCCGCGAGATCGGCATGATCTTTCAGGAGCCCATGGCCTCGCTCAACCCGGCGCTGACCGTGACCCAGCAGATCGAGGAGGTGTTCGAACTGCATTCCGACCTGTCAAAGACCGACCGCGCCCGCGAGGCGCGGCGGCTGGCGGACGAGATGCACCTGCCCGAACCCGACCGCATCCTGCACGCCTATCCGCACCAGCTGTCCGGCGGCCAGTGCCAGCGGGTGGTGATCGCCATGGCGCTGGCGATGAGCCCCAAGCTGCTGATCGCCGACGAACCCACCACCGCGCTGGATGTGACCACGCAGGCGCAGGTGCTGAAGCTGATCCGCGACCTGCGCGACAGTCACGGCCATGGCATCATCTTCATCACCCATGATCTGGGTGTGGTGGCCGACATCGCCGACCGGATCGCGGTGATGCGGCATGGCGAGATCGTCGAACTGGGCAGCGCCGAACAGGTGCTGAAATCGCCCCGGCACGCCTATACCAAGGCGCTGATCGCGGCGGTGCCCAGCCTTGTGCCGCATGACCGCCCCGCGCCCGACACCGTGGCCCCCGCGCTGGAGGTCAGCCATCTGAACCACAGTTACGGCGCGGTGCAGGTGCTGCATGACATCAACCTGTCGGTGGCGCCGGGGCAGGTTCTGTCCATCGTCGGCGAAAGCGGATCGGGCAAATCCACCATCGCCAAGACCCTGATCCGGCTCATCGATCCCAGCTCCGGGCGCATCGCCGTCGCCGGAGAGGACATTCTGGCGGCGGAAGGACAGGCCCTGCGCGGCATGCGGCGCCGGGTGCAGATGATCTTTCAGGATCCGTTCGGCTCGCTCAACCCGCGCCGCCGGGTCGGACCGATGATCGCCCGCGCCGCCGTCCTGTCGGGCGCCAGCCGCAGCGAGGCGGTGGCCCGCGCCAAGGAGCTTCTGGAACTGGTCGGGCTTGATCGCAGCGCCTATGATCGCCGCCCCGCCGCGTTTTCCGGCGGCCAGCGCCAGCGCATCGGCATTGCCCGGGCGCTGGCCATGCGGCCCGACGTGCTGATCGCCGATGAAAGCGTGTCGGCGCTGGATGTCTCGGTGCAGGCGCAGGTGCTGGATCTGCTGGCGGATCTGCGCAAGCGGCTGTCGCTTGCGGTGGTCTTCATCGCCCATGACCTGCGCGTGGCCGCCCAGATCAGCGACGAGATCGTGGTGCTGAGCAAGGGGCATGTGGTGGAACGCGGCCCGGCGAGCGAGGTGCTGGCGCGGCCCCGCCACCCCTATACCCGCGATCTGATCGACGCGGCCCCCGGTCGCGACGCGTTCTAGCCGCGGGCGCCCCGGGCCTTGACGGCGGACCGGCGCAGGCACAAGGTTCCGGGGTCTTCCGCAGGGAAGGCCCCGCGTTCCCGTGCAAAGGCTGCTGCCTCTCTCATGCCCTCCTCCCCGACCCTGACCTCGCTGCGGGCCTTTGCCACGGTCGGCCAGTGCCTGAGCTTTACCGAAGGGGCGCACCGGCTGGGCGTGACGCAGAGCGCGGTCAGCCGCCAGATCCGGCAGCTGGAAAGCACGCTCGATCTGCCGCTGTTCCGCCGCATCGGCAATTCCATCGAACTGACCGAGGCCGGGGCCGTGCTGCATGAACGCCTCGCCGAGGCGTTCGACATCATGGACGAGGCGGTGATGGAGGCGCGGGCCACCGTGCCGCGCCAGAAGCTGACGCTGCTGGCCCCGCCGACCTTTTCCGCCCGCTGGCTGTCGCGGCATCTGGTGTCGTTCCGGCAGCGCTTTCCCGATCTGGATCTGTCCCTGCATCTGAGTGCCGATGACAACGTGCGGGTGGATTGCGTGATCCGCTTCGGGGCCGATCCGCGCGACCGTCATGTGTCGACGCGGCTGATGGTCGAACAGCATATCGCGGTCTGCGCCCCCGATCTCTGGGCCGATCCCGACCGGCTGCGGCAGAGCTGCCTTCTGTATGTGCTGGACCGCGCGCTGCGGCTGCCGACATGGGACAACTGGTTCGCCTCCACCCAGCATGACCGCCGCGACCTGCCGGAAAACGCGATGGAATTCGCCACGCTGGACATGGTCACGCAGGCGGCGGTGTCGGGGGCGGGGCTGGCCGTGATCGACCGCAACATGATCGAACCGGAGCTGCAGTCCGGGGCGCTGATCCAGATCGATCCGGTGGTGGTCACCGGCCCCTATGGCTACTGGCTGGACATCTCCACCGAACGGCTGGCCCGCAGCCGGGTGGTGCATTTCGCCCGCTGGCTGCAGCAGCTGGCCGGGGCGGGGCAGGGGCGTCCGCTGGGCAGTCACGCGCCGTGACCCCCCGCAGCGGCGGGGGGCCACGCTGTCCGTCCTGTCATTCCGCCGGAACGGGACGCGCGGCACGGTCAAGCCTGCCCGACAGCCGGGTCAGCCCAAGGCCCAGCACGACCACCGCAGCGCCCAGATAGGGCGTGGCGGCAAGGCCGAGGCTTTCCACCGCAATCCCGCCCGCCCATGCGCCAAACGCGATGCCAAGGTTGAAGGCGCCGATATTCAGGCCCGAGGCCACATCCACCGCGTCGGGCGCCACCTCGCGCGCGATCTGCACGGTATAGGCCTGCAGCGGCGGCACGTTGGCGAAGGCGAAGCCGCCCCAGACGGCAATCACCGCGATGGCGGCAAGGGGCGAGGTCAGCACCGCGCCAAGCGCCAGCAGCACCACCGACAGGCCCAGAAAGATCACGCTCAGCGCCGGGATCGCGCCGATCCGGTCGGCAAGCCTGCCGCCGATGATATTGCCCGCCGCCACTGACGCGCCATAAAGCAGGATCACAAGGCTGACCGCGCCGGTTCCAAGGCCGGTGACATCGGTCAGCATCGGCGCAAGATAGGTGAAGGCGATGAAATTGCCGCCATAGCCGACCGCCGTGATCAGATAGACCAGCAGCAGCCGGGGCGAGGTCAGCACCCGCGCCTGATCGCGCAGCGTCGGGGGCGGGCCCTGCGTCAGGTTGGACGGCACCAGCCGGGCCGAGGCCAGAAGCCCGATCAGCCCCAGCACGACCACGCCCAGAAAGGTGGACTGCCAGCCGAAGGTCTGGCCGATCCATGTGCCAAGCGGCACGCCGGTGACCAGCGCCACCGTCAGGCCCAGAAACACCAGCGCGATGGCCGAGCTTTCCTTTTCCCGGGGCACAAGGCTGGTGGCGATGGTCGAGGCGATGGCGAAGAACACGCCATGCGCAAGCCCGGTCAGGAAGCGCGCGGCGACAAGGCTGCCATAGCCGGGGGCAAAGGCGGCAAAGGCGTTTCCGGCGACAAACAGCACCAGCAGCGACAGCAGCAGCGTCTTGCGCGGCAGCCCGCCCGCCAGCGCGGTCAGCACCGGCGCGCCGATGGTGACGCCAAGGGCATAAAGGCTGACCAGCAGCCCGGCAGAGGGCAGCGACACGCCCAGATCGGCGGCGATGGTGGGAAGCAGGCCGACGATCACGAACTCGGTCGTACCGACGGCAAAGGCGCTGATGGTCAGCGCCCAAAGAGCAAGGGGCATCAAGGCATCTCCTGTTGCGACGAATGCCGGGAAGATGCCTTCGGACAGGCTTTGCGTGAACAGACAGCTTGACAAAGGGTCGTTGCGCCAGACGCACGACTGGCCCGGCGCGGCCCCTGTTGCAAGGCTCAGCCCCGGTCGCGCGGGCGGGCGCGGTCCAGGTCCGGGCTGATCGGAATGACCTCCGCGTCATCCCCCCGGCGGCAGGCGGAATGGCCCGTTGATCCAGCGGGCGGCCTTCCAGTCCTCCTTGGCCTGCTCGATCCGGCCCTTGGGGGAGGAGACGAAGGTCCACCAGATATAGCGCGGCCCTGTCATCGTCGCCCCGCCCGCGCTGCCCCCTTCTGCCCTGGTCGGCAGAGCCTGCCGCCGCGAGAGGACCGCGGCGCCGCAGCCTCGCGCCGGGGCCTGTGCCGTCCTGCCGGATCCCCCGTGTCCGGCAGGTGGCAGGCCCCGGCGGTCATCCGGTCAGCAGCCCGGCCAGAGCCACAAGCTCCGCCTGCCGGATCTCGTGGCCGCCGTCATGCACCGCGCTGGTGACCTCGGCGCCCTGATCGGCGAACCAGCGCAGCAGCCGTTCGCTCTGCGGCCACGGGCAGATCGGATCGCGGCGCCCGGCGCTGACCAGCACGCGGCGGCCCGTCAGATCCACCGGGGCGGGCTGCCACGGCACCAGCGGGTGCAGCAGGCCCACGCGGTCAAAAAGCTGCGGCGCAGCCATCACCACCGAGGCCAGAATGTTGGCGCCATTGGAATAGCCAAAGCCATAGACCGGCACACCGGGATGCGCCGCCTTCTGCGCCGCGACAAACCCGGCCATCCGGTCGGTGCGCCGCGCCAGATCGGCCATGTCATAGACACCTTCGCCGGTGCGCCGGAAGAACCGGGCAGCGCCGCCTTCGGACACGTCCCCGCGCGGCGAGACGATGCCCGCGCCGGGAGTGATCTGCCGGACAAGGTCAAAGAACTGGTTTTCGTCGCCGCCAGTGCCGTGAAAGGCAAAGATCAGCGGTGCCCCCGCATCGGGGGCACGCATGCGGGCATGATAGCTCGGGGTCATGGCTCAGGCTCCGAGGGCGGGCAGAAGATCCTCGATCCGGTCGCGGAACGGCTCGTACCGAGTCGGCAGCTTCAGCGCCTGCCCAAGCCGGGCGGTGTCTTCGTCGCGGTCGAAGCCCGGCTCGTTGGTGGCGATCTCGAACAGCACGCCGCCGGGGGTGCGGAAATAGATCGCCCAGAAATAATCCCGGTCGATCACCGGCGTCACCTGATAGCCCGTGGCCAGAAGCGCCTCGCGCACCCGGGCCTGTGCCGCGCGATCTTCCACCGCGAAGGCGATGTGATGCACCGATCCCGCGCCCTGCGCCGCAGTCTGCCCGCCCGCCACGGTTTCCAGATCGATCGTGTCGGCGGCATTGCCGCCCTCGATCCGGTAGCGGGTCACGGCCCCGTCGGTCTCGTCCTTCTGATAGCCCATGAAGCTCAGCAGTTCCGCCGTGGCAGCGCTGTCGCGCAGCCGCATCCGGGCGCCATGAAAGCCAAGGATGCCTGCATCCTGCGGCACATCGGCCCCGGTCCAAGCCGTTCGTCCGCGCGCGGCGCTTTCCACCAGCGCGAAGCTGTCGCCATCGGGTCCGGCAAAGCCAAGGCGGGCCTCGCCCAAGAAGCTGCTTTCGGACAGCCCCCTGACGCCGCTCCGGGCCAGCCGCTCCTTCCAGAAGCCAAGCGCGCCTTCGGGGACCGCAAATTCCGTCACGCCGACCTCGCCGGTGCCACGGCGCCCGCGCGGCATGTCACCGAAGGGGAAATAGGTCATCACCGATCCGGGCGTGCCGATCTCGTCGCCGTAATACAGGTGATACACCTCCGGCGCGTCGAAATTGACCGTCTTCTTCACCCGCCGCAGACCCAGCGTGTCGGTGAAGAAGCGGTTGTTGATCGCTGCATCCGCTGCCATCGAGGTTACGTGGTGCAGACCTTTGATATCCTTGATCATCTTTGTCTCCATCAAGACGTCATTCCTGTTGAGAGCAAGGTAGGCGCAAAGATCATTTTTAAGAATAGAAACTGCATGGCATTTACTGTTGCGATGAATGATAACAATATACCCCCATGCAGACCATGAAACCGATCCGGGTCTTCCTGACCGTGGTGGCGCAGGGCAGCTTTGCCGGGGCGGCCCGCCGCCTGCGGATGACGCCCGCCTCCATCACGCGGATCATCGCGCAGCTGGAGGCCGATCTGGGCCAGCAGCTGCTGCTGCGCACCACGCGGCAGGTGTCGCTGACCGGCGCCGGGGCCATGGTCGCGGCGCGCTACCGCCCCGTGATCGAGGAGTTCGACCGGGTGACGGAGGAGGTCACCCGCACCACCCGGCCCGATCGCGGGCGGCTTGCGATCAACGCACCCATGTCGTTTGGCATGCGGCTGATGCCCGGGCTGGTGGCCAGCTTCCGGCTCGCCTATCCCAACATCGCGCTGGACGTGCACCTGACCGATGCGCTTGTCGACATTCTGGATGCCAGCTGCGATCTGGCGATCCGGATTTCCGACCCACCGGGGGACAAATCGACCATCTGGCGCCGGATCTGCCATGTGCCACGGCAGGTGGTGGCGGCGCCCGGCCTTTTCGACCGCATCGCCCGCCCGGCCCATCCCGGCGACCTGCAGCCCGACCAGTGCCTGTCCTATGGCCACAAGGGCAGCGCCGAGATCTGGACCTTTACCCGTGGGGGGATGCGGCGCACGGTGCGGGCGGGCACCGACGTGGTGTCGAACAACGGCGAGTTTCTGTATGCGCTGGCGCTGTCGGGCAATGGCATGGTCAATCTTCCGGATTTCCTTGTCCGGGACGGGCTGGACCGGGGCACGGTCGACATCGTGCTGCCCGACTGGCAGATCCCGCCGCTGAACCTGATGCTGTATTATCCGCCCTATGAAAAGCTGCCGCCGCTGGTCGAGACCTTCACCGAATTCTTCGAGGCCTATATCCGCGATCTGGACAGTTTCGATTTCGGCACCGGCGGCTGAGCGCGGCGGGCGGCACCGGTCCGGGGCTTTTCGCGCGGGGCGGGTCCGGCTAGACTGATGCGCCAGAAGGCAGACAGGCGAGGGGTCCTTGCGTCACATGCACGACTTGCCGCAGACCCGCGATCTGGCCGCCTTTGTCGCGGTGGTCGAAGATGGCGGCTTTGCCGAAGCCGGGCGGCGGCTTGGCGTGGCGCCCTCGACGCTGAGCCGGACGGTGACCCGGCTGGAGCGGATGCTGGGCGTGACGCTGCTGCGCCGGTCGACCCGGATGATCGAACTGACCCCGGAGGGGCGCGAGCTTCTGCAGGCGGCGCAGGACATCGTGGCCCGCACGGAAGGGCTGTTCGACCTTGCCACCGGCAGCCGCGCGCCGCGCGGCCCGCTGCGGATCAATGCGCCGGTGTCGTTCATGCTGCATGTCCTCGGGCCGCGGCTGGCGGAGTTTCACGCAGCCTACCCCAAGGTCGAGGTCACGCTCGACATGACCGACCGCATGGTGGACCTGATCGACAGCCATGCCGATGTGGCGATCCGCTTCGGCACGCTCTCGGACAGCGACATGCTGCGGCGGCATCTTGGCGTGACCTCGTGGCATCTGGTGGCCGCGCCCGCCTATCTGGCGGCGCAGGGCCTGCCGGGGCGGCCCGAGGATCTGGCGCGGCTGGAACAGGTGCGCTTCACCGCCCCGGACCATATCAACCAGCTGCGCTTCCGCGGCCTGAGCCAGCCCGTGACGGTGCCCGCCGCCGCCTATGCCGAAAACGGCGAGGCGGTGCGCAGCCTCGTGCTGGGCGGCATGGGGGTGGCGCGGTTTTCGGAGTTCATGGTGGCGGAGGATCTGGCCAGCGGACGGCTGGTGGAGCTGTTCGCGGGGAAGCTCGACGTGCCGCCGCTGGACATCACCGCACTGTTCCTGACCCGCACTTCGGGTCTGCGGCGGCTTGCCGTGTTCCTCGACTGGCTCGAAGAGGTGCTGGCCCCGGGCCCGCCCGCGCCCTGACCGGGCAGACCGGGGCGACAGCGCCGCCCCGGCCCGTCATGACGGATCAGAAGTCGAAATCGTCGACATTCTCGGCGTTGAAGACCGTGGGCGCGCCCAGCAGAACCTCGGACCCGTTGATGATCTGCAGCGTGCCAAGCCGCCCGGCCTCGACCTCGGCGGCGCCGGGTTCCAGCGTGCCGTCCACGGCGGCCTTCAGCACATGCAGCGCGGCATAGCCCATGTCCACCGGGTTCCAGAGCACGGCATCCTCCATGCAGCCCGACTTGATATAGGGCCGGATGGCATTGGGCGTGGCGAGCCCCATCACCGACACCTCGCCGCACAGATCGGCCTGCGTCACCGCCTCTGCCGCGGCGGGGGTGGCGACCGAGGTCATGCCGACCAGCCCGTCCATGTCCTCGCCATACTTGTTGATGAGCGTCATCGCCTGATTGAAGGACAGGATGTTGTCCTCCTGCGCCTCGACCGTCTCCAGCCATTCCATCTCGGGATAGCACTTGGCCTGATAAGCGTCCATTTCGGCGATCCAGCGCGCCTGATTGGGCGTGGTGAAGGTCGAGGTGACGATGGCAAAGGATCCGTCCGCGCCGATCTGCTGGGCCAGCTCGTCCATCAGGGTCTTGGCCACGCCGTTGAACTGGGCGGGATTGACGAACCACTGCCGCGCGTCGGGTTCGGCATCGCTGTCATAACCGACCACATGGATCCCTGCCTCCAGCGCCTTGCGCAGCACCGGGGCGATGGCCACCGGGTCATTCGCCGCGTAAAGGATGCCACCCACGCCCGAGGTGATGTAATTGTCGATCAGCGTGATCTGGTCGTCGATATTGGCCTGCGCGGGCCCGTCGGTGGTGGCCTCCACGCCGTCGAGTTCGGCGGCGGCTTCGGCCACGCCCGCAGACGTGGCGTTGAAATAGCCGATGCCCACCAACTTCGGTACGTCGACCACGCGCAGCGTGTCAGAGGGCTGGGCGCCGGTCACGGTGCCGCCATTATAGCTGCCTGCATCGGGCGCCACGGTCGAGGCGTCGCAGGCCAGCGGGCTGGTCGGCTGGTCGTCGCCGCCGGTCCATGCCGCCTGCGCGGGGGCAGCAAAACTTGCCGCAAGGATGGCGGCGCTGCCCATCAGGCAGGGCAGGGTGCGTGTCAGGGTCTGGGTCATCTCGTTCTCCTCCAGGATCCGCACAGGGCGGTGGGGCCTCCTCGCCCCGGTAATGCCGCGGGCCTCCTGCCTGCGGCATGTCGTGATGCGGGCCGCGCTCAGGCGCGGGCCCGGCGTTCTGTCAGGGTGCTGACCAGCAGCGTCGCGATCAGCACCACGCCGATCAGCACGATGGTGCCGTCGCCCTTGACGCCCGCCAGCGACAGCCCGTTTTCCAGCACCTGCACAAGGATCAGCCCCAGCGCGGTGCCAAGGATGGTGCCGCGCCCGCCAAAGATGCTGGTGCCGCCCAGAACCACGGCGGTGATCACGTCCAGTTCCAGCCCGGTGCCCATGTCGGACCGGGTGGTGGACACGCGCGCCACGAAGATCAGCGCGGCCAGCGCCGAGGCAAAGCCGGACACGGCATAGATCGCAAGCTTTGTGGCATCGACCGGCAGGCCCGAAAAGCGGGCGGCGGTCTCGCTGGCGCCGATGGCGTAGACGGTGCGGCCCCAGCGGGTGAAGCCAAGGATCGCCCCCGCCAGGGCCAGCGCGGCAAGCAGGATCCAGACCTGCACCGGCAGGCCCAGCCAGTCGCCCTGTCCCAGCCGCGCGAACCATTCCGGCCAGCCGCGCACCGACCGCGCCTGACTGATGCCCTCGGCCAGACCGCGATAGAGCGCAAGCGTGCCCAGCGTGGCGATCAGCGGCGGCATGCCGAAATGCACGATGATGATGCCGTTGAACAGCCCGCAGACCGTGCCCACGACCAGCACCGCCAGCATGGCCAGCGGCAGCGGCAGGCCGAACCCGTCCCAGAAGGTGCCAAGCAGGATGGCGGACAGCCCCATGATGGACCCCACGGACAGGTCGATCCCGCCCGAGGCGATGACAAAGGTCATCACCAGCGCGACCAGCGCCACCTCGGTCATCAGGCGGCCCTGATTGAGCAGGTTCGCCACGCTCAGGAACTGGTCCGACTGCAGCGACAGCACGAGGATGGCGAGCAGGGTGACAAGGGCAAGAACGGCTTCGTGAGTGTGTCGGCGCAGCATGTCAGTGTCCTTTCTGCCGGGTTTCGCGTCGGCGGCGCATCACGTCAAACAGCACGGTCACAAGGATCAGCACCCCGATGAAGGCGCGCAGCCAGTAGGCGGAGACGTTGACGAAAATCAGCGCCGAGCCGATGGCGGCAAAAAGCACGGCGGCAAGGCTGGCGCCGATCACCGTGCCCGTGCCGCCAAGGATGGACACCCCGCCGATCACTGCGGCGGTGATGATGAGCAGTTCCAGATTGGGCGGCGTGGTCGACTGGATCACCTGCAGCTGCGTGGCAAAAAGCAGCGTGGCAAGCCCGGCAAAGGCACCGTGGATCATGAAGACCTCGACGATGCGCCGCCGCACCGGGATGCCCACGGCGCGCGCCGCCTCGGCATTGCCGCCGATCAGATAGAGCGAGCGCCCGTAGGGCGTCAGCCGCATCCATGCGGCGGCCAGCACCGTCAGCGCCACGGCCCAGACCAGCGGCATCGGCAGGCCCATGACCTTCATCTTGGCCAGCAGGAACTCCGGCGGCAGGTCGGAAATCCACGCGCCCCCCGTGACCGAGATCAGCCCGCCCTGCAGGATCGCCATCATCCCCAGCGTCACCACGATGGAGGGAATGCCCGCATAGGCCACCAGCAGCCCGGTCACGGCATTGATCAGCGCGCCGCAAAGGATGGGGGCGACCCATGCCACCCAGATCGGCGCGCCACTGACCGCAAGCGTGCCCGACACCGTGGCCAGAACCCCGATCAGCGCGCCCACCGACAGGTCGATGTTGCGGGTGACGATGATCATGGTCATGCCGATCGCCGCCACCGCGATATAGGCATTGCCGGAAAAGACCGATGTCATGTTGCGCGCGCTGACAAAGCGCGGGTTGATCGCGCCCACCACGACCAGCAGCGCGATGATGGCCGCGACCACCAGCAGTTCATGGCCGTAATCGCGCAGGATGCGCCGGATCGGTCCGGTGCGCGGCGCTGCGGCGTCCTGAGAAAGATCGGTCATGCGCGTGCTCCTGTCTGCTGGGATCCGCCCGTCCGGGTGCCGGGATCGCTGCGGCGGGTCATGGCATGGCCCACGGCTTCAGGCGTGGCCTGCGCGCGCGGCAGTTCGGCGGTGATCCGCCCCTCGGCCACCACCAGCACGCGGTCGGACATCGCCAGCACCTCGGGCAGTTCCGAGGAGATCATCAGGATCGCCAGCCCCTGCTGCGCCATCTCGCCCATCAGGCGGTGAATTTCGGATTTTGCGCCCACGTCGATGCCGCGGGTCGGCTCGTCGAGGATCAGCAGCTTGGGCTTGGTCTCCAGCCATTTGGCGATGACCACCTTCTGCTGGTTGCCCCCAGAAAGCTCGCCGGTGACCTGTTCGATGCCAGCGGCACGCACGCCGAGCCGGTCGAACCCGTCACGCGCGATGCGCGCTTCTTCGGCGCGGCGCAGCATGCCGCCGGGGGAGACCCGGTCCAGCACCGCCATAGAGATGTTTTCGCGGATGTTCATGGACTTCACCAGCCCCTGATGCCCGCGGTCTTCGGGCACATAGGCGATACCCGCATCCCGCGCGGCGCGGGGCGAAGTGATGCGCACCTCGGCGCCGTCGATGCGGATCCGCCCGCTGCGGGCCGGGGTGATGCCGAACAGGGTCAGCGCCAGTTCGGTGCGGCCCGACCCCACCAGCCCCGCCAGCCCCACGATTTCGCCCGCGCGCACGGTCAGGCTTGCGCCCTGCACCAGCGGCCCCGCGCAAAGATGGTCCACCTCAAGGACCGGGCGCCCGATCTTGGCCTCCACCTTGGGAAAGACCTGATCGATGCTGCGGCCCACCATCATGGAGACCAGCCGCGCCTCGTCGGTGTCGCGCGCCTCGACGGTGCCCACATACTGCCCGTCGCGCAGCACGGTCATTTCATCGGCGATGCGGAAAATCTCGTTCATGCGGTGGCTGACATAGAGGATGGCGACACCCCGGTCGCGCAGCTGCAGCACCACATCCAGCAGCCGGTCGGCATCGCGTTCGGCCAAGGCGGCGGTCGGCTCGTCAAGGATCAGGACGCGCGCTTCCTGATTGAGCGCGCGCGCGATCTCCACCCGCTGGCGCAGGGCGACTGACAGCGCGGCAACCTTGGTGTCCACGTCGATGTCGTGACAGTCAAGCTCGGCCAGCAGGGCACGGGCCCGCCTGCGCATGCCCGACCAGTCCACGGTGCCGAAGCGCGTGCGCGGGTAATGGCCGGAAAAGATGTTTTCGGCGACGGTCAGTTCCCCGAACAGCAGCAGTTCCTGATGGACCACGGCCACCCCGGCGGCGGTGGCGTCGCGCGGCGAGGCGAAGCGCCGCGCCTGCCCGTTCACAAGCAGATCGCCCGCCGTCGGCGCGTGCATCCCGGCAAGGATCTTGACCAGCGTCGACTTGCCCGCGCCGTTTTCGCCCATCAGCGCATGGATGGACCCCGCCCGCAGATCAAGCTGCACCTGCCGGAGCGCCTGCACCGGGCCGAAGGACTTGCTGATCCCCCGCACGCCCAGCCTTACGGGGGGAGCCGCATCTGGCTGCTGCCGGGCCTCCTCCGGAATGTGGATGTCCATGATGTCTCCTCCCGACTGCGCCCGGACCCGGCGGCCCGGGGCGCGATGCGGCCCGCAGCGCCTGCGGACCGATGGTGCCGGCGCGGACCGCGCCGGCTGGGATCACTCAGCGCCCGGTCAGGCGGGTGGCGGTGGCATCGGCGGCCCGGATCGCGGCGGCGATCTTCTGCGGGCTCAGCGGCACCGGCACGGAATGGATGACCGAGGCCGGATCCATCGCCGCCTCGCCCACGCGCAGCAGATCCGCGTCGCTGACCTTGGCCAGCCCCAGATCGGCCAGCGTCACCGGCAGGCCGATGGCGGCGCAGAAGGTGACCGCCTCGGCGATCTCTTCGGGCGCGCGGTTTTCCAGAACCAGCAGGCAGATGATGCCGAAGGCCACCTTTTCACCATGCATGAAATCATGGGTCGGCTCCAGCACGGTCAGCGCGTCATGCACGCCATGGGCCGCCGACACCCCGCAGTTTTCGAACCCCAGCCCCGACAGCAGCGTGTTGGCCTCGATGATGTTTTCGACCGCGGGCGTCAGGCATCCGGCGCGGGCCGCGTCATAGGCCGCAAGCCCGTCGCGCATCAGCGTGTCATGGCAGGCCCGCGCGATCTGGATCCCGGCGATGGAGGGCGCATAGCCCCCCGCGATGTAGTTCTTCGACCGGCTGTCGAGGTTCGACCGCGCCTCATACCAAGTGGACAGCGCATCCCCCATGCCCGCCGCCAGAAAGCGCACCGGCGCCTTCAGGATCACGTCGCTGTCAACCAGCACCACATCGGGGTTGCGCGGGCTCTGTTCCACCCGGACATAGACGCCGTCTTCGGTATAGATCACGCCGATGGCGCTGGTCGGGCTGTCGGTGGAGGCGATGGTGGGCACGGTCATGATACGCGCCGCCACGTTGCGCGCGGTCAGCTTGCCGGTGTCCAGCGTCTTGCCGCCGCCAATCCCGATGACCATGCCGACCCCTGCGGCGCGGGCGGCTTCGGTGCAGCGCGCCACTTCGGCATCGGTGGATTCCCCGCCAAAGCGCAGGGCTGTGACGGTGACCCCCGCCGCCTCCAGCGCTTCGGTCACGCGCGGGCCGTAGGTGTCCTGGACGAAGCCGTCCATCAGCACCAGCGCCCGGTCCGACAGGGCCGCCGCGTAACTGCCGATGTCGTCCAGAACGCCCGGCCCCTGCACATAGCGCAGCGGCCCGCCATAGCCGCGGCTGTGGCCATGGCGCTTGTCAGGGATCTGTGCCGCCTGCGCCGCGCTTCTGCTCATGTCATTCGCCATGTCTCTCTCCCTCAGCGCAGTGTCAGGCCGCCATCGACGGTGATGATTTCCCCGGTGGTGAAGCTGGCGCTGTCCGCCGCCAGATAGACACAGGCGGACACCAGTTCGCGCGTCTCGCCGATGCGGTTCTGCACGGCGCCCTTGGCCCAGTGGTCACGCACCACATCGGGATGTTCCTTCAGCACCGCATCGGTAAGTTCGGTGCGGATATAGCCGGGGGCGATGGCGTTGACGCGGATGCCATGTTCCGCCCATTCGGTGGCCAGCGCCTTGGTCAGCATGTGCACGCCCGCCTTGGACACGTTGTAGGCGGCATGGCGGAACGGCCAGTTGACGATCCGCCCCGACATCGACCCGATGGAGATGACAGACCCGCCGCCTGCGGCGATCATGTGCCGCCCGACCGCCTGCGTGACAAGGAACACGCCGTCCAGATTGACCGCCATGGTGCGGCGCCAGTCGGCAAAATCCTGATCTTCGGCATTGGCGGGCAGCACGATGCCCGCGTTGTTCACCAGAATGTCGATGCGGCCCATGGCGGCCTTGGCCTCGTCCGCCAGCCGCTGCGCGTCCTCGGGCTGCGACACGTCGGCACGGATGGCCACCGCGCGCCGCCCCAGCGCCTCGATCTCGGCCACCACGGCCTGCGCACGGTCGGCGGCGGAGGCGTAGTTCACCACCACATCTGCCCCCTGTCCCGCCAGCCCCAGCGCCAGCTCCCGGCCGATGCCGCGCGATGCTCCGGTGACAAGCGCCACCTTTCCGGTCAGGTCAAAAAGACCTGCCGCTGCCCTGTCTGTCATGTTGTCCTCCCTCTGGTCGTGTCTGGCTCAGGCGACTTTCTCGGCCCGAAGCACATGTGTCGCGATATGCTCCGCCGTGCGGATCGCCTGCGCGACGATGGTCAGTGACGGGTTGAACCCCGTGGAGCTTGGCAGGAAGGACGCATCGACCACATAAAGGTTGTCGAGATCCCACGCCTTGCAGTTGGCATCCAGCACCGAGGTGGCGGGATCGGTGCCGAACCGCGCCGTGCCGCACTGGTGCATGGACACGGTGATGTCCATTTTCTGGGTTAGGATGATGGGATAGCCAAGGCTGCGCATCACCCCCGACCAGTGCTTCACCAGTTCCCGATGCGCCTTGAGGTTGTTGGCGGTGTAATTGACCCGGATCGTGCCGTCGCTGTCGAGCGTGATGCGGTTGTCGGGATCGGGCAGATCCTCGGACATCAGCCACCAGTCCACCGAGCGTTCGGCGAAACGGTCCATCAGCCATTCCGGAATGAAGGGCACGCTGGCGGTCAGCATGCCGCCCTGCAGCTTGCCCAGACCCTGAATATTGCCCAAGGGATAGGGCCGCACGTCATTGGCAAGGTAGAAGTCGTTGATCGCCAGCGATTTCTGGAAGGTCACGCCATTCTTGCGGAAGGGATGCACCGCCATCATCGCGGTGTTGTTATGGGCCATGTAATTGCGGCCCAGCTGGTCGGAGCTGGTATTGCCCAGCCCGCCGGGATGCTTGTCATTGGCCGACCGCAGCAGCAGCGCCGCAGAATTGATCGCGCCCGCCGCCGAGATGAACAGATCGCCGTGGATGGTGCGCCGCTGGCCGTCCTGTTCCACCTCGATCCCGGTGACCTTGCGGCCCGTGGCATCGGTGAGGAATCGCAGCGCCTTGGTTTCAAGGATCAGATCCACCAGCCCGGTCTTCAGCGCGGGGCCGACCAGCCGCACCTCGGCATCGTTCTTGGCGCCAAGCTTGCAGGCGAAACCGTCGCAGGTGGCGCAGCGGATGCAGGCGCCGCCCTCGTGCCGGTCGATGGCGATGGGCAGCGAGAAGGGCCGCAGCCCCTTGCCGCGCAGCTTGTCGGCGATGGCCTGAATCTCGGGCTCGTGGCCGATGGCGGGATGCGGAAACGGCCCCGAACGAGGCGGCTCGATCGGATCCTCGCCCGCCGTGCCATGGGTGCCCATCAGCCGCTCGGCCTCGTCATAATAGGGGGCAAATTCATCGTAGCTGACCGGCCATGCGGGGGCGGTGCCGCCCTCATGCTCCAGATCCTCGAAATCCTCCTTGCGAAAGCGCACCGTGGCCGCGCCGAAGAATTTCGAATTGCCGCCCACATAGTAGAAGGTGGACGGGTTGAACGCCTTGCCGCTGCGGTCCCGCCACGTTTCGGCGGTGGTGTATTTCTTGTCGTGGAACACCGCCTTGACCGACCAGTTGTCCGCCTCGCGCGGAAGATAGGTGCCACGTTCGATCATCAGCACCCGCGCGCCCGTGGCCGCCAGCCGGTTCGCCATGGCGCCGCCACCGACGCCCGCGCCAACGATCACCACGTCGTAATGTCTTGCCGTCATTTCCATACCGGAGCCTCCTCCTGCCTCGGCCCGCCGCCCCGTCCCGCGGCGGGTGGGTGTTACATGATTGCCCCGACCTGCCAGGGCACAAATTCGTTGTCGCCATAGCCAAGCGCCTCGCTGACCGTCTCCTTGCCGGAAGCGGTGTCGAGCATGGCCTGAAAGATGCGCTCCCCCAGCGCCTCGATGGTCTCCTCGCCGGTGACGACGGTGCCGCAGTCCAGATCCATGTCCTCGGACATGTGGCGGAACATCTCGGAATTGGTGGCAAGCTTCAGCGAGGGGGCGGGCTTGAAGCCCGAGACCGAGCCGCGCCCGGTGGTGAAGGCAATGAGGTTGGCGCCCCCCGCGACCTGCCCCGTCACGGCGACAGGATCGTATCCGGGGGTGTCCATGAACACGAGCCCATGCGCCGTGACCTTCTCGGCATATTCATAGACCGCTTCCAGCGTGCCCGATCCGCCCTTGGCCACCGCGCCCAGCGATTTTTCCAGAATGGTGGTCAGCCCGCCCTGCTTGTTGCCATGGCTCGGGTTGTTGTCCATTTCCGCGCGGTTGCGCGCGGTGTAATCGCGCCACCACTCGATCCGCTCCAGCAGCTTTTCGGCCACCTCGGGGCGCGCGGCGCGGCGGGTCAGCAGATGTTCGGCGCCATAGATCTCGGGCGTCTCGGCAAGGATCACGGTGCCACCGTGGCGGATCAGCAGATCCGCCGCATGGCCAAGGCCGGGATTGGCGGAGATGCCGGAATAGCCGTCCGATCCGCCGCATTCCAGCGCAAGGCTCAGGCCGGATGCGGGCACATCTTCCCGACGCGCGGCCCCCACGCCCGGCATCATCGCCTCGACCGCGGCGATGCCTGCGGCCACGGTCCGCCGGGTGCCGCCCACGGTCTGGATGGTCAGCGTCTGCAGGCGCTCGCCTTCGGCCAGCCCCTCGCGCTCCAGCAGGGCGGGGATCTGGTTGGTCTCGCAGCCCAGCCCGATCATCAGCACGCCGCCCACATTGGGATGGCTGGCATAGCCCGCGATGGTCCGGGTCAGGTAATCATAACCTTCGGTCTTGGTGTTGAAGGCGCAGCCGCCGCCATGGGTCAGGCTGATGACGCCATCCACACCGGGAAAGCGCGCCATCACCTCGGGGGTGAAATGCGCGGCCACCGCGCGCGACACCGTGGCCGAACAGTTCACCGACGCGATCACGGCGATATAGTTGCGGGTGCCCACCCGCCCGTCGGCCCGGCGGTAGCCCATGAAGCTGGCCTGCCGGTCCACCGGCGGTAGCGGTCGGATGTCGGTGCAGAAGGCGTAGTCGCGCATGAATTCGCCCACACCCAGATTCTGCGTGTGCACATGGTCGCCCGCCCCGATGTCGGCGGTGGCAAAGCCGATGATCTGGCCATATTTGATCACCGCCTCGCCCATGGGGATCTGGCGCAGCGCCAGCTTGTGCCCGCGCGGAATGCGGGCGCGCAGCGGAATCCCCTCCACCTCAGACAGTTCGCGCGGGTCCAGACGTTCGCGCGCCACGGCCACATTGTCTTCCGGGTTGAGCCGGATCAGCGGCGAGATGTAATTGTCCTTGGCGCTCATCGCGCGGCCTCCTCGACAAAGATTCCGTGGGAATCGCGGATCAGGCTCGACATCACGGTAAAAGACGAATCGAGGTGGATCCGCATGGCCAGTTCGGCCTGATCGGGTTTGCCCCGGCGGATCGCCTCGACGATCTGGATATGCTGTTCGGTCACCCGCGCCAGATGGCCGGGCACCGGCGCCGACAGCTGGCGCATCCGGTCCAGATCGACCTTGGCCATGGACACGAATTTCCACAGCCTTGTCATGCCGCTCATCCGGGCGACGGTGCCGTGCAGCGCGTCATCCGCGTCGATATAGGTGTCAAGCTGGCCGTTCGCGATCATCTGCTGCATTTCGGCGGTGATCCGGTCCAGATCCGCCAGCGCTTCGGGATCGACATCGGCGCGCGCGGCGGCGCGGCGCACGCCCTCCACCTCCAGCGCGCGGCGGATCAGAAACCCCTCTTCCGCGCCCGCATAGGAGATCTGGCTGACATAGGTGCCGGAATGGGGAATCACGTTCACCAGCCCCTCTTCGGCAAGCTTCTGGACCGCCTCGCGCACCGGGGTGCGTGACACGTTATAGGCCGAACAGACCTCTTTCTCGACGATCGGGGAACCCGGCGCCATCTCCAGCATCACGATCGCGCGGCGCAGAATCCCATATATCTGATCCGCTTTCTGAGGCTGCCTGTTCCGCATGAGTGCTCCTCCATCCTGCGGGTATTCTTCATAGATACTTGGGCAAAGTAAACAGCAATCTTTGCCGGTTGACAAACTCATATATCGGTTGCAGGGTAACTCATATATCGGAGGCGCCGCCTTGCGCCCCTCTCATCAGGGGGCTGCAGCGGCGGAGGAAAAGGGAACTGGGGGCATCATGACCATGCGCAGCACCACTGCGGCGGAGACATCCGACCGCGTGTCGGGCACCATCGGCTATCTGACGCGGATCGAATTCGGCGAAGGCCGGATCGCCGACCTGCCGGGCTTTCTGGCACAGGCGGGTGTCACCAAGCCGCTGATCGCCACCGACCGCGGGCTGGTCGCCACGGGCATGATCGCCCGCGTCACCGAAAGCCTTGGCGCCCATGCGGTGTTTGACGGCACGCCCGCCAACCCCACCGAAGCGGCTGTGATGGACGCCTACGAGGTCTACAAGGCCGAAGGCTGCGACGGCATCGTGGGGATCGGCGGCGGCTCCTCGCTGGATCTGGCGAAGGCGGTGCGCATCCTGACCGGGCATCCCGCGCCGCTGGACCAGTATGCCGCCGTCAACGGCGGCGTGGCCCGCATCCATGGCCGGATCTGCCCGCTGATCGCCGTGCCCACCACCTCGGGCACCGGGTCAGAGGTCGGGCGCGCCTCGGTCATCATCACCGCCGAAGGCCGCAAGCTGGGCATCCTGTCGCCGCACAACCTACCCACCGTGGCGCTTTGCGATCCCGAACTGACCTATGGCCTGCCGCCGATGCTGACCGCCGCCACCGGGATGGATGCGATTTCGCACTGTCTTGAAACCTACATGGCGCCGTCCTTCAACCCGCCCGCCGAGGCCATCGCGCTGCACGGGCTGGACTGCGGGCTGCGCGCCATCGAGCCCGCCACCGCCGACGGGCAGAACCGCGCCGCCCGCCGCGACATGATGGTCTGCGCGCTGGAAGGGGCGATGGCGTTCCAGAAGGGGCTCGGGGCCGTACATGCGCTGACCCATCCGCTGGGTGCCATCCGCGAGCTGAACCTGCATCATGGCACGCTGAACGCGGTGCTGATGCCCGCCGTGCTGCGGTTCAACCGCGCGGCGATCGGCGCCAAATGGGACGTGCTTGCGGACCGCTTCGGCGGCGACCCGGCAGAGGCCTGCGCGGCGCTGAACCGGCGGCTGGGAATGCCCTCGGGCCTGACCGCAATGGGCGTGACCGAGGCGATGATGACGGAGGTGTCGCATGCGGCGCTAAAGGATCACTGCCACGGCACCAACCCCCGGATCGCCACGCAGGCGGAATATCTGGAAATTCTGAAGGATTCGGCCTGAGGCCAAAGGCCGAAACAACTGGTCAAAGGCCACAGGCCGACAGACCAGGCGCCCCGGGGGAGGGGCGCCGATGCACCGGCCCGAACCGGGCCAAGGGACGGGCAATAATGCCCAAAGGGAGGAACACATGGACGATACTTTCAAGAAACCCGAACTGGTCTCCAGCCATTCCGGTGTCCGGCTGACCCGGCGCGGGCTGCTGACCGCAGGCGCTGCCGCCACCGTGGCCGCCAGCGTGCTGCGCCCGGATTACGCATGGGCGCAGAACGGCAGCATGAAATTTGCCGCCTCGCTGGGCTGGACGGTCTGGGAATCCGGGCGCCACATCGTCAACGGCTACAAGGATGCCGTGGAAAAGCTGGGCGGCGAGCTGACCATCGCCGATGCCAATTACGACATCAAGAAGCAGGCGGACCAGATCCTCGCCTTTGTCGAGGCAAAGCCCACCGCGATCTTCATCACCCCCGCCGATGCCGCCGCCATTTCCCCGGCGGTGCAGGAGGCCGTGGCCTCCGGCATTCCGATCTTTGTCGGCGACAGCTACGTGCCGAACGCCACCGTCACCTCCACCGCCATGTCCAACAATTTCGGCCTTGGCGCCTATCCGGCGGAATATATCGCCGAACAGCTGGGCGGGACGGGCAAGGTGGCGCTGGTGTCGCTGCCCTCGAACGAAAGCTGGGACCAGCGGACGCTGGGCGCCAAATCGGTGTTCAACCGCTTCCCGGACATCGAGATCGTGTCGGAAATCGCCTTTGCGCTGGGGGGATCGACCACGCCGCGTCAGGTCGTGGACCAGATCCTGACCGCCAATCCCGAACTGGACGCGATCTGGTGCGCATGGGATGGCGCCGCCTCCGAAGGCACGCTTGCGATCCGCGCCTCGGGGCGTGACGTGATGATCACCGGCATCGACGGCGGGCAGCAGAGCTTTGAATACATCGCCGCCGGATCGCCCTTCAAGCTGACCATGGCGCAGAGCTTCTACGAGATGGCCTATATGAACGCGTTCTACGCGGTCGAGGTGGCGCAGGGCCGGATCGCGCCGCGCTTTGTCATCACGCCCTCTTATGCGGTGACGCAGTCCAGCCTCGAAGGCATGTCCGAAATGCCCGACACCTATGACCAGCCGGGCGAAGCCGCCAAGCTGGGCTGGAGCCGGGTGCTGTAATCCCGCCCGGGGCGGCAGGAGGAGCTGCCGCCCCGATCCGCAAGACGACCAAGGGAGGGGAGCATGAGCCTGCTTGAAATGCGCGGGATCGAAAAACGGTTCGGGGATGTCCGCGCGCTGGCGGATGTCGATTTCGAGCTGGAGGCCGGAGAGATTCACGCGCTGCTTGGCGTGAACGGGGCGGGCAAGTCGACGCTCATCAAGATCCTGTCGGGCGTCTATTCCAAGGACCGCGGCAGCATCCGCATCGCCGGGGACGAGATCGCGCTTGGCGCGCCGCGCGCCGCCATCGAGGCGGGCATCGCGGTGGTGCAGCAGCATCCCGAACTGGTGGGCGACCTGACCGGCGCCGAGAACATCTTTCTGGGGCAGGAACATGCGCGGGCCGGGCTGTTTTCGCCGGTCAACGCGCGCGACATCCGCAGCCGCGCCGCCCGGCTGCTGGACCGCTTTCCCATCGACATCGATCTGGACCGCAGGGTGGAGGACATGCCCGCCGTCGACCGCGAGATCGTGGCGATCCTGCATGCACTGCGGCTGGACAGCGCGCGCATCCTCATTCTGGACGAACCCACCTCCACGCTCACCGAACGCGAGAAGGAGTCGCTGTTCGGAATGATGCGCACGCTCAGGGCGCAGGGTCTGGCCATCATCTACATCACCCATCACCTTGACGAGGTGTTCGAGATCGCCGACCGCTTCACCGTGTTCCGGGGCGGGCGCCGGGTGGCGATGCATGGCGTGGCCGAGGCGCGGCAGGCGGCCATTTCCATTCCCAACCTGATGCTCGACAGCGTGGCGGGCGAGGTGTTCCCGCCCCGCCCCACCCATGCTGCGGGCGACATCGTGTTCGAGGCGCGCGGTCTGACCCGGCAGGGCGATTTTCAGGACGTGTCCTTCGCCGCGCGGCGGGGCGAGATTCTGGGCATCTTCGGGCTGGTCGGCTCGGGGCTGGACGAGCTGTCCAAGGCGCTGTTCGGCGCGCTGCGTCCCGACAGCGGCAGCCTGCATCTGCACGGGCAGCAGGTCGCGTTCCGCAGCCCGGCGCAGGCGCTGAAGGCCGGGGTGTTCCTCGTGCCCGGCGACCGCCGCACCGAGGGCCTGTCCATGCAGGAAAACGTGATCTTCAACACCACGCTCGCCAATCTGGGCCGCGCTTCGCTGGGGGGCTTCCTGCGTTTCGGGCGCAACCGCCGGGACGCGGCGGCGCTGGCCGCGCGGGTCGACCTGCAGCCGCGCAAGCTCGACCGGCCCCTGCGCGGCTATTCGGGCGGCAACCAGCAGAAGGTGGTGATCGCCAAGGGGCTTTACCGCGAGGCCGATGTCTACATCTTCGTGGAACCGACCGTGGGGGTCGATATCGGCGCCCGCGCCAAGATCTATGCGCTGATGCGCGAGCTGTCCGAAAAGGCCGCCGTGATCGTCATGTCCTCGGACTGTAACGAGGTGTTCGGCATCGCCGACCGCACCGTCGCGCTGTACAAGGGCGCGCCGATCGGGGTGCCGTCGCGCGACACCACCCGCGACCACCTGCTGCACGCCGGCATCATGGGAGAGGCCGTCTGATGACCCGCACCACGCTTTTTATCCGCATTCTGGCCTTTGCCGCCATCGTCGCCGTCATCGCCGGGCTGTTCTGGCTGCAGAACCCCGCCTTCCTGTCCACGGGCAACATCCGCGCGCTGATGCGGCACATGTCGGTCAACGGCGTTGCAGCGCTTGGCCTGACCTTCGTCATCGTCGTGCGCCATTTCGACCTGAGCTTCCCCGGCGTCGCCTCTCTGGGCGCGATGACCATGGGCTGGCTCATCGCCATCGGGCAGCCGCTGTCGCTGGCCATCGGCGGCGGGCTGGCGGTGGGGCTGCTCATCGGCATCTTCAACGGCATCGCCATCGCCCGGTTCAAGCTGCCCGACATCGTCACCACCATCGCCACCGGCGGGCTGGCCATCGGCTTCAGCTATTTCTATTCCAACGGCACCTCGATCAGCCGCAACTTCTTCATGTCCGGCCTGCTCGACATCAATGACGGGCGCTTTCTGGGGCTGGACCGGCCTTTCGCCATCCTGCTGGGCGCGGCGCTGGTTGGGCTGCTGATCCTCAACGCCTCGCGCTTTGGCCGGGCCTTCTATGCCACCGGCGAAAACCGCACCGCGGCATGGTATTCCGGCGTGCCGGTCAGTGCCATCGTCATCGCGGCCTTCGCGCTCTGCGGGCTTTGCGCCTGCCTGTCCATCGTGCTGCTGGTGGCCTCCTCGGGGGCGGCCAACGTGTCGGCGGGCACGCAGCTGCTGATGCCCGCCTTTGCCGCCGTCTATCTGGGGGCAGCCCTGTTCGGGCGGCCCTCGGTGCTGGCGACGCTGGCGGGCACCATGCTTATGTCGCTGATGCTCAACGGTTTCACGCTGCTGGCTATCCCCTACTACTACTCCGATGCCATCGTCAGCACCGTGCTGATCCTTGCCATCACCTGCTTTGATCCGCGCATCTCCGGCGCGCTGCGCCGCCTTCTCCCCACCCGCAAGGAGACCCCGGCATGACCGACATGACCCAGCACTCCGCCAGCGCGCGTGTCACCGCAGCTGGCACCCGCCGCATCGTCACCCCGGGAACGCTGCTCATGAAATACGGCTTTTTCCTGCTGGTTCTCGCGGTCTTCGTGATCTTCGCGGCGCTGCGCCCGACCTTCATCGCGCCCGGCAACATCCATGGCATGCTGATGTCCGCCTCCATCGCGGCGCTGATGTTTCTGGGCCTGACATGGCTGATCGCGGCGGGCGAAATCGACGTGTCCTTCATGTCGGTCGCGGCACTGGCGAACATGACCGTGGCGGGGCTGGTCGCGGGCGGGGCGGGATGGCCCATGGCAGCCCTTAGCGGGCTGGGCATGGGCATCGTCTTTGGCCTGCTCAACGCCACGCTGGTGGCAGGGCTACGCCTGCCCGCGCTGGTCATCACCATCGCCTCCGGCGCGCTGGCCGCCTCCATCGCGGCGGCGATCGGGCGGGGCACCTCCATCGCGCTCTCCTCCACCGGCTTTGTGGGCGGGCTTCTGGACATGCGGCTTGGCGCGCTGCCGGTGCTGGCGCTGATCGTGGCCGCCCTTTATGCGCTGGCATGGGGGCTGCAGGAAAAGCTGACCTTCGGGCGCTATGTCTATGCGATGGAACAGAACCGCGCCGCGGTCGAAGAGGCGGGCGTGCCGGTGAACCGGCTGCTGTTCATGCTTTATGTGCTGTCCGGCGTGGTCTCCGCTCTGGCGGGGGTGCTGCTGGCGGCGGAACTGTCCTCGGGGCAGCCTTATCTTGGCACCTCCTATTTCCTTGACGGGCTGACGGCGGTGCTTCTGGGCGGCATGGCGCTGAAATTCGGCAAGCCCAACGTGATCGGCACGCTTGCGGCGGTGCTGTTCCTGACCGGCCTGCTGAACGGCGCCGCCCTGCTGGGCTGGACCGACAGCCAGCGCCAGATCGTGCGCGGCGCGCTGCTGCTCGTCGGCGTGGGACTTGTCGTCTTTGCCCGCAGCCGCACCCATAAACGCAAGACCGCCCGACCGGAGACCGCATGACCCTGACCGCCACCACCCCCCGCCAGCTGGCCCAGACCGGCCTGAGCGTGACCGCCCTTGGCCTTGGATCCGCGCCCTTGGGTGGGCTTTACGCCGATGTTCCGCGCGCCGACGCGCTGGCCACGCTGCAGCGCGCATGGGATCTGGGCATCCGCTATTTCGACACGGCGCCCATGTATGGCCTGACCCGCGCCGAACATCTGGTAGGCCATGTGCTGCGCGAAAGCGATGACAGCTACGTGCTGTCGACCAAGGTGGGCCGCCTGATGACCACCGCGCGGGCCGGGCGCGACCTGCCGCCCGAGCCGCCCAAGAACCCGCTGGATCCGGGATTTCACAACGCCCTGCCCTTCCGCGAGGTGTTCGATTACAGCTATGATGCCATCATGCGCAGCTATGACGACAGCCAGCAGCGGCTTGGCCTGCGGCGCATCGATCTGCTTTACGTGCATGACATCGGCCCGGTCACCCATGGCGACGCCCATGCCCATCACTGGCAGGCGCTGACCAGGGGCGGCGGCTTCCGCGCCCTGCAGGAGCTGAAAGCGGCGGGCGACATCAAGGGGTTTGGCCTTGGCGTCAACGAATGGGAAGTGATCCGCGACGCGCTGGAGGAGACCGATCTGGACTGCTGCATGCTGGCCGGGCGCTATTCCCTGCTCGACCGCGACGCCGAGGACACCTTTCTGCCGCTGGCGGCGCAGCGCGGCGTGGCGCTGGCGCTTGGCGGGGTCTACAATTCCGGGATTCTGGCGGCGCCCAAAGGCGGGCGGCGCAAGTTCAATTACGCCGACGCCCCGGCAGAGATCGTGGCGAAGGTCGAGGCGCTGCGGTCGGTCTGCGACGATCACGGCGTGCCGCTGGCCGCCGCCGCGATCCGCTTTCCCATGCGCCACCCCGCCGTCACCTGCGTGGTGATCGGCGCCAAGACCCCCGACCAGCTGCAGCAGAATGTCGACTGGTTCGGCACTGACCTGCCTGACAGCCTGTGGTCCGATCTGGACCACGCCCTTTCCTCCTCCCAAACCGTCTGAGGTTCCCATGCTGAAATCCATCGACCCGCTGCTGACCGGCGGGCTTCTGGCCATCCTGCGTGACATGGGCCATGGCGACGAGATCGTGCTGACCGACGCCAATTTCCCTGCCGCGACCGTGGCGCAGCGTCTTGTGCGCCTGCCCGGCATCGGTGCCGACCGCGCCGCCGAAGCGATCCTGTCGCTGCTGCCGCTCGATGATTTTGTCGACCAGCCCGCCGCCGCCATGGCCAGCCCCGATGGCCGCCCCGAGATCTATGACGATTTCGACCGGGTGCTGGCGGCGGCCCATGGCGCGCCGGTGTCGATGCAGGAGATCGACCGCTTCGCCTTTTACGACCGCGCCAAGACGGCCTATGCCGTGGTGGCCACCGGCGAGCGGAGGCTTTACGCCAACCTCATCCTGAAAAAGGGCGTGATCCGCACATGATCGACGCACATCAGCATTTCTGGCGGGTGGAGCGCGGCGATTACGGCTGGCTGACTCCAGACCTCGGCGATCTTTACCGCGATTTCACCCCCGAGGATCTGGCGCCGCTGAACGCCGCCTCCGGCATCACGCGGACAATTCTGGTGCAGGCCGCCGAGACCGAGGCCGAGACCGACTTTCTGCTCGATCTCGCGGCGCGGACCGGGTTTGTCGCGGGCGTGGTCGGCTGGCTTGACATGACGGCGCCGGATTTTGCCGCGCGGCTGGATCATTACGCCGCTCAGCCGAAATGGCTGGGCCTGCGCCCGATGCTGCAGGATCACGAGCCCGCGCTGATCGAAACCCCCGCCTTCCACTCGGCCCTGGCCGAGGTGGCGCGGCGCGACGTGCCCTTCGACATCCTGACCTTCCCGCGCCACCTGCCCGCGATGAGCGCCGCGCTGAACGCCGCCCCCGGCCTGCGCGGCGTGGTGGATCACCTGTCCAAACCCGACATGACCGCGGCGGGGCTGGGTCAGTGGGGGCAGGACATGGCTCAGCTTGCCGCCCATCCCCGGCTGATGTGCAAGATCTCCGGCATGGTGACCGAGGCGGGCGCCGACTGGTCGCCAGAGCGCATCCGGCCCTTTGTCCGCCACGTGGCCGAGCAGTTCGGCCCGGACCGGCTGATCTTCGGCACCGACTGGCCGGTCTGCACGCTCGCCGCCAGCCACGCGCAGGTGGTCGATCTGGCCCGCAGCCTGCTGGGCGAGATCTACGGCCCCGAAGACCTGCACAAGATCTTCACCACCAACGCCGCGCGGTTCTACGGCCTGCCCGAAAGCTGACACCCGGCCCTGACGGCCCCCTAGCCCGCCAGAACGCCGGTTTTCAGCCGGACGCCAAGGCGCTCCGCGGCGTGGAGGATATGGGCGCGCATCGCCGCGCGCGCGCCCTCGGCCTCGCCTGCGCTGACCCGTTCAAAGATCAGCCGGTGCTCCCTGATCGTCTGCGCCACAAGGTCGTCCGACGCATAGACGGCGGCGGTGTCGCGCGTGGTGCCTTTCAGCCGGAAGGAAATATAGGTCGAGATGCCCTTGAGGTAGTCATTGCCGGTGGCAGCAGCCAAGGCGCGGTGAAAGCGCGCGTCAGCCTCCAGCTTGGCCTCGTCGAAAAAATCGCTCTCGCTGAGGCAGGTCAGCGCCGCCTCCAGTTCTGACAGATCCTCCGGGCCGCGCCGCTGCGCCGCCAGACCGGCAATCTCGATCTCCAGCAGGCCTCGCAGTTCGAACAGATCGGCAAGGCTGTCGCTGCTGCCCAGACCGCTGCCGATGCGGAAGGTCAGGCGTTCGCTGAGCGGCAGCACCATCGCGCCGCGCCCCTGACGGCTGTCCAGAATGCCCTCATACCGCAGCCGGGCGATCGCCTCGCGCATCACATTGCGGCTGACGCCAAAGCTTTTGGCAAGCTCGGTTTCCGTCGGCAGGATCTGCCCCTCGGCCAGCGCGCCCGAGGTGATCTGCTCCATGAGCAGATCGGCGATCCGGTCGGGCAGGCCCGCCGGGCGTTCCACGACAAAACTGCTGGCCATCTGGCAGGTCTCCCTTGGTCCCTCTGCGCGCAGACCGCTCCTAGCAGAGAGGCGCGGCGGGTTCATGCTTTTTCTGGATAATATGATTGTTGGACAAATAGGATAATCTTGCTATTCCCTCTGCGAAATTGCGGAGGCAGAGATGGACAGAGATCAACTCCTCGCCGAACTGGCGGCGCTGGTCGGGGCGCGCAACGTATTGGCGACGGCGGCCGATCTGGCGGGATATGTGCGCGACTGGTCGGGGGACAATCTTGCCGATCCGCTTTGCGTGGTGCGGCCCGGTTCGACGCAGGAAGTGGCGGCGGTGGTGCGGCTTGCCGCCCGCGCCGGGATTGGCCTTGTGCCGCAGGGCGGCAATACCGGGCTGGTGGCGGGCACCTGCCCGACGGGCGGGCGCGACATCCTGCTGAACATGGGCCGGATGCGGGCGATCCGCGCGCTTGACCCGCTGGACATGGTCCTGCAGGTCGAGGCGGGTGTCACGGTCGAAGAGGCGCAGCGCGCCGCCGAGGCGCAGAACCTGCTGTTTCCGCTGTCTTTCGGGGCGCAGGGCAGCGCGCAGATTGGCGGCGCCATCGCGGTGAATGCGGGCGGGCTGAACGTGCTGCGCTACGGGATGATGCGCAATCTGGTGCTGGGTCTGGAGGTGGTGCTGCCCGATGGCACGGTGATCGACATGCTGTCGGCGCTGAGCAAGGACAACCGGGGCCTTGCGCTGCATCAGCTGTTCATCGGCAGCGAAGGCGCGCTTGGTATCGTGACGGCGGCGAGCCTGCGCCTGTCGCCCCGCATCACCCGGCGGCAGACGGCGCTGCTGGCCTTTGCCGACCTGCAGGAGATCGTCAGCTTTGCCGCACGGGCCCGTGCCCATTGCAGCGACCTGCTGTCGGCCTTCGAATTCATGCCGGGGGCGGCCATCGACCTTGCCATCGACCATGTGCCCGGCCTGCAGGCGCCATTTGCCGACCGCGCCGCCTACTACGTGCTGCTGGAGGTGGCGGCCTCGGGCCCGGTGGATCTGGAGGCGCTGCTGATGGGCCTGCTGGAAGAGGCGCTGAGCGACGGGCCGGTTCTGGACGGGGTGGTCGCGACCAGCGACCGCCAGCGGCAGGATCTGTGGCTGCTGCGCGAGGCGATGGTGGAGGCGCAGGCGGCACGCGGCTGGCATCTGCGCACCGATTTTTCCGTGCCGCTGTCGCGTGTTGCCCGACTGGTGGAGGCGCTGCAGGCCGTGGTGGCAGAGCATCTGCCCGGCTGGACCCCGCTGGCCTATGGCCACATGGGCGATGGCAACGTGCATTTCAACGTGCTGCCGCCCGCAGGCATCGCCAAGGCCGAGTTCTTTGCGCAGAGCGCCGCCGCACGGGCACGGATGTATGAGGTGGTGCGCGCGCTCGACGGCTCGCTCAGCGCGGAACATGGCATCGGGCGCGAACGGCTGGCAGCACTTCATGCCGACCGCCCCGCGCCGCTGCTGGCGCTGGCGCAGGCGGTCAAGTCGCTGCTGGACCCTGACGGGCGGATGAATCCCGGCTGCCTGTTTCCGGCACCCCCCTCCGAAGACGGGCCGCGCTGACCGGACGCGGCGCCCTCCCGGACGGGGTGCGCTGGCGCAGGATTCGTCCATTTTGGCATTCCAAAATGCTATTAAAATTTTATCATGCTGTTTTTATGCAGTTATTATAAGTTGACCCACATCCAAATCCGAAAATATGGTATACAAAACCGGGCGGAGAGGCGCGCGGTGTCAAGCAAAGGGAGGAGAGCTTGATGCAGGTGAGGATGATTCTGGCGGCAGCGGTCGCCATGGGGATCGGGGCGCAGGCGCAGGCCTGGGAGCCGGAGGGGACGGTCGAATTCGTGGTGCCCTACAGCGCCGGGGGCGGCAGCGACGTGAACGCGCGGATGCTGGCCGAGACGTGGCGCGCCAATGACATCGTCGATGCCAATGTGGTGGTGCTGAACAAGCCGGGCGGATCGGGCGCGGTGGGCAACACTTACGCCTTCAGCAAGACCGGCAATCCCAACACTCTGATGACCTTCATCGCGGGTCAGATGATGAGCACCATCTCCAACGACGCCGCCGTGAAGCTGGAGAATGTCACCCCGCTGGCCACGCTGTCGGTGGATACGCTGGTTCTGGTGACCCGCAGCGCCGACGATTTTGCCGATTTCGACGCGCTGGTCGCCGCCGCGTCGGCAGAGCCCAACAGCATCACCATTGGCGGCGTGTCGCGTGGCAGCGAGGATCATCTGGTCTTTACCATGCTCAGCGACAGTCTTGACGCAGAGCTGCAATATGTGCCGTTCGATGGTGGCGGCGACGCGCTGTCGGCACTGCTGGGGGGCCATGTGGACGCGGCCATCTTCAATCCCAGCGAGATCGGCCAGCAGGTCGCGGCAGGGCGCGCGCATCCCTTGGGCGCCTTTTCCGAAGAGCGGCTGTCGGAACCTTTTGACTCCACCGCCACCTTCGCCGAACTGGGCTATCCCGGCGTCGCCATCAGCCTGTTCCGCGGCTATGCCGGTCCGCCGGAAATGCCCGCAGAGGCCGTTGCCTATTGGGAAGAAAAGCTGAAGGCGGCCTATGACACCGAGATGTGGCAGCAGGACTATATTCAGGACAAGGGTCTGGTCGCGCGCTTCATGGGCGCCGAAGAAAGCGCGGAATTCTATGCCGCCGAGGCCGAGAAATATGAACGCCTGCTGAAGGCTGCGGGATTCATCGACTGATCCCGCAAGGCGCGCAGGCCGGTCCTGCGCGCCGCTTTGCCTTTGCGCGCGCCCCTGACAGCCCCCCAGATTTCCGGAGAACCTCACGTGCTGAGCCCTGATGCCCCGCGCCCGCCGCGGTCCCTGTTCGCGTCCGCCGTCACTTTTGCCGTTTTCTGTTTCGGCGCGGTGTTCTGCGGATTTGGCCTTTTCAGTTACGGCTTCTGGATGGAGGGCGGCCCGGGCGCCGGGTTCTTTCCGACCGTGTTCGGCGGCGGCACGGCGCTGCTCGCCGCGCTTGATCTGGCGCGCCCTGCTCCGGTTGCGGCCCGCGTCCGGCTGAAGAACCACGCCCCCGTGATCGCCATGGTCGCAGCCATCGCCCTGATTTCGGTGATCGGCATGGTGCCCGCCATGACGCTGTTCGTGCTGCTCTGGCTGAGGCTGGTGGAGAGGGCGCCATGGCGCCGGTCGATCCTTGTCGCCGCCGCGACGGGGCTGTCGACGACCCTGCTGTTTGACGTCTGGCTGCGGGTGGCCTTCCCCGAAAACCTCTTGTCCACCCTGTTCTGAGAGGCTCACATGGAAACCCTGCTCGCCCTGCAATCGGGCTTTGCCACCTCGCTGTCGCTGGGCAATCTGGGCGCGGCGCTGACCGGGGCCGCCTTGGGCATCGTTGTCGGCGCCATTCCCGGCCTTGGTTCGGTCACCGGCATCGCACTGCTCCTGCCGCTGACCTTCGGCATGGATCCGACCACGGCGGTCATCCTGCTTGCGGCTCTTTATTACGGCTGCATGTTCGGCGGCGCCTACAGCGCCATCCTGCTCAACATTCCCGGCGACGCGCCTGCGGTGATGACGGCGCTGGACGGCTATCCGATGGCCAAGCGCGGCGAAGGCGGCAAGGCGCTGTTTTCGGCCAATATCGCCTCGTTCATCGGCGGCACCACCGGGATCGTCGCGCTGTCCTTCATGGGGCCGCTCTTGGCAGAGATCGGCCTGATGTTCGGCCCGCCCGAAACCGCAGCGCTGATCCTGCTCGCGCTCTGCTCCATCGGCTGGATGCTGGGCGACAACATCGCCAAGGGGCTGATGGCCACGATGCTGGGGATCCTGCTGGCGGTGGTGGGCATCGGCTCCACCTTCGGCCATGCGCGGTTCACGCTGGGGTCGATGCATCTGCTCAACGGCGTGTCCTTCATCCCGCTGGTGATCGGCATGTTCGGCTTCTGCCAGCTGCTGGAGATGATGACCGACCGGCCTAAGCCCGGCGAGGGGCCGAAACAGATCCCGCTGCGCGCCGCGATCCCCAGCCGCCGCGAGACCCTGCGCCTGCTGCCGGTCAGCCTGCGCTCCGGCCTGATCGGGACGCTGGTCGGCATCCTGCCCGGTGCCGGGGCCACCACCGGGGCCTTCCTGTCCTACATGGTGCAGCGCAAGATCGGACGCAACGGCGCCGAGATGGGCAAAGGGGCGGTCGAGGGGGTCGCCGCGTCAGAGGCGGGCAATAACGGCGCCGCCGCCGGATCCTTTGCGCCGCTGCTGTCGCTGGGCATTCCCGGCTCCGGCACCTCTGCCGTGCTGCTTGGCGGGCTGATGATGTGGGGGCTGCAGCCCGGGCCGCTGCTGTTCGCCACCCGTCCGGATTTTGTCTGGGGGCTGGTGTCCTCCATGTATATCGGAACGGTGATGGCGGTGATTGCGGCCATGCTGATCATTCCGTTCCTGATGCAGATCCTGCGCATTCCGATTTCGGTGCTGATCCCGGTGATCGGGACGGTCTGCGTCTTTGGCGCCTATAGCGTCAATGGCAGCATGTTCGACGTCTGGCTGATGCTGGGCTTCGGGGTTGCCGCCTATTACCTCAAGGCTGCCGATTTCCCGATTGCCCCGCTTATTCTGGCTTTCGTATTGACGCCACGATTGGAAAGCAGCATCCGGCGGTCCTTTGATATCTCGAATGGCGATCCGTGGATTTTTGTTTCAAGCCCGATCAGCGTTACGCTAGTCTCCGTCATCTGCGCTTTGATCTTGATGAGCGTGGTGGGAGCGGGCGTGAGCTGGATGAGGAAACGCGCCGCGCAATAGAAGCCGACCGTCCGAGCGCCCGACCGCAGCGCGGGGCCGTCGGGCGCATCAGGAGGGTGCCGCAACAGAATGGACGACAACAGAACGGTTGAGGCCAGCGGCAAGACCGATCTTCAGAAAGGGCAGCAGCAGGCCACAGCCGAGGATTACAAGGCCGCGGTGGTCGCCGACAAGCTGCGGGAGATGATCATCACAAACCGCTTCGCCCCGGGCAGCCCGGTGCGCGAACGCGCCCTTGCCGAAGAACTTCAGGTCTCGCGCACGCCGCTGCGCGAGGCTTTGAAGATTCTGGCAAATGAGGGGCTCTTGGTGCTGAACCCGCGGCGCGGCGCCACGGTGACCGTGCTTGACGATGCCGAGGTGCGCGACCTGCTGCAGGTGCTGGGCGGGCTGGAGGCGTTTGCCGCCCGCATCGCCAGCCAGAAGATCACCGACGAGACGCTGCGCGAGATGCAGGCCCTGCATCACGAGATGATCGCCGCCTACTGGCGCGGCGACCGGATCACCTATTTCCACCTGAACCAGAAGATACACCTGACGCTGGTGCGCAGCGCGGGCAATTCCGTGCTGGAGGAGCATTACCGGATCGTCAACGCCCGGCTGTACCGCGTGCGGTACGAGCTGAACCTCAAGACCAACCGCTGGGGCGACGCGATCCGCGACCACGAGAACATGATGGTGGCGCTGGAGGCGCGCGATGGCCTGCGGCTGGCCGAAATCCTAGAGGATCATGTGCTCAAGGCCTTTGACCGGCTGCAGCGCGAGGAAGGGGGCGAGCCGGGCTAGCGGCCCGTCCAGCCCGGTCTGCGTTTTTCGCCAAAGGCGCGGATGCCTTCGCGGAAATCGTCGCTGCCGTAACAGGACAGAATCAGATCGTCATCCGGCGGCAGCGCCGTCCGTGCCAGCCGTCCCAGCGCCGTCTTGCTGGCGGCCATGCTTAGCGGCGCGCCCGAACAGAGCTTGGCCAGAAGCTGATCGGCGGTATCGTCCATCTCCTCGGGCGGAACGATCCGCGCCAGAAAGCCGGTGCCCGCCAGATCCTCGGCGGTGACAAGCTCGGCCAGCAGCAACATGCGCTTGGCAAAGGCCTCGCCCAGACCCGCCGCCATGCGGGCATAGTTCCGCATCGACAGGCAGTTGCCCAAGGTGCGTGCGATCGGCACGCCGAACCGCGCCCCGGTGCTGGCAATCCGCAGATCACAGCCCGCCGCGATGTTGAGCCCGCCGCCAACGGCCAGCCCGTCGACCACGGCCAGCGTCGGCACCGGGACCGCCGCGAAGGCGTCAAGGATGCCGTCCATCCTGCGCTCATAGGCGATGCCATCGGCGCCGTCCTTGAATTCGGCAAACTGCGCGATGTCGGATCCGGCGACAAAGGACCGCCCGCCGACGCCGCGCAGGACCACAACGCGCAGATCCGGAAGCCCCGTGAGGGTGCCGCAGATCTGCTCGAATTCGCCATACATCTTCCATGTCATCGCGTTCATGGCATGGGGGCGGTCGAACCAGACGCGCGCCACCGGCCCGTCCCGTTCCAGCCGAACCGTTCCGTCGCTCATCCGAAGGCTCCTTCTGCGCGCAGCTTGGCAGGGTCGAGCCCCAGCTCTCCGGCCAGTTCATCGGTATGCTGTCCCAGCAGCGGCGGCGCATAGCGCACCTGCTGCGGCGTGCCGCGCAGCTTCACCGGAAAGCCCAAAGAGTTCATCTGCCCCTCGGCGGGGTGGTCGATCTTCAGCACCATGTCGCGGGCAAGGGTGTGATCGGCGTCAAACACCTGCCCAAAGTCGTTGATCGGCCCGGCGGGCACCCCGGCCTGCAGGAAGGCGTCCACCCAGTGATCGACGGATCGGGTGACAAAGACCGGCTCCAGATCCGCAACAAGATCTTCGCGGTTGGCAACGCGGTCGGTGTTGTGATGGTAGCGCGGATCCTGCTGCAGGTCGGGCCGGTCGATGACCCCGCAGAACAGATCCCACAGCTTCTGGTTGGCGGCGCCCACCACGAACATGCCGTCGCTGGCGGTAAAGGCCTGATAGGGCGCGCTCATCCGGTTGGCGGTGCCCAAAGGTCTGGGCGACTGCCCGGTGGCCCAGAATTCCGTGGCCTCCCAGATCGACAGGGACAGCGCGGCCTCGAACAGCGAAGCGTCGATATACTGGCCCCTGCCGCTGGCCTGCCGTCCGATCACCGCGCTGAGAATGCCGTAAAGGCAGAACAGCCCGGCACCCAGATCGCCCACCGACACGCCGGATTTGACCGGGCCGGAATTGGGATGGCCCATCGCGCTCATCACCCCCGACATGGCCTGCGCGATCAGATCGAATCCCGGCCGCTGCGACCAAGGCCCGGTCTGGCCAAAGCCCGAGATGCTGGCATAGATCAGTTCGGGCCGCAGCACCGACAGGCTGTCGTAATCGATGCCAAGCCGCTTCGTCACGCCGGGCCGGTAGTTTTCCACCAGCACATCGGCGGTTTTCACCAGTTCAAAGAACATGGCCCTGCCCGCCTCGGTCTTCAGATCCAGCGTCACCGACCGCTTGTTGCGGTTCAGCGCCAGAAAGCCGGGGCTGTCCTCGCCCTTCATGCGGAAGCCCATGGAGGTGCGGGTCTGGTCGCCCTTCGGCGGCTCCACCTTGATGACATCCGCCCCCATATCGCCCAGCATCATGCAGCAGAACGGGCCCGCCATGACCTGCGTCAGATCAAGAATGCGCAGCCCGGCCAGCGGAAGCGGGGGGGTGTCGACGTGATCCTGCTGTGGTGTCCTCATTCTGCGTCTGCTGCCTCTCTGCCGCCGTATCTTGCGTTTCTGCCAATTCTTGTATGCAAGATTGAATAAAGGTCAACCGCCTGCGGTGCTCTGCCGATCAAAACATTGCCGTTTCGCGGCGGAGTGAGTAGGTCGCACTGCAGGTCGCGGAAGGAGGTTCCGTCATGGTCACATCAGGGGAAGGCGCGGAGTCGCAGCGGCGCAAAGGCGCGCTGCATGAGGCCACCACGCAGCGTCTGCGCGACATGATCGTGTCCGGAGAGCTTGCCCCCGGTGAAAGGCTGCGGGAATCGCATTACTGCCAGCTCTTCGGCGTGTCGCGCACCCCGTTCCGCGAAGCCGTCAAAGGGCTGGCCGCAGAAGGTCTGATCGAGCTTTCCCCCAACAAATCCCCCGTGGTCGCAAAGCTTAGCGCCGAGGATCTGGAGCATCTTTATGTGGTCGTCTCGGCCTTGGAGGCTGTGGCCGGAGAAGAGGCCTGCCGGGTCATAACCACTGCGGAATTTGCGGAATTTGTCGACCTGCACAGCAAGATGCTGGCAGCCTACGAACATGGCGACCGCGCGGAATACCTGACGATCAACCACCGCATCCACCGCCGGGTGATCGAGATCGCGCGCAATCCGGTGCTGGCTTCGGCATGGGAAGTGCTGGTACCGCGTGTCGAACGGGCGCGGGCCGTGGCCAATCTGGACCGCAAGCGCTGGCTGGCGGCGCTGTCGGAACATTCGCGGATGCTCGCCGCCTTGGGCGCGCGGGATGGCGCCAAGCTTGCGCAGCTGACGCGCGAGCATTTCATGAACGGCCTCTCTTATTCGCAGCGCCATGTCCGGCAGGATCCGCCGGTCTGACAGAGCCCACCGGAGTTTCTGACTGGACCGGGTTCTTGCCGCGTCCTGATCACGCCCTATTGACGATCAATATTCTTGCATACAAGAATGGGCCGCAGGCGAGCAGAGTGAGCGTGGGAGGCGCGGCACCGGCTCCGTCGGAGAAAATCAGGGAGGGTTATCATGAAGCTCATTTCCATCAGGCTGGCCACCGCCGCGCTGGCCGTCAGCGCCGCACTGGCCGGATCCGCCGCCCATGCGCAGAACCTGCGCTACGCCCATGTGGGATCCGAAGGCGACATCCAGCACTGGTTCGCCGCACAGGCCGCCGAACGGCTGCCCGAGGCCACAAATGGCGACGTGACCGTCACCGTCTTCCCGAATTCCCAGCTGGGCGGCGTGCAGGAAACCATCGACGGCGTGCGCTCGGGCTCCATCAGCATGGCGCATCACGAATTCGCCTCGCTGGCGCAGCTGGTGGAGGACATCGCCGTGTTTAACGCGCCGTTCATCTACCGGGATGGCGAGCACGCGCTGAAGGCCACCGATCCGCGCAGCTCTCCCGTGCTGCAGGAGTTCAACGAAAAGCTGATCGAAAGCGGCAACATGCGGATCATTGGCCGCCTGTTCCGCGGGGCGCGGCAGATGACGGCGAAGATGGCCGTGATGTCGCCCGCCGATCTGGAGGGGCAGCCGTTCCGCGGCGTGCCGCTGCAGCTTTGGACCACGATGATCAAGGGATTTGGCGCGATCCCCACCCCGGTCGAGGTCAGCGAACTGCCGACGGCGCTGATGACCGGCATGGTGATCGGGCAGGAAAACCCGCTGACCATGATCAACGCCAACAAGCTTTACGAGGTGCAGAGCCACGTGATGCTGACCGGCCACATGCAGAACGTGCTGCCGGTTTTTGTGAACGAGGATGCGTGGCAGTCGATTTCGGAGGAAAACCGCGAGGCGATCCTGACCGCGCTGGACGATCTGGCCTATGAAACGCTGGAGACCGCGCAGCAGGCAGAAAAGGATCTGATCGCCACGCTGACCGAAAAAGGCATGACCTTCATCTCCGAAGACAGCGGCCTGCAGCTGGACGAATTCCGCGAGCGGGTGGGGGCGCAGGTCGCGCAGGATTTCCCGAGCTGGGCCCCCTATATCGAGCAGATCGCCGCAATCGAGTGATCCGAGCCGGGGAAGGAGGTCTGCACCTCCTTCCCTCCTGTCCCGATGCCGATAGTCTGGGGAGATGATCCCGTGCCGCACGAGCCTTCCGCCGCGCCGCAGGCCGCCGCGCTGCCCACCACCGCCCTTCTGGCCGACCGCATCCTGAATCCGCTGCGCAGACTGCTGCGGCTGGCCGGGCTGGTCATCCTTGCGGTGATGATCGCAACGCCCATGGCGCAGGTCATCATGCGGCAGTTTTTCGGAATTCCGCTGATCGGCGCCGACGAGCTGTCGCGCTTCATGCTGATCAGCGTGGTGATGCTGGCCATTCCCTACACCGTGTCCTCCGGGGCCAGCGTGCGGATGGAGGAGATGCAGCAGATGCTGCCCGATCCGGTGCAGCGGGTCTGCCGGGTGGTCATCGCGCTGCTGGGGCTGGCCGCGTTCAGCTTTGCGGCATGGTCGGTGCTGATCGCCACGCTCAGCAACCTCAACAACGCCACGCCGACGCTGGGCATTCCCTATTACATCTTCTTTTCGGCAACCGCCGTCGGCTTCTTCTGCGCCGCGCTGGAATTCGGCCTGCTGGCGTGGAAGGCGGTCATGGGGCTGCCCATGTATGTGACCTTTGCCGCAGAGCACCCCACCGAAGAACTCACCCTGTGAGCCGCTTCGCATCGAAACCCATCAGCTTTCGAGGTCCGAGTTGGGCTATCTGATCCTCGCCGTCTTCGCCGGCATGTTCCTCATGGGATTTCCCATCGTCCTCGCCATCCTCGTGCCCTCGGCGCTGTATATCTTCCTGAACGGCTTTCCGGTCGAACTGATCGGGCAGCGCATGACCTATGCGCTGGATTCCTTTCCGCTGGTGGCGGTGCCGGTCTTCATCTTTGTCGGCAACCTGATGAATCAGGCCGGGGTCACCGCGCGCATCTTCCGCTTTGCCGACACGCTGGTCGGGCGGGTGCCGGGTGGGCTTGCACAGGTGAACATCTTTTCCAGCCTGATCTTTTCCGGGATGAGCGGCGCGGCGCTCGCCGATGTCGGCGGCCTTGGCAAGATCGAGGTCAAGGCGATGGTCGAACGCGGGTTTTCGCGCGCCTTTTCCGGGGCGGTCACCGCCGCCTCGGCTGTGGTCGGGCCGATCTTTCCGCCCTCCATCCCGCTTATCATCTATGGCTCGGTCACCGGCGTGTCGATCGTGCAGCTTCTGCTGGCGGGGATCATCCCGGCCATCGTCTGCGTGCTGATGCTGATGATCACCACCGCCATCATCGCCAAGCGCCGCAACCTGCCGCGCGCCGAACGCTGGTCGCGCCCTGCCGAGATCCGCGCCGCGCTGATGCCCGCCATCCCTGCCCTGCTGACGCCGGTGCTGCTGGTGGGCGGGATGCTTCTGGGCTGGTTCACGCCCACCGAAGCCGCCTCCGTCACGGTGTTCTACGTGATCTTCATCAGCGCCGTCATCTATCGCGAACTGACCGGAGCCCATATCCTTTATGCCGCGTACGAGACGATCAAGAGCACCGCCGCCATCCTGATCATCGTCTCCGCCGCCGCCCTCTTCGGCTGGATCCTTGCCATCGAACAGATCCCGCAGAGCTTTGCGGCGGCGTTGACCTCGGTCTCGCAGGATCCGGTGATGCTGCTCCTGATCGTCAACCTGATCCTGCTGATCAGCGGCATGTTCCTTGACAGCACCACCGCGACGCTGCTGATCATCCCGATCATCGCGGGGCCGCTGCATGCCACCGGGGTCGATCCGGTGCATCTGGGGATTGTCGCGATCTTCAACCTGATGCTGGGGCTGGTGACCCCGCCCATGGGGCTGTCGCTGTTCCTGATCACCGACATCGCGCAGGTGTCGATGCGGGCGATCCTTCGGGCGGTGATGCCGCTTTATATCCCGCTTCTGGTCACGCTGGCGCTGCTGACGCTGGTGCCGGAACTGTCCCTCTTTCTTCCCAAGATGATCCGCTAACCCCGAAAGGAAATCTTCATGAAACTTGTCATTGGAAGCGACCACGCCGGCTTTCCGCTCAAGGCCTCGGTCATCGAATTCGTGCGCGGCCTTGGCCATGAGGTGAGCGATGTCGGATCCTACGACCCCGCCCCCGTCGATTTCCCGGTGATTTCGGGCAAGGTTTGCGACGCGGTGCTGGACGGGTCGGCGGAACGCGGGCTGCTGGTCTGCGGCACCGGCGTTGGGGCCGTGATCGCGGCGAACAAGCGCGCGGGGATCCGCGCCTCCATCGGGCATGACGCGCATTCCGCGCATCAGGGGGTGGAGCATGACGATGTCAACGTGATGTGCATCGGCGCGCAGATCGTTGGCCCGTGGCTGGCCCGCGATCTGGTTCAGGCGTTTGTCGAGGCGAAATTCGATGCAACCGACGATCACGTGCGCCGGGTCAACATGCTGCACGAGCTTGACCGGCAGCGCGGAGCCTGACCACGTGCAGATCGTCGACGCCCATCAGCATTTCTGGGATCTGGCGCGGAATTACCACCCGTGGCTCTGCGACGCCGAGCCGATCCCGTTCCGCTATGGCGATTATTCGGCCCTGCGGCGCAGCTATCTGCCCGCCGACTATCGCGCCGATGCCGGGCGGTTCGAGGTTGTGGGATCGGTCTATGTCGAGGCGGAGTTTGATCCCGGCGATCCCATGGGCGAAGTGGACTGGGTGACAGCGGTGCACGACACCTCCGGCCTGCCATCGGTCATCGTGGCGCAAGCCTGGCTTGACCGCGCGGATTGTGGCGAGGTGCTGGGGGCCTATGGTGCGCATCCACTGGTGCGGGGCATCCGGCACAAACCCCGCGCCGCGGCGACGCCCGATCAGGCACGGCGCGGCGCCGAGGGGTCGATGGACGATCCGGCATGGCGCGCAGGTTATGCGCTGCTGTCCGCCTACGGGCTGTCCTTTGATCTGCAGACCCCGTGGTGGCATCTGGAGGCCGCCACGGATCTGGCGCGCGATTTCCCGCAGACTCAGATCATTCTCAACCATACCGGCCTGCCCTCGGACCACGACCGGGCAGCGCTGCACCGCTGGCAGGAGGCGCTGCAGCGCCTCGCCTCCTGCCCCAATGTCGCGGTGAAAATCTCCGGTCTGGGACAGCCCGGCCAGCCATGGCGCGCGGAAGACAACCGCGACATCGTGCTGGAGACCATCGCGGCGTTTTCGCCAGAGCGCGTCATGTTCGCGTCGAATTTCCCGGTCGACTCCCTCGTCGCCCGGTTCGAGACGATCTTCGAGGGCTTCGACACCATCACCCGCGGGTTTTCCGAAACAGAGCGCAGCGCGATGTTCCGGGACACCGGCCGCCGCATCTACCGCATGGAGGAAAGATGACCGCCGACACCAACCGCCCCCGCGTGGGATTTGTGGGACTGGGCATCATGGGGGCGCCGATGGTGCGCCGCCTGCTGTCGCAGGGCTTTCAGGTCACCGTCTGGAATCTGGAACCCGAGCGCGCCGAAGAGGTGGTGCCCCATGGCGCGCTCTGGGCCGAGAGCCCCGCAGAGGTGCGCGCCGCAAGCGATATTCTGGCCATGTGCGTGCTCCATGCCGAGGCGGTGCGCAACTGCTGTTTCGGCCCCGGCGGCTTTGACAAGGCGTCGGGCGGCGCCGACCTGATCGTCGATTTCTCCACCGTGCCGCCCGATGACACCCGCGACATTGCCGCCCAGATGGCGGGCGCGGGCCTTGCATGGATCGACGCGCCGGTGTCCGGCGGGCCGGATCCGGCGGAAACCGGCACGCTGACGGCGATGCTGGGCGGCACTCCAGACGATGTGGCCCGGGCAGGCCCCCTGCTGGAGGCCCTGACCCGCACCGCGACCCTGCTGGGGCCGCTTGGCGCGGGACAGGTGGCCAAGACGCTCAATCAGGCGATTGTCGGCACCAATTACGTGCTGATGGCCGAGGTTCTGACGCTGGCGCGCGCCGCCGGGATCGATCCCGCGCGTCTGCCCGAAGCCTTGGCCGGGGGGCTGGCGGATTCGCAGATCCTGCAGCGGACCTATCGCCAGATGGTCGCGGCGGAGTTTGACCCGCCCAAGGCCTTTGCCCGGCAGCTGGCCAAGGACATGAAGGCGCTTGGCAGCTTCGTGTCCGATCAGGGCGGCGACATGCCGCTGATCGCCCGCGCCATCGAGACCTATGTGGCCTATGCCGAGGATGGCAACGCCCTGTCCGATGCCGCAGCCATCAGCGCCTATTACGCGCGGACCCGGTCCTGACCCCCTGCCCCGGGCGGCGGCACCGTGCCGCCCGGGGATCAGGCTCAGGCGGCATCTTCGAGGATGGCAAGGTAATCGGCCCCGTCGAAGGGCACCGGGTTTGTCGCGGCGGAATGATCCTTCAGCGCCGCCTGCACCACGTCCTGCCACTGGCTGCCGTCAAATCCGACCTCGCCGAGCGTCTTGGGCAGGTTCAGCCGCGCCACCAGAGCGGCAAAGAAGGCGGGCACGTCGCCATCGGCAATCCCCAGCCGCGCGCTGATCGCCGCATATTTCGCCTCGCAGGCCGCCGCATTGCGCCGCAGCACCGGCGCCAGCAGGATACCGTTGAGCGTGCCGTGATGCGGATTGATCTGCTTGTAAGCGCCCAAAGGATGCGACAGGGCGTGGATGGCCCCCAGCCCCTTCTGAAAGCACAGCCCGCCCTGCAGCGAGGCCATCATCATGCCGCTGCGCGCCTCGGCATCCTGCGGCGCCAGCACCGCCCGTTCGATATGGGTGACGGCGCGCTGCAGCCCGTCCAGCGCGATGGCATCGGCCACCGGATTGTCGCGGGGGCTGAGGAAGGTTTCCACGCAATGGCTGATCGCGTCGATGCCGGTGGCGGCGGTCAGCCCGGCGGGCAGGCCATGGGTCAGATCCGGGTCGCAGATCGCCAGTTTGGGGATGAGATGCGGCGAGATCAGCCCGACCTTGCGCCCGTCCTGCAGGGTCAGCAGCGCGGCGCGCCCGACCTCGCTGCCGGTGCCCGCCGTGGTGGGAATGGCGATGACCGGCACGATCTCTCCGATCCGGGCGACGCCGCCGTCGATGGCCGCATAGCTGGCCAGCGCCCCCTTGTGGGTGACCAGCAGGCCCACCGCCTTGGCCAGATCGATGGGAGAGCCGCCGCCCATGGCGATAAGGCTGTCACAGCCTTCGCGCCGATAGAGCGTCGCCGCCTCCTGCGCCGCCTCCTCGGTCGGATTGCCGGGCGTGCCGTCAAAGACGGGAAGGCCCGCAGGCAACTCCGCCTGCAGCCGGTCCAGCAGACCGGCGGCGACGATGCCCCGGTCGGTGACGATCAGCGGGCGCCTGCCGCCGAGCGTGTCCAGACAGGATGCCACGCGCGCAAGGCTGCCGGCGCCGAATTCGATCTGCGTCAGATAGGTGATAGTGGCCAAAATCGGGCCCTCCCTCGATGAGTGGATATGTCGTCGCGGATCAGGCAAGCCGGTATTTTTCGGCGGCCTCGGGATCGATCTCCAGCCCCAGCCCGGGCGCTTCCGGCGGTTCCAGATAGACGCCATCCGCCTCCACCCGTTCGGAAATCCGCGGGCCGCTGAACAGCAGCGTCTGAATCCCCAGCAGCGCGTTGTCGAGCTTGAAATATTCCAGCCATTTCACGCTCTGCAGCCCGCAGGCAAGGTGGATGTGGATCGGCTGCAGGTTCCATGGCGACACGATGCGCCCGTTTGCCACCGCGTGATCGTGGATCCGCATCCATTCGGTGATGCCGCCGCAGATCGCCGCATTGGGCTGGGCGATGTCGATGCCGTCAAAGCCGATCAGCGCCTGATATTCGTGCAGCGAGGTATGCTGTTCGCCCCCGGCGATATGCACGCCCCCTGCCCTTTCCCGCACGGCGCGATACCCGGCAAAATCCTCCGGCTGCACCGGCTCCTCCAGCCAGAACAGATTGTGCCGCTCCCATTTGCGCAGCTGCTGGATTGCCGTGTCGGCATCCCATGTGCCGTTCACATCGACCATCAGCAGCACGTCCTTGCCGATGGCTTCGCGCACGGCGGCCACCCGGGCATCGGCTTCCTGCAGGGTGACATGGCTGCGGGCGCCCCGGATCTTGAGCGCGCGATGCCCGTCGCGGACATAAGATGCCGCGCGCTCGGCCAGCGCGTCGGGCGGCATGTGATGGGCGCAGTTGATATAGGTCGGCACCATGTCGCGATGCCCGCCGATCAGCTGCGCCAGAGTCGCGCCCGAGGCCCGCGCCTTCAGATCCCAGATCGCAAAATCGAGCGCAGAGATGCAGACCCGCACGATGCCCTCGCCGCCCCGCCGCGGAATGGTGCGGAACATCTTGTCCCACAGGTCCCGGTGCAGCATGGCGTTCTGGCCGATGATCTGCGGCAGCAGCACATTGGCGATCAGATCGCGGAAGATATGGCCCACCCCGCGCGGTGCGCTGGCAAAGCCGGTGCCGGTCAACCCGCCTTCCGTCACCAGTTCGACCACGACGATCTCGCCGATATAGGCATCGCCCGCGTCCCCCCCATAAGCCGCCACCTTGGCATCCACGATGTTCAGCATCTCTCCACTCTCCCTGCGCCGCGTCATCATTTGCATTTGGCATACAATAATTTCGGATAGCTTCGGAGTGCAACACGCAAAATTTCATTTATTATCAGTAGCTGAACGTTAACTCTTAGAAAGATAATGATTCTGGAATTCCAAAATGCCGCAAAGCCGCGCCCGAACTGACTGCCGCCCTCCCCCTGCCACCGCCTTGGCGGGATGGAGCTGCCGCACTGGGCCTCAACCCGGAACAACAAAGGCCGCCCCCTGCGGAGCGGCCCTGTCTTCGGTCAGATGTATGTGTCCGGCGGATCAGCCGTTGTCGTCGACCCGCACCTCTGTCGCCGTCCGCAGCGCTGCGGCGAATTCATCTTCGGACATGTTCAGGACCAGTTCTTCGTCCGCATTCACCGACAGGCGGTTCACCGAAACGGCGGCGTTTTCGATCGCGCGGTCGTCCGCGCCTTCCATTTCGCCATCAAGGTCGATGATCACGCGGCTGCCGGTCATGTCCCGCTTGGACACGGTGCCGATCACCTCGCCGTCGCTGCTGCGCACCACGGCGTCATTGGTGAGTGCGGCATCCAGCTGCGCAGACACATCCGACGCGGCGCTGTAGGCGTCATCGGCACCCACGGCTTCCACCCCGGCCTGCGCGGCATCGGTGGCGCTTTCGCCAATGGCATAGGCGGTGTCTGCGATGGCGCCCGCAGCTTCGGACGCCTGTTCGCTGACGCTGGCCCGGTCATCGGCCTGCGCTGCGGCGCCAGCAAAAACGAGGGTCAGGGCGGTTGTGGTGGTGGCAAGAAAACGCTTGGTCATTTTCCGGTTCCTCCGTCTTGATCTGCATCGGTCCCGTCTTCGGGTCTCGTTTCTCAATGCAGAGCGGAGGGTTGGGGTTCCGACCTGTCTTGCCTGCCCCCTCGTCACCCAGATGCAATGGCGCCCCCTGCCCGGCTCAGATCTCGCGCAGATAGGCCCAGGACACGAAGCCTTCGAGCCCGGGCGCGCGGTCCAGCGCCACCCGGCACCAGCGCGTTCCGCCGGTCTGCGTGCAGTCCTGCAGCCGCAACACGGTGCCGTTAGGCAGACCGACATAGGTTTCGAACCCGGTCCCCGGCCCGCCGCGCAGCTTCAGGAAATCGCCCTCTTCGACGCCATGGACTTCGTAGCGCGCGCCCAGGGCTCCGGCGCCGGGCGCAGTGCCCGCACAGCCTGCCAGCATGCTCAGGGCCAGAACGCTTGCGATGATCTTCTGCATGGGGCTCTCCTGCTTCTTGCCTGTGCGGCGGGTCTAGTCGGATGCGCGGCTTGATGGAATGCCCTGTCAGGCCAGCGCGGGATTGCATCTTGGGTATGGGCGCGCAGGAGAGGTCAGTCCAGCGCGTCCAGCAGCCTGTGCCAGTCCTGACGTCCGCCAAGCACGCGCAGCACATCCAGATGGCGGTCGGCGATGCGGTAGATCACCAGATGGGGCCCGGTGGGATGGATGCGAACCGGGGGAGAAAACTCGTCCCGTTCGCGGGCGATCAGGGGCATTTCGCGCAGAAGCTCAAAAGCAGCCAGAAGCCCGTCAAGGTATCGGTCCGCTTGTTCGGGCGACCATGTCTCTGCGCCAAACCGCCAGATGTCTTCCAGATCGGCCTGCGCCTTCGGACGAAGCCTGATCCCTGTCAGGTCATCCGCCATAGGTGCGGCGCATCCGGTCCTTGAAGGCGGTCGCGTCAAAGGGCTGAGCTTCGCCGCTTTCGATCCCGTCGCTGATGGCGGCCTGCAGCTGGGCGACCGCGCGGGCGCGGTCCTGATCGCGGCGGATCAGATGACGCACATAGTCGCTGGCATTGCTGAAGCTGCCATCGCGGGCGCGCTCCTCCACCCAGGCTTTCATCGGGTCCGGGATCGACACGTTCATCGTTGCCATCACATATCTCCCATGGATCGGGCGTGCCCTGAATATGGCAATCCTTGTCATGTCCGTCCAGTCTTCATGAGGGGCAGGGCAAAGCAAAAGTTGACAGCTGTCAACTCGCCCCCCGCGCCAAGGCGTGCAGCATCGGCATGGGGGAAAACTCGTTTCCAGCCGCCTTGCGGGCAAGACTGCGCAGATAGCCCCCCGGATTGCGGATTCTCCTGAACTTCTGCAGCATCGCGGCCACGGTGATCGACGCATTGGAGGCGGTCATTGTCGCGCAAGCCTGTCGCCATGTGTCGACAGATATGCCCATCATCAGGGCAATCCGCGCGACTTTTTCTATGAAATCTTCCCAGCTTCGGATGGGGGAGGGATCGTAAACCGCAAGTTCTGTGCAAAGCGTGGTCACCATGGTCAATGACGGATGGCTGGTTCTGGGCGCGGTCGTTTCTGGTTCAGATTCAATAAGGGATTTATCTGAATCCTGTATGTGCCGCTCATTCTGGCTGTCATTGCCGCTCAGATCTTGTGTCTCAGCTGTGGCAGCTGGGGTGAGGGTGGCAAGCGCCGCGCGCAGGTCGGCAAGCAGGATGGCAAGTGCATCGATGTCGAGCTTCCGGCGCAGGCGCTGCCGAATGGCGTTCAAATCAGCGCAGTCACTGGCATAGGCGGGATGTGCCGCAAGCGACTGCAGTGTGACCATGACCGTTTCGCGCAGCACTTTCCGTCGGGCATCTTCCTTGAGGATGCGATCTGCTTCGGCGGCGATGGCGTCGCGCTGGCGGAGCAGGGGGCTCAGATCGAAGCCGAAGGGCATCAGCCCGCTTTCGGTGTGGCGGGCATAGCGCTTGCGGTTCGGCGAATCGCGGCGGGTGATCAGCCCGGCTTCGACCAGCGATGACAGATGGCGCCGCAGCGTGCTTTCGGGCATACCGTTGGCCCGGTCGCCGAGCACCCGGTTGGAGGGAAAGACCACGGTTTCCGCGGTCAGATCGTCGCTCCGGTGAAAGCTCAGCAGGGCCGACAGGACTGTCAGCGCGCGATCCGACAGGTCGAAGCTTTTCCGGGCCGTGGTCAGGTCGCGCAGGATGCGCCATTTGTTTTCTGGCGACTGGACAGCCGTCTCCGGCCGCCGCCGCTGGGGCGTCGATATGTATGTCTGCATCTGCTGTCACGCAGGCAACAGAAAATCATCCCGCTGAATCGACGAGCGGTTGACAGCTGTCAACAAAGAGAGGTAGCTTCGAAGTGCGAGTAAGAAACGGGCCTCTCGGGACGTCAGTCTTGGGGGGTCTTTTCTTTGGCCTGTCTTGTGCCTCCTGTGTTGCGGTTACTGCTCGTCTTCGCCAAGCCCCGCGAGGTAATCGCGGTGCAGACGGTCGAAGTTTTCTATCAGCCAGATGTCGAACCCGTCCTCCGAGGTCACGGTGACCGTGGTCTGCCCGCGCTTGCGCCGGACCTGCGCCAGCGCGCGTCCATCGGCGCCGGTCACGACCTCCGGAGCGGCAGCGGGTTTGGGCCGGGCGAGGGCGGTGTAGACCGCCTTGAACCGGCTGTCAGATGTCTCGCCATGGGCCAGCGCCGCAACCTCCTGCGGGGTCCGGTCGCCAAACAGCTTGGCCAGCGCCATCCACCGGTCGCGCCCGGCAGAAGGGGCGGCGCCAATGGCACGGATCACCGGCTCTGGCACCGCATCCGCCACGGTCAGCATCCGGCTGACCACGGTCTTGTCGATATGCAGCGCGTCGCAGATCACCTTGCGGTCAAAACCGCCCTGTTCCATCTGCTGGGCAAAGCGCGCCTTTTCGATGAAGGTCAGATCGCGCCGGGCAGAGTTTTCCTGCCCCTGCGCCACGATCAGATCCTTGTCGGACAGATCCCGCACCATGGCGCGCACCGGCTGGCGCAGCTGTTTCAGCGCGGCAACCCGGCGGCGGCCATAGACGATTTCGAACCGGCCTTCGGTGCTGGGGGAATGCCGCAGCATCACCGGCACCTGCTGGCCATACTCGCGGATGCTCTCGCAAAGCGCGGCGATACCCTCGGGATCGCTGTCCAGCCGGTCGTCGAGCCCGGCATCGTCGATCAGATCGGGCGGCACCTCGACCAGCGCGCGCATCTTCAGATCGGCAAGCGACTGGCTGACCGCGCCGATGGCACCCGCGCTCCGCCGGGGCTGGGCTGGGGAGGGGGGAGAATCCTCCCCGCCTTTCATCAGGTTTTCGAGGAGGTTCTTGCGTGCCATCTCAGCGCCCCCATGCTTTCTGGATCAGATCCTCGATCTCGCCGGTGGAGGCGTTGAGGCTTTCCATCGCGCGCTCATAGGTCGACCGGGTGAACTGGGTCCGCTCCACCTCGTAAAGCGTCTGTTTGGTGATCCCGGCATCGGAAATGGCGGTGGATTTCAGCACCGGATGGTTCAGCACATGATCGCCGAACATCGACCGCATGAAACTGACCATCTGGTTCTGCGGCCCGTCGCCGGGTTCATACCGGGTCACCAGATAGCGCAGCCAGTCATAGGACATGTCGCCCCCCGCCTCTGCCACGACGCCCAGCAGGTTGGAGGTCATCAGCAGGAACTGGCACATGGACATGACATCCAGCATCTGCGGATGCACCGTCACCAGCACCGCAGTGGCCGCCGACAGCGCCGACATGGTCAGAAAGCCAAGCTGCGGCGGGCAGTCGATCACCACCACGTCATAATTCGCCTCGACCTCGCCCAAGGCTTCGCCGATGCGGGTAAAGAACAGCTCCCCCGACCGCTGCGACAGCGCGCGCGGGGTTTCGTGCTCGAATTCCATCAGGTCCAGATTGCCGGGCACGATGTCCAGATTGGTGAAATAGGTCTTCTGGATCACCTCGCTCAGCGGCACCGGGTCATCGTAGCGGATCGCGTCATAAAGCGTGCCGCCGTCCAGCAGATCGAATTCCGGCTGGAACCCGTGCAGCGCCGACAGCGAGGCCTGCGCGTCGAGATCAATGGCCAGCACCCGGTAGCCGTCCAGCGCCAGCTTCTGCGCCAGATGCGCCGAGGTGGTGGTCTTGGCCGAGCCGCCCTTGAAGTTGATGACGGAGATCACCTGAAGATGGTCGCCCTCCCGCCGTCCGGGCAGGTAGGATCCGGGCGATTTGGTGCCCTTTTCCAGCATCTGGCGCAGTTCCTGGATATTCTCGGGGGAATAATAGCGGCGGCCCCCGGCGCGCGTTTCCGGTTCGGGGCCGCGCCCGTCCAGATGCAGCCGCCGCAGATAGGCGTCCTTGACCCCCAAAAGCTGCGCCACCTCGCCGCTGGTGAACTTGCGCAGAGTGCGTTTGGTGTCGGGCGGAAACAGCTGCTGCCGATGCGCCTGAAGCCGCTTCGACAGGTCAGCCGCATGCTGGCCGACCAGGAGATCTATCCTGTTCGCTTGGTTCATTTACTGCCCTCTGAGCCGTAAGCCGTGTGTTACACTTTGCGGCGTCTTATTCGCTTGTTGCCGTAAGTATTGGCCCGACCGGCGCGAGTCGAGCAAGCATTTTCTGCCCCATCTTGTGGACAACGGCGGAAAAACCGCAAGAATTTCGCCGGATCCGGGGGCATTTGGCGCCCCAAGCGGGGCAGGGGGGCAGATCTGCGGGCTCAAAACCGGGGATGGAAGGGCAGGGGCGGGAGTGATTCCATCCCCCGCAACGGGCCCCCCGCTGGCCTGTTGCGGTCAGAGGGGGGCACGGGATCAGCGCGCAAAGTCACTCGCCATAGGGCACCCAGACGGTCTTGACCTGCGTGGCGCGCTGCAGGAACAGCCTGCCCTGACCTTCCGCGCCGGTCCAGTCGCGCGCGGCGCCGTCGTCGGTCCATGTCTGCTTGAGGTTGCCGGCGGAGGCGGTTTCGACCGCCCTCGCACCGGCTGCCGTGCCGAAATACCAGACCGCCGCCACATCGTCATGATCGGCCAGCGTTTTTGCCAGCAGGTCGCGCTCGCCGGTGACGATATTGACCACGCCGCCCGGCAGGTCGGAGGTGTCCATCACCTGATAAAGATCGGTCACCGCCAGCGGATGGGTCTGCGACGGCACCGCCACCACGCGGTTGCCCATGGCGATGGCGGGCAGCACCAGCGACACGAAGCCCAGAAGCGGCTGTGCGGTGGGGCAGAGGATCCCCATCACCCCCAGCGGTTCGTTCATCGCCAGCGTCACATGCGCCGATTTGGTGGACTGCACCGCGCCATCGAACTTGTCGGCCTGCGCGGCATACCAGAACACCCGGCGGATCGCGGTCTGCACCTCGGTGCGGGCGCTGTCGCCGCTCTGGCCGAAGCTGCGCAGCCGGTCCTCGAATTCGGCGGCGCGGGCGGCAAGGTTTTCGGCAAGGTAATACAGCACCTGCGCGCGGTTATGCCCGGTCTGCGCCCCCCAGCCCTTGGCGGCATGGGCGGCCTCCACCGCGTTGCGGATGTCCTTGCGGCTGCCAAGCGGTGCCAGCCCCACCGCCCCCTGCGCCCCGGTCACCGCATAGGAATAGCCGCTGTCCGGGCGGGCCTGCTTGCCGCCCACATAAAGCTTGGCGGTGCGGTCGATGGCCATAACGGGCAGGCCCTGCGCGGGCGTGGCCTCCAGCGGGGCAGGGGGGGCCTCGGGCTGTTTCGGTTTTGGGGCGGGGTGGGAGAGATAGGCCGCCATGCCCGCCCGCGCGCCCTCGCGCCCGAACCCGCTTTCGCGCATGCCGCCAAAGGCTGCGCCCGCGTCGAAAAGATTGGCGGCGTTGATCCAGACCACCCCGGCCTTCACTTTCGCCGCCATGTCGAGCGCCAGATTGACATTTTCGGACCAGACCGAGGCGGCAAGCCCGTAGCGGCTGTTATTGGCCAGCGTCACCGCATCTTCGGGGGTGCGGAAGGGGGTCAGCGTGACGACGGGGCCAAAGATCTCCTCGGTCGACAGGACCGAGGCGGGCGCCACGCCGGTGACCAGCGTCGGCGGATAGAAACAGCCCTCCGGCGCCTCGCCCTGATGGACCTGCGCGCCTTCGGCCCTGCCCTGATCGACCAGCGCGCGGATACGCTCCAGCTGCACGGGGTGGACGATGGCGCCAAGATCGGTGGATTTCTCCAGCGGGTTGCCGGTAATCAGCGTGGCCATGCGCCGCCGCAGCAGCTCGGTAAAGCGCGGGGCCACCGCTTCGGCCACCAGAATGCGCGAACCTGCGCAGCAGACCTGCCCCTGATTGAACCAGATCGAATCGACCACGCCTTCGACCGCCGCATCCAGATCGGCATCGGCAAAGACAAGGAAGGGCGACTTGCCCCCCAGTTCCAGCGTCAGCGCCTTGCCGGATCCGGCGGTCTGGCGACGGATCAGCCGCCCCACCTCGGTCGAGCCGGTGAAGGCGACCTTGTCCACCCCCGGATGACCGGTCAGGGCGGCGCCGGTCGCGCCATCGCCGGTGACGATGTTCAGCACGCCTTTGGGCAGACCGGCCTCGCGCGCGATTTCCGCCAGCGCCAGCGCGGTCAGCGGGGTGTATTCGGCAGGCTTCAGCACCACGGTATTGCCCGCCGCAAGCGCGGGTGCGACTTTCCATGCCAGCATCAGCAGCGGGAAATTCCACGGGATGACCTGACCGCAGACCCCGTGCGGGGTGGCGCCGGGAAATTCATCAGCCAGGATCTCGGCCCATCCGGCGTGATGGTAGACATGGCGCACCACCAGCGGCAGGTCGATGTCGCGGCTTTCGCGGATCGGCTTGCCGCTGTCGAGCGTCTCCAGCACCGCCAGAAAGCGGGCATGCTGCTGGATGTGGCGGGCCAGCGCGTAAAGATGGCGGGCGCGGTCATGTCCCGGCAGGGCCGCCCAGCCGGGCTGTGCCGCGCGCGCGGCGGTTACCGCTGCGTCCACATCGGCCACGCTGCCCTGAGTGACATGGGCCAGAACCGCGCCGGTTGCGGGATCGGTCACCGCAAAGCTTTCGCCCGGCGCGGTGAAGGCGCCATCGATGAAATGGCCGAAGCCCGCCTCGTGCCGGTGCAGCCAGTCGCGCACGATGGCGCTGTCTTCGGGGGCGGGGCCGTAATCCATGGTGTGCAGAATATCCGTGATCGAGGTCATTGCCGGGGCTCCTCAGGCAAGGGCGTGGCGGGACGAGGCGGCATAGCGCCCGGTGACGTGGTGATCGAGCTGCCGTTCGATATCGCCCAGCATCGACGAGGCGCCCAGACGGAACAGATCCGGCTGCAGCCAGTCGCGCCCCATCTCCTCGCGCATCAGAAACTGCCAGTTCAGCGCGTCCTTGGCGGATTTCATCCCGCCCGCAGGCTTGAACCCGACACGGTGGCCGGTGGCGTTGCGGTAATCGCGCAGGGCGCGCACCATCACCAGACTGACGGGCAGGGTGGCGTTCACCGCTTCCTTGCCGGTCGAGGTCTTGATGAAATCCGCCCCGGCCATCATCGCGACCATGGAGGCGGAATAGACATTGCGCAGCGTCTGCAGGTCGCCCGTGCCCAGAATGGCCTTAAGATGCGCCGCCCCGCAGGCCTCGCGCATGGCCGCCACCTCGTCATAAAGCGCCTGCCAGTTGCCGGTCAGCACATGTTCGCGGGTGATGACGATGTCGATTTCCTCGGCGCCCTCGGCCACGGCATAGCGGATTTCCTCCAGCCGCAGGGGCAGGGGCATCAGCCCCGCCGGAAAGCCGGTCGCGACGGAGGCGACCGGAATGCCGCTGCCCTGCAGGGCGGCCACTGCCGCACCAACCATGGTGGGATAGACGCAGACGGCGCCGGTGGTCAGCCCCAGATCCGCGATGCCCAGCCCTTCGATGATATGCGGGGCCAGCGGCTGGCGCGCCTTGGCGCAAAGCCGCCGCACCCGTTCCGCCGTGTCATCGCCGGAAAGCGTGGTCAGGTCGATGCAGCGGATGGCGTTCACCAGCCACGCCGCCTGCCACTCCGTCTTGACCGAGCGCCGCGTCACCAGCGTGGCCGCGCGCCGCTCTGCCGCGCTGCGGTTGACCGCATGACCCTCGAACAGGGCCGGATCCAGCGGCTGGCCCGGGTTGCGATGGCTGTTGGCGCCGGGCTGCCCGCTGCTCTGGGGCATGGCCTGCGCGGCTCTGGCGGGGTTAACGGTCATGGGCATGCTCCAGTGCAAAGGTTGCGGTGGCCTCATCGGTGACGAGGACGGTGACGAGCCCGGCCCTGAGCGTGCCAAGCGTGACGTCGTGTTTTTCCTGACCCGAGACGATGCCGATGGACCGCTCGTGCTGCCTGAGATTGCTCAGGGTCAGGCCGATGGTGCGGGCGTCAAGATCGGGATCGACGATCTCGCCCTGTCGGCTGATGAAATGGCCCAGCACGTCGCCCACCGCGCCCGCCCGCAGCAGCCCGGCCATTTCGGCTTTCAGGATATTGCCCGACCGCTGCAGCACCGATCCCTCGCCCGCCACGCCCAGCGAAAAGGCCAGCACCTGCGCCGCCTCGGCCTGCCGCAACACATCGGCAACGATGCGGTCCTTTTCCAGCACCTCGCGGGTCAGGATTTCGCCGACGATGGCCGGAACCGGCAGCGGGATCATCCGGCCCCGGCCCTTGCGGGCAAAGGTTTCGGCCACGTCGTTGTGATGGGCGATGCCCGGCACGGGAGCCACGGTGCCGTTGATCTGCACCACGCTGATCCCCTCGGCCCAGTCCGGCGGCAGCCAATGCGCCACCGCCGCCATGGTGCGGCCCCAGGACACGCCGATGCTGCGGGGTTTGGGTTTCAGCGCGGCCAGATACTGGCCCGCCGCCTGCGCCACGCCATCGGGCCCCTCTTCGGCGGGGCCGGGCACCACCACCGCATCCTGCAGCCCGAAGGCATGGATCAGCCGCGCCTCCAGATCGGGATGGCGCAGGGTGCGCGGCACGATCTCGATCCGCACGATGCCCAGATCACGCGCCTCCTGCAGCAGGCGGCTGACCTGCCAGCGGTTCAGGCCGGTTTCGGCGGCGATCTCCGTCAGCGTCTTGTTCTGCTGATAGGTCATGCGCGCGATGCTGACCATCAGCTGGTCGCGCCCGCCTTCCTGCGGCAGCCGGTTCGAGGTGCGGTCGGTGTCGTCGCTCATGCCGGAGGCTCCGCCAGAATCCCATCCGCCAGATCGTGCAGAATTGGCGCCAGAACGTCCACCGCTTGCCGGTATTGCACAAGCAGACGCCGGTATTGCGCCGACCGCGCCGGGTCGGGCCGGATCTCCCGCACCGGCGGGGCCAGCGCCGCCGCCGCCTCGGCCAGACCGGGCCAGCGCCCAAGCCCCACGGCGGCGGCCACCGCATTGCCGTAAAGCGTCAGGTTGTCATCGGGAAAAAGCCCCACCGGCTTGCCGATCGCATCGACCGTCGCCTGCAGCCACAGCGGGTTGCGCATGATGCCGCCCGCCATGACGATGCGGTCCACCGTCACGCCCTGCCGGTCCAGATCCAGCACCACATTGGCGGCGCCAAGCGCCACCGCCGTCACCGCCGCGCGGTAGATCGCGGCCCGGTCATGCGACAGAGACAGCCCCAGAAAGGCGCCGCGCAGCCGGGCGTCGCGATAGGGGGTGCGGTTGCCCATCCAGAAATCCAGCGCCAGCAGCCGGGTTTCCGCCGGTTCCAGCGCCTCTGCCGCCGCCAGAAGCGCGGGCAGGTCCGCATCGGACAGGCCAAAGATGTCCTGCGACAGCCATTTCAGGATGGACCCCGCCGAAACCTGCCCGCCCTCGATCATCCGCAGGCCATGGGTCAGCGCGTGAGGGTAGGGGCCCCAGACCCCCTCGATCCGGGCGCCATCATCGGGCACCTGCGTGATATGCACGTTGGAGGTGCCGCCGATCAGCAGCATGGATCCCGGCGCGATGCAGTTGGCGCCGAAACTGCCCATATGCGCGTCGATGCCGCCCTGCACCACCACCGGCGCGCCGCGCAGGCCCCAGTCGCGCGCCACCTCCTCGCACAGCGGGCCGATCACCGCGCCGATGTCGACAATGCGCTGCGGCAGGCGTTGTGCCAGCTCGGGCACCCCAAGCGCTGCGTAAAGCTCGGGGCAGAAGGCGCGGGCGCGGCTGTCATAGTTCCATTTGCAGGTCGCGTTCATCAGCGACCCGGTCCAGAGCCCGGTCAGGCGGAAATTGACAAAATCCAGCGCCTCGCAGATCCGCGCCACACGCGACCACAGCGCGGGCTCGTGCCGGGCCAGCCACATCGCCTTGGGCACCAGCCATTCCACCGCATTCGCACCGCCGCACAGGTCCATCACCGGATGGTCGATATGGGCCGAGGCGCGCGCCTCTTCGGCGGCCCGCGCGTCCATCCACAGGATCGCCGGGGCCAAGGGCGTGCCCTCCGCATCGCAGACCACCACCGTCGAGGCAAAGGTGGCCACGGTGATCGCCGCGATGTCGGGCGTGCCCGCCTCGGCCAGCGCGCGGCGCACGCAGTGCCCCAGCGCCCGCCACCAGTCCTGCGGATCCTGCTCGGCCCGGTTGGGCGGCAGATGCCGGGTCGGATAGCCCGCCTCGGCCTTGGCGATCAGCCGCCGCGCCGCAAGGTCATAGACCCCGGCCCGTGCGCCATTGGTGCCAAGATCAAGCGTCAGAACCTTGCTCATGCGGGCCTCCCCTCCCTTATCCTGCGGTCAGGGCCGGAACAGCACCTTGGAAAAATGCAGATCCTTCCTGTCGAACCGGTCGAAGATGGCAGGCAGATCCGCCAGATCCAGATCATGCGAGATCATGAACTCCCATTTCAGCTCGCCCGTGCCGAATTTCTCCAGCGTGGTAGTCCATTGCGGACCGGGGAAGGGGGCGGCGAAGCTGTTCCACGACCCGTGGAGCGAGATCTCCTGCCGCAGAAAATACTGGAAGGTGGCGTTGGACAGGGTCACGTCCGGCACCGGAATGCCGATGAACGCGACATGCCCGCCGGGACCGGCCAGCCGCACCGCCGCGTTGATGGCGGCATCGATCCCCACCGCCTCGATCACCAGATCGGCCTTGGCCGGGCAATCCGCCAGATCCGCCGAAAGCACGGTCCGCGTCGCCCCGGCCTCGCGCGCCAGCGCCAGCTTTTCTTCGGAGACATCCACCGCGAGCACGTCGCGCGCGCCCATCAGCCGCAGCCACTGGATCGCGAAAAGCCCGATCGGACCACAGCCGACCACCCCGCCGGTCTGGCCGATGCGCAGCCCGCCCGCCTTCCAGATCGCATGCAGCGCGATGGAGGCGGGATCGGCCATCGCGATGGCGCGCGGATCCACATGCTGCGGCGCCTTCAGCAGGTTGCCGACCGGCACCGCGACATATTCCGCATAGGCGCCATCCCGACGGCTGCCCAGATAGTCGTAATCGCGACAGCGCGAGAAATTGCCGGTCTGGCATTCGTCGCACTGCCCGCAGGCGATCAGCGGGGCCACCGCCACCAGCTCGCCGGGCTGCCAGCCGGTCACGCCTTCGCCCAAGGCCTCGATATGGCCGGAAAACTCATGGCCGGTGATCAGCGGCATCTTCCACGCCCCCTTCACCAGCATCCGCGGCAGGTCAGAGCCGCAGACCCCGACCGAGGCGACACGCAGCAGAACCTCGCCGGGCCCTGCAACCGGCTTTGGGCGGTCCTCCAGACGGATATCCTTGGGGGCGTGCAGCACGATGGCGCGCATGGAGTCCTCCTCCGCATAACGTATGTGGTTCAATGTCACATCCGTGATAGTGGCGCGCCTCACTTGGCGCAAGGTTCTTTTCACAGACGGGTTCAATCATCACATCCGTGAAATCTGCCATTGCCGGCCGTAAAGAGGGACGGGGTTCAGCCCGCCAGCGGGGCGCCACTGTCAAAGCCGCGACCCCGACCAAGGCCCCGGCAGACCGCGCTCCTCGCCCGACAGACACCCTGTGGGGCAACCCCGGGCACGACGCAGGTCACTTTGCAGATGTGCTGAAAAACATGGCGACGCTGGACAAGCC